>NZ_CP061321.1:673697-1347395 GCF_018687195.1 Polynucleobacter sp. MWH-UH2A
AGTTGGTGCGCGAGCCGATTTGGTCTGAGAAGAAGCGACTCCAGGAAGAAAAAACCGCTTTAGGCTTATGTCTCACGGGCCATATGTTTGACGCCTATCGTGAAGAGACGTCTCATTTCATTCGCCAGTCATTGGCTAAAGTTACTGAAGGTAAAGATCAATTGATTGCCGGCATTATTACTTCCGCTCGCATGTTAACTGGTCAGCGTGGCCGCATGATGATCGCAACCATTGATGATGGAACGGCTGCCTTAGAGATCACCTTGTATAGTGAAGTGTATGAGCCGAACCGCTCTTGGCTTAAAGAAGATGAGTTGTTGATTGCCAAAGTGAACGTCACACCCGATAAGTTCTCAGGTGGTATGCGCATTGTTTCTGAAGCAGTCATGGATATCACAGGCGCACGGATGCGATTTGCGCGCAATGTTCATGTCAATCTGGATCCTGCGGTCGATGTACGCATGTTGCGCAACCAAATTGGCCCATACTTGATGTCTAACCGTACGCGCGATCCAAAATTAGGCGCTCCAGGAGCAGTTAGTCCTAATGCTAATGATGGCGTCAAAGGTTTGATGCTGACTGCTGCGGTGACAACTAGCGGAGGCGCTTGCTTGGTACAGTTTCCGGAAGAGATGCGCATCTATCCTGATGATGCCTGCTTGCATAGCCTCAATCAATTATTAGGCGTCAAACAAAAAGACCCTGTTCAGGTTCAGTATCACTGATACCGAACTACTTTAGCCTAAGATTTTTTCCACCTCAGCAATCACTTGACTAGGTTCGAGCAGGTCAAGACATTCACTATTGCTATCAGCGCGATCTAGACAACCTGCTTTACGACAAGGAGCGCATTCACCAGGGCCTTGCAAGATCGTAATATTGCCAACCGTTTGGGTGCGAGCGCGTAATTGATAGGGTTGTGTGCCAATAAAGCCATTGGGCCATGGACCAAAATTAGTGGGTGGCGTAGCGCCAAACAAGGTAATCGTTGGAATATTACAAGCTGCAGCTAGATGAGTAATGGAGGTATCCACCCCGATATACAGCACTGCATTTCTGAGGAGGGCGCCAGCTTGGGGAATCGAGAGTTTTCCGGCGGTATCAATTACCTGAACGCGAACATCATCACTCAATAAGGCCAGAATATCTTGGTTGAGTTGCAAATCTTGTTTAGCGGGCGATGCACTGAGAACCACTTGAAGCCCGCGCTGAACTAAGTAAGTGATGAGCGCTTGCCAATGTGCAAGTGGCCAACGTTTGTAGGCTGTCAGTGGGCCGGGATGCAATACTACATAGGATTGTGTAAGTTGACTGGCAATCACAGGGGTTAATGCTTCTCCAACAGGCGGGGTGACATTGATGGGCTGTGAAAATAAATCCGATGGATCCTGAACGAATGCCTCAAGCAAACGCAATTTTTCCGTGATGACGTGTTGATTGAAATAATCGACTTCGACCGTGTGCATGGAAACAAACTTCTTCCATGTATTTTGTTTCTGGGTTTTATCTCCGGATGCGCTTTGCTTACCTTGAGGATGCCCTCCAAGGACACCAACCCTACGAAATGCCGCAACTAGACCATATAAATAGGCTCGATCACTAGGTTGAGTGACAAATGCCAGGTCATAGCGCTGAAAGAGTCGATTAAATAATGAGAGATATTCCGCTAAACCAGGACGATCCGATGTCCCAATGATTTGCGCAATATCCGGATTGCCCTTGAGCATATCCATCTTGCCCTTGTAGCCCAGAAAATGAAATTCCGCATCAGGCCAAAGCTCTCGTGCTTTACTAATCAATGGAGTGGTGACAAGTACATCGCCAATTTGCCGAGTGGCAATGAACAATACTTTTTTGGGCTTGAAGTTAGATAGGGACTTCATCACAGATTTTTTCAGAGAGCCTTAGCAAGAATTTTTTCACGAACACGACGGGCATTCTCGGCAGCATTGCTTTGATCATGTATTTTATGGAAGAGATGCAGTACTTCCGTTGCCCATGAACCTGACTTCCGTTTGATGTGATGATGCTGCAAACGGAAAACAAAATCGGCATCTTCATGACCCCAACCAGTCATGGTTTCATCAAAGCCATTGATCGCTTGTGCATCGGCTTTCCAGCAAGCCATATTGCACCCTTTAATACGGCGCCACACAAACTTTTTATAAACACGCCAAGACCCATCCCCCAACTTGATTTTGAGGGGCCAATATTTATTGATTTGACCAGTCAACCGATATTTCAGGAGATTAGACTTGAATAGTCTGTAGTCCCACTTGCCCCTTTTGCTAGATGCAGTCAGCTCTTGCGTTAATTGCTCGTTCAATAAAACGCGACTGCCTGTGACTAAGAACCCTGTTTGCGAAAGGGCGCGATGTTGCGCTACGAAGTCCGGTTGAACAATGCAGTCCCCATCTAGGAACACTAAGTAATCTCCTTTGGCATGCTCAATTGCTTGATTCAGAATTTTGGTTTTACGAAAACCCCGGTCCTCTTGCCACAGATGGGTGATTGGAAGAGAGGTTTGCGCTTTAAACGCATCGATAAGATCTTTGGTGCTGTTGGTAGAGCCATCATCAGCAATGATGATTTCAAAATCCCGATCGGTTTGAGTCTCTAATGATTCAAGGCAGAGCTTTAGCGCTTGTGGCCAGTTGTAAGTGGCCAACAAAATCGAAATCATTTACGCGCTTCCTGATTCAGATGCCAAAGCTTGATATAGCGGTAGTAGGTGCCTTGACCATTTGAAATGGCCAAGGCAAATCCCTGACTGCCGTCCAAGAATCCGGCACGAATGAAGTAGGTACGTATGAAAGCCCAGGCGCCATGCAAGACCGCCTTTAAGGGGTTGCTGGTTTTGCCTTTGGCAAATGCTTGTTCAGCAGAGGCGGTCGAGTAGCGATCCAGCTTTTGTAAAACTTGGGAGTAATTCATAAAGCTGTAATGCAGCATGGGGTTTTCTAATTTGGCGACTGGGCCATTCGGAATAAGTCTCTCATGTACTAAATCGTCTGAAAAGCGAGCGCTTCCTCGCTTAAATAAGCGGTCAACATAGTCAGGCGACCATCCGGAGTGGCGAATGAACCGACCGCAATACCAAGACAGTCTGGGGATGGCAAAGCAATCCACATGGGCGCTGTGGTGGATGGCAGTCAAAATTTCAGATCTCAGGGCAGGGGTAAGGCGCTCATCCGCATCTAAAGAGAGCACCCAGTCGCCTGTAGCAAGGTCCAAGGCACGGTTCTTTTGGGGGCCAAAACCTGGCCAATCCGGGGGTTGGGCAATGCTTGCGCCATATTTTTGGGCAATTTCTAGGGTGCGATCAGTGCTATTGGTGTCGACCACCACAATCTGCTCGGCAATTCCATCTAAAGAGGCTAGACAGTCCTCTAAATTGGCCTCTTCGTTGCGGGTGATGAGTATGACGGATAAGGTGGGCATAATTCATTATATGAATGCTCAAGACCGTACCGCACTAAATCGCTTAATTACCTATCTAAAACCCCATATTGGGCTGATTGTGGGCTCCCTATTGGCTATGGCAGTGGTCGCTGCTGCCGAGACATCCATACCCGCTCTGATGAAGCCCTTGTTGGACCGTGGCTTCACTGGACAGCTCAACACCAAGCTTTGGCAAGTGCCTGTGTTTTTGGTTGGCTTGGCTTTGGTGCGCAGTTTGGCGCAATTCTTATCAAACTACTTGTTGACTCGCGTGATCAATGCTGTGCTCCTAAAACTCCGTGAGCAAATGTTCCAGACATTGCTTCATGCCAGCACAACATTCTTTCAGAAAAATTCTGCATCGAGCTTAATTAATGCTGTGGTGTTTGAAGTCAATAATGTGCTGTCAATTATGGGTGGCATGTTAATTAGTCTCGTGCGTGACTCATTAACGGTGGTCGGTTTAATGGGCTACCTAATTTATTTAAACTGGAAATTGACTCTCGTTGTTCTATTCATCTTTCCTGTGATTGCATTCATCATGAGCAAGATTAATCGACGTTTGAGATCACTCAATCGTGAACAACAAAATTTAACCAGTGAGTTGGCGTATATCGTTGAAGAGTCTGCTGCAGGTTACAAAATTGTGAAGGTACATGGAGCTCACGAGTATGAGATGAATCGCTTTATGCAAAAGGCGGAGCGTTTGCGTCAATTTGCTCTGAAGTCTGCAGTCGCAGGGGGTTTAAATCAACCGATTACCCAGTTAATTGCATCAATGGCCTTATCAATCGTATTGGTGATTGCCTTGATGCAGTCGGCCACAGAAGGTACTACCGTTGGTGGATTCGCTGCTTTTATTACGGCAATGATGCTAGTGATTTCCCCCTTAAAGCATTTGGCAGATATCAATCAGCCATTGCAGCGCGGACTGACTGCGGCTGAAATGATATTTGGTCTAATGGATCAGCCATTTGAAGAGGCTGAAGAGCGTCGCCTGAATATGCAATCTTTGGATAAGGCTAAAGGCGCAATTCGATTTGAGAATGTTGGTTTCTCTTATCAGCAAGAGCAAGGTCGCAAAGATGCACTCAGCAACATTAATTTAAATATCAAGCCTGGTGAAATCGTCGCCTTCGTTGGACCTTCAGGTGGTGGTAAGTCGACCTTAGTCAATTTATTACCTCGATTCTTCAGGCCTACTAGCGGGCATATTTATTTGGACGATCATCCTTTAGAAGATATTGTGCTTGCCGATGTCAGAAAACAAATGGCATTTGTAAGTCAGGATGTGATTTTGTTTAATGACACGATTGCGGCTAACGTAGCTTACGGTGCTACTAGCGAAAAGGGCATTGATCGTGGACGCGTGATGGAAGCTTTGGAAGCTGCCAATCTGAGTGCCATGATTCGTGAGCTTCCAGACGGTATTGATTCCTTGGTGGGGGATAACGGCAACCGCTTATCTGGCGGACAACGCCAGCGCCTAGCCATTGCTAGAGCAATCTATAAAAATGCGCCTATATTGATTTTGGATGAAGCTACTTCAGCCCTGGATTCAGAGTCAGAGCGTCAGGTGCAAGATGCTTTGGAGCGCCTCATGGCGGGTAGAACCACTTTGGTAATTGCGCATCGCTTATCCACGATTGAGCATGCAGATCGTATTGTGGTGCTTGAGCATGGCCGCATTGTTGAGAATGGCTCGCACGAAGAGTTGATCAAGCAAGACGGCTTATATGCCAATCTTCATCGCATTCAGTTTGCGAACGCTTAATACGCCAAAGAACTAACTAAGAACGATATCGTACTGTTCTTGGCGGAAGCTACCTTCTGCCTGCAAGGTGATGGGCTTGCCAATGAAGTCACCTAACTGCGCTAAAAATTGATTTTCTTCTTCCAGGAAGAGATCAATGACATCAGGTGCGGCAACGATCCTAAATTCGCGAGGATTAAATTGACGATGCTCGCGCACAATTTCCCGCAAAATCTCATAACAGATAGTCTGCGCAGTTTTGATTTCTCCCTTACCGGTACAGGTGGGGCAAGGCTCGCAGGTGATATGGGCCAGTGATTCACGAGTGCGTTTGCGCGTCATCTCCACTAAGCCTAGGGCAGAGAAGTCGCTTACTGAGGTGCGGGCGTGATCTCTCTCAAGATTGCGTTTAAGTTCATTTAGCACCGCTTCTTGATGATCTTTGCTAATCATGTCAATGAAGTCGATGATGATGATGCCGCCAAGATTACGGAGACGCAGTTGACGGGCGATCGCTTGAGCAGCTTCAAGATTAGTTTTAAAGACAGTGTCATCTAAATTACGCGCACCAACATAGCTGCCCGTATTCACATCAATCGTTGTCATGGACTCTGTTTGGTCAATCATGAGATAGCCGCCAGACTTGAGATCAACCCGACGACCAAGTGCCTTATTGATTTCAGCATCGACATCGAATAGATCAAAGAGGGCGCGTTCGCCACGATGCAAGGTAAGTTTGCCCAATAAGTTGGGCATGTACAGATTGGCAAAGCCTTTGAGTTTTTCAAAGTTCTCGGCAGAGTCCACCCGAATTTGCGTTGTTTCCTCACCGGCAACATCGCGTAGGACGCGCTCAGCAAGACTGAGGTCTTGGTATAGCAAGCTGGGGGCAGCCTTGTGCTTCATGGCCTCACGAATGCTTTCCCAAGTGGTTCTGAGGTAATGCATATCGTGCTGTAATTCAGTATCGGTAGCATCTTGAGCGCTGGTGCGGACGATAATCCCGCCTTTTTCGTCTTCGACCATCAAGCTCGCTAAGCGTGCTTTGATAGCTTCACGCTCCTCCGGTTGGTCAATGCGCTGAGAGACGCCAATATATTTCTCGGTAGCGACATCAGTACCTGCTGGAGGTAAATAAACTAGATTACGACCCGCAATACTTAATTGAGTGGTTAAGCGGGCACCCTTAGTACCAAGCGGATCTTTAAGGACCTGTACTAGCAGTGTCTGACCTTCAAACAATAACTTCTCAATTTGAGCCTGTGGATTGTTTTGGGTGATATCCGCCACATGCATAAATGCAGTGCGCTCAAGACCAATTTCAATAAAGGCAGATTGCATGCCTGGTAGAACTCGGACAACCTTTGCGAGGTAGATATTGCCAACAATACCTCGCTGACGGGTACGCTCAATCTGCAGCTCTTGAACTGCGCCTTGTTGAATTAAGGCAACGCGCGTTTCTTGCGGGGTGATATTAATCAGAATTTCTTCATTCATATGCGGGTAATTCGCGCGTGATCTAGTAGTTGGGCGGTTTCGTAAAGCGGAAGCCCCATGATACCGCTATAACTCCCATTGATCTTGGAGATAAATGCGCCAGCACTGCCTTGGATGCCGTAGGCACCAGCCTTCCCAAAAGGCTCTTTGCTGGCGATATACGCATCAATTTGTTCTGTGGAAAGAGGGGTAAATTGCACCTCCGAAATCTGCACAACACAGTTTGGCGTATCTTCCGGTTTGCTCGTAAGGGCAACAGCCGTTAATACTTCATGAGTTTTGCCGCTTAGCATCTCTAGAATTCGGCGAGCATCGTTTTCGTCAATGGGTTTCCCAAGAATTTCACCATCGGGACTATTGGGCAGGCTCACTGTAGTGTCAGCACACAGAATAGGTGCCCAGGGCAGACCGCTTTGTTTCCAACGTGCGAGTGCCAGTGATGCTTTGGCTAGTGTGACGCGTTTCACATAATCACTTGCTTTTTCTTGAGGTAAGGGGGTTTCAATACTTTCGACATCTTCACCGGCTACAGGAAGCAGCATTTCATAGCGCACGCCAATTTGCTTTAAAAGTTCTTGGCGTCTAGGACTCTGTGAGGCAAGATAAATAAAGTTGCTCAATTGCTCACTCGCGATGATAGGGATGGCCTTGCAGAATCGTCCAAGCACGATAGAGTTGCTCTACTAGCAACACTCTAGCCATTGCGTGGGGCAGTGTGAGGCTGGATAGTCTCCACATGGCTTGCGCATGACTCTTTAAGTCAGCGTCTAATCCATCAGCTCCGCCAATCAAAAAGGTAATATCAAAGCCTTCTTGGCGCCAATTGGCTAGTTGCGTTGCTAAGTTTTGCGTAGTCTGGTCTTTGCCACGCTCATCTAGCGCAATAACACGCGATCCTTTCGGAATCGCAGCCAGAATCTTTACGGCCTCTTTAGCTGGAGTTAAATCCGGTTTAATTTCTTTGATTTCAATACTGCAATCGGAGGGCATGCGTTTGATGTAATCCTGGGTTGCGGTAGCAACCCAGTCCGGCATTTTATGGCCAACGGAAACAATAGTTAAGCGCATTGGCTAAGCGTGAATTACTCTTCGTCGGGCTCGCTTGCTTTGGGGAGACCCTTATCGCCAGCCAATTTCACACGCACGGGCTTAGCACCCCACATACCTTCGAGTTGGTAGTAAGAGCGCAACATGGGCTGCAAAATATGCACCACGATATCGCCGCAATCCACTAGCACCCACTCCCCAGTTTCTAGTCCTTCAATTGAAATGACTTCACCACCTTTGGCATTAACTTCTTCCTTAACAGACATCGCTAAAGAACGGGTTTGGCGATTGCTAGAGCCGGTCGCAATGATGACGCGATCAAAGAGCTCGCTCAGTTTGCTGGTGTCATAGACGCGAATATCCTGCGCTTTAACATCTTCTAAAGCATCAATGATGACGCGTTGTAATTTTCGTAAATCCATAGTCGTATCGTTATTCTACTGTTGAGTGTGATCTTAGCTTGATTACTGATACAAGCCCAGATTGTGAATAATGCTCAGGGTATGAGATGGAATGGCTTCAGCCTCAATCGAATTGCGAGCTGTTTTCAGCTGGTTTCTAAGGTTTGTCGAAGAAAGATCAACTGCTAGTGTCTCATCTATATAGATAAGGCCAAATGCTTGGTTTTCAAGAGCACTCGTTTCCATTGTTTGATGGGCATCGAGGAATTGCTTTACTGTGTGGTTTACTTCAGTATCACTATTTAACCCGAGATCGTGATGGGGTCTGCTGGCTACCGCAAAATTAACGTAATGAATGAGCTCTTGCCAAGAGTTCCAGCTCGGAAGCGCATTTAATGAATCGGCACCCATTAACCAAATGAGGCTAGCCTCAGCACCAAATCGCTCACGTAATGCTTTGACAGTGTCAATAGCGTAGCTTGGCCCCGCGCGATCAATTTCAATGCGGTCAATACCAATTTGAGTGGGGATCTTCAAATATAGAAATGCTCTGGCTAAATCAATACCAGCAGCCTCTGTTAGTTGATAGCGGATTTCAGCGGGGGTGATACCGCTGCCTTTTTGCCAGGGTTCACCGCTTGGGATCAACAACACAGTGTCGAGATGCAAGAGTTTTGCAAAGTGGCTGGCAAGTTTTAAATGGCCTACATGGGGTGGGTCAAAGGTGCCACCCAAAATGCCTATACGTTTACGAGTGCTTGTGTTTGTAGTGCTCAAGCTAACCAATCACGCGGTTTGAGGTAATAGTCATAGAGCTTAGCCTCGGGTGTGCCAGGCTCCGGATGCCAGTTGTAGCGCCATTGCACCACAGGTGGCATTGACATCAAGATGGATTCGGTACGCCCGCCTGAGTGAAGGCCAAAGATGGTGCCGCGATCGAAGATGAGGTTGTATTCCACATAGCGACCACGACGATATTCTTGGAATGACTTTTCTTCTGCCGTAAAGGAATCTTTGTAGCGCCTCTCCACAATGGGTAGATAGGCATTAATAAAGGCATCACCTACGGCGCGCGTCATGGCAAAGCTTTTCTCAAACCCTAATTCATTAAAGTCATCAAAAAATACACCACCAATACCGCGAGGCTCTTCGCGATGCTTCAGATAAAAGTACTCATCGCACCATTTCTTAAAGCGAGGGTAGAGTGAGTCGCCAAAGGGGTCTAGTGCGTCTTTAGCCGTTTGATGAAAGTGTTTGCAATCTTCATCTACGCCGTAGTAGGGTGTTAGGTCAAAGCCGCCACCAAACCACCACACTGGCTCCTTATCAGGCGCTTGCGCAATAAAACAGCGCACATTCATATGCGTAGTGGGTACTTTGGGATTATTCGGATGGAAGACCAAGGAGACCCCCATCGCCTCAAAGCTACGACCCGCTACCTCAGGGCGATGATGTGATGCCGAGGGTGGCATTTGATCACCGCGAACATGGGAGAAACCAACCCCACCTTTTTCTAAAATATTGCCGCCATCCAGGATGCAGGTGCGACCATATCCTTTGAGTTTGCTGTCCTCAGGCTTATGCCATTCATCGGCGACAAAGGCTTTGCCATCTAAAGCACTCATTGCGCTAGTGATGCGATCTTGCAGCCCAAGAAAATAATTCTTTAAGGCTGCTATATCGATTTGGGTCTGTTCAGCTGACAAAAGAGGCAATCTTTATTTTGAGTATTTATTTAATAGCGCGGTAACCAATGTCTTTGCGATATTGCATGCCGTCAAATTCGATTTTGCTAATTGCGTCATAAGCCTTTTGTTGGGCACCTTTTACAGTATCTGCTAAACCAACAACGCAGAGAACTCGCCCGCCAGAGGTCACAACTTTGCCATCTTGCAATTTGGTGCCCGCATGAAAGGTGATCTGATCATCCGTATCAGCTGGTATGCCAGTAATGACATCACCATTGCGTGGAGTGTCTGGGTAATTGTGAGCAGCCAGTACTACGCCAAGCGCCGTACGACGATCCCATTCGAGTTCCACTTCATTGAGCTTGCCATCAACAGCGTGGTCAAGCGCATTTACGAGATCACTACGCAAGCGAGCCATGATCGGTTGGGTTTCTGGATCGCCCATGCGGCAATTGAACTCAAGGGTTTTGATTTTTCCATCAGGTGCGATCATAAGTCCTGCATACAAGAAGCCGGTATACGGCAAACCATCTGCTTCCATACCTTTAACGGTTGGCATGATGACTTCGCGTAAGGCGCGCGCATGAATTTCCGGTGTAACTACAGGAGCAGGGGAGTAAGCACCCATGCCGCCAGTATTAGGGCCTTGATCGGCATCTAATAAACGTTTGTGATCTTGGCTAGTAGCTAGGGCAAGCACATTTTTTCCATCAACCAGAACAATGAAGCTTGCTTCTTCACCAGTGAGGAACTCTTCAATCACCACACGTGCGCCAGCATTACCTAATTTGTTATCAGCCAGCATCATGTCTACTGCAGCATGCGCCTCATTCAGGCTCATGGCGACAACTACACCTTTGCCTGCAGCAAGACCATCTGCCTTAATCACAATCGGCGCACCTTTGGCATCAATATAAGCATGCGCTTCTAATGCATTAGAAAATGTTTGGTAGTCAGCAGTAGGAATGCCGTGCCGTTTCATGAAGGCTTTAGAAAAGTCTTTTGAGGACTCCAGTTGGGCAGCCAATTGTGTTGGGCCAAAAATGCGTAAACCGTTATTTCGAAAGACATCCACAATACCTGCTGCTAGTGGTGCCTCTGGACCCACTACAGTGAGGTGAATCTTTTCGCGTTTAGCAAAATCTGCCAATTCTTGAAGACCTGTAATCGGAAGATTCTCAATCCCAGCCGCAGCTTGTTTGGCAGTAGCAGTGCCGCCATTACCTGGTGCTACATAAACAGTTTGAATTTGCGGGGACTGAGCCAGTTTCCAAGCTAGGGCATGTTCGCGTCCACCAGATCCAACGAGAAGAATTTTCATAATGGCAAATATCAGAAAGAATGAATAGGGTTATAAGGCGAATAGAGTTACAGGGCGGCGTTGGTAAATACTTCTTGTACATCATCCAGATTCTCAAGCGCATCGAGTAGCTTTTGCATGCTCTCGGCTTGTTCGCCTTCAAGCGAAATTTCGGTTTCAGGGCGCATGGCAATCGTAGCCAGCTCCGCTTTTAATCCCGCTTTGCTAATGGCATCTTGCACTTTTGGAAAATCAGGCACGGGTGTGAGTACTTCAAAAGATCCATCGTCATGACTAATCACGTCATCGGCACCAGCATCTAATGCTACTTCCATGAGTTGATCTTCATTGGTCCCTGGTGCAAATAACATTTGGCCACAATGCTTAAACAAGAAGGCAACGGATCCTTCGGTACCCATATTGCCGCCATTTTTATTGAAAGCATGACGCACTTCAGCAACGGTACGAGTCCGGTTGTCAGTTAAGCAATCCACGATGATGGCGGCGCCATTGATGCCATAGCCTTCATAACGGATCTCTTCATAGCTCACGCCCTCCAAAGTGCCGGTGCCACGCTGAATAGCCCTTTGCACGTTATCGTTCGGCATATTAGAGTCTTTGGCTTTATCAACAGCCAAGCGTAGACGGGGATTTGTAGCGAGATCGCCGCCACCTAGTTTGGCAGCAACGGTAATTTCTTTAATGAGTTTGGTCCAAATCTTGCCGCGTTTTTCGTCTTGACGTCCTTTGCGGTGCTGAATATTGGCCCATTTCGAGTGGCCGGCCATACGGGTAAGTCCTTTACATTATTTGGCTATAAGACCCTATTTTAAGGGGTACTGAAAGCGAGGTAGGGGGCATAGAGGCAATTTTTGTTACACTCTCATGTCTTAGCTATAGCAATTTGGCTAATACAGCAGAATTTCCACTGCAAACACCTGCCTCGGTGATGGAATTGGTAGACGTGCCGGACTCAAAATCCGGTGCCGCAAGGCGTGGCGGTTCGAGTCCGCCCCGAGGCACCATCAATTGAACTTGGTGAACCTAATTCAGCCCCATTCAGACCCACTTGAATCATTCGCACCTAAGTCTGCGATCAGATCTCGTATGTCTCTGCCTTCTCATTCATGGCCTGTTCAACTATTTTCTTGGTCAATGTTGGTGAGAACAGTTCAATGAAGGTATACACGAATGAGCGAAGATAGGCGCCTTGCTTGACGCCGATGTGAGAAACGTTGTTTCCAAATAAATGTCCTACGTTAATCACTTTGAGATTGCGATCTCGATCAGGGTCGTATGCATGGCCTGCAACAATACCAATTCCCATGCCTGCTTCGACATAGGTCTTGATTACGTCAGCATCAATGGCTTCCAAAATAATGTCAGGCTCGATGTTCCGTTGCGCAAAGGCTGCATCAATTTTGCTACGACCAGCAAACGCTTTGTCGTAAGTAATGATGGGGTACTTAGCGATTTCTTCTAAGGTAACGTTTGCTTGATTTAGCAAGGGGTGGCTGAGTGGAACCATAATCACGTGTTGCCATTGGTATCCCGGTAGAGCAAGAACCCCAGGCGTATTCGCAATGCCCTCTGTCGCAATTGCGATATCTGCACGATCATGGATGAGGAGCTCAGCAATTTGTCCTGGGCTACCTTGTTGAATACTGACGCGTACCTTTGGAAAACGTTTCGTAAATTCAGTGAGCACTTTAGGCAATGCGTAGCGTGCTTGAGTGTGTGTGGTTGCAATAACGAAGTTGCCTTGGTCTTGACTCGCAAAATCTTTACCCACGCGCTTTAATGTTTCCACTTCATCCAAAATGCGCTCGATAGAAACCAAGATGCGTTTGCCGGGCTCTGTTAGCGAACGAATACGTTTGCCGTGCCTGCGGAAAATTTCTACACCGAGTTCATCTTCTAGCTCAATGATGGCTTTAGAAACGCCGGGCTGAGACGTAAAAAGGGCTTTTGCTGCAGCCGTCAAATTAAAGTTCTGCCGAACAGCTTCGCGGACAAAGCGAAATTGATGCAAATTCATGAAAAGGACTCCTATCCATATATCTACATAGATATATGGAGTAGATTCTATATGAATTTTAGATATTAGGCTTTAGAAACCCATCTCAGCGCAGCAAGGGCCAAGAGGAAGTAGAGCATCGGGGGAATCAGTGCTGTTAATAGCGCTGGCCATGCACTGAGTAAGCCCACGTTCGAGAATAAAGAATTAAAGAGTTGGAAGCTCATGCCCAGCATGATGCCGCCAAAAACTTTAATACCGACGCTACCAGCGCGTACCTTTAAGTAAGCAAACGGAAGGGCTAAAGCAAGCATCACGAAAATCGTGAGGGGGTAGACCACTTTTTTCCAAAAGGCGATTGCATGGCGCTTGGCATCCTGTTTATTTTCTTGAAGATGCGCAATAAAGCGAGCCAGACTCACAATCGACATTTTTTCCGGACTAATTAACAGCACATTCAGAATCTGTGGCGTTACTTCTGACTCCAGCGTCAAGATGGGGTGGGTTAAGGTTTGTGCGCTAAATACGGGATTGAGTGGATCCGATTGTTTAGTTTCTTTGAAGCGGGTCTCAGTTACATCGTTGAGAACCCAGATGCCGCTCTCATCAAAGTGACCAGAAGGTGCGCTACGAATGGATAGCAGGTTGTAGGTATCGTTAAATTCGTACATGCGGATATTGCGAATCTCATTGTCCTTATCGACATTGCCCACGTTCACATAACGAACTCCGGGCCGCACGGGGCCGCTACCATCTTCATCACGCAGACGATCTTTCACCCAAACGCCAGTCTTAAATTGGGATGAGTAAGTGGCGCCCAACGCCTTCATGCGGATCTGCTCTGATTTGTTCTCGGCATAAGGGCCGGCCCATTCGCTCATCACCAGCGTTAGCACGACCAGTGGTACGGATATCTTAGTCAGCGCAATCAGACCCCGTTTGACGTCGAGTCCAGCAATTCTCAAGATGGTGAATTCAGATTGGCTGGCTAACATGGCAAATACATAAATACTGCCGATTAGACCTGCGATCGGAATAATCTCTGAAATACGACCAGGTGCTTTCAATAAGACATGCAAGAGCGCCAACGGAAGGGTATAGCTACCTTGTACTGATCCGAGTTCACTCAAGATATCAAAAAACAGAAACAGCGCTACCAAGGCAAACAAAATAAAGCCAAACGCAATATAAATTTGCTTGGCTAAATAGCGTTCGTAGATGTAGGGGAAGAGCAATTTCATTTTTTGGCCAATGCAGCAGGCAACTGACGGCGCCACCACTTCACAGAAGGATTGATGCGATTACGAATCAACATGGTTGCAATCAGTAAGGCCAGTATGTGAATAGGCCAGATACCAACAAACACACTGAACTTACCTTGAGCAACAAAATTTTGGGTCAGATTGAGTAGATTGCTATAAATCAAATAAATGAGAACCGCATAAAACATGGCGGTGTAGTTACCGAGGCGGGGGTTTACATAGGCAAGCGGTATAGCGATTAGCACCAAGCCCAATGCCATGAGTGGCAGGCCAATTCGCCAGAGTAGCTCTGCGCGGTTTGCGTTAATCGCATTCGGATTGCCATCGTTGAGTAACTCAGAAATCGTTTTTTCTCTATCGCGGGGTGCTGGAGCCAATGCTTCCTTACTCCGAATCTTTGTCGTGTAGTCATTAAATTCCAAGATTCGGAAATCGGGCTCTGTGGGATAGCCTTCATAGCGACGACCATTGCGCAGAACAATCGATTTTTCTCCGCCTTCCGAATTTTGAATAAATCCAGTAGATGCGACAGCAATGCTAAGACGCCCGTTCTTGTTATCCGCAACAAATATATTCTTCACTTCACTCTTATCGACATCAAGCTCTTCAATGAAGAAAACGCGCTCCGCACGAGCGGACTCCTTGAATTGCCCTGCGCTTACCATTGAGACGTCATCTCGTTGTTGAAAGCGTTGGCTAATAAGTGTTGTTTCTCGATTAGCCCATGGCCAGACAAACAGCGCGAGGAGGGCGATCACAATGATGAGTGGCGTAGCAAATTGCAAGATCGGCCGTATCAAATTACTAATGCTCAGACCGCTAGCAAACCAAACAATCATTTCGGAATCTTTGTACCAACGCACCAAGACGATGAGAGTGGCAACAAATAGTGAAACGGTCAATAAAACAGCAAGGTAGCCCAAGGTGGCTAAGGCGATTAGAACGATTGCGTCCTCTGGGTTGACGGTGCCGTTAGCTGCATAACCCAGGATTCGAATCACCAAGGTTGTCACCATAATGGTTACCAGTACTAAAAAGACCCCACCAGTAGTAAAGCTAAGTTCGCGGCGTAGGGCACTTTTGAAGATCATGGGCGGGGTATTTGTCTGGGGCTAAATTCGGGCTAAGTTTTGGCTTTTGGGGCTTGATTGCTGATCAGTGGGCTTAGACAAATTAGGTTAATCTCATGTCGGAGGATAATGGATAAACAACGTCAATTTGTAGCTTTAGCCCTTAATCGACCTAAAACACTGTAATAAATAACGCAATCCATCATGACTATTCAATTTAGTACCAAGATTTTCTCTCAAGCAGACCTTCAAAGCGTCAAATCTCTTAAATCCAGCCTAAAGACCCTATTGGCTCAGGCGACAGATTGTTTGGTTTTAGCTTATGCCAAAACGGATTTGGATGGATTTGCTGGCGCAAAGGGTGCAAAAACAAAATCGGGCCTTTTGGCTGAGTTAGATACGTTGTTAGGCGGGGCTGTTGCTCACGCTAACGTATTGGGTGATCTAGATAGCAAACCAGCATCGGTTTGCGTATTAAGAGCGGACAAATCATGGTCTGCCAATGCTGTGAAAGCGAAACGGGTGCTACTGATTTGCTTAGGTGATTTGCACTTAGCATCCGATCGCAGTCTTCGTGCCTACTCTAAAGTTGCTCGCGCAGGATTAAAAGCATTAAGTGGTGGCTCTATCGAGAATGCAATTTGGTTTGCTCCAAGCTTTACGCATTCAAAGGCGACAGAAACAATTGGTCAAGAAGTGCGTCTGACAATTCAGTATGCAGGTGATCAGGCTTATCGTTTTGGCGTGCGCCAGCCCGCCATGAAATTTAAAGCCAAAGATAAGGCGGATACCTTCAAGCAATTGGTGTTTGCGGGTAATGATGCGTGTGCAAAAGAGTTGAAACTTGCTGTGGAGCAAGGTGGCGCGATGGTCGAGGGCATGAACCTAGCGAAGGATTTAGGTAACTTGCCGCCGAATGTTTGCACGCCTACTTATCTAGGAAAAACAGCGCAAGGCTTGGCCAAGAAGGCAGGGCTCAAAGTAGAAGTCCTTGGCCTCAAACAAATCCAGGCTTTGGGTATGGGGTCTTTCTTGTCTGTGGCTCAAGGGTCTGAAACGCCACCTCAATTTATCGTGATGCGTCATCAAGGTGGTAAGGCGGGTGAAGCGCCTATTGTGTTGGTGGGCAAAGGAATTACTTTTGATACGGGTGGGATTTCATTAAAGCCAGGTGAAGCCATGGATGAAATGAAATACGACATGTGCGGTGCTGCATCCGTGATCGGAACAATGTATTCCACTGGGTTAATGAAGTTGAAGAAGAACGTCATTGGCGTCATCCCCACTTGTGAAAATATGCCATCAGGTAAGGCAACACGTCCTGGCGATATTGTGAAGAGTATGTCAGGGCAAACGATTGAGATTCTGAATACTGATGCAGAAGGCCGTTTAATTTTGTGTGATGCGCTGACCTATGTTGAGCGCTTCAAGCCTAAGGCAGTGATTGATATTGCTACCCTGACAGGTGCCTGTGTGATTGCCTTGGGTCATGTTCATAGTGGCTTGTTCTCAGATGATGAGGATTTAGTTCATGCCATCACCAAAGCAGGTCAAGACTCTTTGGATACGGTATGGAGATTGCCATTGGATGCTGCCTATCATGAGCAGTTGAAGTCCAATTTCGCGGATGTGGCCAATATTGGTGGTCGTCCTGCTGGCAGCGTTACTGCGGCATGCTTTCTCTCACGCTTTACCGAAAAATACAAATGGGCGCACTTGGATATCGCCGGCACTGCATGGAAGAGTGGGGCGGCTAAAGGGTCTACCGGACGCCCTGTACCTTTGTTGGTGAATTTCTTGCTTGAGCAAAAATAAATCTAGCAACTATGGCAAGAATTGATTTTCACAGCAATGTAGCTGACAAATTGGAATATGCGTGTCGCTTGACGCGCAAAATTTGGAGTGCCACACCAGAAGGTCAGCCCGTTCGCAATATCGTGATTGTTGGTGAAAAGGCGGATTTAAAAAAACTCGACGAATTACTTTGGTCGTTTAGTCCTGTGGATTTTTTGCCGCACTGTTTCATTGACGATGAAGCTGCCGCTGAAAACCCAATTGTGCTCAGTGAGAGCTTTGCCTCACCTTCACTTGATTCCATTCCGCATGCCGATGTCATGATTCATCTGGGTGTGCGTATGCCTGCTGATGTGCCGGCGCTGGTAGCAAGGTTTCCACGTATTGTTGAGGTAGTTACGGTCAATGAGGCTGAGCGTTTAGCAGGGCGCGAGCGCTATAAAGCGTATCGCGAGCTTGGTCATGAACTGCATAACTTTGACCAATCTAAAAGCTAATTTCGATTTTTCATGTTGATTCATCCACAGTTTGACCCTGCCGCAATCCGCATTGGTTCCTTTGCGATTCACTGGTATGGGTTGATGTATCTCATGGCATTTGCCCAATTCTTATTGCTAGGTCGTTTGCGTATTCGCGCGCCACGTTATCAAGCCTTGGGTTGGACCTATAAAGATTTAGAGGATTTACTGTTTGCTGGCGTCTTGGGCGTAGTGCTAGGAGGCCGCATTGGTTACACCTTGTTCTATATGCCTGGGTTTTATTTTTCACACCCGCTGAATATATTGAAGATCTGGGAAGGCGGTATGTCTTTCCATGGCGGCCTCTTGGGAGTGTTAATTGCTTTGCTTTGGTTCGCAAAAAAGAAGGGTACGCAATTTTTTGTTGTGAGTGATTTGGTTGCTCCCTTAGTTCCGTTTGGATTGGCTTTCGGGCGCCTTGGTAACTTTATTAATGGTGAGCTTTGGGGCAGGCCAACAGATTTGCCTTGGGCGATGGTATTCCCTTTGGTAGATTCCGTGCCGCGTCACCCATCGCAAATTTATCAATTACTGGGTGAGGGTGTCTTACTTGGTTTAGTTTTATGGATCTACGCAAGCAAGCCTAGAAGAGTGGGGCAAATCTCAGGTCTGTTCTTGCTGGGCTATGGTTTGTGCCGCTTTTTGGCGGAATACGCTAGAGAGCCTGATGCTTTTCTAGGCCTCTTGGGTCTTGGCTTATCTATGGGTCAGTGGCTTTGCGTGCCGATGATCGTGTTTGGTATCTATCTAATACAACGCCGGTCGGCGTCTTTGGCTACATAATTTAATAGAGTGCAGTACGATTCTGTTTAATCTTTGTAGGTTATTAGAGGGTTACTTAAATGCTTGAAAAGCTAGCAAAAGCGCGATATTTCTCACGAGTCACTGGTGCGGTAAATCGTCTGATTTCCGAGCGAGGTGAGTCAAACGCCTTGAGCATGGCTGATGACGTCTTTAATAACTATCGCAAACTCACTAAAGATCAGCATCTTAAGTTTTTTACTTTCTTATTCGAGAAATTAAATCCAGACCCTGCTGCTGTAGTGGCAGCAGCGCAAAACTTTTCTAGTGAGGCTAGTGCGCGTAACTATATTAAGTTGCAACGCGTGACTGAGCCACCACGACAAGAATTATTTCGTCGCCTCAATCGTGCAACCAATGGAACTGCCGACTTAGTTGCAATGCGTCGTGATTTATTGCAACTCTTAGATAAGCAGCCTGAGTTGACTGCGGTGGATTTTGATTTGCGTCATCTCTTATCTTCTTGGTTTAACCCCGGCTTTCTGAAAATGCATCAGGTGGACTGGAAGTCCCCAGCAGAAGTCTTGGAAAAGTTGATTCAGCATGAGGCAGTTCATGCCATTGACGGTTGGGATGATCTGCGCAGGCGCCTGCAGCCTGACCGTCGTTGTTTTGCTTTCTTTCACCCACAGTTGCCCAATGAGCCATTGATCTTCGTTGAGGTCGCTCTGCTCCCTGAAATTCCTGCAGTCATTACCCCTTTGGTGGATAAAAAAGCGGAGACTGTGCACCAAACCTCTCAATACAAAGTTGCTGCCTTCTACTCCATTAGTAACTGCGAACCCGGTTTACGTGGCGTCTCGATGGGGAATTTCTTAATTAAGCGCGTCGCCGAGAAATTGCATGCCGAATTCCCTGGAATTAAAACCTTTGTAACACTTTCTCCTATTCCAGGATTTATGGACTGGGTTGCTGCGGGCGCTGATATTAGTGATGAGAAAACGGGCGTGCAATTAAAGCCAGCCGTTCGATTAGCTCGAGAGCAATCTTTGGAGGTGTTAGATCTTGCTAAGCGATCCTGGGCTGAGCGACTGAGTGCTGGATGGCATCCCGATTCCGCGACAGAAAAAGAAAAGTCCGCTTTGCTTTGTCTTGCCAGTATTTATTTGGCCTTGGGATCAGCTGGCAGAAACGGTAATCCAGTAGCTAAATTTCATTTGGGTAATGGCGCTAAATTGCATCAAATTAATTGGGCGGGGGATTTATCGCGCAAAGGCTTGCGCCAATCAGCCTCTTTGATGGTCAATTATTTATATGATCTCTCTTCTGTTGAAGAGAATCATGAGCGATTTACTCATGGAGAAATTGATTATTCACGTGCGGTAGGGCGTTTAATGCAGTTGTAAGCGTGAAATAGCGGGAGATGTTTCCAGAGGAAAATTTGAGGTATTCGTTCTAAAATGCCAAAAGCGCAGGAACGACATGTCCCAAAGCAGTATTGCGGTTGTATATAAAAAATATAAAGATCGATGTAGGCTACGGAGGAGTACAAAATGATGAAGTATTTAACATTAATGACCTGGTTTAAAAAGGTTCTGCTAATTGCGTGTTTGACCCCTATGGTCGCAATCGCGCAAGATTGGCCAAATAAGCCCATTACATTTATTGTTCCTTTCCCTGCTGGCGGGGGAACAGATGCTTTTGCAAGACCCTTAGCGGCGCAATTGACAAAACAGTTGGGCAAACAAATTGTGATTGATAACCGTGGTGGTGCCGGTGGCACATTGGGTGCCTCAATCGCAGCAAAAGCAGCGCCAGATGGTTATACATTCTTTATGGGCGCCGCTCACCATGCGATTGCTCCTGCTATGTACCCCGCATTGGATTACGACATCGAAAAGAGTTTTGTTCCTGTGGCAATGGTTGCTAATCCACCGCAGGTAATCGTGGTGAATCCTAAGAATGTACAAGTCAGAAGCCTGAAAGAATTTATTGATCTGCTGAAAAAGAATCCAGGTAAATTTAATTACGCTAGTGCTGGAAATGGCTCCTCTCACCATTTGGCTGGGGAGCAATTTAAGATGCTGACGAAAACTTTCATTACGCATATTCCTTACCGCGGCGCTGGGCCCGCAATGCAGGATCTGATTGCGGGGCAGGTTGATGTCGAGTTTGACGGACTAGGATCATCTGCAGCGCAGATTAAGAATGGCTCAATTGTTGCTTTAGCAGTTGCATCTCAAAAGCGTGCTCCTGGCTTTCCTTCAATTCCTACTGCGGCTGAAGCGGGTTTAGTCGGTTATGAGGTTTCCACTTGGTATGGTCTATTTGCTCCAAAGGGAACACCACAGCCAATTATTGACAAAATGATTGTTGAAGTACAAAAAGCAATTAATACCCCTGACTTGAAAACAATCTGGACTAACAATGGCTCAGATACTCCGAATATGTCAGGCGATGCTTTTGGCAAATTTGTGGCAGCTGACATTAAACGTTGGGCGGCTGTAGCAAAAGCATCGGGTGCGAAATTAGATTAATACTTCATTCTTAAAATTGTTTAATTAGAGGCTTCAATGAATTTGTATTCAGTATTGGAAAAAGGCTTTCCAAAAGATAAATCAGCCTGCGCGATTGAAACCCATGATGGTTTGTATTACTCCTGGAGTGATTTAGAGCGTGCTACTGCCAAGCTGGCAAATTTATTAAAGAGCTTGAAGCTCCCGGCTGGTGCTCGAGTCGCAGTCCAGGTTGAGAAATCTCCGGAAGCTCTCTTCTTATATTTGGCAACCATCCGTGCTGGTTATGTTTATTTGCCGCTCAATACCGCTTATCAAGCAGCTGAGATGCAATATTTCATTGAGAATGCTGAGCCTGCATTAGTGGTGTGCAGTAGCAAGAACTATTCCTGGGTATCGAAAGTTGCTTCTAAAGCGGGAACCAAACATGTTCTCACCTTAGATGATGATCGTACGGGTAGCTTGCTCGAGCGTGCGGGTAAGTTGAGCGATGTATTTAAGACAGTTGCCACTAAAGATGATGATTTGGCTGCCATCCTGTATACCTCTGGTACTACAGGGCGTAGCAAAGGCGCGATGTTGACCCACAAGAACTTGTATAGCAATGCCCAGGTATTGCAAAAGTATTGGGGTTGGATAAAAGGCGATGTACTTTTGCATGCTTTGCCTATTTTCCACGTACACGGTCTTTTTGTGGCGGCACATGGTGCATTGATCAACGGTAGCAAGATGATTTGGTTACCACGCTTAGACGTATCGCAGTTAATCCATCACATGCCAAAGTCCACTGTATTAATGGGTGTACCCACTTTCTATGTGCGCCTGTTGGCTGATAAAGGATTTACGAAGAAGGTAACCCGCAATATGCGCCTGTTTATTTCAGGATCTGCACCATTGCTGACTGAAACCTTTAATACCTTCAAAAAGGTGATTGGACAGCCGATATTGGAGCGCTACGGCATGAGTGAGACCGTGATGTTGGTTTCCAATCCATACAAAGGTGCACGTGTAGGCGGCTCTGTTGGTTTGCCATTGCCGGGCGTGAAGGTGCGTGTAGTCAATGAAAACAATAAGCCCTGTGGTGTAAATGAAATCGGCAGCATTCAGGTAAAAGGCCCAAATATATTTAAGGGCTACTGGCGTATGCCGGAAAAGACCGCAGAAGAATTTACTAAGGACGGTTGGTTTAAGACTGGTGACGTAGGTCGCTGGGGCGGAGAAGCAAATGGCGGCAAAGCTCCAAACGATTACTTATGCATCGTTGGTCGTAGTAAAGACTTGATTATTTCTGGTGGATACAACGTATATCCAAAAGAAATTGAAGGCTTTATTGATGATATGGATGGCGTTGATGAGAGCGCCGTGATCGGTATTCCGCATCCTGATTTTGGTGAAGCAGTTATGGCAATCGTTGTGCCTAAGAAGGGCGCTAAATTAAATTCCGAAGCGATGATCGCCACTCTAAAAACTCAGATTGCGAACTTTAAGATACCTAAGCGCTTGGAGATTGTTGCAGATTTACCTCGTAATGCGATGGGTAAAGTGCAGAAGAATATTCTGCGCCAGCAATACAGTAGTTAATAAACTAGAGCTGTTTAGAAACCAAATGCCTTGCGGCTTTCATTGAACATGAAGGCTGCAAGGAAAAACAGCATGATGCCAAAGACGCGTTTGAGTTGAGCGACGTTCAGTTTCCTGGCCATCTTGGCACCAAAGGGGGCTGTAAAGATACTTACGATCACAATGCAGGCTACTGCAGGTAAATAAACAAATCCCATTGAGCCTTCTGGAAGATTGGGGTTGCCCCAGCTGCCATACATATAACCAAGAGTTGCAGCCATTGCGACTGGAAGTCCCAGGCCTGAAGAGGTTGCCATTGCTGTGTGGGGCTTTACATTGCACCAAAGCATAAATGGCACGGTAATAAAGGCGCCACCTGCGCCAACCAAGCTAGCTAAAGCGCCGGCGAAGGCACCAAAGGAGAAAAGACCAATAACGCCAGGTAGATCTCTGCCTGCGGTAGGTTTTTTATTCAACAGCATCTGAATCGATGTGTAGACAATGAAGATGGCAAAGAATAATGAAAGCCAAGAAGTCTTAAGTGCTTCAAATAATTCACTGCCACCAATGAGGCCACCAAAAACCATTCCGGGGCTAAGTGCGGCAACGAGCTTCCAATCAATTGAGCCATGTTTATGGTGAGCCCAAATTGCTGAAGAGGTAGTAAACAAAATCGTAGCCATGCCTGTAGCAATAGCCATGTGCACAATCACCTCTTGATTAAAGCCGAGGTGATTAAAAACAAGGATCATGAACGGCACCAAGATCATGCCGCCACCAATGCCCAGAAGTCCCGCTAAAAATCCAGAGATGCTTCCGCAAAGCATCAGCATCAAGATATCGCTTAGTAACATGAATTCCCCGCCTTAGCCGCTAGGCCGTCATCCTGAACCCAAAGGTTCAAGGTGGAACGGCTACTTTGTTTCGGGTGCATTAAGGAACTCAGGGAGTAACCAAGTCTAAGTTGGTACTGTGAACTCGCAAAACGCTCACGCCCACAAGGTAAAGATCGTTCCGGATGCTTGCGCATCGGTTCAAGGAACTATTGGCCTTGGCGAACCAGGCAGGGAAAGGGTTTGCATCAAAGTGTCTACCTGCTCCTCAAGACCGCGAATCTCTGCTTGAAGACGAGTAACTTCATCGGAGCTCACATTCGAAGAAGGACTTTGTTGCGTTTGATTATTTTGTAACTTAATTAGATCGCCAGCAATTTTGAGAGCGGCCATCATGCTAGCGCGCTCAATACTGCGATTGCCACCGCTAATCGCCAGTTGAATTTGTTCATCAACCAATACACAGGCTGCACGAAGCAGTGGTTCATGTTCTGCGCTGGTGGCTAGAGTGATCTTCTGACCGGCAAGAGTTACTTCAATGCGTTGTTGGCTCACTGTCGTCCTCTGGATTGGTTGTTGGAATTGTTTCGCCAAGTAAATTGAGTTGGCGTCCATCGTTTTGCTCAGGCAAACGACTCAAGATACGTTGTACTCGCTTTTGAGCATCCTCAATCTTGCCCTCAAGTTGCACACGACTCTGTGTCAGATTACGCACAGCATCTTGAATGAGAGAAATCTTTTCAGACAAACGCTGAAGTGACGTACTCAGGTCATCAAGACTGGGAGGTAGGGAGGTTGGCTCGCTCATATGGGCATTGTAGCCTTAGGCGCAGACGAATGGCGTGATCTCAGTTTGGAGGCTAAAGGAGCAGTCCAAACCGAGTCTATCGCTGAATTGATTAATTAAAGCTGTATTTTAATGTTGCGTAAATTGATCTAGGTTCGCTAGGGTAGTAAGAGTACTTACTTGAGACATTACTCGGTGCAGTTCCGTAGGTAGAGTATTGTGCGTTACCCACATTCTTGATAGTAAAACGGGCTTCTAAAGCCTGAAATTTATAGGATGTAAAAATATCTCCTACAACATATGAAGGCATTACAGGAGAGGCGCTGTAATAACTTGGGCCAGTATCGTAGTGTTGATTGCTTACGTAGTTTACAACTCCACCCAGAGTCCAATTGCTTGTAATCATATAGTTTGCTCTAGCGTTGAGAAGTGTGTCTGGAACTATAGGAATTGCATTTCCCGAATATGGGCCGTTGGCATAATATGATTTTTGATACTTTCCACCAGCTCCAATATTCCATGAGGTTCCTAGGTTAGATGCTATATCGAATAAAACGCCAGTGCGGTTAGTTTGGTATGGAGAATTGTAGTTATAACCAGTTGCTGGGTTATAACTAATTTCATTTTGCGTCATTGATTTAAAAAGCGACGAAGTTAGTCGAGAGCCCAACATCGTCCAGTTGCCACCAATTTCATAGGTTTGGGTAGTTTGTGGTTGTAGGATTCCGCTAAAAACCATAGTGGTTGTGTAATTGGGAGGTGGTCCATATGAAAATCCCCAGTACTCATCAATGTTTGGAAATCTAAACGATTGATTCCATTTGATGTACGCCCTTTGGCCAGGGAGGTAATTGGCATTTAATGCAACATCTCCAGCATTGGCGGAATATTGTTGATTATTGGTTACAGTGCCATTCGCCGCAGAAATTGATGTGCTCGATGTTGAGGCTTGTTGTACTTGTCTTCGAAATCCACCGCTTGCTTCGAATATCTTATTGAAAGGTACTTTTTGGATTATGTAGACTGAATTATTGATTTGAGTTGCGCTTTGTGAGTCACTAATTAAGTTGTTGTAGTAAGTACCTCCGTTATCTGCTTGGTTTGCAAGAATAGTTGATTGAGATTGTGGGCTGTAACTATTGCTTCCGGCTTGATTTGCTTTTGAGAAATCGTAGCCAACTATAGTGGTGCCTATATTGGAAATATTTGCTTTAATTCGGGGTGACACTGCAAGTTGCCAGCCTTGAAGTTTATTGTTCATTGCTGAGCCCGCGGTATATGCGTCAGCAAAGTAATCTGCTTGGGGTGTGTAAGCGAATGTAGTTTTTTTGTTGTATGAAGTATCAAGCTCTGCAACAAAATTCTCATCTATTGTTTTCGTAAGCCCCTGTCTAAATCCTGAATTATTTGTAGTCAAATTATTTCCAGCATTTTGTGGTCGGACTGATAGTGGGTTGCCAGACCCAACAAGTCCAACCACTGGACTTGCTAGTTGTGAGTTTGTATAGGCGTAATAAACATCGAAAAATAATCGATCCCCATTTCCTAGGTTCTGCGAAATTTTTCCATCTATCGAATATGCGTTTGCGGCGGTGTTGGGTCTCCATCCATTTGTATTTGATGTATTTGCACTGAGCTGATAAGTCGTCTCACCAACGGCATTTTTAAAAACAGCATTATTGATGGAGGTTCCCCAACTGCCATAAGTGGTGGATGCCTGATTAATGCTTTTTTTGCCGCCATTAGTGATGATATTTATAACGCCACCGACAGCGCCGTTACCGTACTGCACACTGGCGCCCCCTTGAAGTATTTCGATGCGTTCAATGGAGTCGATTGGAATGGATTCCCAATCGATGTTTCCTGAGTCAATAGGATTTATGCGAATGCCATCCACCAAAACGGCGGTCGTACTGTTGCCTGTAGGGCCAAATCCACCCATATCAACCGAGGCATCTAAATTTAATGAGCTTGAATTTAATCCTGAAACGCGTAGACCACCAATTTGTGAGAGTACTTGAGGGATTGTGTTCGAGCTTGAATTTTCAATTTCCTCGCGGGTGATGATATTTACATTTGCCGGCACCTCATTTAAGTTTTCTGCAAAACGTGATCCAGTGACTATGACTGTTGACTGAGAGTTTTGTGCGAATGTATTGCTGGGGCTTATGAGTGAATATGCAATGCCACAAAGCAAGGCAATTTTCTTCTTACTGAACTGCTGTTTCATTTTTAACTTTCTGTTGTCGAATACCTGGCTCACTTCCCCGTAAGCTGGGTCGAACAGAATTTCTTGTGCAGGAGATTGGCGTCAATTGGGCGTCAGATCGCAAGATAGGGCGCTGTCATCGGCGCGCGAAGTTCCCCGTCCGCAAAATTCCACCTGTCTTGGCCGGTATCCGGGCTAGTAAATCTCAGAACCTGGCCTTCCCATGCGATTGACGCGCACAGTGGCGTTTTCAGATTCCTGACCTCTTCAAGTGTTTATAAAAGAGGCATTTACTTACCGTTGCGGGGGCAGCACACGTTTAGTGTTTCCCGTTTAACCCTATTGCATTGCAATATGGCACCACGACCCCGCAATTCTAGCCTATCTTGCTGGGGTTTTAGGCTGAAATGCCCGCTTTTTGTGCCAAAAAAGCCTACAATATGGGTCTAGGATGAAGGATTCATGACCGCATTAGATAAGCACCCCGAAAAAAACCTGATTCGCCTTCAGTTGAGTCAAAACTGTGTACTCAATAGCTTAGATGCGGCTGCAATGGCGGAATTAGAGCGCCATTTAGAGATTTCAGATCTCAAAAAGTCCGAGATCTTGTTGCACCAGGGTGATCATCAGATGGAGCAGTACTTTGTGCTGGATGGAATCCTCAAGCGTATCGTTTCTAGCGCTGATGCCAAAGAGATGATCTTGCGTTTTGCCATTGAAAAAGACATTGAGACTAGCTATGCCGCTTGGCGCCTGAAGACCGCGGCCCCATATAGCATTGCCAGCGTTACCAAAGCCCGTGTGGCTCGCATGCCCCTCAAAAAATGGGCAGAGTTTCTGGAAGAGCACAAGTCGCTAAAGGAAAGCTTCGAGTTTGAAGTGATGCGCCTGATGAGTGAGATCATGGCTCATACGATTACTTTACATATGCTTGATGCACCAGGTCGGGTAGAGCGCTTTTTACGTAAGTACGAGGACCTCTTTGAGCTCCTCCCTAAGAAAGAGCTGGCTGCTTATTTAAACCTCTCCCCAGAGACCTTGAGCCGCCTCAAAACCAAGCATAAAGAGCTCTTCATTTAAGCCTTTTGGAAGTCGACAACCCCCTTTAGGATCAAGGATTTGAGGGAAATTGACCGAAGTCAATGATGATCTAGACCCTCAAGCCTAATATTCACCTCAGCCTAAGCGGGTCCCAAAACCCGTTGTGCGATTAATAACTTTATTGGAGACGGTAGCGCAAGCTAAATTGCCTTGACGAATGTTGGGGCTATACCTGCAATTCACATACACAACTATGACAACAGATAATCAAAACACCCAGTTAACAGATGGCTTTCACCTCGTTATCGATGCCTTGAAAGCAAACGACCTAAATACTATTTTCGGTCTTGTTGGTATTCCAATTACTGACCTTTGCCGTTTGGCTCAGGCAGAAGGTTTGCGCTTCATTGGTTTCCGTCACGAGCAACACGCAGGTAATGCTGCAGCGATTGCTGGTTACATGACACAAAAGCCTGGTATTTGCATGACTGTTTCTGCGCCAGGTTTCTTGAATGGTTTGACTGCACTAGCAAACGCTACTGTGAACTGCTTCCCAATGATTTTGATTTCTGGTTCAAGCGAACGCGAGATCGTTGACTTGCAGCAGGGTGACTACGAAGAGATGGATCAGCTCAATGCTGCTAAGCCATACTGTAAAGCTGCTTATCGTATTAATCACATCGAAGATATCGGCATTGGTTTTGCTCGTGCGATTCGTGCAGCCGTTTCTGGTCGTCCAGGCGGTGTGTATTTGGACTTGCCAGCACAGTTGCTTTCTCAAACTATGCCTGTTGAAGAAGCTAAGAAGTCTATCTTCAAGGTAATCGATCCAGTTCCACGTCAAATCCCAGCTGCTGATGCAGTTGCTCGTGCATTAGATGTGCTCAAAGGTGCTAAGCGCCCATTGATTCTCTTGGGCAAAGGTGCTGCTTATGCACAAGCTGATAAAGAAATTCGTGATTTGATCGAAAAATCTGGCATTCCTTATTTACCAATGTCTATGGCAAAAGGTTTGTTGCCAGATAACCATCCACAGTCTGCTTCTGCAGCACGTTCATTCGTATTGGCCGAGGCTGATGCGGTGATGTTGGTTGGTGCTCGTTTGAACTGGTTGCTTGCGCACGGTAAAGGCAAGACATGGGGTAAAGATCCTAAGAAATTTATCCAAATCGATATTCAAGCAAACGAAGTCGATAGCAACGTGCAAATCGCTGCACCATTGATTGGTGATATCGGTTCATGCGTTGGTGAACTCTTGAAGGGTATTTCTGCTGTTCCAAAGCCAAGCGCTGAATGGATTGCTGCAATTACCGAGAAGAAAGAGAAGAACACAGCGAAGATGGCTGAGACATTGGCTAAAGAAGCTAATCCAATGAACTTCCACGGCGCATTACGCGTAATTCGTGATGTGATCAAGAAGAACCCAGATGTGAACTTGGTAAACGAAGGCGCTAATACTTTGGATTACTGCCGCGCTATCGTGGATATGTACAAGCCACGTAAGCGTTTTGACTCTGGTACTTGGGGCATTATGGGTATCGGTATGGGCTACGCTATCGGCGCAGCCGTTACCAGCGGCTTGCCAACAGTGGCAGTTGAGGGTGACAGCGCTTTCGGTTTCAGCGGTATGGAATTAGAAACTGTTTGCCGTTACAAGCTCCCAATCACAACCGTTGTGTTTAACAACAATGGTGTGTATCGCGGCACAGATCAAAACCCAACTGGTGGTGCGGATGTTGCGCCAACCGTGTTCGTTAAAGATGCGCGTTACGACAAGATGATTGAAGCATTTGGTGGTGTTGGCTACTATGTAACTACTCCAGCAGAATTAGAAGCAGCATTAACAGAAGCAATTGCTGCCGGTAAACCAGCTCTTATCAATGCTGTTATTGATGAGACCGCAGGTACTGAAAGTGGACGTTTAACAAACTTAAACCCATCTACAGCAGCTGCTAAGAAGTAATTTAATTAATTTAGAAGCAAACAAGAAATACTTAAGGAGAAACAAGCATGACTAAACCATTAGATGGTATTCGCATTATTGACTTCACACACGTACAAGCAGGTCCTGCATGTACTCAGTTGTTGGCTTGGTACGGTGCAGACGTGATCAAAGTAGAGCGTCCAGGTGCTGGCGACGTTACTCGTAGCCAATTGCGCGATATTCCAGGCGCTGATGCTTTGTATTTCACAATGCTCAACGGTAACAAGCGCTCATTGACATTGGATACTAAGACTGCAGAAGGTAAAGAAGTTTTAGAGAAGATGATCAAGACTTCTGACGTAATGGTTGAGAACTTCGGTCCTGGTGCTTTGGATCGTATGGGTTTCTCTTGGAAGCGTATCCAAGAATTGAATCCAAAAATGATCATGGCTTCTGTAAAAGGCTTTAGCGATGGCCACTCATACGAAGATTTGAAAGTGTATGAGAACGTAGCTCAGTGTGCTGGTGGTGCTGCTTCTACAACTGGTTTCTGGGATGGTCCTCCTACTGTTTCTGCTGCTGCTTTGGGCGACTCTAATACTGGTATGCACTTGGCAATTGGTATTTTGACTGCATTGATGCAACGTGAAAAAACTGGCCGTGGCCAAAAAGTATCTTGCTCAATGCAGGACGCTGTATTGAACTTGTGCCGCGTGAAGTTGCGCGATCAACAACGTTTGGACAAAGTTGGCTACTTGGAAGAGTATCCACAGTATCCACACGGCTCATTCTCTGATGTCGTTCCACGTGGCGGTAACGCTGGTGGTGGCGGTCAGCCAGGTTGGGTGTTGAAGTGTAAAGGTTGGGAAACTGATCCAAACGCATACATCTACTTCACTATTCAAGGTCACGCTTGGGAGCCAATTACTAAGGCTTTGGGCAAACCAGAGTGGGCAACAGATCCTAAATACATGACTGCTGAAGCTCGTCAAGATAAGATTTTTGACATCTTCGCAACTATTGAAGATTGGCTCAAAGATAAGACTAAATACGAAGCTGTGGACATTCTCCGCAAGTTCGATATTCCATGCGCTCCAGTTCTCTCTATGAAAGAATTGGCTGCATCACCAGACTTGCGTAAGAGTGGTTCGATTGTTGAAGTTGACCACAAAGTTCGTGGTAAGTACTTGACTATTGGTAGCCCAATCAAGTTCTCTGATTTGCAAATCGATGTGAAGCCATCTCCTGTATTGGGTGAGCACACTGATGAAGTGTTGTCTGACCTTGGTTACAGCGCTGATGACATCGCTAAATTGCACGCAGCAAAAGCAGTTTAATAAGAACCATCTGTAATTGCAGTATCTCTAAGGCGCTCCTCGTGAGCGCCTTTTTTATTACTTATTAATCTCAGAAGAAATACTTCTGCAGATATTGGCAAATCGTTTTAGACTGAGAATATGAAAACCAGTATTGATTTACACCAGTTGGTAGAGTGTGTTGGTGATGCGATTATCGTGTCAGACGCCAATGAAAAAATTGTCTTGTGGAATCCATCTGCCACTCGCATCTTTGGTTACACCGAAGAAGAGGCTTTAGGCCAGACTTTGGACTTGATTGTTCCTGAACGTCAGCGTCAACGACATAGCGAAGGCTATAGCAAATCAATGCAGACAGGCACAACTCGTTATGGCACTTCTTTGCTGAAGGTTCCTGCTAAGCATAAGGATGGCAACACACTCTCGATCGCATTTACTGTTGGAATGCTATTTGATGCGAATCACCAGGCGAATGGCGTCGTGGCAATTATTCGGGATGAGACTGCTCGGTTTGCCGAGGAAAGAGCTCTGAAAAAGCGCATTGCGGACCTAGAGAATCCAACAACTTAGTTGTATGCAGTTCCTGTAGGCTTTGACTGTAGAGTGTGCTTAAAAATTAAGCACATGCCGTTTCCCAGTAGCCCCCGCTGGTAAAATCGTCCTAATTCAAAATTTTCATTCTTATTAGGACTTAAACCATGGCAAAAGCACTAGAAGGGGTCAAAATCCTCGACTTTACGCACGTTCAATCAGGGCCAACTTGTACGCAGTTGTTGGCCTGGTTTGGCGCAGATGTAATTAAGGTAGAAAAATCAGGGGAAGGGGATGCGACACGCGGACAGCTGCGTGATATTCCTGATGCTGATAGCTTGTATTTCACGATGTTGAACCACAACAAGCGCTCCATCACAGTAAATACGAAGACTCAAAAAGGTAAAGAAATTCTGGAGCGTCTCATTAAGGAGTGTGATGTTCTTGTTGAGAACTTTGCTCCAGGCGCACTCGATCGCATGGGTTTTTCTTGGGAACGTATTCAAGAGTTGAACCCCATGATGATCATGGCATCTGTAAAAGGTTTTGGTCCTGGTCCATACGAAGATTGCAAGGTGTATGAGAACGTCGCACAGTGTGCTGGTGGCTCTGCTTCTACAACCGGTTTTGATGATGGTCCTCCCATGGTTACGGGCGCGCAAATTGGCGATAGCGGCACTGGCTTGCATTTGGCCTTGGGCATCGTGACTGCCTTGTATCAGCGTACCCATTCAGGTCGTGGCCAAAAGGTATTGGCGGCGATGCAAGATGCGGTGTTGAACTTGTGCCGCGTAAAGTTGCGTGATCAGCAGCGCCTAGAACGCAATGGATTGATGCAAGAGTACCCACAGTTCCCTAACGGCGAGTTTGGTGACTCTGTACCCCGCGCTGGTAATGCCTCTGGCGGTGGTCAACCTGGTTGGATTGTGAAATGTAAGGGCTGGGAAAAAGATCCTAATGCCTATATGTATGTGATTGTTCAAGCTCCGGTATGGGAAGCAGTTTGTAAAGTGATTGGTCGTGAAGATTGGATTACTGATGTTCGCTTCGCCTCACCGATGGCACGCTTGCCACACTTAATGGAAATCTTCGCTGAGATTGAGAAGTGGACCATGACCATGACGAAGTTTGAAGTTATGGATATCTTGAACAAGTATGACATTCCGTGCGGCCCCATTTTGTCGATGAAAGAAATCGCAGAAGAGCCAGCATTACGCGCTACAGGAACAGTAGTGGAAGTGGATCATCCGATTCGTGGAAAGTATTTGACCGTTGGCAATCCAATTAAGATGTCAGATAGCCCAACAGAAGTGACACGCTCACCATTACTCGGTGAACATACTGATGAGATTCTGAGCGAGCTTGGATACTCTACAGATGATCTTATCGAACTTCGTCACAGTAAGGTGATCTAAGATGCGGGTTGCTTTGATTGGGAGTGCGGATTTCGGTAAAGCGGCTTTAGAGGCGTTTTTGGATCGCGGCGATGAAGTGGTTGCCGTCTTCTGCCCACCCGATAATCCCAAATCAAGCAAGCCAGAAGTTTTAAAAGAAGCTGCAATTGCAAGGGGGCTTCATCCCTTGCAATTTGCTTCGCTCAAAAGTCCTGAGGCGGCTCAGGCAATGATTGATAGCCAGGCGGATATTTGCGTCATGGCTTATGTGTTGCAGTTTGTTCCGCAAGAGCTTTGCAAAATTCCAAAGCACGGCACAATTCAGTACCACCCATCTTTATTGCCAAAGTATCGTGGCCCAAGCGCCATCAACTGGGCAATTGCATTGGGAGAGGAAAAAACGGGTCTGACTATTTTCCGCCCATCCGATGGCTTGGATGAAGGCGAAGTGATTTTGCAAAAAGAAGTGGCCATCGGACCGGATGACACTCTTGGAAAAATTTACTTTGATCATTTATTTCCGATTGGTGTCAAAGCCCTGTTGGAAGCCGCTGATCTCGTGGTGGCAGGTAAGCATCAAGAAATCGTGCAAGATGAGTCACAAGCAAATTACGAAGGTTGGTTTGATGCCAATGCCGCTCAGATTCATTGGGCATCGCACATTAGCCAAATCTATAACTTGATTCGCGCATGCAACCCTGCGCCGGGTGCATGGACCAAGTTTGGTGAGCAAAAAGTACAAATCTACGATTGTCATAAGCATATTGCAGCAACTTTCGGTGCCGTTAAGGGCAAGCCAGGTGAGGTAACTCAAATCACTTTGGATTCATTCTTTGTGACCTGTCATGGTGGGCAGATCGAAGTACTCAAAGCAAAAGGTGCGGCTGGCAAGGTGAATGGCGCAGAGTTGGCTAAAGAGTTGAGTCTACAAGTAGGGCAGTTCTTCGCCCTGTAAGCTGATGCCTAGAGAATTAAATCTCTAGGTTATCAATCAAGCGAGTTTTTCCAAGTTTGGCGGCAGTCAAAATGACTAGAGGCTCGCCTGCTTGTAGGTTTTCATTTGAAGCGGGCGCAAGATTGCTTTGCTGACGAATGGCAATGTAATCAGGCTTCCAACCCCGGCTTGCTAAATTGGCAACTGCTGCTTTTTCAATCTCGGATATTGCATTGGCGTTTCGTGAACTGAGTTGCAATACTTGTTCACGCACTTGTTTGAGCGCTCTTTGTAGTTCAGGTGCTTCCGCACGTTCTTCGTTAGAGAGGTAGCCATTTCGGGAAGAGAGCGCTAAGCCATCATCAGCGCGAATGGTTTCGCCAGGAATAATCTCTACTGGCAAAGCAAATTGTTTGGCCATTTGGCGGATGATCATCAACTGCTGATAATCCTTTTTGCCAAACACGGCAACCTTGGGCTGGACGCAGGAAAAGAGTTTTAAAACTACGGTACACACGCCCTTAAAAAAGCCTGGGCGGAACTCGCCTTCAAGGATGTCACCAAGCTGTTGAGGCGGATCTACTCGATACTCTTGTGGCTGTGGATAGAGGTCGCGCTCAGTAGGTGCAAATAAGATATACACACCTTCTTTTTCAAGCTTTTCAATATCGGTCTGCATCGTGCGAGGGTAGCTATCGAAATCTTCGTTTGGGCCAAACTGTAAGCGATTCACAAAGATGCTGGCAACTACTGGATCACCATGTTGCCTTGCCAGGCGCATCAGCGATAGATGGCCTTCATGGAGATTACCCATGGTGGGCACAAAGGAGGCGCGATTTTGGCCGCGCAAATGATCGCGCAGTTCTTGAATATCGCTAATGATTTTCATGCAACAGGAGTGTAGGCTAGGCGAACGTAAATTGGTGCGTAGGGTTCTGCTTGGGTGATCTCCACCAAAGATTCGCGAGAAAGTTCCAGCATGGCAATAAAGTTGACAATGACAACTGGAATTCCCTTGCCAGACTTGATGGCATCTTCAAATAGTTCGCTAAATTCGATAAAGCGGGTATTTTGCAGGCGACGCAAAATACGGGTCATAAAGTCACGCACAGAAAGTTCTTCACGAGTGATGGTGTGGTGCTGAGTTAACTTAGCGCGGTGCAAGACATCGCGCCAGGCCATTTGTAGGTCTTCTAAATTGACTTCTGGCCATGTGATTGCAACGGTAGTATCGACAAAACCATGCGCCACTTGGAAGTCACGTCCATGCTGTGGAATTTGGTCGAGCTCTTGAGCGGCCAGCTTCATGCGCTCATATTCAAGTAGGCGACGAACTAGCTCTGCGCGTGGATCTTCCACTTCCTCTTCACTGTCAGCCTTCTTCATTGGCAACAACATGCGTGATTTAATTTCAATCAACATGGCGGCCATCAGTAGATATTCTGCAGCGAGCTCAAGATTGTGATGACGAATTTGGTCGATGTAACTGAGGTACTGTTGTGTAACCTGCGCCATCGGAATATCGAGAACATTAAAGTTTTGCTTACGAATCAAATACAGCAAAAGATCGAGCGGGCCTTCAAAGGCCTCAAGGAAAACTTCCAATGCATCAGGCGGAATGTATAAATCGTTTGGAAGCTTAAACAGTGGTTCGCCATAAAGCTTGGCGAACGCTTCCGACATACCATCGGTGACCGATGGGGTGCTATCTAGTAAATCCGGAATTGGCTGAGAATTTGGCTCAGTCATTCGAGTAAACGTAGGCGCGTTGTTTGAGTTTGGCTGCTTTGGCGCGACGTTGGTCTTCGACAGTCAGAGGCTCCTTGTCCCATAGTAGGGCGCGACCAGCTTGTTGGTCAGCCTCCAGATGTGGTTTTTGGGTCTTCAGTTCATTTAAGAACTGGGTGAATTCGGATTGGTATCTTGCCATGACGTTTCCTAAAATACTCAATAAATTCAATAACTTATAAAGTTAAAGGCTAATGCACATTGAGGTCTATGAGCACCATTATAGGTGCTTTTTAGACCGATTTTTACAAGTTTGCAGCCAGTAAAGCCTCTATTTGTGGGGCTTCAACCCGGGTCATGAGGTGCTTGTAGGGCTTGATTGGGTTTTTGCTTGAGAGCGGTGTGGCGATGTCAGACCAAGACTGGGGTTTCAATGACAAAAATTCTTCAACACCGGCAGCCACATTCGGGATGATTGGCTTTAAATAAAGGCTGAGCATTCTGAATGCTTCTAGGGTCACGCTACAGACTTTTTGTAGGTCAGCTTCACGGGCTGGATCCTTAGCGATTTCCCAAGGCTTGTTTTCATCAACAAAGCCGTTTACCTTATCTGCAAGCTCCATGATCGAACGCAAGGCTTTGGCAAACTCTCTTCCCTCGTAGAGTGCCGCAATTTTTTCGCTGGCGTCTGCAATTTCTTTTAACAAGGGGTGACCCATTGCTTCATCAGAAACAACGCCGCCAAAACGCTTCACCAAGAAACCGGCACTACGGCTTGCAATATTGATGTACTTACCTAACAGATCACTATTCACACGCGCAACAAAGTCTTGAAGATTTAAATCTAAATCTTCCATGCTGTCATTAAGCTTAGTAGCAAAGTAATAGCGGAACCATTCAGGATTAAAGCCGCACTCAATCACGCTGTTTGCAGAAATGAGCGTACCACGTGACTTACTCATCTTCTCGCCGTCAACGGTTAAGAATCCATGAGCGAATACATTGGTTGGCGTGCGGTAGCCTGCAAATTGCAAAGTGGCTGGCCAGAACAGGGTATGGAAATACAGAATGTCTTTACCAATGAAATGGTATTGCTCTGTAGTGGTGTCAGGCTTGACCCACTCATCAAAATTCAGGCCTTTGGCTTGGCAGTAATTGAGGAAGCTGGCGTAGTAGCCAATTGGCGCGTCCAGCCAGACATAGAAGTATTTACCAGGTGCATCGGGGATTTCAAAGCCGAAATAGGGGGCATCACGAGAAATATCCCAGTCGCCTAATTTGCTATCGCCAGGCTCACCAACCCATTCTTTCATCTTATTACGGGCTTCGGATTGCAGCGGTGTTTTTACTTGTGTCCACTCACGTAAAAAAGCTTCGCAACGTGGATCGGATAATTTAAAGAAATAGTGATCAGAGACTTTCTTGATTGGAGTTGCACCACTCACTACTGAAAACGGGTTCTTTAAATCCGTTGGGGAATAAGTAGCACCACATTTTTCGCAATTGTCGCCGTACTGATCTTTTGCGCCACACTTCGGGCATTCACCTTTAATGAAACGATCTGGTAAGAACATCTCTTTGACTGGATCGTATGCCTGTTCAATAGCACGCTTCTCAATCAACCCTGCATCGCGTAGCTTGAGGTAGATGCTTTGTGAGAGTGTTTCATTCTCAGGACTATCAGTGGTGTAGTAGTTATCAAATGAAATCAGAAAATTGTCGAAGTCGCGTTTATGTTCTTTCCAAACATTCGCGATTAATTCTTTAGGAGTCAACCCTTCTTTCTCGGCGCGCAGCATGATGGGTGTGCCATGGGTGTCGTCGGCGCCAACATAATGAACCTCATGGCCGCGCATGCGCTGGAAGCGAACCCAAATATCAGTTTGGATGTATTCCACCAAGTGGCCAATATGGATCTGACCATTGGCATACGGCAGGGCGGAGGTAACGAGAAGGCGGCGCTGTGAGCTACTCATGTAAAGCGGATGATTGAAGAAAGGTTAAATTGGGGCTTAATCCAACATTATGATGGCTTGAGCAGTGATTTTAGTCTGCGGTTAAAGTAAAGATCCGTTTAGTGTCGATAAAATAGTGCTCACCCCCGATTTAGAAGGTAGTTCATGTCCGTAGAGGCTGCAAAACCCACCATTCAAATGTCCAGCGCTTCAGTGCCCTTGGTGCACGAGGTCGAGGTTTTGGATGAGGCAGGGCGTCGCAAGTTAACTCATATTCCTGGGGAACGTCCACTGACGATTTATCTGGACAAGCGTGAGGTGGTGACCTTGATGACCTTGGGAGGTGCTCCCGAAGCTTTGGTCTTGGGCTACCTGCGCAATCAACGCTTGGTGGAATCGCCGGATGATATTGAAAGTATTCAGGTGGACTGGGAAACCGATTCGGCGGCGGTGAAGACTCGGCGCAGTACGGTGGATATCGACGCCTTAACGAGCAAGCGCGTTGTCACTACCGGTTGTGGTCAGGGCACGATGTTTGGTGGCCTCATGGAGGAGATGGCAGAGATTCGCTTGCCAGACGGCCCCAAGCTCACCCAAGAGGCCATCATTGCCCTAGTTGAGAACATTCGGGTTCATGACACGATTTACAAAAAGTCCGGATCAGTTCATGCCTGCGCCGTATTTGAGCGCGAGGGTGAGCATGGTGTGCGTCTATTGCACCTGATTGAAGATGTAGGGCGTCACAATGCGGTGGACTCGATTTCAGGCTTGATGTGGCTGGCGAATAAACCTGGCAGAGATTTGGTCTTCTTTACCACAGGGCGCCTTACCTCGGAGATGGTGATCAAGGGCGCCCAGATGGGCATCCCATTCTTGCTAACCCGCTCAGGGGTCACTCTGATGGGCTTAGAGCTGGCGCGTAAGACAAACCTCAGCATCCTGTCCCGTTGTTCGGGCAAACACTTTGAGATCTACAACGCCCCAGAGCGGGTGGTTTTTAGTCCAAAAACCCCATAATTTCATGGGCAGTAGGGGTCGAAGGTTTTACAATTCGCCCATGACTATTAAATCTGACCACTGGATCCGCCGCATGGGCGAGCAAGGCATGATCAGCCCATTTGAACCTGGGCAAATTCGCCAAGACGCCTCAGGCAACAAAATCGTAAGTTATGGCACATCAAGTTATGGCTATGACATTCGTTGCGCAGACGAATTTAAGATCTTTACCAATATCAACAGCACAATTGTTGACCCTAAAAACTTTGATGAGCAATCCTTTGTGGATTTCAAGGGTGATGTTTGCATCATTCCTCCAAACTCATTTGCCTTAGCAAGAACCGTTGAGTATTTCAAGATTCCTCGTAGCGTCTTAACTGTATGCGTTGGTAAAAGCACATATGCACGCTGCGGCATTATTGTGAACGTAACCCCATTCGAACCAGAGTGGGAAGGTTATGTCACCTTAGAGTTTTCTAACACCACACCATTGCCCGCCAAAATTTATGCGGGTGAGGGTTGCGCGCAAGTACTCTTCTTCGAGAGTGACGAAGTTTGTGGCACATCCTATAAAGATCGTGGTGGTAAATATCAAGGTCAGCGGGGCGTAACCCTGCCTAAGACCTAATTCATTCACGGTAGTGGAAAAATTTCACCTGGGTCGCCGCCCCGAGCGGATCAACCTCGATGAATACCGCGCCACGCTGACGCGTTCGGCCGTAGCGCGTCCAGAAAACAATTTCTATCATTGGTTGTTAGGCACAAGCTGGAGCAAGTTTTTGCTCTTAGTGATTTGTGTCTACTTGGGTACCAATTTCTTATTTGCATTGGCCTACTTAGCCTGTGGACCAGGCGCGATCACCAATACAACCCCAGGCTCATTGATTGATGTATTTTTCTTTAGCGTACAAACTATGGCAACCATTGGTTATGGTCAGATGACGCCAGTAGGGCATTGGCCAAACTCAATCGTGACATTCGAGGCATTCTTTGGAATTGTGTACTCAGCTTTAACAACGGGTTTAGCGTTCGCTCGATTTACACGACCAACGGCTGGTGTGCGATTCACGAAAGTAGCGGTAGTGGGTAATCATGATGGCATCAAAACCTTAAAGTTTCGCGTTGCCAATGATCGTAGCTCGCATATTGTGGAGGCTCAACTTCGCCTATGGTTAATTGCTGAGAGCATGACAGCAGAGGGCGAGCGCTATCGGAGATCAGTTGAGTTGCCACTCCATCGTTCAGAGAGTCCAGTCTTCTCTTTGACGTGGACTGCAATGCATAGCCTGGATGAATCTAGTGCCTTAAATGAGTTCTTAGGTAATAGCGCGCTCAATGGCCATTGGCACCTCTTAATTACCTTTACGGGCTATCACGAGAGCCTCGCCAACCAAGTTTATGCCCGACATGTTTACTTGCCTCGGGATGTGCAGCAAAATGCGTCATTTATCGATATAGTCACGGTTTTGCCAGATGGTGGGCGGGTCATTGATCTAGCCAATTTTGAGAAGTGGGTTCCGAACACATCGGACAAAACAGCAGGGGAGTATTTATGAAATTTCGTTTCCCAATCATCATTATTGATGAAGACTTTCGCTCAGAGAATATTTCGGGTTCGGGTATTCGCGACCTCGCCGAGGCGATTGAGAACGAAGGTATGGAGGTCATTGGCTTAACTAGCTATGGCGACTTGACCTCATTTGCCCAACAAGCATCCCGTGCTTCTTCATTTATCGTATCTATTGATGATGAAGAGTTTGTTTCAGATTCTGAGGATCATGATCTTCCTGCATTGAATAACTTGCGTGCGTTTATTACTGAGGTGCGCAAGCGCAATGAAGATATTCCCATCTTCTTGTATGGTGAGACCCGTACCTCGCGCCACATGCCTAACGATATTTTGCGCGAATTACATGGCTTCATTCACATGAATGAAGATACTCCTGAGTTTGTTGCGCGCCACATTATTCGTGAAGCCAAAGTGTATTTGGATTCATTGGCGCCACCATTCTTCCGTGCCTTAACCAATTACGCATCTGAAGGCTCTTACTCTTGGCATTGCCCTGGCCATTCAGGGGGCGTTGCATTTCTAAAGAGTCCTGTAGGACGCATGTTTCATCAGTTTTTTGGTGAGAATATGCTCCGCGCTGACGTATGTAATGCGGTGGAGGAGTTGGGTCAACTCCTGGACCATACTGGACCAGTCCTCCAGAGCGAGCGCAATGCAGCCCGCATCTTTAATTCAGATCATTTGTTCTTTGTAACCAATGGAACATCGACTTCAAACAAAATTGTTTGGCATTCCACCGTTGCCCCTGGTGACGTTGTCTTGGTTGATCGTAATTGCCATAAGTCAGTGATTCATTCGATCACGATGATGGGCGCAATCCCGATTTTCTTAATGCCAACCCGTAATCACCTTGGCATTATTGGTCCAATTCCAAAAGAGGAATTTGAGTGGGCCAACATCAAAAAGAAAATTGATGCCAACCCGTTCATCAAGAACAAGAACGTTGTTCCACGTGTGATGACGCTGACGCAAAGCACCTACGACGGTATCGTTTACAACGTGGAGATGATCAAAGAGATGCTGGATGGCAAGGTTGATTCTTTGCATTTTGACGAAGCTTGGTTGCCACATGCTGCATTTCATCCGTTCTATAAAGATATGCATGCGATTGGCGCTGACCGTAAGCGGACCAAGAAGAGCTTGATGTTCGCTACCCAGTCAACCCACAAGCTCTTGGCAGGTTTATCTCAGGCCTCACAAGTGTTGGTACAGGATGCTGAAGAGCACAAGCTGGATAAGGATTGTTTTAATGAGGCTTATCTGATGCATACCTCAACCAGCCCTCAGTACGCCATCATTGCGTCTTGCGACGTATCTGCAGCGATGATGGAATCTCCTGGCGGGACTACCTTGGTTGAAGAATCTATTGCTGAAGCAATGGATTTCCGTCGCGCCATGCGTGAAGTAGATGATAAGTTTGGCGCAGATTGGTGGTTTAAGGTTTGGGGCCCAGATCATTTGGCCGAAGAGGGTATTGGCGAGCGCTCTGATTGGGTGTTGGAGCCGAATGCAAGTTGGCATGACTTTGGCAAACTTGCCAAGGGCTTCAATATGCTTGATCCGATTAAGGCTACAGTAGTCACCCCCGGTCTTGATATTGAAGGTAATTTTGGCTCGATGGGTATTCCAGCAAGTATCGTGACTAAGTATCTTGCTGAGCATGGTGTGATCGTGGAGAAGTGCGGCTTATATTCTTTCTTCATTATGTTCACCATCGGCATCACCAAAGGTCGTTGGAATACTCTGGTAACGGAGTTGCAACAATTTAAAGATCACTTTGATAAAAATGCACCGCTGTGGAAAGTCTTGCCAGAGTTCGTGGCGAAGCACCCACGTTATGAGCGCGTTGGTCTGAAAGACATTTGCCAGCAAATCCATGAGTTCTATAAGAGCCGTAATGTGGCTCGTATGACTACTGAGATGTACACATCGGATATGGAGCCAGCCATGATGCCTTCAGAGGCTTGGGCAAAAATGGCGCACAAAGAAGTCGATCGCGTTCCATTGGATCAATTGGACGGTCGCGTGACCGCCATGTTGGTTACACCTTATCCTCCTGGTATTCCACTTCTCATTCCAGGTGAGCGCTTTAACAAACGCATCGTGGATTATCTCTATTTTGCGAGGGACTTTAATGAGAAGTTCCCTGGCTTTGAGACCGATATTCATGGCTTGGTTAAAGCGGATGTGGATGGACGTAGTGAGTACTATGTCGACTGCGTGCGACAGCAGCCGGATATCACCCTATAAAAGGAATTCTGACTCTTGATATAAAAACCCCGCAGATGCGGGGTTTTTGTTTGCAAATCTAAATGAAGCTATGTATCTTTGCTGATTTCTATTTACAAGGAAATTATGCGGTGAAGAAGACAAGAACAAAAAATATTCCACCTATCGCCTCAGCATTTCCTGATAGTTCGCCAGGCGAAACTAATGACACTTTATATCTTTTGCAATCGCCGACCAATGCAATACACCTTAGTGCATCGATGCTGGAATATTCTCGGGGTAAAAAACAACGATCTAAGGCTGGAATTATTTACCAGGCCTATCTAATTGAAAAGTAACTGGAGCATCTTCATCCACTTTATTGGATTGCTCTGGTTTATTTTCGTCGGATTCTGTGAAATTAAATTCCTGACTTTGCACTACCGCTGCAGGTTTATCTAGGAAAGTGGTCACCATTGCTGGAAAAGCCATAACCAGTACCACCATGACAAGTTGTAAGGCTACCCAAGGTAATGCGCCCCAATAGATATCGCTACTCTTTACCTCTTTGGGGGCAACACCCCTGAGATAAAACAAGGCAAAACCAAAAGGTGGGTGCATAAATGAGGTTTGCATGTTGACGCACAACATCACCCCAAACCAAACAAGAGCTGCGCTTGCTGCTGACTGGGGATTGCCATTCATAGACTCGAGCAATACGGGTGAGAGCAATTTAACGGCCACCGGTGCCAGCATGGGCACCACAATAAATGCAATCTCAAAGAAGTCCAAGAAGAACGCCAAGAAGAAGACAAAGAGGTTAACGACAATCAAGAAGCCAACCCAGCCACCAGGTAAATTCGAGAACAGTTCCTCCACCCAGCGACCACCATCAACACCTTGGAAGACAACCGAGAAGCAAGTTGAGCCAATCAAAATAAACACGACCATGGCAGTGATGCGCATGGTGTTTTGATAGGACTCTTTAATAAGCCCTGAGAGATTGGGAATGCTTGCGCGACGTAGCCAAGCGAGCAAAAGGGCACCCATCGCACCCATCGCACCAGATTCGGTTGGGGTGGCAATACCAGTCATGATGGTACCGAGTACCAAGAAGATGAGGACTGCGGATGGGATGATGCCCATCAAACATTTTTTCCATAAAGCCCAGCCTTTAAGGGTGAGATCGCTTTCCGGAACAGGTGGCAAATAATCTGGACGAATGCGTGAGAGGAAGAAGGTGTAAAGCGCAAACAAAGCAATTTGCAAAAGGGACGGGCCCCATGCACCAAGATACATGCTGCCAACATCTGCGCTGCCGCTTTGGGTTTTTAGCTGGTCCGCTAGAACGATGAGCACTAATGATGGAGGTACTAACTGTGTAATGGTTCCTGAAGCTGCTAGAACGCCTGTAGCGTAGCGCATGTTATAGCCATAGCGCATCATTACTGGAAGCGAGATCATCGCCATAGCAATCACTTGGGCGGCTACCGTACCTGTAATGGCGCCAAGAATAAAGCCAACAATAATGACGGAGTAACCAAGGCCGCCTCGCACTCGGCCAAAGAGCTGACCCATTGAGTCCAGCATCTCTTCTGCGAGACCACAACGCTCCAGAATCGCTCCCATAAAGGTAAAGAAGGGAATGGCGAGCAGCAAATCATTCGCTAGAACGCTGCCAAAGATTCGTTGTGGAATGGCTTGTAAAAAAGCAACCCCAAAAAATCCTTCGCTCATCGCAATAATGGAGAAGAATAATCCTGCAGCCATTAATGAAAATGCAACCGGAAAGCCGATCAGCATAAAGATGATCAATCCGCCGAACATGAGAGGGGGCATCCACTCCAATGGAATCATTGCATGGGCTTTTCGTAATGAAGATCTTCAGCGGACAAGGTGTATTCACCTTTGAGTGCGCCAATGCGTTTGATGATTTCAGATAAGCCTTGCAGGCTCAGCATGAAGAAACCAAATGGCACGATGAACTTAATGGGATAGCGAGCCAGACCCCCAGAATTTAAAGAGCCTTCAGAGATGAGCCAAGAGGGGTAAAACAGGCTGGTCCACGAGAGCCAGGTAAAGAGTAGGCAAGCGGGCATCAAGAAGCAAATAAAACCAAATAAGTCTAGCCAAATACGACCACGATCGGAGAGTTGCGAGTAGATGAGATCAACTCGTACGTGCTCATTTCGTTTGAGTGTGTAAGAGGCGCCGAGCATGACAGCTGCGCTAAATAAATACCACTGCAATTCCAGCGGCCAGTTATTGCTGATATCTAAACCATAGCGTAGTAATGCGTTCGCAGCGGAAACGACGCAAGAGAGCAAAATCATGATGCTGGCTGCACCGCCAAGCAATTGATTGATACGATCAATTGCTTGGGAGATTTTGTTCCAAAACCCCATGCTGATTAGAGGTCTGCGCGACCCCGCTTGATAGCGGCGAGTACTTGGGCTGGGGCTGTGCCACCAGCATGCTGGCGGGATTGCACAGAACCTTCTACCGTGAGTAATTTAAATACGTCATCACCGATAAGTTCAGGGCGACTATCTAAGCCACATGCAAAGCGTAACTCTGACAGACTTAAGTCGGTCAACATGCAGTTTCTGCCAACGCAGGCTTTAACTGCATGGGCTACCGCCTCATGCGCATCTCGGAAGGCCAAGCCTTTTTTAACCAGGTAGTCAGCTAGGTCGGTGGCGGTTGCAAAGCCTTCTTCAGCAGCCGCTTTCATGACATCTGCTTTTACTTCAATATGCGGCACCATATCGGCGAAGATACGCAGGGTATCTTGCACAGTATCGACTGCATCAAATAAAGGTTCTTTATCCTCTTGGTTATCTTTGTTGTAAGCCAGAGGTTGACCCTTCATCAGGGTTAGCAAAGAAATTAAATCACCATAGACGCGCCCAGTCTTGCCGCGCGCCAATTCTGGAACATCAGGATTCTTCTTCTGGGGCATGATGGAGCTGCCAGTGCAGAAGCGATCTGGTAAATCAATAAAGCCAAAGCGAGGGCTTAACCAGAGGATTAGCTCTTCAGAAAGACGTGAAACGTGCATCATCAAAATAGAGGCGAAGGCGCAGAATTCAATCGCAAAATCACGATCTGACACAGCATCTAAAGAATTGTTGCAGATGCCATCAAAGCCTAGTGTCTTAGCCACTTGCTCGCGATCGATGGGGTAGGTGGTGCCTGCCAGTGCAGCTGCACCCAAAGGCAAGCGGTTAAAGCGTGCGCGCAGATCAGCAAGACGACTTGCGTCGCGGCTGAACATTTCAAAGTAGGCCATCAAGTGATGACCAAAGGTAATAGGTTGCGCAACTTGTAAGTGCGTGTGACCAGGCATGATCGTAGCAGCATGCTTTTCTGCTAAATCCAATAAAGCGGTACGTAGTACTTTTAAGCTCGTCGCAATTTCATCTACGCTGCCTCTTAACCACAAACGTAAATCGGTGGCGACTTGATCGTTACGTGAACGACCGGTATGCAAGCGTTTGCCTGCATCGCCCACTAGTTCTGTGAGGCGTGCTTCGATATTGAGATGGACATCCTCCAGAGCGAGCTGCCAGTTAAATTTGCCTGCTTCAATTTCACTCTTGATTTGAGCCATGCCACGCTCAATATCAGCCAGATCTTGGGCGCTGATAATCTTTTGAGTAGCCAACATCTGGGCGTGAGCCAAAGATCCAGCAATATCGACTAGCGCAAAACGTTGATCAAAACCAATAGAGGCTGTATAACGCTGAACGAGTTCGTCAACCGGTTCGGTAAAACGGGCCGACCAGGCTTGGGCTTTATTGGCAAGGGAATTTTTGGATGAGCTCATAAACACAGTATATTGGTGTAGGTCTTTGATTATTTTAAATGTTATGTCTGATTCCCTGAATTCTTCGCCCCTAGTAGCCGCTCAGTTAGCCCCTGAGCGCCTAGTCATTGCTTCCCGTGAGAGCCGATTGGCCATGTGGCAGGCTGAACACGTGCGCGATTGCCTAAAAAAGCTCTATCCAGCATGCGATGTTCAGATTTTGGGAATGACAACCCGTGGCGACCAAATTTTGGATCGAGCCCTTTCCAAGGTGGGGGGTAAAGGTCTTTTTGTAAAAGAATTAGAAACTGCGCTAGAGGATGGTCGTGCTGACCTAGCGGTTCACTCTCTTAAAGATGTCCCTATGGTGATGCCTGAGGGATTTGAGCTTGCTTGCGTTATGGCAAGGGAGGATGCCAGGGATGCATTCGTGTCAAATGATTACGCTAGTTTAGATGCGCTTCCAAAAGGTGCAATTGTGGGCACGTCCAGTTTGCGTCGAGAATCTGTATTGCGCGCAAAATTTCCCCATCTAGAAATTGTTCCTCTGCGGGGCAACTTAGATACGCGAATGAGTAAGTTGGATCGTGGTGAGTATCAAGCCATTATTTTGGCGGCGGCTGGTTTGAAACGATTGGGATTAGAGAGTCGTATTCGAGATTACCTTCCGTATGATCCGTACACACCAGCAGCGGGCCAAGGCGCTTTGGGTATCGAAACGCTCAGTAAACATCCCAATATCAAGCAATGGTTGGCGCCATTAAATGATCTTGCAACTTTATATGCCGTATCTGCTGAGCGTATGGTGTCTCGTCAGTTAGGCGGTTCCTGTGAAGTGCCTTTGGCAGCTTACGCTCAGTGGAATGATCAACAGATGGATATTCGTTCTTTTGTTGCGAGTACCGATGGCAAGACTTTCTGCTTGGCTACTGGCAATGCAAAGGTTAATAGCGTTGCCGATGCTGAAGCACTTGGTTTAACAGTGGCTCAAGATCTAATTGCGCAGGGCGCTGCAGACTTGATCCCCAAAATTGCAAAATAGAAACTCGAATTCATAGCCATGGCCATCATGAGCTCTAAATCTATTGTGATTACCAGGCCGAGTGGTCAAGCGCGGCAGCAAGTGGAATTGCTGCATAAAGCGATTGAACAAAGCGGTATCAACTCATCATCGGTCAATATTATTTCTTTACCTTTGTTAACAATTGTTCCAAAAGACAATGAACAGTTAGCTGACCATATTGCTAGCGCACTAAAGGATGCGGATTTGGCTATCTTTGTTAGTCCAAATGCGATTGAAAGTGTGATGCGCTTACTTGAGCGTAACTGGCAAGATTTTTCTAAGAAGATCATTCCCATAGGGGTCATGGGTGGAAGTAGTCGCTTAGCATTAAATAATCATGGAATTGGTCTTGAGAAATCTCCCACTCCAGTGCTAATGCCACAAGATAATGGGCAATGGGATTCTGAAGGCTTGTGGCAAGAATTGCAAAAGCTTGATTGGGATTGGACTACCAAAAAAATTATTCTCTTTAAAGGCGATGGTGGCCGTGAGTGGCTCGCCGATACCCTTAAAAAGGCTGGAGCTACAGTAGAAGCCATTTCCACCTATTCTCGTATTCCTTTAGATCTTGATAATCCTGCGTGGCAGTCCATTAGAGCAATGGACTTTTCAACATCGCTGTGGATATTGACCTCTTCAGAAGCGGTGCGATATTTGGGGGTCGTTGCAAAAGATCAGCTTGCACAAAATCTAAGCCATGCATCGGCAATATGCCCGCATGACAATATTACAGATGCAGCTGAAGCGATTGGTTTTGGTGAAGTCTTCACAACGGAACCGGGCGATGAAGCCATGATGAAAGCCGCAGTAACTTGGCTCTCGATGTAGGCGTTTTGCATCCTACTTGTACGCAATCAAGATGCGCTGTATTCGAGTAGGGCCGGAAGAAAAACTTCGTTGACCAAAATTGGATGGCCCTTTAAGCGATATAGGGTGCGGCGCGCCCAAAGAGGCGAGGGCAATGTGATGCCACTCTTGTTAAATCCCTTCCATAGCGGGCTACCCTGATCGATGCGCGCAATGTCACGCAAAGGCCTAGCCTTTGAATGCATCCGAGTTTTGCTAAACAGAACCGCCCCAAGAGGCCTTGTGCCTAAGCGCAAAATCGAATGATTGCTACCACTTGAACTCAAGGTAGGAATGATGCTGCGGGCGATGACGAGTGGTGTTTCATTGGCACAGAGCAATACCTCTCTCACTCGGCAACGTTTAATTCTGTTCCGAAATGAAAGGAGTTCATCATCATGCAAAGATTGAGGGCGATCTCGTAAAACCTTAACGGTTAACTTTTGGCCAATCGCTTTCTCAATCTTTTGCGTAAGTGACCCGGTGTCGCTTAACCATGGCTGCCACTGAAGTGGCGCCCGATGAATTTCACCGGAATCGACTCGATTCCATGCAGAACGGAGACGATTACGGTGAGACATATTTAGCTACCGCTAAAGTTACGACGTTGGCTGCCAGACTTGGGTTTCGCAAAGCGAGGACCCGCTGGACGACTTGGACGAGAGTCTGCAGAGCGTGCAGGACGTGAATCGGCTGAGCGGCTTGGACGGGAGTCACCAAAACGGTTTCCACCATCTTTATTTCCGCCAAAACGGGATTCAGATCGTGCGCCAGAGCCATAACGACCACCACCGCTACCACCGCCACCGCCGGAGCGATTGCCACCAAAGCCACCACCGGAGCGATTACCAGAACGGCCGCCACCAGAGCGATTGCCACCACCAAAACTGGGTTTAGCTTGTGGCTCCAGTCCTGCGATTACAGAAGCAACGATGTCTTGCTGGGTGAAGCGTTCAATATTGCGAATCTTCGCGCGATCACGATGCTCAACCAAGGTAATGGCAACCCCATTGCGACCTGCACGACCAGTACGACCAATGCGGTGTGTGTAGTCTTCCGGTTTCATGGGTAGACCAAAGTTAATCACGTGGCTAATGCGTGGTACGTCAATACCTCGAGCAGCAACATCGGTTGCGACCAAAATCTTGGTGTGACCTTTACGCAAGGACTCTAGACGACGCATGCGAACTGCTTGGGGCATTGCGCCATGGAGTGCAGTTGCCTCATAGCCATTAGAGCGCAATGTATCAGCAATCTTTTCGCTTTCTACTTGCGTGCTTGCAAACACCACAGCCTGATCCAAAGAGGCATCGGCCAGAATGTGCTCTAGCAACTTGTGCTTGTGAGACATGCTGTCAGCCCAGTGCAATTTCTGTTCAATATTGGCGTGCTTTTCACCAGCATGTGCAAGCTCAATGCGTTTTGCATCCGTAGTCAACTCATTTGCCAAAGACATGATCTTGGGTGCAAAGGTTGCAGAGAACATTAAGGTTTGCTTGCGACCTGCGCAGCGTTGATCAATCGCTTCTAGATCTTCAGCAAATCCCATGTCGAGCATGCGATCTGCTTCGTCGATTACTAGTTGCTGTACATCATCTAAGCGAATTGCTTTGCTATCACATAGATCCAGCAATCGACCTGGGGTAGCAACTACCAGTAAAGCACCTTTAAGGGCTTGAATTTGTTTGCCATAAGGCATACCGCCCATGATTGTGGCAATGCGAATACCTTTCATGCCACGCACGAAATTTACCGCATCAGCAGCAACTTGTTGTGCTAACTCACGAGTAGGGCAGAGCACAAGAATCTTAGGTTGTGCGCGACCTGGAACTGGTGAGTTTTTAGGGTTGTCTTCAATGAGTTGATGAATGATTGGCAATAAAAAGGCTGCGGTTTTCCCGCTACCAGTTTGGCTGCTAACCAATAAATCTCCACCTTCTAAAGCCGCAGGAATAACCTGTGCTTGAACAGGAGTGGCTTGAGTAAAGCCGAGCTCTGCAATGTTTTTAAGTAGTGGCGCCGCTAAGGCGAAATTCTGGAATTCAGATCCAGTCTGTTTAGTTTCTTTAGAAAAAGTCATGCTATTACACATCTCCTTTTGAGAGATGTCTCCGTATGTTGCACTTATGTTTTTTGAAGTGCGATGGTCAAGGGCATCGACCATCAGACAGGCGGCAGCGCGATTTTGTTTCCGGTTGTCCCGGGGTTTAGGGCTTATAGCTTCTAAACGGTGCGCTGAAATATAGCTGGGGGGCGATGAATCATATTGCTTAAAAAAGCCTCTCATTATGACACTCTGAGTGCGTAATTACAAGGGTTTTCCCGAATTAATTATGATGTGGGGATGGAATGGAGTGCATTTACCCTTTTATCGCCAGCAAATGCCGGAATAGCGGATTTCTCAAGCTATTTGCTGGGAACCTTGCTCATTATTTTGTTGCCAGGCCCAAACTCGCTTTATGTGCTGACGATTTCTACACAAAAGGGATGGCGCCATGGTGCTTGGGGCGCGATTGGTATTTTTATCGGCGACTCTATTCTGATGATCGCTATTGCTTTGGGTGCGGCATCAATGTTGATGTCATCCCCAGTGCTTTTTCAGTCGGTGCGGATTGCTGGCGCCTTGTACTTAGGGTGGATGGGTCTCGGATTATTGCGTAGTGGGCAACAACGTTGGATCTCTTCTGCAAAAACGGGCGCTTATGAAATTCAAGCGCGCCTGATGCAATTGCATCCATTGGTCGCGGCTTTATCACTCTCATTAACCAATCCCAAGGCGATCTTTTTCTTTATTGCATTCTTCTCGCAATTTATTCGCCCAGACTTTGCTTATCCTGCATATACCTTTATGTATCTTGCAGTTGTTCTGCAAATGATGAGTATGGCCTACCTAACAGGCTTAATTTTTGCGGGCCAATATTTCTCGAGCTATTTCCAAAGCCGTCAGCGTTTGGCGGCAGCCCTGTGGCTTATTACCGGAATTCTATTTATCAGTTTTGCCATTCGATTGGCATTGGCCTGATCGAAGCAGTCGATCAACTCACTGCAAACGTTTTAATAATCGCGCTGTCTTGTTCCCATAGGGTGGGCGAGCGGGTTTAGTGCCCTTGAAGAGCCCAGTTCCTAAGAAGCCCCGAACATCTAGTATGGATTTTTGGTGACTAAAGGTATCAAATCCAGCTTTCCCGTGATAGCTGCCCATGCCGCTGGCGCCTGCTCCACCGAACGGTAGGTTCTCAATGGCGGCATGCAAGAAGACATCATTAATTGTTACGCCACCAGAGCGAGTTTCTTGTAACACTTGCTCTAATTGCTTTTTGTTTTTGCCAAACCAATAAAGGGCTAATGGGTTTGGCCTTTGATTGATGTAAGTAATTGCCGCGCTTGTGTTTTCAATAACAACAATTGGCAAGATTGGCCCAAAAATTTCCTCATGCAATACCCTCGCATCTGCTGGAGTATGAATGAGAGCAACTGGTTCAAAGCGACGTGCGCCAGCTCCAGGATTTTGAAGAAGTGCAATGGGCTTGGCGCCACGATCAATCGCATCACTTAATAAATGCTGCCAATTCTGCAATTGAATATCATCGATTGGTCCAGTTAATTCTTCAGGATTGCTAGATTGTGTTTGTGCTGCAATCTGTAATTCTTTAACTAAAGCCTCAAGTTGATGAGCTTCTACTAATACATAATCTGGTGCAACACAGGTCTGACCATTGTTGAGTAATTTGCCATACACAATAGCCTCGGCCGCATCTTTAAGCTTGGCAGAAGGGTCAACTATTGCTGGAGTTTTACCGCCAAGCTCCAGAGTAACGGGTGTAAGGCTTTCAGAGGCAGCCCGCATTACTTTCTTAGCAATGGCTTCAGAGCCCGTGAAGAAAAGATGGGCAAAGGGTAGGGCGGCAAATTGCTCGGCTACCTCAGCACTACCAGTGCTCACACAAAATTCAGTTGGGTGAAAGTATTCCTGGATAAGGCTAGCCAGGAACCCTGAGGTGCGAGAGCTGCGCTCTGATGGCTTGAGCCAAACACGATTACCTGCTGCAAAAGCGGAGATGGCTGGCAGAAGTGCTAGCTGTACTGGATAGTTCCATGGACTGATAATGCCAACGACACCGATCGATTGACTTTCAATCCATGCTTGAGAGGATCCTAAATGCGATGGCGTTTCCATTTGCACCGGCTTCATCCAATCCTTTAAATGCTTGCGTACAAACTTGCAGGCTTGATACACCATCTGAAATTCAGCAAGTCGCGTTTCCATAGGGTGGCGTACGCCAAAATCCGCGGTGAGCGCTTTGCATAGCTTTTCTTCATTAGCTTTAATCATTTTTTCAATTCGCCCAATACGCTCGAGTCGAACTTCGATGCTGGGATTGGGTTCAGCCGCATAGGCTGCTTTGATTTCATCAAGCTGAATGGTGAAGCGATTCATGGCGTATTAATTAATGGATAAATAAGGTGATGATTTAGGTTTGGCAGGGATTTCAATAAGGCATTAGGATAAAGCTATGAATGAATCTTTCGATAAAAACCCATCCCATCTTGAGCGAGCCACCTTGGGCGGCGGTTGCTTTTGGTGTCTTGAGGCTGTTTACCAGCAAATACAGGGGGTTAAAACGGTGGTTTCTGGCTACGCTGGCGGGGCGTTACCAAGTCCCTCTTATGAGGCGGTATGTACAGGCACCACAGGCCATGCAGAAATCGTGGATATCGAGTTTGATCCTCAAGTAATTACCTATCGAGATCTTTTGGAGATTTTCTTTGTGATTCATGATCCCACTACTTTGAACTATCAAGGCAATGATCATGGTACGCAATACCGCTCAGTAATTTTTACCCATAGCGATGAGCAACTTAACATTGCTCAAGAGGTAGTTCGTGAGCTGGAAGCTTCAAGGATTTATCGCAATCCAGTGGTTACGCAAATTGAATCTGCGCCAATCATTTATCCAGCGGAAGACTATCACCAGAATTATTTTCAGCAACACCCTAACCAGGGATATTGCGCATTTGTGGTTGCGCCTAAGCTAGAAAAATTCAGGACGAAATTTCAATCTCTAATCGCCCCGAAATATCAGTAAGCTAAGTGCCAACAGGACTTAGGGTGCAAGTCGATTGATTTCCCACTTGTCGCCGCTGAGTTCGTCCCGAGGTTCGCCCCTGAGTTGGTAGTGGATGCGATCATGTAATCGAGAAGGGCGACCTTGCCAAAACTCAATCTCAGTAGGTCGCAAACGGTAACCGCCCCAGTGTTCTGGTCGAGGTGGGTTTTGACCAAACTCAGCTTTGAATTTTTTCTCCGCGGCCTCAAGGAATTCTCGATTGGGGATGGCTGCGCTCTGGGGTGAAGCCCAGGCGCCGATCCGTGATGCGGCTGGCCGCGAATGAAAGTATTGGTCACTTTCAGAAGCGGCAACTTTTTCAACAATGCCTTTAATGCGCACTTGTCGCTCCAGTTCATGCCAATGAAAGAGTAGCGCTGCCTGTGGGCGAGAGGCTAATTCTTTGCCTTTTTGGCTCTCGTAGTTGGTAAAAAACGTAAAGCCATTTTCGTCAGCGCCTTTTAGTAAGACAATACGGGCTGATGGATTTCCTGCTTGATCGGCAGTGGCCAGCGTCATTGAGTTGGGTTCTGGACACTCCGCTTTGATTGCTTGGTCAAACCACAGTTGAAAGAGGGGTAGTGGTTGATGGGGTACTTCGGTTTCCGAAAGCTGTCCAAGGGTATAGTTTTTGCGAAGCTGGGCAATGGAGTTCATTTATTCAGTATAAAGAGGCTATGGCAGAAAACAAGACAGAAATGAAGGCAGAAAGCAGCATTGAAGATCGCCGTTTTGGGGGCGTATCTAGACTCTATGGATCCGATCTGCGCCTGAAGTTCCAAAATGCCACGGTAGTGGTAGCTGGACTTGGCGGGGTTGGTTCATGGGCTGCCGAGTCGCTTGCTCGTACAGGAATTGGCCATCTCGTTTTAGTAGATTTAGATCACATTGCAGAGAGTAATACCAATCGCCAATTGCATGCCATAGAAGGGCAGTATGGCAAAGCGAAAGTGCAAGCGATGGCTGAACGCATTTTGCAGATCAACCCCGATATTCATTTAACGGTGTGCGATGAATTCTTAGAGTCAGATAATTTAGATCGCATCATCCCAGCAAATGCCTATGTCTTAGATGCAACGGATTCCGTGCAAACCAAGATTGCATTATCCGTTTGGGCTCGAGCGCATAACCGTGCTTTAGTCATGTGTGGCGCTGCAGGGGGAAAGACCCAACCTACAGCAGTGCGTTGTGATGATCTATCGCGAACTGAGCAAGACGCATTGTTAGCAAAAGTACGCCAAGGTCTGCGACAAGATCATGGATTCTCAAGAAATTTAAAGCACAAGATTGGTATTCGGGCGATTTACTCTCACGAGCCAAGATCAGGCGCTTCTACCGGTGGGTTAGCCTGCTCAGGCTATGGTTCTACGGTTATGGTGACTGCGGCTTGTGGCTTAGCTGCTGCAGCAGAGATTCTGAATTTAATTGGCAATGATCAGCAATAGCTCGCTGGTGATCTGGCATCTTGAATTGAGCAGAAATTCCTAAGGGGATTCCCTGTAGGAAATTACTGATTCTTTTGCAGGCATAAATAAATTCCTGATAGAGCGCAATTGTTTTTAAAGACAATTTTCATTTTCTAAATTCATATTTCTCTTTTTAATCACTTTAGGAACTTTCTCCCTCTAGTGAATAGCAAAACTCCTCCCTAGACTTTGCTTCGTTGGTAAACCGCCAACAGTAAATCGAAAGGAGGTCTCTTTTGCAGACTGAACAAACTGGCTTGAAACGCCACCTCAAAGTACGACACATTCGTTTGATGGCTTTAGGATCGACGATTGGCGTCGGTTTATTTTTAGGATCCGCTAGCGCTATTCAAATCGCAGGCCCATCCATTCTCTTGGGATACTTGCTTGCAGGAATCGTTGCCTTCATTGTGTTGCGCACCTTGGGTGAAATGGCTGTGCACGAACCCGTAGCGGGGTCTTTCGCTGCTTATGCCAATAGCTATGTTGGACCGCTCGCAGGTTATATGGTGGGTTGGGGCTATTGGACCTATTGGATTGTGGTGGGTATTGCCGAGGTGACCGCTGTCGGTATTTATATGGGCATTTGGTTTCCTGAAGTACCGCAATGGATTTGGGCCTTGTCTTCGATTGTGTTGATGGGTTTAATCAATCTCATCGCCGTGAAAGTATTTGGCGAGTTTGAGTTTTGGTTTGCGCTGATCAAGGTTGTTGCAATCGTTGCCATGATTGCATTGGGTGGTTCTGTCATTCTCTTTGGTTTTACGAATAATTGGCAGCCAATTGGCTTAAGCAATCTTTGGCAGCATGGTGGCTTTTTCCCGAATGGTGTTGAGGGAATGTTGTTTTCCTTGCAAATGGTTTTATTTGCCTACGTTGGTATTGAGATGATCGGTCTTTCTGCTGGCGAAGCTGAAAATCCAAAGAAAACCATTCCAATGGCAATTGATTCATTGGCATGGCGAATCTTGATTTTCTACATGGGTGCGATCTTGGTGATCTTGGCCATCTTCCCATGGAATGAAGTGGGTCAGCAGGGCAGCCCTTTCGTGGTGATGTTCGAGCGCATTGGTTTGCGTGAAGCAGCTGGGCTCATCAACTTCGTAGTGATTACCGCGGCACTTTCATCTTGTAATGCTGGAATCTTTAGTGGCGGTCGATTGTTGTATTCCTTATCTACTAATGGGTATGCGCCCGCATCATTTGCCAAGCTCTCAAGGTACGGAGTTCCGCATCGCGCCGTGATGGCCACCGTGGCGGTTTGTATGTCGGGCGTGGTCTTGAACTACTTTGTACCCGATAAGGCCTTTCAGTACATTATGGCCGCCGTGACTTTTGTAGGTCTGATGGTATGGATTGCCATTCTGTTTACCCAAATGAAATTCCGTCGCTCTTTAACAAAAGAGCAAGTGGCTGAGCTCGGTTATCGCGCTCCGTGGTGGCCTTATTCCTCGTGGTTTGCTTTGGCATTCATCTGTTTGGTTGTAGTGCTGATGGGCTTTCATGAGGATGCGCGGATAGCTTTGATATTGGGTCCGTGCTTACTGGGCGTGTATCTCGCAATGTTCTACATCGTGGGCTTACATCGCAAAACAAAAACGCAACGTGCATTTAAATCATAGGAGATCAACATGATTATTGGTGTTCCACAAGAAGTAAAAAACAATGAGTTTCGGGTTGGGTTAACGCCTGGCAATGTCAGCGGGCTATGTAAACAGGGGCATTCGGTTTTAATTCAACGTGGCGCAGGTGAGCAAATTGGCCTGAGCGATGAGTCATACCGGATTGCTGGCGCCACGCTCATCAATAGCGCTGCCGAAGTATTCAAGAAGGCAGAGATGATTGTGAAAGTAAAAGAGCCTCAGCCACAAGAGTGCGCGATGTTGCGTGAAGATCAAATTTTATTTACCTATCTTCATCTTGCACCGGATCCGATTCAAACCAAAGCACTGATTCAATCGGGCGCTAGCTGTATCGCCTATGAAACTGTGACTGCATTCAATGGTGCTTTGCCACTATTGGCACCTATGAGTGAGGTAGCAGGACGCATGTCGATTCAGGCTGCTGCTGCCCATTTGGAAAAGACGCATGGAGGCTTGGGTGTTTTAATGGCTGGCGTGCCGGGTGTGTCACCAGCAAAAGTCGTCATTCTGGGTGCGGGGGTAGTGGGGCGTAATGCCTTGCAAATTGCCGTTGGTATGGGGGCGGATGTTTGCATCTTTGATCGCGATATAGATCGGTTGCGGCAAATCGATCAGTTTTATGGAAATCGGGTTCGCACCTTCTACTCGGATAACTTGCTAATTGAGCAGGAAGTGGGCGAGGCTGATGTGGTTATCGGTGCGGTTTTGTTGCCAGGAGGCGCTGCTCCTAAGCTGGTGAGTCGAGAGATGATTAAAAAGATGAAGTCGGGCGCAGTCGTTGTAGACGTTGCAATTGATCAAGGTGGTTGTTTTGAGACTTCAAAGCCAACGACACATGCTGACCCCACATTTATAGTGGATGGGGTTTTGCATTACTGTGTTGCGAACATGCCAGGTGCCGTTGCTAGAACATCTACCTTTGCCTTAACCAATGCTACTTATCCTTATGTAGAGGCGTTAGCAAATCGCGGTGTTATCAAAGCGTTGTCGATTGATCATCATTTGCGCAATGGCTTAAGCGTTCATAAAGGGATCCTAACTTCGAAGCCTGTAGCTCAGGCGCAAGGGTTAGGCTTTGCCTTGGCTGAGGAGTTATTGGCAGCCTAAAGCATTGATCCATGGGTGAGTGGGTAAGCAAAATCATCGAATAGTCATCAAAGGCATTTAAACTGACTACATTCTGATGAAATTAACCGACTAAGCTCATGGATCTTTCTGCTGTAACCCTTTCTGCTGGCGTAGTTGCGCTAGCAGAGATGGGTGATAAAACCCAATTACTTTCATTAATGTTGGCGGCTCGCTATCCCAAGCAAGCTCTAGCCATTATTGCTGGCATCTTGATTGCAACGATTGCTAATCATGCCTGTGCTGCTCTATTGGGCCATTGGCTCATGACTTTGGTTTCGCCAGATGTCATGCGATGGATTTTGGGCTTAAGCTTCTTAGGTATCGGTCTTTGGTTATTGGTGCCCGATCATATTGATGATGCGGCTGATTCAAAAGTAGTGGATCGAGCTCTTCAGGTCTTTGTGCTCACCGTGGTGCTCTTCTTCCTAGCGGAAATGGGTGACAAAACCCAAATCGCCACTATTGCCCTAGGCGCAAAATATGAAGATGTGGTGGCTGTAACGATTGGTACTACTCTTGGAATGATGTTGGCTAATGCGCCAGCAGTTTGGCTAGGTCAAAAATTTACCAAGCGGATGCCAATTAAGTGGGTGCATGGCGTTGCTGCACTCACCTTTATCTCGATTGGGGCAGTGACTTTGCTGTGGAATTAGGAAGCTAGTCTTCTGCATTGGATTGGCCTAGGACTTAAAATAGGCCCATGAAAACTGATTTAGCACAGAGCTTTCGTCGGCTCGAATACCGTCCTCCCGTTTACACCTTTGATCAGGTGGAATTAGATATTGCGCTGGATCCTGCGCGCACGATTGTTAAGAGCAAGATTGAAGTTTTGCCAGGCAAAAGCTTTGAACCAGGCGCGCCATTGGTATTGCTTGGTCAAGAATTAGAGTTTGTGAGCCTACGAATTAATGGCGATGCGCATCGACATTTCGAACTCACACCCGAAACCTTAACGATTCACTCCTTACCTCATGATGGCAAGGAGAAATTTACCCTTGAAATCATTTCGATTTGTGTGCCGGAGAAAAATACCAGCCTGATGGGTCTGTATGTTTCCAATGGAAATTTCTTTACCCAATGTGAAGCAGAGGGCTTTAGGAAAATTACTTATTTCTTGGATCGTCCAGATGTCATGGCGCGTTATCGAGTGACCTTGCAGGCGCCTGAGGCGCAGTACCCCGTATTGTTATCAAACGGTAATTTGCTTAAAGAAGAAAAATTACCAAACGGATGGCATAGCGCCACATGGGAAGATCCATTTCCAAAGCCATCGTATCTATTTGCTTTGGTAGCCGGGAAGCTCGAATGCATCGAAGAAACGATTACTACTAGCAGTGGGGCAAAAAAATTACTGCAAATCTGGGTTGAACCCCATGATTTACAAAAGACCCGTCACGCGATGGATTCTTTGATTGCATCAATACATTGGGACGAGAGACGTTTTGGTCTTGAGCTAGATCTGGAGCGCTTCATGATCGTTGCCGTTGGTGATTTCAATATGGGCGCAATGGAAAACAAGGGATTGAATATATTCAATACCAAGTTTGTTTTAGCGCAGCCTGAAACTGCTACGGATGCAGACTTTGCCAATATTGAGAGTGTCGTTGCCCATGAGTATTTCCATAACTGGACGGGTAATCGCGTCACTTGCCAAGATTGGTTTCAGCTATCCCTGAAGGAGGGCTTAACGGTATTTCGGGATCAAGAGTTTTCCGCGGATCAAATGGGTAGCGATTCTGGTAAAGCGGTCAAGCGTATTGAAGATGTCCGTTTGTTGCGCCAATTACAGTTCCCAGAAGATGCGGGTCCCATGGCACATCCCATTCGTCCCGATGAGTATCAAGAAATCAATAACTTTTACACGGTGACTGTGTATGAGAAGGGGTCTGAAGTTGTACGGATGTATCAGACCTTACTAGGAAGAGATGGCTTCCGTAAAGGGATGGACTTGTATTTTCAGCGTCATGATGGTCAGGCGGTAACGTGCGACGATTTCTTGGCGGCGATGGCCGATGCAAATGGCAGAGACCTAACACAGTTCAAGAATTGGTATAGCCAGGCAGGTACGCCTCGCGTAAAAGTCCAAGAACAATACGATGCCGCAAAAAAACAATATCGCCTTACATTAAGTCAGAGTTGTGCGCCCACTCCTAGTCAAGTAGAGAAGAAGCCATTTCATATTCCGCTGAAAGTACGCCTAATTACTGCTAGCAATGATCAAGTGGAGCAACTGCTAGAGCTCACGGAGCCAACACAAACATGGACCTTTGATCTGATTGAAGATCGACCAGTTTTATCAATCAATCGAAACTTCTCCGCACCAGTCAATATTGATTTTGAGCAATCCGAGGAAGATTTGTTGACGCTACTTTCTAGTGATGACGATTCATTTAATCGATGGGAGGCGGGTCAAAAGCTAGCCATGCAAATGATTTTGAATAATCGCTTGCCAGATTCAGCACTCGTTGATGCCTATCGTGAAATCTTGTTAGATCCCGCTCTTGATCCAGCCTTCAAGGATCTCGTAATGACCTTGCCTGCGGAGTCTTATTTATATGAACAGTGTGAAAGCGTTGATCCGCAGAAGATATTTACCGCGCGCCGCGCCTTCCGTAAAGCACTTGCCAAGCAGTTGCAATTAGAGTGGGCGGCACTCTATCAGCAGAATCAAACTCCAGGACCCTTTAAGTCAGATGCCGTCAATTCTGGTAAGCGGGCTCTTAAGAATCTGGCCTTAAATATGTTGTTAGAAGCGGATCCAAACATTTGGGCGCCGATGGCACGCAATCAATATCAGATTGCCGACAACATGACCGATCGTTATGCTGCGCTCTCTGCTTTGGTTATGCATGGTTCAAAAGGTGCCACTGAGTGTCTAGGAGATTTTTTCAATCGTTTTACCAATGATGCGCTCGTAATTGATAAGTGGTTTGCATTGCAGTCGAGTCGCCCACCAGTGGAAGGTCTTGAGTCTACGTTGAGCGAGGTAAAGCGCTTGCGCGAACACCCAGCCTTCAAGTTAAATAACCCTAATCGAGCTCGTAGCGTGATTCATGTGTTTTGCGCTAACAACCCGGCAAGCTTTCATCAGGTAGATGGTAGTGGTTATGCTTTCTGGGCGGAGAGCGTTTTGGCTCTGGATCCAATCAACCCTCAGGTTGCGGCTCGCCTTGCTAGAGCACTTGATCGCTGGCGTTTATTTGCCCAACCCTATCAGGACAAAATGAAAGCCGCTCTAGAGAAGGTTGCTGCTTGTCAGACCCTCTCCCCAGATGTGAAAGAGGTCGTTGGCAAGGCCTTGGGCGCTTAATTTTGTGGAGTTTTTAGATAACAGGGCAAAATAGAGGCTATTAGCATCTTGCGCCCCAGTAGATATCTTCGGAGAAATCGTTTTGTCTTCTACCCATACCAATTTCAAGCAGTATTTAGCAGCAACTAAGCCAAAAGGGGCTGCAGTGCCAGCTGGCCTCCAGGATTTATTGGCCGCGGTTGTAAATACTTGCTCAACCCTCAGTCATGAAGTTGCTCAAGGGGCATTAATTGGCTTACTAGGTTCTGCTGGTACTGGGAATGTGCAGGGTGAAGTTCAGCAAAAACTCGACATCATTGCGAATGATTTATTGATTGAAGGCGTCAAGGGTTGCCAATCATTGGCTGGTTTGGCATCTGAAGAAATGGAATTGCCAGTTCCTGTTCAGGGTACAGGTGACTATTTATTGTTATTTGATCCACTCGATGGCTCATCCAATATTGATGTCAATGTCTCCATCGGGACGATTTTCTCGATTCTCAAAAAGCGGGATCCACAAGCGCCACTGCAAACCTCTGACTTTTTATTATCTGGTCGTCATCAAGTAGCTGCTGGATATGTTGTGTATGGACCCCAAACTACGATGGCCTTAACACTGGGCGATGGCGTAGTGATGTTTACGCTAAATAAAGTAACAGGTGAGTTCTTACTCATTAAAGATGCTGTGACGATTGCCCATTCAACCAAGGAATTTGCTATCAATATGTCCAATATGCGTCATTGGGCTGATCCAGTGCGTCGCTACGTTGAAGAGTGCCTTGCTGGAGTTGGTGGCGCACGAGAAAAAGATTTCAATATGCGTTGGATTGCATCAATGGTGGCAGATGTACATCGTGTACTTTCTCGTGGTGGTGTGTTTATGTACCCATGGGACAAGCGCGAGCCAAATAAACCAGGTAAATTGCGCCTGATGTACGAAGCTAACCCAATGAGCTTTCTTGTAGAGCAGGCTGGTGGTGCCTCTACAAATGGTAAGGATTTGATTATGGATTTGCAGCCTACTGATCTACATGAACGTGTCTCAGTAATACTTGGGTCTAAGGAAGAGGTTGATCTTTTGCGTCATTACCATGCATGAGTAATATTTTCGGATTAAATTCCGAGATCAAATAAAAAACCCAATCATCTGATTGGGTTTTTTATTAAGTGAAGCTTGATCAATTTAGTCTGCTAGGGTTGAACCTTCTCTTTGAGGTAAGCCAGCGACTCTTCAACCTGATCAATCAGAATTAGGCAAATATCACCCTCAGAAACTTCATTTAAGGCCGCATCAATAGCCAAAAATTCCCCATGAATTTCTGTGACTTGTTTTGCTCTAGTTGCATCAACCAGGCCTTCTCGCAAAAGTTTTAACACTTCGCCATCTTCACGGCCGCGTTGACACGCGTCTTGATAGAGGATCACATTATCAAATGCGTTACCAAGAATGCGGGTGAGATCGCGGATATCTTCATCGCGCCGATCGCCTGCACCACTAATAACCACATGACTCTTTTTGGGTTTCATCGCTTCAATTGCGCTGGTTAGGGCACGCATGGCATCGGGATTATGGCCATAGTCAGCAATGACGGTGGCGCCTTTATGTTTGAATTGATTAAAGCGACCAGGTACGGAGTTTGCTGTGCTTTCAAAGCTATTTAATCCGTGCGCAATTTTTTCTGCATCCAGACCAAGCGCCCATGCAGCGCCAATTGCAGCCATCGCATTTTCAACCTGGAAACCAAGAACACCATTTTGTGTCAATGGGATTTCGCTAACAGGGAAGCGATACATTACACGCGAACCCTTTGAGGCAACAATATAAGTGCCGTCAAAGAAAATGACTTTTTTGTTTTTAGCGCGATGTGCGGTAATAACGGGGTGATATTGGTTCTGAGCAAAGAAAATGACACGACCAGAGCACTTGTCTCCCATCTTGGCAACCATGGGGTCTGCAGCATTAAGTACAGCAGCACCAGTAGGGGCAACGTTTTGCACAATCACGCGTTTGAGAATCGCCAAATCCTCAACACTGGTAATGTAGTTCAAGCCTAAATGGTCACCTTCACCAATATTGGTCACTACGGCTACTTCACAGCGATCAAAACCTAGACCTTCACGCAATAAACCGCCACGAGCAGTCTCTAGGACGGCAGCGTCTACGTCAGGGTGCATTAATACATTACGAGCACTCTTTGGGCCGCTGCAATCGCCGGTGTCAATCAGGCGATGATTGATATACACGCCATCGGTACCGGTCATGCCAACTCGCAAACCGGTTTCACTTAGGAGATGAGAAATTAAACGAACAGTAGTGGTCTTGCCGTTAGTACCGGTCACCGCCACTACTGGAATACGGCCATCTTCACCAGGAGGGAACATCATGTTGATGATGTCTTCGCCAACAGGTCGACCTTTTCCGTAGGAGGGCTTAAGGTGCATGCGCAATCCAGGTGCTGCATTGACTTCAACAATGCCGCCGCCTTGTTGTTCTAATGGCTTGTAGATTGACTCACACAGAATATCGACACCAGCAATATCAAGGCCAATCATTTGCGCTGCTGCAACCGCACTCGCAGCAACATCAGGGTGCACATCATCGGTTACATCGGTAGCAGTTCCGCCAGTACTGAGGTTGGCGTTATTACGCAGCAATACGCGCTCACCAGTTTTGGGAATATATTGTGGCGATAATCCATTACTTGCCAAGTGGGCTAGTGCAATGTCGTCAAAACGAATCTTGGTAAGGGCGGTAGCATGGCCATCACCACGCAAAGGATTTTGGTTTTCTTTTTCAACTAGCTCAGCAACTGTATGTTTGCCATCGCCTACCACTTGAGCGGGTTCACGACGAGCGGCTGCTGATAAGCGATTACCCACAACAAGAAGACGGTAGTCTGCGCCTGGAAGGTAACGCTCAACAATGGTTTCACGACCAAAAGCTTGCGTCACTTCAAAGCCAGCGCGTACTTCTTCTTCGGCTTGAATATTAGCTACAACCCCTTTGCCCTGATTGCCATCTTTTGGCTTAAGCACAATAGGACCACCAATTTTTTGGGCTGCACGCCAGGCTTCATCGGCTGTGGTAACTACCTCACCAATAGGAACGGATACGCCTGCAGCTGCTAATAAGTTCTTGGTTAACTCTTTATCCTGTGCAATGGCTTCTGCAATCGCACTGGTATCGCTGGTTTCTGCAGCTTGAATCCGTTTTTGCTTGCTGCCCCAACCAAATTGCACCATGCTGCCTTCGGTCATGCGGCGGTAAGGGATATTTCTTTGGACGGCGGCATCCACAATGGAGCCAGTGCTTGGTCCTAATCGGACATCTTCATAAAGTGCTTCTAATTCTGATAGGGCAGCTGCCAAGTCAAAAGGAGCGTCATTCAGAGTAGCCTGAATCAGCGCGAAGGCAAAATCAAATGCCATCCGGCCGACTACTTCTTCAATGTATTCCACAACAACTTGATACACGCCTTCATCAATAGTTTGTACAGTGCGACTAAATGTCACGGGACAACCTGCTTGGGCTTGCAAACCCAGAGCGGCATGCTCTAGGGCGTTGGCAAGTGAGAGCGGGTCGGTTAGTCCACCACGACGCATACTACCGAGTTGCGGAAAGCGTTCGCGAATTTTGGTTTCAAACTGAGGGATAGCATCGATTGAGCGCTCGTTCACATCACAAGTGACAATGGCTTCTAATGCAGTGTGGCGACTCCATAAATTTGGGCCGCGCAACATGCGAATGCGGGTGATTTCCAATTAAGCCCCTGTTATTGTTGTTGCGTCTGGCACAAAGGTTTGTGCGCCAGCTTCAATCACGTTAAACGGAATATCCAAGGCCCAGGCGGCTGCAATGGCAGCGCCCAGATTCATGGTCTTCCAAGGTGTAGTGGTATTTGATTCAGAATGTCTTGGTACTGGAATTGATTTTTGATCCAGCTTGCCAGATTTCAGGGTAATTTGTTGTTTACCTACGAGCACGGCGCGACCACCATTTTGTATATGGGTTTTAACTGCCTCAGAGTCTGGATTCTCGCTAAAGAAAATCACTTCACCATCACAAAGCTCAGCCATTTGGACGCACATTGCGTCATCTGCATTAAGCACACCAACACCAGTTGGAAGCACCACATCAATCTGCGTACGCACAATGCTAAAGACTTGGTCTTCATCATAGATTGCGTATTGAGGGAAGTTGGCTTTTGGATCAACATTTAGAACAACGCCAACTTGGCAGCGATCGTAAGCTAAGCCCTCGATCAACATAGATAGGTGATTGTTTTCAATCACCGCAGCCTCAACTGCTCGGTTCAATAAAGTACGACGCGCATTTTCCCAATTGGATCCATTGGTATTCGGAATAGCGCGATTGCCAAAGAACAAGCCCTTGCTACAAGATAAGCCGACATAGACGTTGGTAAGGCGTAAAAAGTGAGCCACCATTTCAGCAACAGGCGTCTTGCCGCTTTGACCGCAAATGCCAACTAAAGGAACCCTGAAGTCAACACTAGGAGGGAAGAGGTGATTTGCAATCTCTTTTCCAACGGGCTGTGGTTTTCCACTGGCAGGCTTTAAGTGCATTAATAAGCCTGGACCAGCATTGACCTCAACGATCGCTGCATTTTGTTCTGCTAGTGGACGACTAATGTCTTGTGCTACAAGGTCAACACCGGCAATTTCTAAGCCAACAACACGGGCTGCTAGGGCAACCTGACTAGCAACATCAGGGTGAACTAAATCAGTGACATCAAATGCCACGTTGCCATTACTTTGAATAAGTACTTTGTGATCTAAAGCGGGTACGCTATCACCAGTGAGTTTTTGACGAGCTAGCTCTAATTCAACGGCAGAATCAATTCTGACGGGATTTAAAGGATGTTCTTCGGCAGTGCCACGGCGAGGATCGGAATTAATCTGAATCTGGATGAGTTCGCGAACGGTATGTTTGCCATCACCGGTTACCCAAACGGTTTCACCTTTTGCGGCGGCAACTACTTTGTTGCCCACAACGAGTAAGCGGTGCTCGTCACCAACAATATGACGCTCAACTAAAACTTCGCTACCTTCATCAATTGCTACAGCATAGGCTGCTTCAATCTCTTGCTGCGTATATAAATTGATAAATACGCCACGACCGTGATTGCCGTCGATTGGCTTGACCACTACTGGCAGGCCAATGTCTTGTGCTGCTTCCCATGCATCATCAGGGCTGGTAACGGTTCTACCTTCAGGGGTTGGAACACCTGCGCTACGCAACAAGCTTTTGGTTAAATCTTTATCGCGAGAAATCGTTTCTGCGATGGCGCTAGTTTGATCTGTCTCAGCAGTCCAAATGCGCCGTTGTTTTGCACCATAACCCAATTGAACCAAATTACCTTCAGAAAGACGGATCGATGGAATGCCACGCTCTTCAGCGGCATTCACAATACATGCGGTACTGGGGCCAAGTAATAAGTCATCGCCAATATCGCGTAACTTTTCAATAATGTCTTCGACTAACGCCAAGCAGTCTTGATTATCTTGGGCGAGTGCCAAATAAAGATCGCGGGCGTACTTTAGTGCGGTAAGAGTCACTTCTTCATTAATGGCGCTCACCATAACTTTGTAAACGCCGCGACGATCACCATCGCGAGCCTTACCAAATCCACCAGGTATCCCCGCGAGATTTTGTAATTCCAGCGTAAGGTGCTCCATGATGTGAGCTGGCCAAGTGCCTTCTTCAACCCGTTTAAGAAAGCCGCCAGTTTCACCATAACTGCAACGGTGCTCAACTAGGCTTGGGAGTGCCTTTACTAGGCGGTCATAAAAGCCTGGGATGAGGTTTGAAGGGTAGTCTTCAAGATCGCCAATATCGATCCACACCTCAATGACGGGGTGGTAGGTCCACATATTGGGACCACGAAGATGCTTGACGCTTAGGATTTCAATGGATTTATCTAATAACTGGGGCATTTATGGTGTAGCGAGGGATCCATGCCAAGGTAAGAGGCTTGGGAGGAGCAGGCTGTCTCTGAGTTCTAGTTTTATTGAAAATCCACAAAAATGGCAAAAATACACAAAAAAGCTGAATACACTAATTTAACGGTTTTCTACCCCCTAAAGTTGACAGAGACAATAAATCTAAAAAATTGCGCTCCACTATACTTTTGAGCTTAATGAAGCCAGAAATCCTACCTTTTGCTCCTGCTTTGCCAAGCCACTGGCAAGCCATTTTGAGGGGTGAAAAATCGCCTATTCGGTCCGAAGAAGCCTTGTTGGCATGGGTTGAACTCGATTTAGATGCGGATCTGCGTTTTAACAAAAGCCTGTTGGTGCTGACAGATCGGCTTTTAATTTGGACTGATGGGCAGCATTTTGAGTCTTGGGCGGTTGATGCAGAAGAGCGCTTACTTCATGGCGATCATGCAGGCGTAGGTCATTTAAGGCTCGAGTTAGCCGATAGTTTGAAAAGGATTTGGTATTTCACACTAGCAGTGAATCCACAAGTGTTGCGTCTTCAATCTGCTTTCAGAAAGTTGACTCAAGGTAGTCAGCAAAGTGAGGGTGAGCTAAGCGAGTATGACAAGCAAGTTTGTCCGGCTTGTTTAAGTCCCAAACCTGCAAACTCCGATGTTTGTCCTACCTGCGATCCAGAAGACGATAAACCTCCTTCAACTTGGACCTTATTTAAGCTCTGGCGTTTTGCTAAGCCTTATAAAAATCAGTTGTTACTGGGGTTTGTATTAACGCTGCTCTCTACTGGTGCAACTTTAATACCGCCGTATCTCACAATGCCATTGATGGATCACGTATTGATTCCATATGAGAAGGGCAATCCAATTGATTTTCATTTGGCAAGCATGTATTTGTTGGCCCTATTTGGTGCTGCAATAGTTGCTTGGGGTCTGGGTTGGTGGAAGACTTACTTACTTGCATTGGTTAGTGAACGTATTGGCGCAGACCTTCGCAATACTACTTTTGAACACTTGCTAAAACTCTCGCTTGAGTACTTTGGAGGCAAGCGTACTGGCGACTTAATTGCCCGCATTGGCGCTGAAACAGATCGCATCTGCGTCTTCCTTTCCCTTTACGCGCTTGACTTTGCGACCGATGTACTCATGATCACGATGACCGCAGCGATCTTGGTCTCAATTGATCCTTTGCTGGCATTGGTTACTCTAGCGCCGCTGCCATTTATTGTTTGGATGATTCATGTGGTGCGCGACAAGTTGCGTTTTGGTTTCGAAAAGATCGATCGTATTTGGTCTGAAGTCACCAATATTTTGGCTGACACAATTCCAGGAATTCGCGTGGTCAAAGCGTTTGCGCAAGAAGATCGTGAACTCAAACGTTTCGTAGATTCCAATAAGCACAATTTACAAATCAATGATCGCGTCAATCGCGTTTGGGGTTTGTTTTCTCCTACGGTGACGTTGTTGACTGAAACGGGTTTATTGGTCGTATGGGGCTTTGGTATTTGGCAAGTAGCACATCAAAAAGTGACAGTGGGTGTCTTGATTGCCTTCCTTGCGTACATTGGCCGTTTCTATGTACGTTTGGATTCTATGAGCCGCATTGTTTCCCATACCCAAAAAGCGGCTGCTGGTGCAAAGCGTATCTTTGACATTCTGGATCATGTATCAAGCGTTCCCGAGCCGATCAATCCTGCGCCTTTAGGTCCTGTTCAAGGCCGAATCACGATGCGTGGAGTGGGCTTCCGGTATGGCAACCGTGCCGTATCGAAAGGAATTGATCTGGAGATTGCTCCTGGCGAGATGGTCGGCTTGGTGGGCCATAGCGGTTCAGGTAAGAGCACCTTGGTGAACTTGATCTGTCGTTTTTATGACGTTAGCTCTGGCTCTATCGCATTAGATGGGCGCGATATTCGCAGTATTGGTATTGCTGACTATCGCAAGCGTATTGGTCTCGTGTTGCAAGAGCCATTTTTATTCTTTGGAACAATTGCAGAGAACATTGCATACGGCAAGCCTGATGCAACTCGACAAGAAATTATTGAAGCTGCTCGCGCTGCACATGCCCACGAATTTATTCTACGTCTGCCACTTGGCTATGACTCACTAGTAGGCGAACGCGGTCAGTCGCTTTCCGGTGGTGAGCGCCAACGTATTTCAATCGCCAGGGCATTACTGATTAATCCAAGCATCTTGATCTTGGATGAAGCTACCTCATCAGTTGACACCACTACCGAAAAAGAAATTCAGCGGGCCTTGGATAACCTAGTTAAGGGACGCACAACCATCGCCATTGCGCACCGTCTATCTACCTTGAGAAAGGCTGATCGCCTGGTGGTGCTTGATAAAGGCGAGATTGTGGAGATTGGCTCTCACGAGCAGTTGATGGAGGCGCAAGGCGCTTATTACACCTTGTACCAAGCACAGTTGCGCCATGCTGCAGAGTTGGTTGAGGGCGGTGCAATCGGTGAAAGTTTGGAAGAGACTGCAGAAGAAAAACAAGCAGAAAGACAAGAAGAATCCTTGCAAGTCATCGCGAAAAATATTGGGGGAGGGGTATGACGCAACATCATCAATCCGCCAATGCATTGCATCGTGATTCGCTGGGGCGTTTAGTCTTTGTTGATGCAAAAGGGACGTCGCATATTGGCGTTCATCCAGTCAGAGCGTTTCCAATCACTGCAGCCAGTGTTGGTATTGGAATCATGAACCAATCAGGCAAAGAAGTCTGTTGGTATCCAAGCGTGACCGATATTCCAAAAGCAGAGCTAGCGCTTATTGAGGAAGAATTAGCCGCACGTGAATTTATGCCGGTGATTGAAAAAATCACCAGAGTCTCTACCTTTGCTACCCCTAGTATTTGGGATATTGAAACTGATCGTGGACCAACACGGATTCGATTAAAAGGCGAGGAAGATATTCGTAGAATCGCTGGAAATACACTGCTGATTGCCGATTCAAACGGCTTGCAGTTCCTAATTAAAGACTCCACCCAGCTAGACAAGACCAGCAAGAAGTTTTTAGACCGTTTCCGCTAGAATTTATCCAATTCAGCCGCTTTAGCTCAGTTGGTAGAGCAGTTCATTCGTAATGAAAAGGTCGCCAGTTCGATTCCGGCAAGCGGCACCATTGGTCTTCCTGAAGGAACTCAGTTTGAAGTTTTGCCGAGGCCTTTAATCTTTTGGTCGCTTAAAGATTCTTCAATATTTCAGTTTTCTTGGCGTCATACTCCTCTTGAGTAATCAAGTTTTTCTTGAGCATGGTATTTAGGTCCTCCAGCTTTTTAGCGGGGTTAGGGACATCACTTGCAGCCATTGGCTTGGCTCCTGGTGTAATTGCGGCTCTAGCTGGCGATGGCTTCTCGGGAGTTGTTGTTCTCACAACTGGCAATCCATCTTTTACATCTTCTTGGGCAACAACTGGGGTAGCAGGGCACTTCTTATCAATTTGCATTTGCTCTAAGCGTTCATAGCGAGCTCTTGCGGCTTTTTGTTCTGCTGTAGCAGCACCGCCAAGATCCATGAAAAACCATGGGATGCCTAACAAAAAGATACCAGTTACACCAAGCGCAGCATTGGTTCCAATCTGAGTGTTTTTGTCTCCAGCGGCGGTCTCCTGGGCTGTAACCATTTTTTGCATTTCATTGGCTATCGCATCACAAGTCTTTGTTTCATCGCCAACCTGAGCTACTGGCACTGGATTGGCAACTGAACTTGCACAACCAGTTACAAGGATCGACATCGACAGGAGAGAGATGGAGGTGATTAGCGCAATTAGTTTTTTCATTTCAAGCTTTTTTCTTATGGATCTTAGAATTATTCTAGCCTTCGGAATTGGATAAAAATTACCCAAGCAGTAGAGCAAAACCCTGTTAGCCTCTTTTCATTAAATGATATGAGCTAAAAAATACAATAAAAACAGATACTTATCGTGTTTTCTAGGCCTTTAGCCCCCATTCTTGAGTTCCTGCCTGTTTGTTGCATCGCAATAATATTAGGGTTATACTCTAGGTACTAACCCTTAAGGAGATTCAAATGACTGTACTGTTGAATATGATTAACCAGCTTTTTACAGAAAGCACAACTAGCCAAGAGCAGGCTCCTCGTCACTATGATTTTGACGGCGCTTATCGCGGCATGTAATTTAAAAATTACGCAATTAAAAAGGCCACCTTCGGGTGGCTTTTTTATTGAAAATTTCCACCCGCATCCTTAGGTTAAATCGGCAAACTAACCCCTAATACCCCTTATTTTTAAAAGGATTTAAGGAGGGTAATCACTAGTGGGGTTTTGGGGGAATCTTGATTAACGTCAAGATTAACTTTAACCAAATGCTTAAAAATCACGTAACCCTTTTATTTAGGGTGATTTTTTAAGAATTTACAAAAGCATAAATAGGAGATTTAGATGAGCGGTACGCAAACTACTGGGCCAATTGGAGGCCGTTGGTTTCAGCTACTAATCGGCATTATTTGTATGTCGATGATTGCAAACTTGCAGTACGGTTGGACCTTGTTTGTAAACCCAATTGATGCCAAATTTGGCTGGGGTCGTGCAGCGATTCAAGTTGCGTTTACGATTTTCGTATTGACTGAAACTTGGTTGGTGCCTATCGAAGGTTACCTCGTTGATAAATTTGGCCCACGTCCAGTAGTGTTTGGCGGCGGCATCTTGTGCGGTCTTGGCTGGATGATGAATGCTCATGCTGAGACATTAACAATGCTCTACACAGCAGCTGCTGTGAGCGGTGTTGGTGCTGGTGCTGTTTATGGCACATGCGTTGGTAATGCATTGAAATGGTTCCCAGATCGTCGTGGTTTGGCTGCTGGCATGACTGCAGCAGGCTTTGGTGCTGGTTCTGCATTGACTGTGATTCCAATTGCAAACATGATTGCAAACCAAGGCTACCAAGATGCGTTCTGGTATTTCGGTATTGGTCAGGGTGTGATCGTAGTAGTTCTTAGCTTGTTGCTCTCTAAGCCAATTAAGAGCGCTATTACTAGTGCAAAAGCAGCGGTTGTACAGACACGCAAAGACTTCCGTCCAATGGAAATGGTGAAGCAGCCAGTGTTCTGGATCATGTACATCATGTTTGTGATGGTTGCCGCTGGTGGCTTGATGGCTACTGCACAGTTGGGTCCAATTGCTAAAGACTTCCAAATCGCTGGCGTAACTGTGAGCTTGATGGGTCTGGCATTGCCTGCTTTGACATTCGCTTTGACAGTTGACCGTGTATTGAACGGCTTAACTCGTCCTTTCTTTGGTTGGGTATCTGACAAGATTGGTCGCGAGCAAACCATGACTCTGTGCTTCACATTTGAGTGCTTGGGTATTCTTGGCTTGTACTACCTCGGTCGTGATCCAGTCATGTTTGTTCTGTTGACTGGTTTAGTGTTCTTTGCATGGGGCGAGATCTATAGCTTGTTCCCATCAACCAACGCAGACACATTCGGTTCAACCTACGCTGCTGGTAACGCAGGATTACTTTACACAGCAAAAGGAACTGCATCTTTGCTCGTTCCATTGTCTAGCGTACTGGTAACTGCTACTGGTGGTTGGGAAGCGGTTTTCTGGGTTGCTAGTTTCTTGAACGGAACTGCTGCAATCTTGGCTTGGTTTGTATTGCGCCCAATGCGTCGCAAGCTCATCGAGCGTTCAGCTAATATGTAATTTGGTTCATATACCAACAGAAAGGGGTCTTCGGACCCCTTTTTATTTGTCCAAAATATGAGATAAGAGTTAGAGAAGGGGGGCAAGTGCTTGTTGGTTGCTTGGATCAGATAAAATCCTTCCATCATGAATTTCCATAAAAACCGCCTCATTCACTGGATTGCCGCTTTGGCAATTGCAATGAGCGCGCTTGCACCAGCGGTTTCGCAAGCGGTGTCACTTGCAAAGGGTGGTCATGGTTTTGCTATGGAGATTTGTTCGGTTGATGGTAGCAAGATGCAAGTTGACGTTCAGCTGGATGATCAAGAGGCAGGCAATGCTGTGCAGCCATGCCCATACTGCGTAACTCATGCTGCTATCACACCAGTATTCAATACCAATCTTACTTTTGCGGCGCCAACATCATTTGCGTTGCTTCCAAAACTTTTCTATCAATCACCCAAGCCACTCAACGTTTGGGTAACGCCTCCTTCAGCAGCCCCTCCATCACAAGCCTAAATAAAACTTAGGGCATAGCCGAGCTATGTAATTGGCAATCATGTTGCCGAAATATTGTGTGGAAAAGTAATGCAGTTACAGAAGAAGAAAATTGGCGCCAGTATTGGCTTGTTATGTAGTTCGATGACAATAAGTTCGGTAGTTTTTGCTCAAATTGCACCGCCACCGGACTACGACCAAAAGTTGAGTAATGTCGTTGTCAGCGCTACACGATCTGGTACGCCATTGGATGAAGTTCCATTAAATACAACGGTTTTGACAAAAGAGGTTCTCGAGACTTCGCCAGACCAGACCGTCGATCAAGTTTTAAAAAACGTACCTGGCGTTATCTTGAATGATCAGCCTTACTACCAAAAGGATCCAACCGGCCAAAGTATTAACGTACGTGGTCTTGGGAATGCTAGAACCCTCGTATTAATCGACGGTTTGCCAGCTAATGATGCTTTTTATGGCACCGTTCAATGGAATTTAGTTCCCATGTCATCTATTGAAACGGTTGAATTTATTCGTGGCGGCGTCTCCAGTCTGTGGGGAAACTATGGCATGGGTGGCGTAATCAATATCAAGACCAAAACCCCAGTCAATAGCCAGCAAGAGGCGTCTGCAAGTATTGGATCCTATGGCACTGGAAATGTTGCAGCCTCAAAAGATTTAATGGTTTCAGATGCACTACAGTTGCGATTTTCTGCTGACTATTTCGCTACCGATGGATATCAACAGATAGCAACGATTTCACCAGCGGCGCCAAATAGCATCAAGAATAGTCAAGGTCCCGCAAGTTCCCATAACTCCAATATGAGGCTTCAAGGCTACTTCAAGGCGAGTCAAGAAACCACTGGATTTTTTAGGGCTGGTTACCACACGATGTCAGACTTATCTTCTGGATATGCATTTGCAACGAATATCATGCAGGAAACCGATTTGGCTGCTGGAACAACAACACGTTTAGATAACAGATCTAAAGTGGATGTGAATTTCTTTTATGAAAATACGGGCTTTAATAAGCAAAATGGTTCCACTAGCACAAGCGCCTCTAATGGAATTCCAGCCAATACGCCATATATCAATGCAAACTATAAAGATCCATATAGTACTGTAGGCGCTTCAGCTCAGTACACAAAAGATCTTGCTGGCTTAGTCAATCAATACGTTGTTGCTGTGGATGCGCGTAATATTAGTGGCTCGAATCAAACTAATAATTTACTGAATAATGGCACTTCGTCTGCAGTGAACTATGCAAAGGGTCAGCAAACATTTTATGGTTTGATGGGTCAGATCAAATCAAAAGCAGAATCTTTCCCACTGGAGACAACGTTGGCGGCTCGCATCGACCAGTGGAATAGTCAAACGCCTGATTACTACAATGCTGGATCGAATGGGGTCAGTCCGGTTTATCAAAACATCCCAAGTCAGAGTAAGACGCAACTTAGTCCAACTTTAGGTTTGCTCTATAAATTGAGCGGTAATTGGGATCTTCGATCCGCTGCTTACCAAGCATTTCACGCTCCAGGTATGAATAACACTCTGCGTAGTTATGGTTCTGGTAATGGTTATTCATTTGCGAATCCAAATCTGACCCCTGAAACAATGACAGGTTATGAGATTGGCACCGATTATCGATGGAAGGGTGGCTTTGCCCAATTAACAGGGTTTAATAACTACATTCAAAATGCAGTAGCCTCATATTCTCTAAATAAAAATAGTAGCGTTGACCAAGCTTTGGCTCAACAGCTATGCGGGGCATCCACCACTTGGACCGGTCAGACTGGTCAGTATGGTGCTTGTGCATCAGCACAAAGCCTGAGTTACTACACTAACAATCAAAATTTACTTAGCCAGGGTATTGAGTTTCAATTTCATCATGACATTAACTCGCAATGGGCTACAGACGCGAATTATGCGTTCACGAGCACTAAGCTGACTATGAGCGCAACAAGCGATCCAACGGCTAAGCAGTTAGGAGGAGTGCCGCAGAATTTGCTAGGCGGCGGTATTACCTATTACCCAGTTCCGCAGGCCAGTCTGACTGCTACTGTTCGTTATGTTGGTAGCTCTTGGATGAATACCTCCAATACTTTGCCCGTGCCTGCATATGCTGTAGTTGGGTTGCGCGCAAATTATGAGATGACTAAAAATGCCACGATTTATGCATCAGCAGTCAACTTATTCAATCGACAATATATTACTTTTGGTACGGGATCCAACAATACGAGCTATATATTGGGCATGCCACAATCAATTAATGTTGGTGCGCGTATTATTTTCTAATGACATCATTTTTGACCTATCCTGCTTTCAAAGTGCTTTTTTTAAGTACTTTGGCGGCGCTATTGTCTAATTTTGTCTATGCCCAAATGGATCACTCATCTCATATGATGAGCTCTTCAACTAAGCCTGCTGCGTGCACAAGTTCAGGTCTAGAGTGTGCTAATGCAGCGACACCATTCATGTTGCCAAACGGTAGTTTGTTATTAGCATGGACTGCTGGAGGGCAGGTTTCTGTGGCACAGTCGGCCGATAGGGGGAAAACATTTGCATCTCCAGTGGTCGTCGCTCAACATGGCGGTTCCTTAGATTCTGGCACTGATGCCAGACCTCAAATTGTTGCCAATTCCAAAGGAAAAGTATTTTTAGCATACGCTTTCTTCAAAGATTCCAATTGGAACGCACAAATCAACACCTCAATTTCGAATGATGGCGGCAAGACATTCTCGGCACCAAAGTCTTTGGTGAATAACTCAGCTAGTCAGCGATTTCCATCTGTATTGATTCAGCCAGACAATACAATTTTTGTGGCATGGATTGATAAACGCTTAGTAGCCGATGCTAAAAAGGCGGGGCAGCAACGTCTAGGCGGTTCTATTGCATACTCTTTTTCTGGGGATGGTGGAGCGATTTTTTCACCTGAAAGAATTGCTAACGAAGCAAGTTGCGAGTGTTGCCGAATTGGCGCAAGCGGGGATCCTAAAGGCGGCATAGAAATTGTCTACCGTGCAATCTTCGCCGGTGGAATACGTGATCATGCTAGCCAAATCATCACATCATCAGGGCCCGGACAAATTCGCCGCGTTTCTAATGATGGGTGGAAAACAGATGCTTGTCCGCATCACGGGCCTACGATTGCTATTTCTCAATCTGGAAAGATACATGTTGCTTGGTTTACGCAAGGAAGCAATCGTTCGGGAGTGTTTTACGCTAGCTCTGTTAATCAGGGTGAGACATACACAAAACCACAACGCATTGGTGCAGCAGATGCAAATATCTCAAGGCCCTATTTGTTAGCAGTAGGTAACTCTATTTGGTTGGTATGGAAAGAATTTGATGGGGTGCATACAGCAATCCACTTCAAGAAATCATTTGACGATGGGAAGACATGGTCTATGCCAGCAATGGTTTCTAGTACAGCTGGATATAGCGATCATCCATTGTTATTAAACCAAGGTAATGAGGTATATCTTTCCTGGCTTACTCGCGATGATGGCTACCAATTTATTCCATTAAACTCAAAATAATGAAAAAGTTCTTTTTACTCATTTCCTTGATATGTATCTTTATTCAATCAGGGTTCGCACAAAGTAATTCCATCAAGGGTTACCAAAGGGGTGATTGGAAGGCTATTACTAAGCCATACGCTAGCCAAGCAGTCATCATTCACTTTTGGGGTGTAACTTGCGCTCCTTGCGCTAGAGAAATGCCGCAATGGGGAAAGTTTATTGCTCAAAATAAGAACGCCAAGATTATTTTTATACAGGTCGATGACGTGTCTCCTGACAGCGCTTCCAAGATGATGTCTTCTGGCGGCCTTACTGCTGCTAATGCTTATACATTGGCGTCACCATTTGATGATGCTTTGCGCTACGAGATTGATCCCAAATGGCGTGGTGAAACGCCAATGACATTGCTGATTGATAAAAACGGGAAGGTTACTCGAAAAACGGGCACTATGGATTTCAATAAATTAAAGCAATGGTATTTAGTTAGCGCCTAATTTAGCTGGCAAGGCAATAAATTCTTAAGGAGGGTAATTTGAAACAATTTTTATATAAAGTGATTGCTATTGGCACTCTTGGGTTTGCTCTATCGAGTACCTCAATGGCACAAGGTGTTACAAAAACCGTCAAAACGGATGCAATCAAAATCGAAAGTGCCTATACACGTGCTACCGCTCCTGGCCAGCAAGTAGCTGGCGGTTTTATGAAGATAGAAAATAAGAGCAATGCAGCTGATCAATTGCTGTCAGCAAGCTCTCCAGCTGCGGGCGAAGTGCAATTACATGAGATGGCAATGGACGGAAATGTCATGAGAATGCGCCAAGTAAAAGATATTGCTGTTCCCGCTGGTGGTGCCGTTGAATTAAAGCCGGGCGGCTATCACTTGATGTTTTTAAATCTCAAGGGCCCATTTACCGCTGGCCAAACCGTTCCCGTAAAGCTGAAATTTGCGAAGGCAGGGGAGCTTGAAGTAAAGATGCCCGTGAATGCCATGGGTGCTCAGCACAATATGCATTGAGTTGCATTAACTTTAGTGACATACAAAAAGCCCCTAGTTTTATCTAGGGGCTTTGTTTTTTTAACTTCTTTTTCGCTTGATTGATTGCTTAGTTACAGATCTAAGTTCAAGTCTGTAACTGCGCCTTTACTTGCGGTACTTGCCAGTTTGGCGTACTTGGCCAGCAAGCCGCGGGTATAACGTGGCTTAGGTTGCTTCCATGCTGCACGACGCTTAGCGATTTCTTCTTCGCTGACATTGAGCTGGATTAATAACTTGTGGGCATCAATCGTTACTGAGTCACCTTCATGAATAAGTGCAATAGTGCCTCCCACATAAGCTTCAGGAGCCACGTGACCAACAACCATACCCCATGTGCCACCTGAGAAACGGCCATCAGTAATAAGGCCTACAGACTCACCTAATCCCTGACCCACTAGGGCTGAAGTAGGTGAGAGCATCTCACGCATACCAGGACCGCCCTTGGGGCCTTCATAGCGAATTACTACGATATCGCCATCTTTAATCTTTTGCGCCATGATGGCTGCCATCGCATCATCTTCTGAATCAAATACACGAGCAGGACCAGTAATGGATGGGTTCTTTAAGCCGGTAATTTTGGCAACGCAGCCTTCTGGTGAGATATTGCCCTTCAAGATGGCCAAGTGACCTTGCTTGTACAAAGGATTGTCTAAAGTGCGAATGACTTTTTGATCAGCGCGTGGCACTGAAGGAACATCTTTTAATACTTCAGCAATCGTTTTGCCGGTGATGGTCATGCAATCACCATGTAACAAGCCGCCATCCAACAAAATCTTCATCACCTGTGGAATGCCACCAGCTTGATGTAAATCGGTTGCAAGATAAGTGCCGGATGGTTTCATATCAACGATGACGGGAACACGTTTACGAATGCGCTCAAAGTCATCAATCGTCCAATCGATTTCTGCGGCGCTAGTAATGGCCAAGAAATGCAATACTGCATTGGTGGATCCACCAACAGCCATGATGACGCTGACCGCATTCTCAATGGATTTCTTGGTAATGATGTCGCGTGGACGTAAGTTATTTTTAATTGCCTCAACGAGAACACGTGCAGACTCAGCGGCACTTGCTACTTTCTCGGCATCTTCATTCGCCATAGTAGAGGAGTAGGGGAGGCTCATGCCAAGCGCTTCAAAGGAAGAGCTCATCGTATTGGCGGTATACATGCCGCCACAAGAGCCGCTACCAGGACAGGCATGCTGCTCCACACCCTTTAGATCTTCTTCATTCATACGACCGGATGTGAACTCACCGACTGCCTCGAATGCAGAAACAATATTCAAATCTTTGCCTTTGTAATGGCCTGGCTTAATGGTTCCGCCGTATACATAAATTGCTGGAACATTAGTACGAGCAATTGCCATCATGCCGCCTGGCATATTTTTATCGCAACCACCGATCACCACTACGCCGTCTTGCCATAAGCCGTTGACGCAAGTTTCAATACTATCGGCAATCACTTCGCGTGAAACGAGTGAGTACTTCATGCCTTCAGTACCCATGCCAATGCCATCAGACACCGTTGGCGTACCAAACATTTGTGCTTTAGCGCCAGCTTCTTCGAGTGCGGTAACAGCCGCATCGCTTAATTTTTGTAAGCCACTATTACAAGGGGTGATAGTGGAGTGGCCATTAGCAACACCAACCATTGGCTTTAAGAAATCCTTTTCTTGATAGCCCATCGCGTAATACATCGAGCGGTTTGGTGCGCGGGCAACTCCCTCGGTGACCATGCGAGAGCGTTCATTAAGGCGTTTCATGCTAATTACTCCAGAAAAAGATGATTTCGAAAGGCTCTATTGTGCCGTGAGATGCTAAGTGCCGTATTTGTTGGCAGTTCGCCCAATATCGCCTTGATATATATTGCGCTGCAGTATTAAATAGTGGCTCAGACCCTAGTTTAAGTGGTAAATGTTAGCCTGACAGCTAATAGCTTCATGAAACTGGCTACAGTACATTTACCCATCGAATACTTTTTCCTTTGAATTCAATGACTAAAGTCGGCCATGTTTATTTAATTGATGATGACGAGTCTATGCGCTTGTCTCTCACTAGGATGTTGCGAGAGTTAGGCTATCTCGTTGAGGATTACGCCTCTGCGAGGGTTTTTATAGAAAAGTCCGTTCCAGTATCTCCAGCAGTTATTTTGTTAGACATGCAAATGCCAGATATGACTGGCTTGGATTTGCAGGAAGCGCTTTTGAAATTAGGTCGCAAAACGCCGATCGTGTTTGTGAGCGGCCAAAGTCACCCCCATCAAATCGTTCAGGGCCTTAAAAAAGGGGCCCTCGACTTTCTATTTAAGCCTTTTAACTTAGAAGAGCTATTAAAGGCGGTAGCCGACGCAGTGGACTTTGATAGCCGTCAATTAAGACGCGTCTCTATTGATGTTGAAACCAAGCGAGATTATGAGAGGCTTACGCCTAGAGAGCGGGAAGTTTGCGTTTGGTTGGTCAAGGGCCTATTAAATAAAGATATTGCAGTCAAACTAGGGACCACAGACGCAACGATTAAGGTGCACAAAGCCAGGGTAATGGAAAAGATGCATGCCGATTCATTGCAAATTTTGGTGAAAAAGTACTTGGAGTCGGATCTCGAAAATCACCCTCTGACCGCTTGAGTCTAGTTTGAGCCCAATAATTGTCTATACGGCTAATTACTTCTATGCCATTATGGGATTAGTATCAAATCTATTAAATTGAACAAAATCAATTCTGGCAAGTGTATACACCAAACAAACTTCCTGAAATTAAAAAAGAGGCCTTTAAGAAGGCTCGAGAAAGTCTTGGTTTAAGCACCAAAGATTTATCTGGGATGGCATGTTTATCAGTGCGCCAAATTGAGCAAATTGAAAATGGTGAGACCAGTACCTTTTACGGACCTCAGGTAAAAGTTACCGCAGCAAAAAAGGTTGCAGGCTTGCTCAAATTGAAAGAAGAAGACGCTTTTGATTTTGGGGTAGTAACGCCTAATAAAGCAGAGACTAAAAAAGAGGCCAAAGAAGCCAAAGAAGAAGCCAAAGAAGAAGCTAAAGATTCAGAAAAAGTAGTTAAGGTAGTTCAATCTACTGATACAGACTCATCAAAGTCGATTAAGACAAGTGCACCTAAAAAAGCGGACGACGTAAAGAAATTTGTGTCATCTCAACAAGCGATTAATCAAAGTTCCGCCTCAAAAAATCCAAAGCGGAAGTTGTATATTCTTGCGGGTGTTGCAGCAGCGCTTGTGTTTTCAATTATTAATTTGCGCCCCTTATTTTTTCCAGAGGTAGTCAAAGAAGAAGTGGTGGTTGTGGAGCAATCTCAAGCGGCAGCGCCTGTTGATGTACCCGCAGATCCCAAGGTAACACCACCAGCGAGCACCCCAGAGCCAGTTGTAGCTGCGGCTGCACCGGCCCCAGCCCCGTCAATAGAATGCCCACCCGCAGACGCTGCGGCGGTTAGTTATAAGCCAGATGCCCCTAAAAAGGCAGGCGATATGGTGTATTTGCAGTCCAAAACTGCGCAAACGGTTTGCGTTGTGGATGCGAGCGGAAAGACTCAAAATAAAACATTAGAAGCTGGAGTGGGTACCAGCGTATATGGCAAGCCACCATTAAAGGTGTTGACTTCGGGCGCGGCTCAGGTTGACATCTATTATCAAGGCGTAAAAGTACGCCTATCAAATATCACTGCAAAGAATATTCTTTTGGAGCCAGCTGAAATCATTCAGCCATTGGCTCCCACAGATTCCCAGTTTCGTTGAAACGGGATTACTTCAGTCTAAGTTAGATTCTTAGACTGCGGATTCGTTGGTTTCGCCAGTACGAATACGAATCACTTGCTCAACTGGAGTGATAAAGATTTTTCCATCACCAATTTTGCCGGTACGTGCAGCTTTGGTAATTGCTTCGATTGCTGCTTCAACACGATCACCTGGAACAACTGCCTCAACCTTTACTTTCGGCAAGAAGTCGACCACATATTCAGCGCCACGGTAGAGTTCGGTATGACCTTTTTGACGGCCAAAACCCTTTACCTCAGTTACGGTAAGGCCAGTAACGCCAACTTCAGCTAGTGCTTCACGAACTTCATCGAGTTTGAACGGTTTAATAATTGATGTAATGAGTTTCATGTATTCCCCCTAATGCAGTAATCATACCTAGAACTGGAAAGAAGTGCCAAATTTGGCCTTCCATGAGCACTTTAGGCTCTAAATTGGGATGTGATGGGATAGCGCCAGTCACGACCAAAAGCGCGGGTAGTGACGCGAACCCCGGGTGGTGCTTGGCGACGCTTGTATTCATTTAGCTTAATCAAGCGCGTCACTTTTTCTACGCTTTCAGAATCAAAGCCAGCAGCAATAATTTGGGCGATAGATTGATTCTGTTCCATATAGCGTTCAACAATGCCGTCGAGCACTTCGTAAGAGGGTAGGCTGTCTTGGTCTTTTTGATCGGGTCGCAATTCAGCAGAGGGCGCGCGCGTCAAAATGCGCTCCGGAATAATTGGCGCAATACTATTGCGATAGGCACACAGACGATAGACCAAAGTCTTGGCAATATCTTTAATTACGGCAAAGCCACCAGCCATATCGCCGTAGAGAGTGCAGTAGCCGACAGCCATTTCGCTTTTATTGCCGGTGGTCAAAACTAATCGACCAGTTTTATTTGAAAGGGCCATTAACAGAGTGCCACGAACACGTGCCTGAATATTCTCTTCGGTGGCATCCACAGACATGCCCTTGAATTGTTCTGCTAAAGATGCTTCTAGTGCATCAACAGGACCGCTAATCGGAATCTCGTCGTATTGGACGCCCAAGTTCTTTGCCATTTCACGGGCATCAATCCACGAGATGTCGGCGGTATAGCGTGAAGGCATCATGACAGTGCGCACCTTATCGGCACCAAGGGCATCTACTGCAATTGCTAGCACTAGGGCAGAATCAATGCCACCAGATAAACCAATAATGACCCCAGGAAAGCGATTCTTATTGACGTAATCGCGCACGCCTAAAACAAGGGCTTGATAGGCTTGCGCCTCTACGCTTTGCGTTGCAGTAATAAATCCAGTCTCAAGCTCGCCAGCAGCATTGACATTGACAAATCCAAGGGCAGATTCAAACTGTGGCATCGCCATTACCACTTTGCCTTGGCCATTTAAAGCAAATGAACCGCCATCAAAGACAAGTTCATCTTGGCCACCAACAGCATTGACATAAACCAGGGGCATTTGGGTTTGCGCAATATGACTACGCAAAACATCAATACGCAAAGCCTCTTTCTTGAGGTGATAGGGTGATGCGTTTGGTACCAATAGAATTTGTGCGCCAGCAGCGTGCGCTTGCTTTGCTGGTCCAGCATGCCAGGCATCCTCACACAAAATCACGCCATAGGAAACACCATCGCATTCAAATACGCAGGCTTCATTTCCAGGCACGAAGTAACGTACTTCATCAAAGACTTCATGGTTTGGTAATTCTTGTTTAGCGTAACCTGCAATCACCTTGCCATTGCGCAATACAGACGCATAGTTTTGTAAGCCAATCTCAGTTTTTTTGGGATGCCCGACGATGACTGTGAGGTCTTGAAATTGCGTTAGTGATTTGGAGAGCAATTCTAGCTCTTGCGTAGCTGCTTGAATAAAAGCAGGGCGCAGCAATAAATCTTCTGGTGGATAGCCTGTGAGCGAGAGCTCTGGCGTAACAAGGAGCTTAGCGCCTTTGGCGCTAGCTTCCTGGGCGGCTTTGAGAATGAGCTGCGCATTGCCAGCCAAATCGCCCAGTAATGGGTTGATCTGGGCTAGGGCGATGGTTTGCGCGCTCACTCCGAATCACAAAGCCTAATAAGTGTTTAAGGATTAAGCGTGCTCTTTGTTGTAACGCTCAATACCCTCAAGGATTTCTTTATGGGCATCAGCAACGCCACCCCAACCCTTCACTTTGACCCATTTACCTTTTTCGAGATCTTTGTAGTGCTCGAAGAAGTGTTGAATCTGATTCAAGCGCAATGGGTTCATATCTTCTGGTTTTTGCCAGTGAGTGTAGATTGGCAAAATCTTATCTTCTGGAACTGCCAATAATTTTGCGTCTTGTCCTGCTTCGTCTTCCATCATTAAGATGCCAATTGCGCGGCAGCTCACAACCACGCCAGGAATTAATGGAAATGGAGTGATCACGAGTACGTCAACAGGGTCGCCATCACCGGCGATAGTTTTGTTGATGTAACCATAGTTACATGGATAGTGCATGGAAGTACCCATGAAGCGATCGACAAAAATAGCGCCACTCTCTTTATCCACTTCATACTTGATTGGATCCGCATTCATTGGGATTTCAATAATGACGTTAAAGCTCTCTGGGATCTTTTTACCTGGCTTGACGTTGTCGAGACTCATAAATACTCCGAATAGTGATTAGTAAATACCCTGATCCTCGAGAGGGGGCTCAGGGGTAATTCTGCTACATACTGATACAGCTTAAAGACCATAGTTTAAAGCCTTCGCAAACCTGGTCGACCTAAGCGCTAGTAGATAAAACAATAAAGACTAACTTTAGGGAGTTCAAGCATGAGTAATGTCACTTTAGGCTTGTATTTTGCCTTAGCATGCGGTGTCCTAGCCGTAATTTACGGTTTTGTGATGCGCGGCTGGATTTTGAAGCAAAGTACAGGCAACGCCAAAATGCAAGAAATTGCAGAGGCGATTCAGCAGGGCGCGGCAGCGTATTTATCGCGCCAATACAAAACGATTGCCATTGTGGGAATAGTTCTCACTATTTTGATGGCGCTCTTTTTGGATCTTGCAACCGCAATCGGCTTTGTTGTTGGCGCAGTTCTTTCCGGTGCTTGTGGTTTTATCGGTATGAATGTTTCAGTACGCGCTAATGTGCGTACTGCTGAAGCTGCTACCAAGGGAATGAACGAAGCGCTGAATGTTGCATTTAAAGGTGGAGCTATTACTGGCATGCTAGTAGTAGGTCTTGGACTCTTGGGTGTTGGCCTGTTCTTTATGTTCTTGGTTTCCATTGGCGCAGGACAAGATCTCTCTTCAGTCTTACATCCATTGATTGGTTTGGCCTTCGGATCTTCTTTGATCTCAATCTTTGCCCGTTTGGGTGGCGGTATTTTTACTAAAGGTGCAGACGTCGGTGCTGACCTCGTTGGTAAGGTCGAAGCAGGGATTCCAGAAGATGACCCGCGTAATCCAGCAGTGATTGCCGATAACGTTGGCGATAACGTTGGCGATTGCGCAGGTATGGCGGCTGACTTGTTTGAAACGTATGCGGTGACGCTGATTGCCACAATGGTCTTAGGATCTTTGATGGTATCTGGTGCCCCAGTAGCAGCAATCATTTATCCATTGGTTCTTGGTGGTGTATCCATCATTGCTTCCATCATTGGTTGCTCTTTTGTTAAAGCAAGCCCTGGCATGAAGAATGTGATGCCAGCATTGTATAAAGGCCTCATCATTGCAGGCGGTTTATCTTTAGTGGCTTTCTACTTTGTTACCAATTTCATCATGCCTGACGATGCATTGGGTATTCCAGGTAGTCAGTGGCGCTTATTTGGTTCAACTGTAGTAGGGCTCTTGTTGACTGCTGCATTGGTATGGATTACCGAGTACTACACAGGTACTCAATTTAATCCGGTACAGCATATTGCTGAAGCATCAACTAAAGGTCACGGTACCAACATCATTGCTGGTTTAGGTATTTCGATGAAATCAACTGCTTATCCAGTGCTGTTTGTATGTGCCGCGATTTTTGCTGCTTACTGGTTAGCTGGTTTGTACGGCATTGCGGTTGCAGCTACAGCGATGTTGTCTATGGCAGGCATTGTGGTTGCACTTGATGCCTACGGCCCAATTACCGATAACGCTGGTGGTATCGCAGAAATGGCTGGATTGCCACAAGCTGTACGCGATATTACCGATCCATTGGATGCTGTTGGCAATACAACCAAAGCAGTAACCAAAGGTTACGCCATTGGTTCAGCTGGCTTAGCTTCACTGGTGCTCTTTGCAGACTATACCCATGCATTAGAGGGTATTGGTCAGCAGGTCTCCTTTGATCTATCTAATCACATGGTGATTATTGGCCTCTTCATTGGCGGCATGATTCCTTACTTATTTGGCGCTATGGCGATGGAGGCAGTTGGTCGTTGTGCTGGCGCGGTAGTGGAAGAGGTGCGTCGTCAGTTCCGCGATATTCCGGGAATCATGTCTGGTACTGCAAAGCCTGAATATGGCAAGGCAGTAGATATGCTCACCTCAGCTGCGATCAAGGAAATGATTATTCCTTCCTTATTGCCAGTAGTTGCGCCTATCGTTGTAGGTCTATTGCTTGGACCTGCTGCACTAGGTGGTCTATTGATGGGAACCATCGTGACTGGTTTATTTGTAGCAATCTCGATGTGTACTGGTGGTGGCGCTTGGGATAATGCCAAGAAATATATCGAAGAAGGTAACTTCGGCGGTAAAGGTTCTGAAGCGCATAAAGCAGCTGTGACTGGTGATACTGTAGGTGACCCCTACAAAGATACCGCTGGTCCAGCAGTAAACCCACTCATCAAGATTATTAACATCGTTGCCTTGCTCATCGTTCCATTACTACCAGTGATTACACGATAAGCACGCGTTAAACAATGCGCAACTGAAGTAGTTGCAACAAACAAAAACGCCTAGCATTGCTAGGCGTTTTCATTACTTAGCAGAATTCCTTTTAGGAAAGTGACTCCAAATAACGCTGTGCATCCAATGCAGCCATACAGCCTGTACCAGCGCTAGTAATAGCTTGACGGTAAATGTGGTCTTGGACATCACCCGCAGCAAATACACCAGGGATATTGGTAGTGGTTGCATTGCCTTCGAGACCTGAGTGGGTCTTGAGGTAGCCATTGTTCATATCTAATTGGCCAACAAATAGCTCAGTGTTGGGTTTATGGCCAATAGCGATAAAGGCGCCAGTTACAGCAATCTCTTCAGTGCTGCCATCTTGTTTTTTGATGCGTACACCAGTGACGCCTTTTTCATCACCGAGAACTTCATCAAGAGTGGAATTCAATTTCAGTTCCACTTTGCCTTCAGCAACTTTTGCCATTAGGCGATCATTCAGAATCGGTTCGGCGCGAAATTTATCGCGACGATGAATGACAGTTACTTTCTTAGCAATGCCAGTGAGGTATAGCGCTTCTTCAACAGCGGTATTACCGCCACCAACAACACACACATCCTGATTGCGATAGAAGAAGCCGTCGCAAGTTGCGCATCCAGAAACACCACGACCCATGAAAGCTTCCTCACTTGGTAGGCCAATGTATTGAGCAGAAGCGCCTGTGCAGATGATTAATGCATCGCAGGTATAGGTTCCGGCATCACCAACAAGGCGGATAGGCTTCTCTTTGAGGGCGGCAGTATGAATGTGGTCAAAAATGATTTCAGTATTGAAATGCTCAGCATGCTTTAAAAAGCGATCCATTAGCTCTGGGCCTTGCACCCCATTAGGGTCTGCCGGCCAGTTTTCAACGTCAGTGGTGGTCATTAACTGACCCCCTTGAGCCAAGCCAGTAATAAGGGTGGGCTTCAGATTGGCTCGGGCGGCATAAACCGCGGCCGTATAGCCTGCAGGACCGGATCCGAGGATGAGAACTTTGGAGTGTTTTGGGGTATTTGTAGTCATATCCAAATTATAGAATTGCTTGTTTACAATCGGCAGAACATGGCGAGAACCGTATACCCAAAGTCTAAGACCCAAACGACCCCCCAACCCCCTAGTGGCGATGGGCAGGGTAGGATGCCCCGCCTTCTCTTGGAGGCCCGCTGGTTTATCTCTCTAGGTCTTTGTTTGGGCTTATTTGCCATATTGCTTACTTATTCCAAGGCGGACCCCGCCTGGTCGCACGCCAGTTTTGAGACCCCTAAGAATCTAGGTGGTCGTTTTGGCGCTTATTTAGCTGATTTAATGCTCTACATCTTCGGAATATCCGCTTTTTGGTGGGTTGTTCTGTTTGGTCGTCGTGTTCTGCAGGGCTGGCGCGAGCTTTGGAGTATTCCGTTGCCACCAGATCCTGAGGCAAAACCAGATTCTTTATTAATGCGTTGGTTGGGCTTTGGTCTGACCTTAATTTGTAGCATGGGCCTTGAATCGATTCGTCTGCATTCATTAAGCTGGGAATTACCAAGACCGCCAGGTGGCATTTTGGGGGAGTTGATTGGCGACCCCATGCAAATGTCATTAGGCTTTACAGGCGCCACTTTAGTTTTGCTCTTTGGTTTATGCGCAGGACTTTCCCTGTTCTTGCATTTCTCATGGCTTGATGTTGCTGAAAAAGTAGGGCGCTTCTTAGAGGTGTCTTATTACCGCATTCGTGAGCGTCGCGATAGCGAAGAGGATCGTAAGCTGGGTGAAGCTGCTGCTGAAGAGCGTGAAGAGTTTGTTGAAGAGATACGTGGGCGCGTTGAAGTTGCAGCACCTGTTCAGATTGTGCGTGCGCCAGTGGAGATTCCAAAGAGCGTTCGTGTTGAGCGCGAGAAGCAACAACCCCTATTTGTGGATATCCCAGATTCAGAATTGCCGCCACTAGCATTGTTGGATCCAGTTCCGGAAGCGAAGGAAACCATCTCAGCAGATGTATTGGAATTCACCTCACGCTTGATTGAACGCAAGCTAGCCGAGTTCAATGTACAAGTAACTGTTATCGCCGCTTATCCCGGCCCTGTAGTCACTCGCTATGAGATTGATCCAGCGGTTGGCGTAAAAGGTAGTCAGATTGTGAACTTATCGCGTGACTTGGCTCGCTCATTGGGTGTTGTGAGTATGCGAGTAGTGGAAACCATTCCAGGTAAAACCTGCATGGCTTTGGAGTTGCCAAACCCAACGCGTCAGTCTGTTTATCTTTCTGAGATTTTGACTTCGCAGGTATACAACGATAACCATTCCTTATTGACTCTTGCATTAGGTAAAGATATCTCTGGCAGTCCTATGGTTGCCGACCTCGCCAAGATGCCACACTGCTTAGTAGCAGGTACTACGGGTGCTGGTAAATCAGTGGGTATCAATGCCATGATTTTGTCACTCCTCTTTAAGGCGAAGCCTGATGAAGTGCGCCTCATCATGATCGACCCTAAGATGTTGGAGATGGCAATCTACGACAAGATTCCGCATTTGCTTTGCCCAGTGGTAACCGATATGAAGCAGGCGTATAACGCGCTCAACTGGGCCGTGAATGAGATGGAGCGTCGTTACAAACTGATGAGTAAGTTTGGCGTACGCAACCTTGCGGGCTTTAACAAGAAGATTGCCGAAGCGGAAGAGAAGGGCGAGAAACTCACTAATCCATTTAGCTTGACCCCTGAAGATCCAGAGCCAATCTACAAAGCGCCAGTGATTGTGATTGTGATCGACGAGTTGGCTGACCTGATGATGGTCTCTGGCAAGAAGATTGAAGAGTTGATTGCTCGTATTGCGCAAAAGGCACGTGCCGCTGGTATTCATTTGGTATTGGCCACACAACGCCCAAGCGTAGATGTGATCACTGGTTTGATTAAGGCGAACGTACCGACACGAATTTCATTCCAGGTGAGTAGCAAGATTGATAGCCGTACGATTTTGGATCAGCAAGGCGCTGAAACGCTTTTGGGTATGGGTGACATGTTGTACATGGCCCCAGGTACTGGATTGCCAGTTCGTGTGCATGGCGCATTTGTATCGGATGATGAAGTGCATCGCGTGGTTGAATGGCTCAAGGAGAAGGGCGAAGCCAACTATATTGACGGTGTGCTCGAGGGTGCCGATGAATCCAATATAGATGCACTCACTGGAGAGAGTGGCGGTGAAGCGGATCCACTCTATGATCAAGCGGTAGCCATTGTTCTAGAAAATAAGCGTCCATCGATCTCTTTGGTCCAGCGTCATCTCCGCATTGGCTATAACCGTGCAGCCCGCCTCTTAGAGGATATGGAAAAGGCAGGCCTCGTTTCTAAGATGGGCAACGGCGGTAATCGCGAGATTCTGCATCGCCCTTCGGAGTAAGTTCCTCTTGCAAAAATTCTGGTCTGCGGTATTCGTTGGCGTTACTTGCACGGTGCTCTCTAGTGCAACCTTAGCTGAGGGTGAGACAGGTGCCGAGCAATTACGCCAATTTGTTCGCAATTCCAAAACTGCTGAAGGTGATTTTGTTCAGCAACAACTCCGAGCACCTAAGGCAAATGAGCCACAAGATAAAGGCCTGAAAGTGGTGCGTCAAACGCAAGGCCATTTTGTATTTCAACGACCAGGTCGCTTTGTTTGGGATACGCAAAAGCCTTATGAACAAAAACTCATTACCAATGGAAGTCAATTGGTCTTGTGGGATAAAGATCTAAATCAAGCAACCATTCGTCCTGCAGGCCAAGCTTTAGCCGCAACCCCAGCAGCAATATTGTTTGGTGAAACTTCACTAGATCAACATTTCGACTTGATTGATGGTGAAGAGCGCCTAGGAATGAAGTGGGTTGCCTTGGTACCTAAAAAAGATCCAAGTGCTAAGAATAAAAATGACCTGCCGTATACAAAGATATCGATCGGCATGAGCAATGGCTTGCCAAAGGCTTTAGAGCTGGTAGATGGCTTGGGCAGTGTGGTTTTAGTGACATTGGATCAAATCCAGTTAAACGTCAATCTACCAGCCAATCGCTTTAATTTCACACCTCCCGCAGGGGCTGAAGTCTTGCGCTTAAACTAGAGCCTATAAATAGACTTAATAAAAACCCCTAAATAGATAACCTTTAGCCCATCGAGCATTACATGATTGATCCGCAACTTCTTCGTAAAGATATCGCCGCAGTACAGGCACGTTTAGCTACTCGCAAATTTCAGTTGGATGTTGAGAAATTCAATACGCTGGAATCCGAGCGCAAATCTTTGCAAACTCGCACCGAAGAACTGCAAGCTAAGCGTAATCAGCTATCTAAAGCAATCGGAATGAAGAAGGGCAAGGGCGAAGATGCTTCCGCTGAAATGGCGGAAGTTTCTCAAGTCAATGTGGATATGGAATCTGGGGCTGCACGTTTGGCAGTTTTGCAAGCTGAGATATCAGACTTCTTGATGGGTATTCCAAATCTGCCAGATGAGTCTGTGCCAACTGGTAAAGATGAAACCGAAAACAAAGAAATCAAACGTTGGGGCGAACAGCCCATTTTTGATTTTGAGATTAAGGACCACGTTGATCTTGGTGGCCCATTGGGATTAGATTTTGAAGTCGCTGCAAAGATTAGTGGCTCACGATTTGTAGTCCTCAAAGGTCCGATTGCAAGATTACATCGCGCTCTAGCGCAATTCATGATTGATACACATGCGACCAATCATGGTTATCAAGAGGTCTATGCGCCTTACATGGTCAACGCTGCATCTATGCGTGGCACCGGTCAACTGCCCAAGTTTGAAGAAGATCTTTTCAAGGTTCCCCGTCAAATGGGTGGAGATAACGAAGGTGGCGAAGCAAAAACAGAAAATTTCTACCTTATCCCCACTGCAGAAGTGCCGGTAACTAATCTTGTGCGTGATGAGATTGTGAATGCAGATAATCTGCCATTAAAGTTTGTTGCCCATACGCCTTGTTTCCGTTCAGAAGCGGGTAGTTATGGCCGCGATGTGCGCGGCATGATTCGTCAACACCAGTTTGACAAAGTTGAATTGGTGCAAATTACCAAGCCGGAAGATTCAATGCAGGCATTAGAGGATTTGACTGGTCATGCAGAAAAAATTCTAGAGTTGCTTGAGTTGCCATATAGAAAAGTATTGCTCTGCACTGGTGACATGGGATTTGGAAGTACTAAGACCTATGACTTAGAAGTTTGGGTGCCATCGCAAAAAGCGTATCGCGAAATTAGTTCTTGCTCGAGTATGGGAGATTTTCAGGCGCGTCGTATGCAAGCTAGATTCAAAGCAGGTCAAGGTAAACCAGAATTAGTTCATACCCTCAATGGTTCAGGATTGGCCGTGGGCAGGGCATTAGTTGCGCTGATTGAAAATAAACAGCAAGTAGACGGCAGCATTGCAATCCCGAAGGCGTTGCAGCCTTACTTAGGCGGTCTAGAAGTTCTTAAGCCAGTTTAAGTAGGCCTATCAGCACAAGCACTCAAAAACCACCCCAAAGCTATAATTTCCTTTCGGTTCGGAGAGGTGGCAGAGTGGTCGAATGTACCTGACTCGAAATCAGGCATACCGAAAGGTATCGCGGGTTCGAATCCCGCCCTCTCCGCCATATTTTCATTTTCACTTTAGGAATTCAATATGAATTTCTCACGTTTTTTCTTCTTAACCTTGATTGCGGCCTCAATTAGTGCCTGCTCAACTCCACCAAGTCGTTTTGGGGTGTATCAGCAATCTGATGGGACTATTGGCGTGCATGCTCCCAAGGATTCCAAAGAGGAGGAGGCTCAAGATGTTGCTCTTGCAGAATGCAAGAAGTTAGGAAAGCGTAGCGTGACGATTATTGATAGCCGGAAAACGATCAATGACCGTTTTCCGATGACATATAACTATCTCTGTAGATAGTAAGGCTTAGTAAGTTAGCTTAATAGCCACTTTTTGATGGATTTGTTGACGCACATCGCATCTAAAGCAAGACCAAAGAATTCAGAACCATTGGTGACCATGTTTTCAATGGCTTCCACCTTGCCAGATTTGATTCCTCGCAGGTAAGTAGCTGCACGGTAGCGTAAGAAGTGCTCCGTTTCACCATCTTCATTCTCGGTGGTACAAATCTCTAGGCTGCCATAACGCGTTTCAGGATTAATGTTGAGAACAGAAAGCTCAATAGCTCCCAATACTTTGTTGGGAATTGGAATGGGCACATAAGAGTAGAGCGATACCAGCATTTCCTCTTCATCCACTTCAATGATATGGTCGATATCCAACACATCTTGCTCGGTTAATTCCGTTTCGCCGGAATCTCCGCCACCAAATGTGGATTCAAATTGCAGCATGGCAGTATTGCTGTTCTTGGAAATCTCAATCATGTCTGGATAGCCAAGCAATCCTTTCCACCAATACATGAGCGAGAAAGTGCAGGGCTTCACTTCAACTAAGCCCTTTTTAGTGGATTTAGCAAAGTACAGGCCATAAAACTCATCATCCTTCTCTAGGCCGTATTGATCTACCTTAGGCGATTTATTTGTAGTCTTTTTGCTTGTTTTGGTAACAGTCTTTTTAGCCGCAGGTTTTTTAGGTGCGGCTTTCTTGGCGACAACTTTTTTGACTGCTGATTTCTTGGTTGCCGGTTTCTTTACTGCCTTTTTGGCTACAGTCTTTTTAATTGCTTTCTTTGCGGGCGTTTTTTTCACCGCCTTGGCAGCCACTTTCTTTTTTGCCGGTGCCTTTTTTGTAGCCATGATTTGTTGCCCTTATCGTTTGTTTATTTAAGTGAGTATTTATAGCGATTAATCTATTAATGTTACTGCAAATTAATCATGCAAAACCAATGACCCCAGAAATATATAAATATTACTGAATGGGTTGTTCTTCAGGATTGAGGTTGATACACTAAAACTGTGCCGTGAGTTTTTTATGAACATGCTGAATGCACGACACGGTTTGTTTTCATTACTTTTAAATGGGAGATTCTATGTTTCCGGAATATCGTGAATTAATTACTAGACTCAAAACTACTGACCGTCACTTTTCTCATTTATTTGATAAGCACAATAATCTAGATGCCAAGATTCTTCGCATGGAAGATCACAAGGAGCCGAGCACTCCGGAAGAGATTGAAACTTTAAAGAAGGAAAAACTACTCTTGAAGGATCAAATCTACGCAGTGCTTAAGAAAGCTAGCGCCGCCTAGTTACTTTGAAAAAGAGGGCGCTAAGCCTTCTTTAAGAAGCAGGCTTTTAACAACATATTGCCTGCTTCTGTTTTGCAATCGACCTCATGATCACCTGAAACCAATCTAATTCCTTTGATTTTGGTGCCTACCTTAAGGGTGGTGGAGGAGCCCTTCACTTTGAGGTCTTTAATCAGTGTGACGGTATCTCCATCAGCTAGTAAGTTGCCATTTGCATCTTTGACAATTAAACCGGCATCTTCTTCCTCAACTACGGCCATAGGCCATTCATGCCCGCATTGGGCGCAAACATAGTTTTCGCCGTCTGGATAAGTCATATCCTCTTGGCAAGCAGGGCATTTTGGAAGATTGTCAGTGCTCATGGAGATAGCGTTCTTAAAAAACGAGGCCGCTTACAAAGAGGCTGAAGATGGAGATAAAGATGCTGGCGAAAAACGCAGTCCAAAAACTGGAAATCGTAAACCCGCTAACTAGTGCAGATACCAACATTAATACCAAAGCATTTACTACCAAGAGGAACAACCCCATAGTCACAATCGTTAATGGGAGTGTAAATAGGATGAGTAGGGGCTTTACAACCGCATTGGCAAAGCCGAGTAGTAATGCTGCAATTAACAGAGAGCCGCCATCAGCAAACTTGAGGCCACTGAAAATATAGCTAGCCACCCATAGGGACAGAGAGGTTAGACCCCATTGAACTAAAAACAGCGTTAAGTTGCCCATATTGCACTCCTTTGATTTAGGTTATTTATCAATTCTTCAAGTGATGTAGTGATATGGTATCAGTCGCATCAATAATGCGGCGGAATTTCATCTTTCAGGCTGCCACCACCTGAGCTACTAGCGCTAGCCTGTTCTTTGATGGCTTTGAGCTCCCTATAGAGAAATTCAATTTGTTGCTGCTGTTTATAGACCGTCTCATTGAGCTTCTCAATAAGGTCTTCAGCAAAGCTGAGTTTGATTTCGAGGTTAGTGATGCGATCGTCTGTCATTGCTTGCCTTATTTATTCTGAGATGAGTTCAAATCGACCATCCTCCATCTCCGCTTTTGGTCTAATCCAAAAATCGTGGGACTGCATCGATTCATAGACGTAAGCGGGCTCAAGGGTAGCTTCAACATTGGCTAGCAAAAGCACTTTATAAAAACCACCAGTCTTTATGTGTCGCAACTTTGCTCCAGGCTTGAAGGTTCCATCATCTGGGTCGGCCATTTTGGGTTTGCTCATAAAACGCGCTTTCTCGGTATGATTTAGTAATGGCAAATTCCATTCCGCACTCAATTCTAGACATATCTCCTATACCTCAAGGATTTACCGCATCTGATGCATTGCGAAATTCCTTGGATGTGGCTCAGCATGCTGAGCAGTGGGGCTATACGCGCTATTGGGTAGCCGAGCATCACAATATGACTGGTAACGCTAGTTCGGCTACTGCTGTGTTGGTGGGCTATATTGCCGGCGGGACTAAGAGTATCAAGGTTGGATCTGGTGGGGTAATGCTGCCCAATCACGCACCATTGGTGATTGCTGAGCAGTTTGGCACGCTTGAGTCTATATATCCTGGCCGCATAGAGTTAGGCTTAGGCAGGGCGCCTGGCACTGATCAGATGACTGCTAGAGCTTTGAGGCGCGACTTACTCGGTAGTGATGATCGTTTTCCTCAGGATGTACGTGAGTTGCAGCATTATTTTGGCCCCATTCAAGAAGGGCAGGCAGTGAAGGCGATTCCTGGGGCTAATACTCATGTACCCATTTGGATTTTAGGATCCAGTCTGTATGGTGCTCAGCTGGCGGCGCATTTTGGATTGCCTTATGCCTTTGCATCCCATTTTGCGCCAGATCATTTATTGGAAGCAATGTCGCTTTATCGAGAATTATTTAAACCTTCGGAGCAATTGGCAAAGCCTTACTCTGCATTTGTGGTGAATGTAGTTGCGGCTGATACCGATGAGGAAGCACAACATCTCTTCACAACCCTGCAACAGAATGTGGTGCGCATGCGTCGTAATACCAGAGGTCAGTTGCCCCCACCGATTGAGAGTTTGGATGATTTTTGCGACCCGCATGAGCAAGCAGCCGCTGCCCATACCCTGCAATGTTCTCTAGTGGGCTCTCTAGAAACGATTCGCAAGGGAATGCGCACATGGCTAGAGCGCACGGGCGCTGATGAGATTTTGTTCACGGGTCAAATCTTCGATCATCAAGCGCGACTGAAATCTTTTGAGATTGCATCTCAAGCAGCTCAGAGCCTTTAGGAATCAAAGCGTTAATTCAGATGGTGCTGTAGTCAGCACTAATAAAAATACTCTCTGTAGCAGCCTTTTTAGCTAGCTTGAGAAGTTCATTATCTTTGCTGAGTAGTACACAAGGTTTTGATGTGAAGGCGAGATCTAAAAAGACCTGATCGTCTGGGTCCCGGCATTTCCACGGTGCGCTGATTAACGTTTCATCTTCAATGATGGTAGCTAAGTTGCGCCACTCACTCAGAATATATTCTTGAGCGGATTTCTCGAGGGCGAATAGGGGTCTAGAGATCACATCTGCAAACTCTTCGATTGTCTTGGGCGTGGCTAGCGCTTTTACTTGCTTATCTTCTAAAGCCGCCTTGATATGAATGGCTCGAAAGTCATTAAAGACAAATATATCTAAGAGTACATTGGTATCAAAGATGACTGTCTTCATCAAATCAAATTAATCTTGTTTGGTACGCCAGATTTCTGGGGTAATGGTGACCTGACCTTGATCCGAAGAAACATAAGCTTCACCATCTTGAATGTTGACATGCAATACCATGCTGCGTTCTACCAGCTTGTTTAGTTCCTGCGACTGTTCGGCAGGTATCGCAATCACTTGAAGATTGCGAGCACGGGTTAATTTATTCGCAATCCCATCCCACCAGATTTTGCTGGTTTGTCCGCCGTAGCAATACACAATGACTTGATCTGATCGACCGCAGGCTTTCAGGATGCGGCGTTCATCTGGCTGACCCACTTCAATCCACAGTTTGATTTGATCGGTGAGGTCTTTAATCCAAAGATCAGGTTCATCGGTATCACTCAAGCCCTTGGTAAATACTAAATCTTCATGGGCTTGTAGAGCAAAAGCGATGATTCTGATCATCATCCGCTCATCTGTTTCCGAGGGATGCTTGGCAATGGTGAGGGAATGACTGCCATAGTAGTGGCGGTCTGAATCTGCGACGTGAAGGTCGGCTTTATGAATGGTTGCGCGAAGAGCCATGCGGCATTATCGCCTTTAAATCAACCAAGCCCAGATTGCCGTATCATTTTAGGAATTTATCCCATCCTTGGAGTCCATATGATCGCCGGCTTGATTTGGAGAATTCGCATAGTAGCGACACTTCTGCTTGGCGTATCTACATTTTTTAGTCCCTTAGCTCAATCTGCAGAAAATTGGCCAAGCAAGCCTATCAAGATCATTGTTCCTTTTTCTCCAGGCAGCGTTCAGGATGCACTTGCCCGATCGTTTTCTAATGAGCTTGGTGCCGCCTTAGGTGAGGCTGTTATTGTCGAAAACAAAGCAGGGGCAGGGGGCACCGTTGGAACTGGCATTGTTGCCAAATCTAGTCCTGATGGATATACCTTTCTGATGGCAGCAGCGAGTCACAATATTAATGGCAGCCTTTTTTCTAAACTGAGCTTTGATCCAATTAAAGACTTTACTGGCGCGGCCTATATTGGTACAAGCAGTTATGTCATGATGACAAACTCAGAGTTTCCTGCAAAGTCAGTGGCGGAGTTCATTGCGTTAGCAAAGGCAAATCCTGGGCAGTACAACTATGCCAGCGCCGGAAATGGTAGCGCCTCGCATTTAGCTATGGCTTATTTTGACAGTATGGCTGGGATTCAGCTGGTACACATACCAACCAAGGGCACAGGCGACGCTATAGCAGAGTTATTGGCAGGACGTGCTCAAGCAGTCATTGCAGCAAACGTCGCTGCTTTGCCATTTGCTAATGATTCACGCATTCGGTTTTTGGGGGTCTCTTCAGAGAAGCCTTCTCCATTCGTGCCGGGTGTTCCTCCAATTGGTAATACCGTAAAGGGTTATGTGTTTGATAGCTGGTTTGGATTGCTGGCACCAGCGGGCACTCCGCAAGACATCATTACCAAAATGCAATCCCAAATGAGCAAGATATTGAAGCAACCTGAGATCATTGAGCGCATGAAACGTCAGGGGATTGAGATTGGCCGCTTAACTCCTGGAGAATTTAATCAGTTATTGGTTGGGGATTATGTCCGTATGGCAAAAGTTGTTAAAGCATCAGGCGCAAAGCCTGAATAAGCCCAATACGGTGAACAGTTAAGCCTCATGATTCGAATTACTGAACTGCGATTACCTATCGATCATGCCCCCGAGTCTTTGGAGGGTGCGATATTAAAGCGGCTGGGCTTAACTGCAAAAGAATTGATTTCATTTGAGATCTTTAAGCGTAGCTATGATGCTCGTAAAAATGTATCACTTGCTTTTATCTATACCATCGATGTTTCGGTAAAAAATGAAGAGAGTGTCTTAAAGAAGTATTCCAACGATGCTCACATCAGGCCATCGCCAGACACCAGTTATCACTTTGTAGCAAAAGCACCACCAACCATTGACGCTGGCAAAGCATTGCGTCCGGTGGTGATTGGATTTGGTCCATGTGGAATCTTTGCCGCTTTGATATTGGCGCAAATGGGTTTTAAGCCAATTGTGCTCGAGCGTGGCAAGCAAGTTCGTGAGCGTACGCAAGATACTTGGGGTTTGTGGCGCAAAAAGATCCTGAACCCAGAATCGAATGTGCAGTTTGGTGAAGGTGGGGCAGGAACTTTTTCTGATGGCAAGCTCTATAGCCAAATTAAGGATCCTAAGTTTTATGGGCGCAAGGTTATTCATGAGTTTGTGAAGGCGGGAGCGCCCCCAGAAATTCAGTATGTTGCTAAACCGCACATTGGCACCTTCCGTTTAGTAGGCATGGTAGAGAAGATTCGCCAAGAAATTATTGATTTGGGTGGTGAGATCCGCTTTTCACAAAAAGTGATTGGTTTTGATATTCAGAATGAGCAAATTACTGGCGTCAAAATTGAGGGCTACCCTGATTTACCAGCAAATCATGTAGTTCTTGCTTTGGGTCATAGTGCGCGTGATACGTTTAAAGCGCTGCATGATGCTGGCGTTTTTATGGAGGCCAAGCCATTCTCAGTTGGGTTCCGCATTGAGCATCCACAATCCCTCATTGATAGAGCGCGTTTAGGTCCTCATGCCGGAAATGAATTGATTGGCGCTGCCGACTATAAGCTAGTTCACCATGCCAAGAATGGGCGTTCTGTCTATAGTTTCTGTATGTGCCCAGGCGGCACTGTGGTAGCAGCTGCATCGGAGCCAAATCGCGTAGTAACCAATGGTATGAGTCAGTATTCTCGCAACGAGCGCAATGCGAACGCTGGAATTGTGGTTGGCATTACACCAGAGGACTATCCAGGTGGCCCGCTTGCAGGGATCGAGTTTCAGCGCCAACTGGAATCAAAGGCGTTTGAGCTGGGCGGTGGAACCTATGAAGCGCCTGGCCAATTGGTGGGGGATTTTATTGAAGGCAAACCCTCAACTGAGTTTGGTAGCGTCATTCCATCTTATAGGCCTGGCGTGCATTTAACCGATTTAGCTCAAGCTTTGCCACCTTATGCAATTGAGGCAATCAGGGAGGCATTACCCGCTTTTGAAAAACAGATTAAAGGTTTTTCAATGAAAGATGCAGTATTGACTGGTGTCGAGACTAGAACTTCTTCTCCATTACGCATCACCCGTGGACCAAATTTTCAAAGTCTTAATATCAAGGGCCTCTATCCCGCTGGAGAGGGTGCTGGTTATGCTGGCGGAATCTTGTCTGCTGGCGTAGATGGGATTAAAGTAGCAGAAGCAGTCGCATTAGACTATCTATCGCAAGAAACCACCCATCATTAAGTCAACATGAGCTCCACGGTAACTCAAGAAAATACACAAGAAAAAGAAGTCTTGTTTCATCCTGAGTTGCTGCAGAAATTCGACATTAATGGACCGCGCTACACATCCTATCCAAGCGCTGATCGCTTCCACAATGAATTCTCTGAAAAAGACTATCTTGGGGCTCTCAAGCGAGTGGCCAGTATCAATGAGCCTCTCTCACTTTATTTTCATTTACCGTTTTGCCCCAACATTTGCTATTACTGCGGTTGCAACAAGATCATTACCAAAGATCATGGCAGAAGCGCTAAGTACATTAAGTATTTGGCCAAAGAGATGGCTATGGTTTGTGATGCAATGGGCGCCCAGAAAAAAATTCCAATTACTCAGCTACATTGGGGTGGGGGCACACCTACCTTTTTATCTCATGAGGAGATGATCGAGTTAATGCAGCACACTCGCCAGCACTTTGACTTGCTGCCGGGTGGCGAATATTCGATTGAAATTGATCCGAGAAGGGTATCAGAAGCAGATATCAAGCTTTTGGCTGATTTGGGCTTTAACCGCATTAGTTTGGGCGTACAGGATTTCAATTTAGCGGTACAAGAAGCCGTGCATCGTGTTCAAACGATTGAGGAGACTCAGGCGGTAATGGACTGGTCGCGTAAGTATGGTTTTAAATCACGCAGTGTTGATTTGATTTATGGCTTACCAAAGCAAACTCCTGAGACTTTTAAAGAAACAGTCGATGCGGTGCTGAAAATGAATCCAGATCGACTTTCGGTGTACAACTATGCTCATTTGCCGCATATCTTTAAACCACAGCGTCGTATTGCGGAGGTTGATCTTCCGCCTGCTGCGGCCAAATTAGATATTTTGTCCAATACGATTGAGCGTTTGAATGAAGCGGGCTACCAATTTATTGGCATGGATCATTTTGCGAAACCAGATGATGAATTGGCTATAGCGCAAAGAGAAGGAAAGTTGCATCGCAACTTTCAGGGCTACTCTACACAGGCTGAATGCGACTTGTTAGCCTTCGGAATTTCTTCTATTGGTAAGGTGGATGACTGCTATTCCCAGAATGTCCGTACTTTAGATGAGTACTATGCTGCATTAGATTCTGGCCACCTTCCAGTGTTACGGGGATTGCGCTTAGATCAAGATGATTTACTGCGCCGCGAATTGATTGGCGAGTTAATGTGCCAATTCAATCTGGATACGAAGCGCTTTGCAGACGAACATCAGATCGACTTCAATACTTACTTCAGAGCAGAGATTGAAGAGCTCAAGGGCTTGGAAAAGGCGGGCTTGCTGGAGTGGCACGAAGCAGAGCTTAATGTCCCCATTAAGGGCCGTTTACTAGCTAGGCGTGTTGCGATGACTTTCGATCGTCACCTCAGAGAATCGCAGGCCAAAGGCACGTATTCCAAAGTGCTTTAGGGTAAACCTCAGTCAATTTGATCTAGATCAAACAAGCAGCAAGACATTGTTGCTTTTAAACCAATAAAAAAATCTCGATGCTTAATCGTTTGATGTAAGTCAAATTGCCCCGTGGGTATCAATTTCAAAATGATCCTATCGAAATTGATAACAAAAAGGGAAATATCATGCGTCTTAAATCACTAGTAGCAGCAATGGCTGCAGTGGCGTCCTTAGCCCCAATCGCAGCACAGGCTCAAGCACAAGAGAATCCTTGGATGTTGCGCGTTCGTGCAGCTTACTTAGATTTTCAAAACGGGCAATCTAATAACGCAAATAGCCAAAATTTGGGTGTCGCAGCACAAAATATTCGCGCACAAAAGGAATGGATTCCTGAATTTGATATTACCTATTTCTTCACAAAAAATATTGCTGCTGAGTTAGTTTTAACCTATCCGCAAAACGTTAATATTTATTCAAACTTAAATGGACAGAAGAGTGGAACGATTACAGCCTTACCTCCATCACTCTTGGCCCAATATCATTTCACGGATTTGGGTGCTGTTAAGCCATACATTGGTGCTGGCGTGAATTACACAATATTTGGCAATACTGGGAATTTTGGCGGTATTAATAATGCCTTAACTGTTGGCAACAGCAGTTTCGGATTTGCGGGTCAGGTTGGCTTAGATTATATGTTTGACAAAAACTGGGGCATGAATCTTGATGTCAAATATATAACGATGAACACTAAAGTTAACTCTGCAAGTACAGGGCAAAACATTGGTACATTAACACTCAACCCATGGGTACCAGCAGTTGGTGTAACTTACAAGTTCTAAGAATTCAGTTCTTAGTATCTTGAAATAGGGCCCCTGAGGGGCCCTATTTTTATTTGATTAAATGGCCTATTAATTCGTCAAAATGCGCTTGATCAAAATGCAGATTATCAAAACGCTCGATAGATGAATGTGGTGGCGGATCAATTCGGCGTTTGACATATTCATTCCAATGGGCGAGCTTCCATTGATCTCGAGGGTCCTTGCGCTTCTCCATCCGAGTCTTTGCTTCACCTTCTTCAAGATCAATCCAGGCAATAGAAATCTTGGTTTGACTTGGGATTCCGAGGGCTTCGGGATTAAACATGCGGCCGCTTTGAATCTCTTTTGAAAATGGCCCAACCAAAATGACATTGACACCTAGTAATAAATTCTCACGAGCAATATCAATTAAGCCTTGGTATTCCCAATCCCTTAGATTTTCTAGGTAGTAGGGGCTATCGCGATCATTGGGGTTCTGGGTCGTTAGTTCCATCACATGGGCGCTAAAGGCGCCATAGACGGTATCCTTGTCTAAAAAGAAAAAGTCTTCCCCGGTCCTTTCAATAATCTTTGGTAGCGCTTTTTTGGCTAGCGTTGATTTCCCAGTACCAGCATGACCTGCAAATAGGATGAGGCTGGGGGTGGAGGGGGTAAGTTTGCAGACCATTTGTCATTAGTCTCGCAGAAATTGAGAGAAATTTCTTCTGTTTCTCTGAAGTGACGATAATGACGCCATGGCTTTAATCGTACTAACTGATGCAAAACTGGCTTTTGGCCACGTAGATCTCCTAGCAAATACCGCTTTTTCGCTCGAATCTGGCGAGCGTGTTGGCCTAATTGGGCGTAACGGTACTGGTAAATCCTCTTTATTGAAGATTTTGGCCGGTATAGAAAAAATGGATGATGGTCTCTTGCAATACCAGCAAGGGCTTCGCATTGCCTATGTTCCCCAGGAGCCCATATTTGAGGCTGAAGAAACTGTCTTTGAGGCAGTTGCCAAAGGAGTGGCTGAGGCAAAGGCCTTGCGAGAGGAGTATGAGGCGCTCAGTGTTGGTGACTGGGATGATGCATCTCATCATCGCTTAGATGAAGTTCAATCCAAGCTTGAAGCGCTAAGCGGATGGAATTGGGAACAGCGTGTTCACGAAACTCTGGATCGTTTGCATTTAGATGCTGACATCAAGATTAGTACTTTATCTGGCGGTACAAAAAAGCAGGTAGCGCTTGCCAGAGCATTGGTTGAGATGCCAGATGTTTTGTTATTGGATGAGCCAACTAACCACTTGGATTTAGATTCGATTGCGTGGCTAGAAGAACTCTTGAAAGAGTATCAAGGATCGGTGATTCTGATTACGCACGATCGTGCATTTTTGGATAACGTTTGCACGCAGATAGTGGAACTTGATCGTGGAATTTTACGAAGCTATCCCGGAAACTTCACCCAATATGAAGTGCTTAAAGAGCAGGAGTTAAATGCAGAGTCTTTAGCTAACGCTAGGGCTGATAAGCTTTTGGCGCAAGAAGAGGTTTGGATTCGGAAGGGTGTTGAAGCGAGGCGGACACGCAGCGTAGCGCGGATCGCTCGTCTAGAAAAACTTCGCGCTAGTCGTGCCGAGCGCAGAGATGCCATGGGTCAGGTGAAGCTTGCAGTGTCCGCTGGCGAACGAAGTGGCAAGATTGTTGCCGAGTTGCAAGAGGTCAGCAAGTCTTATGACAGGCCAATCGTGAAAGATTTCACGGCCACGATATTGCGTGGAGATAAGGTGGGATTGCTTGGCCCCAATGGTGCCGGCAAAACAACCCTACTGAAACTCATACTGGGAACGATTGCACCAGATTCTGGCTCTGCCACTATGGGAACTCGTATAGAGGTAGCGTATTTCGATCAGATGCGTGAAGGGCTAAATCTAAATGCCTCACTCGAGGATTACATTAGCCCTGGAAGTGAGTGGATTGAAATTAACGGCAATAAAAAGCACGTTAAAAGTTATCTGAGCGATTTCTTATTTGCACCAGAGAGAACCAATTCACCAATAAGCACCTTGTCTGGTGGTGAGCGTAATCGTCTTTTATTGGCTCGCTTATTTGCAAGGCCAGCCAACGTATTGGTTTTGGATGAGCCTACAAACGATTTAGATATAGACACCCTCGATTTGTTGGAGCAATTGCTACAAGACTACAAGGGAACTGTTTTCTTAGTGAGTCATGATCGTTATTTCTTGGATAACGTAGTCACCAGCATCATTGCTCATGAAGGCGATGGCTTTTGGCGAGAGTATGAGGGTGGTTATGAAGACTGGAAAATTCAGAAAGCCCGCTCTGAACAATTACGCGCAGCTAAGCTAACTCCAAAAGGTCCAGCCAAGCAAGAAGCTGCGCCTGCTTCCATGCCAGAATCTAAGTCGGTTGCTAAAAGCAATGTACAAAAGCTTAACGGTAAAGAGCGACAAGAGTTAGAGGGTTTGCCAGCCCAAATTGAAGAATTGGAAACTGAGCAGGCGGATATTGGGATTGCCATGAGCAACCCTGATTTGTATAAAAATGAACCCGAGTTAGCGGCCAGTATGCAGGCCCGCTTGAGTGAAATTACTGAGCAACTAGAGCAAAAGCTACAGCGTTGGGAAGCTTTATTGAGTCGCTCAGAATCATAAAAGTCTATTCGCTGCGATGTAGTTGAGACCGCAACTGGGCAATTTCATCTAGCAGATCAAGTGCTAAAGCAACGCCGGGAGTATTGAGTTCAAGATCATGGGTGAGGTGGGCGGCAGTCTTTGCTCTACGCAAAGAATCTCCTCCAAAGCGCCAATCTTCTGGTGATGAGCCGGTGGGGCTTAAGACCCCCTCAGTTACCCAGTCCATAATTAAATCTTGAGGTGTGCGTGATGCGTGTGAGAGCTCGATAATGCTCATATGCACTTCATTCTCAACAACGCTGCCTTCAATCCAAGTGATATTGGTGGTGTTGGTTTGTGTCATGGCGTCATCCCTTTAAATGGGTTCTAGGGTTGAAATCAAAAGCCTTCTCAAATTGTTGATATGCTTCTTTGCGTGCATCAGTATCAGCTGGAGGTAGCGCAATAGTTGGAACAACATAGAGGTCGCCAGGATCTGCGCTTGGAATGCCTTTGCCCTTCAGGCGCATTTTTCGACCAGCTACAGTGCCTGCGGGTATTTTGAGTTCCAAGGTTGAGCCAGCAGGAGTTGGAACATTGACCGTGGTTCCAAGAGCGGCCTCCCATGGCGCCAGAGGGATATCAATGAAAACATCTTTACCGTCAATGCGATAGATGGGGTTTGGATGAAAATCAATTTCAAGATAGAGATCACCTGCGGGTCCTTCACCAACACCTGGACCGCCCTGACCTGAGAGTCTGAGGTTCTGACCAGCTTTAATGCCTTTTGGAATACTCACGTCAAGCTTACGCTCTTGTGTTATCACATGACCACTGGCATCCATAGCTGGCATATGTAGGGCAATTGTTCGCTTAGCACCGTTATAGGCATCAGCAAGATCAATCAATATTTTGGCGTGATGATTTTGGCCTTTGAAATTCATGCCTTGACGTGTGTGACTACCTTTACCGCCTTGACGATGCTTGCCTCTACCAAAGAGTGACTCAAAAAACTCACTCTGATCACCTTCAAAACCGCCGCCATAGCCTGGATGACCGCCTGGATATCCGCCGTCTGAATATTCAAAGCCTTCATTCCAATTTGGTGGGGGAGTAAAGTCTTGACCATTTTTCCAGTTGGCACCAAAGCGATCGTATGCTGCGCGTTTCTCTGTATCTTTCAGAACGGCATAGGCCTCGCCAATTTCTTTGAACTTTTCTTCGGCTCCAGCTTCTTTATTAACGTCTGGATGATATTTGCGAGCCATCTTGCGATAGGCCGACTTGATTTCCGCCTCGGTGGCCGAGCGGGCAACACCGAGGGTCTCGTAATAATCCCTAAATTTCATAAGCCTGTATTAATCCTTAACTGAATCTTTACTGCGTTAATGGATTAATTCTACAGGCGTATTAGCTCATTACGCCAATTTGCCAAGGCACAAATTCATAGTCTCCTAGGCCCAAAAGCTCGCTCTTGGAGGGCTCGCCTGATGCAGTTTTGAGAAACAGCTCAAAGATGCGCTGACCCATTTCCTGAACCGAGACCGTACCATCCAAAATTTCCCCGCAATTAATGTCCATATCTTCAGTGAGACGCTGATACATCGGGGTATTGGTAGCCAATTTGAGGCAAGGTGCAGGTTTGGATCCAAACATCGAGCCGCGTCCAGTTGTGAAGGCGATCAAGTTGGCACCTCCAGCAATTTGACCTGTTGCCGATACGGGATCAAACCCAGGGGTATCCATAAATACAAAACCTTTGGTATTCACTGGTTCGGCATATTTATAGACTTCCATTAGCGGACCAGTGCCACCTTTCATAGAAGAGCCTAATGACTTTTCAAAAATATTGGCTAAACCACCAATTTGATTTCCGGGGCTCACTTGACCATTGATTTGCACATCGCGACCTACGGAGTACTCATCTTTCCACCAACGAATACGTTTAATTAGTTTTTCACCAATCTCTTTGCTAGCAGCGCGGCGGGTGAGAGTGTGCTCAACACCATAAATCTCAGGTGTTTCAGACAGGATGCCAGTACCACCATGGCGCGACAGAATATCAATCGCTGCGCCTAGTGCTGGGTTAGCCGTGATGGATGAGAAACCGTCGGACCCACCACATTGCAGGCCTACAGTAAGGTGACTTGCAGATACTGTTTGTCGTTTCGCTTTATTAGCTTCTGGCAAAAGCGCTTTAACCGCTTCAATGCCTGCTTCAATTGTTTTGCGAGTGCCACCAGATTCTTGCATGATGAAGGTGTGCAAATTAGAACCTTCTTTTAGGTCCTCTTGCTCCATTAGTCCTTTCAGTTGGTTACGCTCACATCCAAGCCCCACAATTAATGCGGCAGCAAGGTTGGGGTGACGAGCATAGCCAGCCATGGTGCGACGTAGTAACTGCATTGGCTCACCGCTCATTTCCATTCCGCAGCCAATGCTATGACTAAAAGCAACAACACCATCAACATTAGGAAAGTCTTTTAAACGTTCTGGCGTGAAGTACTCTGCAATTTTGTTTACTACTGTGGCTGAGCAGTTAACAGTCGACAAAATACCAATGAAATTACGCGTGCCAACTTTGCCATTAGCTCGCACATAGCCTTGAAAGGTTGCGCGTTCAGATTCAGGGAGCATTTGGGTGGGTTTATATTCACTGGCGTGCGCGTAATCACGATCAAATTCCCGAAATTCAGTATTGTGACTATGAACCATGGTGCCAGGCTCAATATCGGTATTGGCAAAGCCCACTGTAACGTTGTATTTCAGAATCGGTTCGCCCTTCAGAATCTTCTTGGCAGCAATTTTGTAGCCAGCAGGCACTTGGCTACGACTTGTAAAGTTTTCACTAGGCACTTCAGTGCCAATACCCACGTCTATTCGAGCAACAACAATATTGTCATTTGGGTGTAGACGGATGATTGGGCCGGCTAATTTTTTTTCAGAGATTTCAATCATGGAATGCTTTCTAGTAGAGGAATGTAATTATTCTGCAGTAGCGCCCGATTTCTTCACAATCGGACCCCATTTGGCAACTTCAGATTTGATGTAATCACCCAGCTGATTAGGGGTGCTAGTAACAATCTCAAATCCTTTGCCATTAATCTGAGTTTTAATTTCTGGATTATTTAATACAACATTGAGTTGTGAATTTAGTTTGTCAATAATGGCTTTCGGGGTATTGGCTGGTGCAACAATCGCATAAACCAACTCCACTTCAAACTTTGGCAAGAATTCGGAGATCGCTGGAATATCAGGCGCATTAGGTGAGCGCTTGAGGCTGGTGATTCCTAGGGGGATGAGTTTGCCAGAGCGAACGTAGGGAAGTGCTGCAGGTGTGCCAACTAATGCCGTCTCAATTTGCCCTCCTAATACATCCGTCAGCGCTGGTGCTGCACCTTTATAAGGAACGTGCAGTATGTCGGTACCAGCTTGTGTATTAAATAATTCTCCGCCTAAATGCAATGGAGTGCCTGCACCCGAAGAAGCAAAGCTAACCTTATTTGGATTTGCTTTTGCATAAGCAATTAGCTCGGGGATGGTTTTAAATGGTGCCGAGGGATTGGCAACAAATAGTAGTGACGAAGATGCAACTAAAGAGACTGGTGAAAAATCTTTGACGAGGTTGTAGTTCAGTTTTTTATAGAGCGTCTCATTGATTGCTTGAGTGCCAACCATCATTAAGAAGAGTGTGTATCCATCGGGTTTGGAGTTTGCAACATACTCTGCGGCTAAATTGGCGCCAGCACCCGGTTTATTTTCAATAATGATGGGTTGCCCAAGATTCTCTCCAAGCTTTGGGGCAAAGCCTCGAGCAAGGACGTCTGAGGGGCCGCCGGCTGCAAATGGGATCACCAATTTAATTGGTTGAGAAGGGTAACCTTGACCTTGCGCGTTCATAGCAAAGCAAATACTGATAAGCGACAATGCTAAAAATACTTTTCTCATGTATGTTCTCCCTAATTCTCTTTTTAATCATTTCTTTTAGTGTATTGGCTAATTTTTATCTATGAAAATTACTCAGGCCGTTATTTTTCCATTATCGATACCGCTGATTGAGCCAATCAAGATGGCGAAGGAAGTCATCGTCGATGCCAAAACCGTTTTGGTTCGCTTGACAGATGAAGATGGTCGCCAAGGTTGGGGTGAAGCTTCGGTGGCGCCGTTGATGACTGGTGAGACGCTGTATAGTTTGCTAGCTAGTGTTAAATACTTGGCGGAAAAATTGCGAGAAACCGAATGGGCTGACCCCAGGGGCTTTGCTAGCCAGCTAGACAAAATGTTATATGGCAACCCATCGGCAAAATCTTGCATCGAAATGGCGCTGCTCGATTTATATACGCAAAAAGAGGCAATTTCTCTATGGAAGTACTTACGGTCACTAAACAATGAAAATACCCCAGCAAGCCCGAAAGATATTCCATTATTAAGAATGCTTGGCGGTACTCCAGAAAAAGAGATTGAGGATGCAAAAACATTTCGCCAGGCAGGATTTAAGCATTGGAAAATTAAAATCGGACTTTTGTCACTTGATGAAGACTTGCATCGCGTGAAGGTGTTATCAGAGCTGCTGGACGGTGATGTTGTTTCAGTTGATGCTAATGGCGCCATGTCTTTAGCTGATGCCATTCGCTTTTGCGAGTCTTCTGAGGCAAAAGGCTTGTCGTTTGCCGAGCAATTAATACATGCCAATTCTTCATTAGCGGACTTTGTGTTGCTCAAGAAGCGCTCAAGAGTTCCCATCGCTTTAGATGAATCTATCCACGGCATCCATGAGATCGACGCATTTATGAAGGCCGAAGCTTTTGATGGCGCAAGTCTTAAACTCATTAAAACGGGTGGGGTACTAGAGGCATGGAATTGCGCCCAAGTTTTGCGTGAGAAGCACTTCAATCTCAATTTAGCTTGCAAAGTTGCAGAGACATCCTTATCGGGAGCTGCCACCGCTTCGATTGGCTTTGCCTTGGGCAATGTTCCTTGGGGATTTAGCATGTCAAATCAATATCTACAGTTTGATATTTGTGACAAGCCGCTGCGAGCAAATCAGGGTCATTTGGATAGCGCCCAAATGAATGCCGTTGGTGTTGGCATTACCCCAAATATCGATCGCGTTAATAATGCGCTGGCTCAAGGTTATTCCGCTATTCAATATTAAGGACATCAAACGCGGCTTTTAATCTGCGCGAGTAGGAATCGGATACCTTGGTAATTTCTTCGGGACTCCATTTGCGAAACCCTTCACCCGCCTTCATGCCAGTCTTTCCGTCGGCCATCAGTTGTACAACTTTTGGGGGTAGGGTAGTGATGTTCGAGAGCGATGGATAAATTTCTTTTGCAGCATTCGCCATCCCGTCCCAGCCAGAGATTTCTTTCTGGGTCATTGGGCCTACGGCTGCGTAACGAAATCCAAAGCTATAACGTACAGCATCATCGATATCCTCTGGAGTGGCGATGCCTTCTTGCACTAGTGACAATGCTTCTCTCATGAGGGCGTGCTGAATACGGTTCGCCAGAAATCCTGGAATATCTTTCTTCACCAGAACCGGCTTCTTATCTACTGACCTATAGAGCTCACACGCTTGTTCAGCGTATTGAATATCCGTTTTTTGGCCCATAACGATTTCCACTAAAGGCACTACTTCGGCGGGCATAAAGTAATGTGCGCCCATCATACGGTTGGCTGTTTTTAAGCCCTCGGCAATCTTGCTGATTGGGAAACCGGAGCTATTGCTACCGATCGGAATATTTGCAGGGACAACTTGATCTAAGAATTTAAATACTTCTTGTTTTAAAGCCAGGTTTTCAGCCACAGTCTCAATGACCCATTGGCAATCATTCCAGCCCTGATAGTCCTCTAATATTCCAACGACTTGCTGTTTCTTGATGTCAGCTTGATCCTTGGTGGCATTGTCTCCTTCCACGCCAATTTTCTTTGCAAGGGTGAGGGCCTTGTCTAAGCAGGCCTCTGCTTTTTCAAAACTTCTTCCTAAGATGACTACAGGAACGCTGCGAGCCAAAAACCCAGCGGCAATGCCTGCGCCCATAATCCCAGTTCCAACAACGACTACAGATTTCATATTTGTGAACCTATACGGTTAAGTAATGATTTGGTGATAAGCTTGTAAATCAATAATTGCGTAAGATTAGCACTAATTATGGTTTAATAGTGAAACCTTAAAAACTAACTTATCCGTATAACTAATTCGAGGAGACAACAAGTGACCATGCATAACCCCTTCCAGCCAGTAGAAAAAATCAAAACGGAAGTTTTTGCAACGATGCCAGAGAAATTTAGAAAGAAATCTCGTACTGGCTGGTCAGATCCAAACCGCCAAGGCGCAGAAGTAGAGTGCTTCTTAGAGGGGCCATCTTTTGACCGCGAAGGTAACCTGTGGTTTGTCGATATTCCATTTGGACGCATTTTCAGAATCGACACTAAAGGTAATTGGGAGTTAATCACTCAGTACGACGGATGGCCAAATGGATTGAAGTTTCATAAAGATGGCCGCGCCTTCATTTGCGACTACAAGGCAGGGTTACTTGCTTTAGATCCTAAAACAGGAAAAATTGAAACGATCTTGGGCTCGATGTATAGCGAGAACTTTAAAGGCTTAAATGATTTGCACTTCGCATCCAATGGCGATCTCTATTTCACAGACCAAGGTCAGACTGGTATTGCCGATCCAACAGGTCGCGTTTTCAGATTGCGCGCAAATGGCCAATTAGATCGTTTAGCTCTGAATGTGCCAAGTCCTAACGGCATTACATTAAACACGCAAGAGAAGCACGTATTTGTTGCGGCGACTCGCTCACAGCAAATTTGGCGCCTGCCTTTGATGGCTGATGGCTCGGTCTCGAAGACGGGCGTAGCTATTCAATTAACAGGTGGTGTTGCTGGTCCTGATGGTATTGAAATGGATTCTGAGAATGGATTGTTGGTATGTCATCTTGGCATCGGCATCTGGAGATTTGACAGCAATATGTTGCCAACCCATTTGATCTACTCCGAGAACCCACATCATCACCATTTGGCAAATATGTGCTTTGGTGGCCCTGACAATAAAGACCTCTACATTACCGAATCTTTATCAGGCGATATTTTGAAAGTGCGTTTGCCGGTGGCTGGCAAAAAAATGTTTGGACTTTCCTAAATTGTCTGAGCGTTTACCGTTATACAAGGCTCTAGCAAATACGCTAGAGCAACGTATTTATAACGGAGACTGGCCCGTAGGGTCCGTTTTGCCTGCTGAGGCTGACCTTTGTCGCGATTTTCAATCTAGTAGACACACTTTGCGACACGCCTTGCAGATTTTGGAGGCGAATGGATTGATTTATCGCCATCAAGGCGCACCTACAAAGGTGGTATCACGCCAAAGATTGCGGCGCTTCACGCAAAGCTTTAATTCTCCTATTGATATCTTGAGTTATTCGCGCGACACCTATCGTGAAAACTTGGTTGAAGAATATATCGAGCTTGATCATGCTCTGAGTCAAATCGTTGGCGCTCCAGTGGGCTCCTCTTGGTACCACATTGGAGGCAGACGTAAACGCCAGCACCTAGAGGAGGTGATCGCATGGACAGATATTTACATCTTGCCTCAATTTGCATCGCTGACAAAAGATCCCGAGCACACTCAAGTGATGGTGTATGAGCAAATTGAAAAGAAATATGGTGCTCGTATTGAGCGTGCAGAGGTGGATGTGTATGCTGCAGCTGCATCACCTGTGATTTCTAAAAAGTTGAACATAGAGCCTAATGCGTCGTGTTTAGTCATTATTCGCCGTTATTTTGATGATCAAGATAAGCTATTTGAAGTAACGGTGACGCATCACCCAGAAAATAAGTACAAATACAGCATGGAATTTAAAGCGAGCTCAGAGGTATAAGTCATCATGAAATATTTATCTATTGCAGATGCTGAAAGTTTTATCGCTAGAGCGCTAGTTGCGGAGAAAGTGCCTGCAGCAGATGCGCAAATCATTGCAAATTTAATGGTGAAATCAGACTTGGTTGGCGCTGATGGGCATGGCATCTTCCGGTTACCAGCATACCTAAAGAGAATTCGTGCGGGCGGTGTAAATCTACAGCCCAATATTCATATTGAGCGAGAGCAGGGCGCGACGGCATTAATTAATGGTGATAACGCATTAGGTCATTTGGTAATGAACCGCGCAGTAGAGCTCGCGCTTGAAAAGGTAAAACAACATAGCGTATGTTGGATTGGAAGTCATTTTGGAAATCATTCTGGCGCAGCTTCGGTATATGTACGTAAATTAGCTGAGCAAGGCTATATTGGGATATACATGGCGGTGGGCAATGCCAATCACATGGCGCCATGGGGCGGAATTGATTTGCTCTTATCAACCAACCCCATCGCTATTGCCGTTCCTGCTGGCAAAGAGCCGATTGTGCTCTTAGATATCGCTACTACGGTAGCTGCATACGGAAAAGTGAAAGTCGCGGCACAAAAGGGCGAATCCATTCCAGATGATTGGATGATCGATAAACAAGGCAAGCCAATTACGGATCCAAAGCGTTCTGCTGAAGGATCTTTATTGCCGATTGGTGGTTATAAAGGTTATGGATTAGCAGTCATGATTGGCTTACTGGCTGGCGCATTAAATAATGCAGCCGTAGGCAAGGGGACAATTGATTTCAATGCCCACCATGATTTGGTAACCAATACTGGACAAACGATTATTGCCGTTGACCCCAGTGCATTTGGCAATAAGGACGACTTCATCGCTAGAGTTACCGAGCTAGTAAATGATTTAAAAAACTCAACAACTCTTCCTGGCGTCAAAGAAATCCGCGTGCCAGGTGAGGGTGCTGCTAAGACAATGGCAGAAAGACAGCAATTGGGAATCCCGGTTTCACCTGAGCTTTTGGATGCTCTCAATACCTGCGCTAGAGAATGCGGAATTGCAACTCTAGCCCTATAAATATTCTGGAGGAGACAATATGTTTAAAAAAATATATAAAAACATAGCAATCAGTATGGTGTTGACTGGCCTTTTTGCGGGGACGGTCTTTGCTGCGTATCCAGATAAACCGATCAAGATGATGATTGGTTATGCGCCAGGTAGCTCCACTGATATTGTGGGCAGAATGATTGCGAATGATTTGAGTATTGCACTCAAGCAACCCATCGTGGTTGAAAATCGTGGCGGTGCCGCAGGAAGCTTAGCTGCTGAAGCTGTGGCTAAAAGTAATCCAGATGGATACACCATCTTGTTTGCGCAAAATGGCTTGGCGATCAATGTAGCAGCGAACCCAAAATTGCCCTTTAATGGCCAAAAGGATTTGTTGCCTGTAGTGGGCGTTGCTGCTACCCCTCACATTTTGATTGTGAATAATAATTCGCCTGCAAAAACAGTGGCAGATTTAATGGCGATGCTCAAAGCGGATCCTGGTAAATTGAGTTTTGGTTCTTCTGGCATTGGTAACTCTGATCACATGGCAGGTGAATTATTTCTTGCTACTACGGGATTACAGGCTATCCATGTACCATACAAAGGTGGCTCACCAGCAGCCACTGATTTAGTGGGCGGACAAATTGATTTCTACTTTGCCGGGATGCCAGTGGGGCTGCCTCTCTATAAGGGGGATAAAGCAAGAGCCTTGGCTGTTACTAGTAAGAATCGTTTTAGTGGCGCCCCTGAGTTAATGACTATTCAAGAGGCTGGGGTGAAGGGCTATGAGATGGCTTTATGGCAGGGCATGTTTGTTCCAGCTGGCACCTCTCAGAATATTGTGAAGGCATTGAACAACGCCACTTTGAAGATTCTAGAAACACCTGAAATGAAAGAACGTTTTCAAAAGGCGGGCGTTCAAATTGCACCGATGAACACCCAACAGTTTTCCGATCTTTATTTTTCCGATATCGCCAGATGGAAAGTAGTGATGGAAAAGGCCAAGATTAAACTGGATTAATTTCAAAACCAGTCTTATTGCAGTATTGCTGATTAAGCGCTGAGGTCAAATACCAAGACTTCAGCGTTTTTTCCATTGGAAATCTGTAATTGGGATTCATCTTGGATTAGCAGGGCATCGCCACTATTTAATTCCTGCCCATTGATGTGAAGTGAGCCGCGAATCAGATGGATATACGCTTTGCGACTTGGGTCTAATTTGAGATTGGCTGACTGCTCACCATCAAATAGTCCTGCATACATTTTGGCATCCGCAGAAATGCTCACTGATCCAGCCTCGCCATTAGGGGATGCAACCAAACACAACTTTCCCTCTTTATTACTGGCAGGAATCGTTTTTTGTTCATAGCTTGGAGCAATTTCGAACTGATTAGGTTCAATCCAGATTTGCAAGAAATGGGTAGTTTGATCTTTGGCGTGATTGAATTCACTATGCATTACTCCAGTGCCAGCACTCATACGTTGCACATCGCCTGGGGGTATGCCTTTGATATTGCCCATACTGTCTTCATGAGCCAATTCACCCGAGAGAACATAGCTAATGATTTCCATATTGCGATGTCCATGTTTTCCAAAGCCCATGCCTGGGTCAACCCGGTCTTCATTAATTACCCGTAAGTTTCCCCAGCCCATAAATTGGGGGTCGTGATACCCCGCAAAAGAGAAGGAGTGAAAGCTTTTGAGCCAACCATGGTCGGCATAGCCTCGATCTTGGGATTTGCGGATAAATAGCATATTGGTGCTTATTCTTGATTATTTGTGTATTAAGCACATTATCATTAGCTTTTGGAATATTTGCTAAATGGTAGGGCATGGGAAGTTTTAAGCAGAACACTCGTGAAACCTTTTTAGGGTTGGCAGAGACCATTAGGGAGAAATGGTCTGACTTCATCCAGTTCTTGGAAGAGGCGTGGCCACTACTGATTCTTTTGCTCGCGATTTTGATGGGTATCTGGTGGTACGCTGATCCACCTCCACCAAGGCATGTACAGATGGCCACAGGGTCAGCTGGTGGCTCATATGAGCTTCTTGGTAAAAAGTATGCCGAGTATTTTGCGACAAAGGGTGTGACCCTTGAGCTTGTCCCAACACTGGGAGCTCAAGAAAATCTAATTCGTTTAAGCGATCGAAATGATCCGGTTCAAGCTGCTTTTGTTCAGGCTGGAGTAGAGCAACCTAAAAATATTAGCGGTATTCAATCCTTAGGCTCTATTGCTTATGATCCGATTTGGTTCTTCTATCGTGGTCCAGAGGTAAAAAGCAATGAATTTCAGGTAATCGCTGGACACTCAAAATATTTTTCTACTCGCAAGATTTCTGTGGGTGTTGAGGGAAGTGGAACTCACTCTCAAACCTCGAGAATTATTAAAGCATCGGGCATAGATCGTTCTGGTTTGCAATTCGTTTACTACCCCGGTGAGAAGGCTGTTAAGGCCTTGAAAAATGGGGAGATTGATGGCGCATTTATCGTAGATGCCGTAGATGCCCCTAACGTGCTGGCTTTACTAAATGACCCTGAATTGCACTTAGCAACCTTTAAGCGCGCTGAGGCGTTTACCAAATTATTGCCGTATATGCATATCCTCAATGTTCCAGAAGGGTCGTTTAGCTTGGAGCGTAATTTTCCGGATCAGGATCTCAAGCTCATTGCAACTACAACCAATTTGTTGATCGATGATCGGATGCATCCGGCGATTCAGTTTCTTTTTTTAGAGGCTGCTCGAGAAATTAATGGCAAAGAATCTTTTTTTGCGAATAGAGGAGAGTTCCCATCCTTTAAAGATTCTCTCTGGCCAGAAAGTCCAGTAGCCGTTCACTACGAAAAGAATAGTTACCCACTCATTGCGGCGTACTTCCCATTTTGGATGGCGGAGTTTATTAGCCGTCTTTTATTTATCTTCTTACCGTTCTGTGTAATTGCTTATCCTGTTCTTCGAGCTTTGCCAAGCTATAGAACTAAGTTGATGTACAACAAGATTAATCGACTGTATGGTGAATTAAAAACCTTCGAGCAGGGCTTGTTGGCAACTTTTGATGCTGCCCAGCGAGATGAGTATTTGAAAAAATTAGATTTATTGGAATACCAAGCGTTAAATATCAAAGTATCCAAGCGCTTGGCTGGCGACTATTACACCCTGCGTACCAGTATTGATTACGTACGTAATTGCCTAAACAGGGGTGTGCACCCCTATCAGTTTGCTGAGGGTGTGGGCTCAGATTTATAGTCTTCGCTATTGCTTATTCGTTGTCCGCGTGGCGACTCGGAAATTTGAATGATGCATAGCGGACGACAGCATTAGCTAGAGCCAAAACCAGAATGGTGACGCCCATGAGCAAGATGGCCATGTCCGCCTCATGCTTGGTATTTACTAAGTCGATAATGAGTCGAGTCACCGCAGTGATAGCAACATAAATCAAGAACCGCACTGGCATGTGATTGGTTTTGAAGTAGATTCCGACCATGGCGCCAATTTCTAGGTAAATGAATAACAGGAGCAAGTCCTCAATTGAGGCTGATCCTTTGCCGACCATTCCCATAAACGCAACTGCAGCTGACCAAACTGTCGCAGCACCAATGCCAAACAATGCAATTCGATGAAAGAGTGAAACAAATAGATTGCCAATGGGCACTGTCCATCTTTCAATTGCATCTTCAATTTTGGTGGCATCTTTTGGTGAGGTTGGGGTCATATTCATAAAGCCTCCTGCGTAATTGTTATTGAGCTCAGTATATTTATCGGCGCCAATAAGTAAACAAAAAAAGGGGCAAATACGCCCCTTTTTTTCATAAGTGTTGACCCAGATCAACCCAGGGTGTCTGCCCAAATGTTGTGGGCCCAGCCCCATGCATAGATTCCTTCCAGGGTTGATGGGGCAGGCGAAAGGCCGCCAGAACCGGGAACAGGATTAAACGTCTTCTCCGCGGCGATGTACTGATGCACGCTCGCCACATGGACCACTTCTTTTGCATTCACAAAGCTGTAGCAGGTATTGGTTAGTACTGGGGCCGGGTTCACCTCCCAGCCGCTGAGTTCAGCAACTATCGCGGCTGCAGCAACTTTGCCGTGCTGATTTGCCATGTGACCTGATTTGGGCATTGCGTAAGCAACCTGTATCGAATCACCCAGCACATGGATATCCTTTTGCGCTGTTGACTCAAAGTTCAGGAAGTTCACATTAACCCAACGACCATTGGCATTAGCAAGTCCGGTTTTCACGGCAATCTCACCTGCACTCATCGCAGGCAACAGATTAAGCACATCCGCCTTAATGTCTTCTTGGATTTCAAATTTAATCGTTTTGGTTTTTGCATCGACACCAGTCACGTTGTATTTTGGTAAATACTCGATCATGCCGGGATACTGTTCCGCCCAGACTTTTTTAAAGAGCGCTCCTTTAGAGACAACATCCTGATTGGCATCCAGAATCAAAACCTTAGACTTTGGTTTGTATTGCTTGAAATAATTCGCTACTTGGCAAGCACGCTCATAAGGTCCTGGAGGGCAACGGTAGGGGGCCTCTGGAATGCTGATAGCAAAGGTACCGCCATCCCGCATGGCAGCTAATTGCTTGTGCAGTGCCACGGTTTCAGGGCCTGCTTTCCATGCCTGCAATGTCACTCCCGCTTTATTGGCTTGAGCGAGACCTTCAATACTATTCATCAATAGACTTGAGCCTGGAGACAAAATGACTTTGTCATAGCGTAAGGTTTTGCCTGATGCTAACTTGACAGTTTTTTTGTCGGGATCGATGTTACTAACGCTGTCTTGAATAATCTTGACACCATTCCGCTTGCTTAGGTTGTCATATGGGCTAGTAATATCAGCCAAAGTGCGGGATCCACCAACTACCAAGTTGGATAGAGGGCATGAAATAAATGCGGCGTTGGGTTCTATCAATGTCACATTTGCCGTGTTATTAGAAAAGAGGCGTAGATATTTGGCGGCGGTGGCACCACCATAACCTCCGCCAATCACGAGTATTTCTGCTTTTTGTAGATTGGCACGTGCCTGCCCAGAAAAGCCTGCTAATAAGCCTAATCCAGCTGCGCTCTGTCCAATAAAGTGTCGACGATCCATGTTGAGCTCCTATTTATTACCCAATTGCTTGGCGATGATTTCAAGTTGCTCATCCGAGTAACCTTTGGCGAGTTGGGGCATGATGGTTCCTTCACGTGCTCCAGATTTGAATGCCTTCAGTTGAGTCAACATCTGCTCGCTCGTTAGATTGTTAATTAATGGCATGCCGCCATCTACAACGCCTTTTCCGTCTGTGCCGTGACAGTTAGCGCAGGTTGCGGCCAGTCCACGGTGATAAAGGTTGCTTGCGTCTGCAGACTGCGCTTGGATTTGATGAGTGCTTAAGAAGAGACTCAAAAAACCCAAAAGGTATAAAGGGGACTTTATTTGCTTCCATTGCATGAGAACAATCTCCATTCTGAATTGGCGCCTATGTTGGAGGGCAACCTCGTTTATCAAGCTTTTACTATCTTAATCAAGAACAAAGTAAATGGGGCTCTCTTTTAAGATGGAATTTATATATGCTCATATCCAATGTGGTTTGAACCCATTTTTGCCTTCGCAAACCCATTGCCCCTATAAACTATAGGTATGCGTGGCTCCTTTACCCTTCGATATGCTCTATTGACCCTGGTCTTGGCCGTATTTGCCTACCTTTATGGTCTAGATAGTCGTTTCGCCCCGAAGAACGGGGACGAGTACCCCTATATGCATATTGTGAGAATGACGGCTGAATCGGGGTCTTGGTTGCCACTTCAATCTCAAATGGATGGCATTAAAAATACCAAGCCACCGCTGATTTTTTGGCAAGGTATCGCTAGCACTCACTGGGCAAGCCAATGGAGTTTAGAAAGCTTACGCTGGCCTAGTGTTTTATATACCGCGCTAACTGCGTTACTCCTTTTTGTTTCCGTGCGGCGCTTTAGCGGTAAAACACAAACTGGATTTTTGGCTGCATTGGTTTGGTTAGCTTTCTTTGCAACTTATCGGTATGGGCGTCCATTTCTTACGGATCCACCAGAAGTATTTTGGTTGAGCCTGCCATTTTTTGCACTTCTGTATTGGGGTAAGAGTGCTTTTGAATCGAAATTACTCTTCCCATTATTTGCTGGGGCGTGTTTAGGCTTTGCTTTATTTGCGAAGTCCTTCGCTTATATTGTTCCTGCCGCATTTGCTTTGGGTTTGTATTACTGGCATTGGCGCAAGTCGAGTATTCCGCAAACGCTGATTCGAGATCTATACAAGTTAGTCCTGCTAGCCATCATTGCGCTTGGTATTTTCTCTTTATGGTTTGCCCTTGACCCCAATCCAGAGGCGGTTTGGCGGGAGTTTGTGCTTGGCGAAAACGCCGGAAAGTTCTCTGCTCGAAGTTCTAACTATGTTTTGGATTTCATTCGCGGCGGTGACAGCATTTGGATGTTGATACTCACCACACTCGCTAATGCTGGCTTATTCATCTTCGTATTGGTTTCAACATTACAGCAGTGCTGGCGTGAGCGTCGATTCATGTCTGACGAGGAAAGGTTATTGCTATTACTGATTGCCGCTTTCTTCTTGGTGTTTAGTTTGCCAAGCCAACGTTCGGGTCGATATCTTTTGCCTGTGATGCCAGCTTTTGCAGCGTTGATTGCCCTGCATTGGGAGCGTCTACCTTTATGGGGATTCCGAATTGCACTCCTGTTGCAGGCGATCGTACTGGGGCTATTGATATGGCTTGGCGCCAATCTTCAGTTCTCTGCATTTATGGGAGGGCCCGGTCTTTGGCATTATGGTTTGCAGCATTGGGTACTCATGGTGCTGAGTGCATTGCTTGTGATTGCGGGATTGATTCGGCGCAAGCAGTGCAAAGCCTTTGCCCTCATGGGCTGTTTTTTGGTGTATTGCGCTTTAACTAGTAGCTTATCGCCACTAGAAGGTCAATTGGGCCGATTTTCTGCTGAAACAATTGAACGCGTACAGGGCAAGGATGTATGGATACCGTGTGACTATCGCGCAAAAGATGAGGAGTATCGCTTAGTACTTCCTGGCGCTCAATTGCATGGCTATCTCGCGAAGGATGCCGGTGATGTCGAGGGACTTACTAAAGCCTATCCAATCGTTGCAGTGCATACGCCAATAGGTACTACGCCGGCTTTATGCGATTCATGTCAGATATTAGGCCAGCGTATGGAAATGAGGGCACGCCACTCGGATGAAGAGATTAAAGCCATGTTGCTCGGAAAAATTGGAGAGCATCTCTTTGTGACGGAATATTTGCTTGCTACACCAGCTGCAAACTCAGCTGCAAACCCAACTACTAACCCAGACTTGTTGAATGTGAAGGATGTTTGTAGATGAGTCGTGTCATTGCATTTTGCTTCTTATTGCTAGCCGGAGTGCTTGGCTTTATTCATATTGATGCGCAGCCGACTTGGGCGCCGCTCGCTAGTAGTGAAAACGTTCAGGCGGAGTCTACCGAAGCGCCTGCGGATAAAGCTCCAGAATCAAAGTCGACCAATACAAAAGCAAAGCCTCTGGCACAAGCAGCAATCCCAAATCCCCATATGGACTGGTTGCCAGATACTGGCGCTGCTTCCGTACATGCTGCCTCACTCATTGAACTGAAAGATGGTGGTATTCGAGCATTTTGGTTCGCCGGTAGCCGTGAAGGTGCTCCAGACGTGGTGATTAATACAGCGGTATTTAATCCTAAATCGAATGCTTGGAGTGCCCCCAGTGTGGTGATTGATCGAGTTACCGCTGAAAAAGGCTTATCGCGCTATATCGCTAAAATCGGCAATCCTGTGCCAGCACGACTTGCGGATGGACGTTTGCAATTATTCTTTGTCACGGTATCGATTGGGGGTTGGGCAGGTAGCTCGATTTCAACGATGTTTTCGGAGGATGATGGTGTTACATGGACTCGTCCTCAGCGATTAATCACGTCGCCATTCTTTAATCTGAGCACCTTGGTGAAGTCACCAACAGTGACATTTGCAGATGGTCGCTTGGGTTTGCCTGCTTATCACGAGTGGATTGGTCGCTTTGGTGAATTTTTGAGATTAGATGTAGCTCAAGTATTGGATAAGCGTCGCATGAGCTCAGGACGTGGATCAATACAGCCAATTGTGTTTACTGGCGATGCTCAAAACGCGAGTGCATTCTTTAGACAGACACGCAGTGCAGGGCAGTCTAAGCAAATTCCAGTCAGCGTTACTCAGAATGCTGGTCAGTCATGGCAATCATTGGGTGACTTAGAGATTGCCAATCCGAATTCTGCTGTGGCGGGAGTATTATTACGTAACGGAGCGCATTTACTGGCCCTGAATAATATTGAGAATGGCCGTTATCGCTTGGTGTTAATGATGAGCAACCCTAAGTCGGGCGATTGGCACATTATCGAAACGATCGAAAACGATGAGGCTTTACCGGAACTAGAGCGCAAAGAGTTTTCATATCCATATTTGTTGAGCACGCATGGCGATGATGCGCACTTGGTTTACACCTGGGATCGTAAAAAGATTCGACATGTGTATTTTTCTAATGCATGGCTTGACCGCGCATATAAACAATTACCAGCGCCAGCTGAAAAACAATCTACCGCTGAATCAGGAGAAGCGCAATGACGAATGCTCTCATGCAGACCATCGCCTTAGCGGAGATGTCAATTACCTGTTCAGTATTAGTGATTTTGTTGCTGCAAAACTTTACTCGTAACGGCATCCCATTTGCCCTCAAAGTCTTGCTGGTTTTGCTATTAGCCAATCTCTTTTTCTGGCCCTTAGGGATGTCATTAGCCTTACCTTTAGCGGGCTATGTTCGTGGCGTCGTTGGTGATTTGAGTATTGTTACTACCTTATTGCTCTGGAGTGTTTTATTGCCCAATCATCAGGCTACCCCAACTCCTATTAAATGGCTTATTGGCATTTTGGCAATTGTGTTTTATCCATTCGCTTTAGGTGTCAGCATGTTTGATCCTTACGCATGGGGATATGGATCTATGATCTTTTTGATAGGTATTCTCATCTTCGCTCTGATATGCGGTCTTGCTGGCTGGACTAAGGGCGTTTGGATTATGGGTGTCGCCATCATTGCATGGAGTCTGCATTTGCATGAATCTAGCAACTTATGGGATTACGTATTGGATCCAGTCTTGGCTATTTGGGCTTTGTTTTCTCTGTGGAGCGGGGTATGGAAACAGCGAAAAGAAAAGGCGCGATCCGGATATTTATTTAGACCAGGCTAAAGAGGTCAGCGTAATAATCATAAAAAAAGCCAGCGAGATTCGCTGGCTTTTGTTTTCATGAGGCGCTAATTAGTCTGCGTAAGCACCAGCTTTACGAATCACTGGACCCCATTTATTGATTTCTGCTTCTAGGTGGTCTTTTAATCCATTTGGAGTTCTCTTGGCTGGAGGAACGATTTCAATATTGGATTCAACCAAGCGCGCTTTTACTTCGGGATCGTTCAAAGCAACGTTGAGTGCTTTATTGATCTTGCTGATGACTGCTGGAGGTGTGCCTTTAGAGACATACATACCATGCCAAACTTTGACTTCAAAACCTTTGAGGCCTTGCTCATCCAATGTAGGAACATTGGGAAGGGCAGGAAGGCGTTTTGGTGTCGTTACGCCATACGTTTTAACAAGACCATCCTTGATATAAGGAATCGTTTGGGTTGTTTGATCGCATAGGAGGTCCACTTGACCGCCCAAGAGGTCTGTTAATGCAGGGCCTGTACCCTTGTAAGGAACAGTTGTCAGTTCCACGCCTTCACGAGACATAAACAAAAGACCGCATAACTGAGAAACTGCGCCAGGACCAGCATTTGCCAAAGTAACTTTCTCTTTATTGGCCTTGATATAAGCCTCAAGTTCTTTGAAATTGTTTGGTGGGAAGTTTTTGCGACCCAACAAGACCATAGGCACATCAACCACTTGACCGATGTACTCAAAATCTTTCATTGGATCAAAAGGCAGCTTCTTGTACAAAGCAGGTGCAGTAGCCATACCCATGTGGTGAATAAAAATCATGTAGCCATCTGGAGCAGAGCGGGCAACACGAGTGGCTGCAATTGTGCCGCCAGCGCCAACCGTGTTTTCAACAATCACGGATTGACCTAATTCCTTGCCCATAGGGACCGCAATTAAGCGGGCTACTGCATCAGTTGGTCCGCCAGCAGCAAAAGGAACCACTAAAGTGACCGGTTTGTTTGGATAAACATCTGCGGCAAAAACGCTACTAGACAAGATTGCCGTTGCAGCAATCGCGCAGGCGCTCGCAAATAAGGATTTACAGAATTTCATGATTAGTCCCACCGTAGTTATGTAATATTTTTGTACTGCTTGGAGGGGATATTTTGCCATTTTTTGGCAAAAAAGAGTTTGCTTCTAAATTAGTGTTTACCAGCAATTGCTAGTGTTCTTTTGGCCAAAAGAACCACAGGTCGATCAATCATCTTCCCGTCTAATTTCACTGCACCCCCTTTAGAGGCTTGATCGGCTTCTATCACTCTTTGCGCCCAGTGAACTTCCTCTTCTGTGGGCATAAATGCGGCCTGAACAATGGCGACTTGTTTAGGGTGAATGCACAGTTTTGCTCCAAAACCCATGCGTTTAGCGCGTTCGGCATCTTCAGTAATGCGAGGTAGGTCATCCGTTGAAGGTGTAACCCCATCTACAGGAGGGGTAATTTGCGCCAGTCTTGAGGCTAGAACGATTTGATATCGCGCAGTTTGGAGTTCAGTCTCTTGTGCATCACAAATCATGCCAAGGTCAGCTTGTAAATCTAGATTGCCTAAAGCGAGACGCAAAACTTGATTAGAGTTTGCGATCTCATTGAGGTGATGTAGTCCCAGCGCAGTCTCAATCATCGGGATGATGGCCGTATTAGGCAAAACAAGCGCAGCACCATTGATTTGATCTAAAGATTCGCTTTTAGGAATCAAGATGCAGGCTACTTGCAACTCTTGCGCCAATATTAAATCCGCTGCATAAAATTTTGAGCCTGGTGAGTTGGTTCGGATGACAAGTCGTTTCTTTTGTTCATCCGAAAATTGCGACCATGCAGAGCGTATTGCCGTGCGCGCAGATTCTTTATCCTCTTCCGCAACTGCGTCCTCTAAGTCCAATATGACAGCACTGGCGCCACTATCTAATGCCTTCATAAAACGCTCTGGGCGTGTGCCGGGAACGAATAAGAAATTAGAGCAAAAACCGAGAGGTGTATTAAGAGGGTTCATAGAGTAAGGATGTGGGCTATTGAAGTTAACTATTTGGTAGAAGGTTGCCAATTGTTTTTTGTTTGCGAATATTCCACAAAAGATCGATTGCTTGATTCATTTCATCTGGATTTGCTCCGCCACTAAATGCGGCGAGACGCAGAGCTTTATCAGTGATTTCAGGTCGAGAGAGAGTATTGCCTGGATCTCCCTTGGGCTCATCAACACGACCATCTAAAACTTGACCATTTTGAAGATGTACTTTGACCTTGCCAATCCAGCGCTGTGGATAGGCAGAATCCACTTCGGGATCCAGTGTCATGGTGACACGATCTCTAAATAAACAAATGGCATCATCATGGAAGTGTTGATCAAATTCTTGTAGGCCGGCAAATTGATAGTGAGCAATCAAAGCAAGGACTGTACCCATAGAAAATTTCGACTGATGCACGGTAGCGGGATCTATTACAGGGCCTAAGACATCAATAGCGCCTTGGTGAACGAGAGTTTCTACTTTGGCAATGTCGCTTGGTTTTAACTTATGTGCAAGCATCACCTGAAGTAGTGCATCGGCAGCAGGGTGGGTGTGTCGACACGAGGCGTGGTATTTGAAACTAGTCTCTGCTAAGGTCCAGCGAGTGCCTAAGCGGTCAACGAGTTTGCTAGGATCTGCATCATTGGACATGCCGGCTGCCAATCCTTGTTTACCTTCTAAGATATGCTGCGCGCCAGTAAAACCGGATTGAGCGATATAGGCAGACATCAATCCAGTAGAGGCAGCATGAGCGGTATGCAATTGCTTGGAGTCTGCGGCATCTCGTAAGAATTCCCAAAGGCCCGCTGATTGAGTGCCTGCAGAACCAAAGGCATGCAACATTTGTTCTGGATTGAGTTTGAGTAATCGCCCTACAGTGGCTGCGGCAGCAATCGTGCCTGCAGTGCCTGTTGTATGAAACACTTTGTAATGGGAGCGTCCCAAAAATTCACCAACCCGAATACCTACTTCATACCCGGCAATAGCGGCTACTAGTAGGTCTTCACCAGATGCGCCAATAGCCTGTGCACAAGCGAGCGCTGGAGGGAAGACTACTGTAGCTGGATGAAAAACCGAACCGTTATGCACATCGTCTTGTTCCGCTACATGTGACGCAGCAGCATTAGCCATCGCCGCCAAAAATGGGCTCGAGGTTTTGCGAGTAATCAGGATTTCTGATAGTCCTGCATGAGTGGTATCAAAGCCACCCATTTGCTGTGCAAACTGCGTGATCGTTTCTACAGGACGTGAGCCTTTGCCTGCAATCGCAGAGCCAAACCAATCGACCAATAAATCTTCAGCGCGTTCAATAACCTCGTTTGGGATAGAAGTGATGGTGAGGTTTGCCGCAAATGCGGCAAGTTCACGAGAAAAATGTTCAGTTGTCATAAGGACTTTCTATGCAAGAACTGCAGTGGCTTGCATTGTGAGCCAACCTTCATGGTCTTGCGCCCAAATGGCAATTGTTTTGCCCGAAGGATCTGTTTCTAAATCTGGTTTAGCACTGACTTTGAAGATGTTGATATCAAAAGTGGGGCGAATAGCGCGGAATTCAAAGCACTTGAGCTTACATCCCGGAATACTTTGGCGCACAAGGTCTACGAGAAGAGTTGCAATCAAAGGGCCATGCACAATAAGTCCTGGATAGCCTTCAACTTCAGTGACGTATTTACGATCGTAATGAATGCGGTGACCGTTAAAGGTCAATGCAGAGTAGCGAAACAGTAAGACATCATCCGGAGTAATGGTCTTACTCCATTTAGCATCTTGAGGTGCTGGTGTTGGTGCTACTGGTTTATCGTCAGGACCTGTTGCATCGCGGTAGACGATGTCGTGCTCTTCAATAATCGCCAAGCCTTTTTGATTGGAAATTTCATGTTTGACTAATACGAAAATCAAATCTCCTGTGCGACCTGATTTATGAGTCACGGATTCAATTTTAGAAATGCGTTCAATCTCATCACCAACTGCTAATGGTTCTAGCCATTGCACGCGACTACCCGCCCACATCCTGCGGGGTAGCGGTACGGGCGGCAAAAATCCACCGCGCTTAGGATGACCATCGGGACCGATTTCAGATTGGCGGGCGTGAGGCAAGAAATAGAGCCAGTGCCATAGCTCAGGAAGAAAGCTGCCTTTACTCGGCTCAGGGTCCGGTCTATCTAGTGTTGCTGAAAGTGCACGCACTGGTGCTGCAGTGACGGTATCCGATAAGGTCTCGGTTTTGCCAAGCCACTCTTGAAGATGGGTAATGGTTTGAGGTTCGATTCGCATAACATCCATTATGCCAATCTTAAGAAAAATGCTATTGCGCTAGATCATCCAAGCAATAGGCTCGCCAGATGGCTTAAAAGACCGGCAAGGGCGCAACCGCCTAAAACTGTCATGACCCCTTTTTGATACTTAAACAGGGCAAGAGCCGCTAGTACGCAAATGAGGATCGAGATCCAGGAGATAGACCCGCCAATGCCATGGGGGAAGAAGACGTGGTAAGCAAAGAATAGACCTAGGTTCACAATCACACCGACAACGGCCGCGGTAATTGCTGTTAGTGGTGCTGTAAAACTGAGCTTGCCATGGGTGGACTCCACTAGTGGACCGCCTACCAAAATAAAAAAGAATGAGGGCAGGAAGGTAAACCACGTTGCCACAATTGCACCAAGCGCACCAAACCAAAATGGATTGCTATTGCCAACGAGATGCTGAATATGTCCTGCGAGATAGCCGACAAAAGCAACTACCATGATGAGTGGTCCAGGAGTAGTTTCACCTAAGGCAAGGCCATCAATCATTTGATTGGCACTGAGCCAGTGAAAATGATCGACAGCACCTTGGTATACATACGGTAATACTGCATATGCTCCACCAAATGTTAAGAAGGCGGCTTTAGTGAAGAACCAGGCGATATTGGGGTACAGAGTCATCCAGCCAAATAGCAATCCAAGAGCTCCAATTGGAATAATCCAGCAAGCAATAGCAACCATGCTATGAAGCAAGGTTTTTTGCAGACGAAATTGTGCGTGTAATGGTGTGGGGGTGTTGTCATCAATCATGGCGGCGCCATAATGCGCAACTTCTTTATTTCCATGATTCGATTGCTGGAAATATTCTGGGTAGCGTTTACCGCCCCAGTAGCCAATTGCTGCCGCAATCAACACAATGATGGGGAAAGACAAGTTCAATACAAAGATTGCTAGAAAAGAGCACAGCGCAATCCATTTAAGGGCAGAGTTATGTATGGTTCGCTTGCCGATTCGGACGGCGGCGTGCAGGACTATAGCTGTCACCGCTGGTTTAATACCGAAGAAGATAGCGGCGATCCAGGGTACTTGGCCAAATGTGATGTAAATCCAAGACAGCGCAATCAAGATTAAGAGGGATGGCAAAACAAAGAGGCTGCCCGCCAAAATGCCGCCCCAGCTGCGGTGCATCAACCAACCAATGTAGGTAACGAGTTGCTGTGCTTCTGGTCCAGGCAAAAGCATGCAGTAGTTGAGGGCATGTAAAAAGCGCCGCTCGGAAATCCAGCGACGCTTTTCAACTAACTCTTGATGCAAAACGGCGATTTGTCCTGCGGGCCCACCAAAACTAATAAAGCCGAGTTTGGTCCAAAACTTGAGGGCTTCGCGAAGACTAATGGTTGAGGATGAACTCAAGCCTCTTCCATTCCGCCAATCACTTGGCTAAAGCCGTTATCAACGTAAATGATTTCTGCGGTAATGCCGTTTGCTAAGTCGGATAACAAGAAAGCAGCGGTATTACCTACATCATCAATCGTCACATTACGACGCAAAGGCGCGGTTTGCTCAACCGCTTCCAAAATCTTGCCAAAGCCTTTGATGCCAGAGGCTGCCAAAGTCTTGATAGGGCCAGCAGAAATACCGTTGGCGCGAATGCCTTTAGGTCCAACAGAGCCAGCCAGGTAGCGTACAGATGCTTCAAGCGAAGCTTTTGCCAAACCCATTGTGTTGTAGTTTGGAACATTCTTCATTGAGCCGAGATAGGTCAATGTCAGCAATGATGATTTATCACGCAACATAGGCAATGCTTCTTTTGCCATAGCTGGGAAACTGTAAGCAGAAATGTCATGAGCAATCTTGAATCCTTCGCGTGAAAGACCATCCAAGAAGTCTCCGGCAATGGCTTCACGTGGTGCAAAACCAATCGCGTGTACAAAACCATCGAACTGTGGCCAGGATTTTGCTAAATCTTTAAAAAGTGCAGAAATCTGCTCATCGCTACCAACGTCACAGTCAAAAATGAGCTCGGAGTTAAATTCTTTCGCGAAATCCACGATGCGGTCTTTAAAACGCTCGCCGACATAGGTAAAGGCAAGCTCGGCACCTTCGCGGTGACAGGCTTTAGCGATGCCATAGGCAATCGAACGGTTGGAGAGGAGGCCGGTAATGAGGATTTTTTTGCCAGCGAGAAAGCCCATGTTGTGTCCTTTGCTTCAAATATGATTTGCTATCTACAATTGTTGCATATATGTCAGCCCAAACTCCTTTTGCCCCTTTTCGGAAAATTGCCCATTTTGTGCTCTTGGCTGCCCTGACTGGGGTGGCAAGTAGTGTGGCATTGGCGGCTCAAGGGATTGCCCAGTACGGCAAACCAAAGTATCCGGACGGCTTTGCCCATTTTGACTATGTCAATCCGAATGCCCCTAAAGGGGGTACCCTGGTTTTGCCAAACCCAGGACAACGAACCAGTTTTGATAAGTTCAATCCGTTTACATTGCGCGGCGTGACTGCACCCGGCATTGAATTGATGTTTGAGTCCTTAGCTGAGGGTAGTGCAGATGAAACCTCAAGCGTGTATGGATTGCTTGCAGATGACATTGAAGTTGCAAAGGATCATAAGTCAGTCACATTCCATATTCGCCCAGAAGCCAAATTTTCAGATGGGAGTCCTGTATTAGCAGCAGATGTGAAATACAGCTTTGATGTGCTCATGAGTGGCAAAGCGCACCCACGCTATAAAACGACGTTTGCCGACATTACATCCGCAGTGGTTCTCTCAGATCGATTAGTGCGTTTTGAATTTAAAAATAACAATTCAGAATTACCAATTTTGGCGGGAACGCTCCCAATTTTCTCGCGCAACTGGGGTAAGAAGCCTGATGGCAGCATGACCCCATTTGAAAGTCTTGCATTTGAGGCGCCTATCGGTAGCGGACCTTATTTAATTGAATCGTTCAAGGCAGGTAAATCCATTGTCTATAAGAAGAACCCGCAGTATTGGGCTGACCATCTTGCTAAGCCACTTAATATTCGAGTTGGCTTCTATAACTTTGATCGTGTGCTCTATAAGCTATACAGCGATGATGCCGTTCGTCTTGAAGCCTTTAAGGCGGGAGAGTTTGATGCCATCGTCGAGTACCGGGCCAAAATTTGGGCTAAAGGATATGTGGGATCAAAATTTGATAACGGAACGCTGACGAAAAAAGCGTTTATCAATCACAATGGCGCAGGCATGCAAGGTTTTGCGATGAATATTCGCAGACCGATTTTTCAAGATGCAAGAGTTCGCCAAGCTTTAGGATTGGCATTGGATTTTGAGTGGCTCAATCGCCAAATCTTTTTTGATCAATACAGTCGTATTAATAGTTACTTTACAAATAGCGATTTGAGCGCAAACTTTGATGAACCTAGTAAGCCAACAGAAGGCGAGTTGAAATTACTCAAGTCTCTCAAGGCGCAATACCCTCAATGGGTACCTGATGCGGTATTTGGGCCCATGCCAGCAGCGCCATCTACGCTGCCACCAGCAAGTTTGCGACAAAACTTGCGCAAGGCAAGAGAGTTATTAATGCATTCAGGTTGGCAATATCGCGATGGTGCCTTACGTAATGAAAAAGGAGAGCCATTTCGCTTCGAGATTGTTGAAGATGGTGGCTTTTTCCTCAGGGTAATCTCAGCTTATATTCGTAATCTTGAAAAATTGGGGATTCAGGTGGATGTGCGCACTAGTGACTTTGCGCTTCATCAAAAACGGATGAATGAGTATGACTTTGATATGACGACAGTGCGTTTTCAGGATTCTCAAAACCCGGGCAGTGAGTTATGGGATCGTTTTGGTAGTCAGGCTGCAAAAGAAAAAGGTTCTGATAACGTGATTGGTATTCAATCGCCTGTAGTGGATGCCTTGGTTTCAGAAATCACCAGGGCGCAGAATCGAGATCAATTGCGTACAGCAGCGCGTGCACTCGATCGGGTCTTGTGGAATAGTTATTACGTTGTGCCGCAGTGGTACAACCCCACTCATCGTGTCGCCTTCCGCAAGGAAATGCGTTATCCAGAACCACCACTGTATTACCAAGCGGAGCCGTGGATTATGCAAAACTGGTGGAAAGAGGAAAGTAAATAATGCAAGCTCAAATGCGCGTTTATATCCTCAAGCGTTTGCTGTTAATGATCCCAACACTCTTAGGTGTCTTAACGCTGACCTTTGCAGTGGTGCAATTTGTGCCGGGTGGACCAGTCGAGCAAATGGTGTTGGAGCTTAAAGGCAAAGGTGGCGCTGCAACCGGCGGTAGTGAGTCATCGGGTGCAGGCGCTAGTGCGAGCTACCGCGGTCGCCAGGGGGTAGATGCGCAGCGATTGGAAGAGGTAAAAGCGCTCTACGGTTTTGATAAGCCTCCGCTGGAGCGTTACTTCATGATGCTAGGTCGATTTGCCAGATTTGATTTAGGCGATAGCTACTATCAACATGAAAGTGTTTGGCGTTTAGTAGTGTCCAAGCTTCCAGTGTCCATCAGTATTGGCTTGTGGACATTCTTCATCACCTATTTAGTTTCGATTCCCCTGGGAATTGCGAAAGCAGTGCGAGATGGTTCTCGTTTTGATGCGGTGACAAGCACCATGATCCTGGTCGGTTATGCGATTCCAGGATTTGTATTGGGCGTTTTGTTGCTAGTAGTTTTTGGTGGCGGTAGTTTTCTACAAATATTTCCCTTGCGAGGCCTTACCTCTGACGACTGGAGTGAGCTCAGTCTGATTGGTAGGCTTATGGATTACCTATGGCATCTGGTATTGCCAATCACAGCATCGGTATTGGGTAGTTTTGCGGTTGTCACGATGCTGACCAAGAATTCCTTTTTGGAAGAGATTCGTAAGCAGTATGTGTTGACTGCCAGAGCTAAAGGCCTTACCGAGAAGCAGGTGTTATGGAAGCATGTTTTCCGTAATGCGATGTTGCCGCTGGTGACAGGCTTTCCGGCCGCCTTTATTGGCGCATTCTTTACGGGATCCTTGCTGATTGAAACCCTGTTTTCTCTCGATGGACTTGGCTTGCTTTCGTATGAGTCGGTCATGCGTCGCGATTACCCAGTTGTATTTGGAACGCTTTACTTATTTACCTTGATTGGTTTATTTACTAAGCTGATTTCTGATCTTTGCTATGTCTATGTCGACCCTCGCATCCAGTTTGGTTCGGGAGGAGGGTCATGAGTCGTTGGCAGCGTTTTAAAACAAATCGCCGCGGCTATATTAGCCTGTGGATCTTTGTTGCACTTTTTGGAGTGTCGCTTTGTGCGGAGTTCATTGCAAACGATAAGCCCTTAGTCGTTCGCTATGACGGGCATTTCTATTTCCCGATTGTGAATAACCAAGCGGAAACTGTTTTTGGTGGTGACTTTGCGACCCCAACGGATTTTTTAGATCCCGATATTCGCCACAACATCACCAGTGGCGGAAATTGGGCGATCTATCCACCGATTAAATACAGTTACGAGACGCTGAACTACTTTGCGCCATCGCCTAATCCTGCGCCCCCATCCTGGCAGAACTGGTTGGGGACTGACGACCGGGGTCGCGACGTTCTATCTCGTCTTATTTATGGCTTCCGTTTATCCATTCTCTTCGGTCTGGCGCTGACGATCGTGGGTGTTACCGTTGGCGTTATCACGGGATCACTGATGGGTTTCTTTGGCGGAAAGTTTGATCTCATATCTCAACGCTTGATCGAAATTTGGTCCGCTATGCCAGAGTTGTATCTGCTGATTATTTTTGCTTCGATCTTTCATCCAAGTGTTTTGTTGTTGATTTTGTTGCTAGCGGCTTTTGGATGGATGGGTTTGTCAGATTATGTGCGCGCTGAATTTTTCCGCAACCGTGCTCTGGAGTATGTGCGAGCCGCAAGAGCACTTGGATTAACCAACGTGCAGATCATGTGGCGCCACATTCTGCCAAATAGTTTGACGCCGGTGATCACTTTTTTGCCTTTCCGCATGAGCGCAGCGATTCTCTCTCTAACTAGCTTAGATTTTTTAGGGCTAGGAGTTCCTCCAGGCACGCCCAGCTTAGGAGAGTTGCTATCGCAAGGCAAGGGCAACCTTGATGCTTGGTGGATTTCGTTATCCACTTTTGTGGTTTTGGTAAGCACCTTGTTATTGCTGACCTTTATGGGTGAAGCACTGCGCGATGCTTATGACTCACGCAAAGCCGGGTTGATGAACGGAGGTCGTTCATGAGTCTGTTGCGTTATGAAAACCTGTCTATTTCGTTTGGTGCAGGGCGTCGCGAAAAGTTTGCCGTAAATCATCTCAATCTAGAGATTGGTGTTGGTGAGCGACTGGCCTTGGTGGGTGAGTCCAGCTCTGGAAAAACATTGACTGCATTAGCGCCACTCAGGTTAGAGCCCGAAGGCGCCAAAGTGAACGGCAAAATTTTCTGGAAGCAACGCGATGGGCGAGAGGAAGTAGACCTCTTGCCTATGTCTATTGAAGATATTCGGGAGATTCGTGGGCGCGAGATCGCCATGATCTTTCAGGAGCCAATGACGGCCTTAAATCCGCTATTCACAATCGGCAATCAAATTATCGAAGCGGTGCAGATTGATCAGCCCTTGATTTCAAAGGCAGATGCGATGGATGCCGCGATTGACCTGCTTAAGAAAACTGGTATTCCAGAACCAGAACGACGATTTCATTCCTACCCCCATCAACTATCCGGCGGGCAACGACAGCGCGCCATGATAGCGATGGCTTTGGCCTGCAAACCCAGACTGCTAATTGCCGATGAGCCAACGACCGCATTGGATGTTAGTTTGCGCATGCAAATTTTGGATCTCTTGAAAGAATTACAACAAGAGTCCAAAGAACATGGCGGTATGAGTATTTTATTAATTACGCATGACCTCAATTTGGTGAAGCATTTTGCACAGCGAGTGGCTGTTCTAAATCAAGGAAATTTAATTGAGGTTGGCACAACCAAGCAAGTGTTTGATCATCCAGTAGATCCGTATACACGCGCTTTAGTGAATAGCGAGCCCGTTCGCAATCTTGCGCCGGTAATGCCGCTGGCACCAGTGCTACTCAAGACTGAAGAGTTGTCGGTTGCCTATCCAAGTTTCGAAACGGTTGGCTGGTTTAAAAAGGCTGCACCACATAAAGTGTTAAAGAAGGTGAGCTTTGAATTAAAGCAGGGTCAAACGATCGGTGTGATCGGTGAATCTGGGTCTGGTAAAACCACGCTTGGCATGGCTGTGCTGGGTTTGCTTGGCGACTCTGCCGCTCAAGTTTCTGGCAATGTAGATGTGCTTGGTAAAGATTGGCAGTTGCTAAAACCGATTGAGCGCCGTGCAATGCGCGCAAGTTTGCAAGTCATTTTTCAGGATCCATTTGGTTCACTATCTCCGCGAATGAGCGTGTTGCAAATCATCGCAGAAGGTTTAGATGTGCATCATCCAAAACTATCTGTGACAGAGCGAGAATCTCGGGTAGTGGATATGCTTAAAGAAGTTGGGCTTGATCGTTCTGCATTGCATCGTTACCCGCATGAATTTTCTGGTGGGCAGCGTCAACGCATCGCAATTGCTCGGGCACTCATTTTGCGCCCACAGATCTTGGTGTTAGATGAGCCGACTTCGGCATTGGATGTCTCTATACAAAAACAAGTGCTTGCCTTGCTTTCTGAACTGCAAAAGAAATACAACTTGGCATATCTCATGATTAGCCATGATTTGGCGGTAATTCGAGCGATGTCCCATGAGGTGATGGTGCTGAAAGAGGGCAGAGTTGTGGAGTTTGGGGAAACCGAAACTCTCATCAAGCACCCACGGCAGGTATATACAAAAGAGCTCTTTGCGGCGGCTGAATTGACCTAAGCGCCATTTCATGCGCTCATATTTGGTGCATATTTACCCAACGAAGGCCGTAATAAAGATAAAAAAACTAATGAAAACAAAATATTAAGAGATACTCTTCAACTTGGTTAATGTAGCTATCTTTGTTAAACTGGTCGGATGTCATTCAATAAAGCGCTTTTTTCGCAAAGTTTAGGACTCATTCTGGTCCTGGGTATGCCTTTCATGGCGCATGCAGCCGATACACCTACAGATGCTCCCGCGGTCGCTGAAACAGCGGTTCCAAAAGAGAGCATGTTTCAAGCAGGTAAGGCGTACATTGCTAAAGTTTCTGATCGCTTTGCCGATACCGTTACTGGGAAATCTGAAGAGTTGATTAACCGCGCAATGGAAGTGATTGGCGTGCGCTATCGCTGGGATGCGGAGTTACCGCAGTCTGGATTGGATGGTAGCAGCTTTGTTGGTTATGTATTTAAAGACAAGTTAGGCTTTTTATTGCCACGCAAGTCTACGCAAATGAGTCGTGTTGGTAAACCAATTAGTCGCGAAGAATTGCAACCAGGCGACCTTGTATTTTTCAATACGATGCGCCTAACGTTTTCTCATGTTGGTATTTATGTTGGGGATAATAAATTTATCCACTCACCATCAAAGGGCACCAGCGTGCGCGTAGATGATCTTGGTAGCTTGTACTGGGATAAACGTTTTGATGGTGCACGTCGCCTAGACGGCAGTGACAACTTGGACGACAGCGAGCGTCAAGAGTTGTTGAAGGAAGTTAAAAATCTCAAGCGTAAGTCTCGTAGCCTATAGAGCCTATACGCTATAAGCCTTATCAGGCTTAGCCCTTTAGCTTTTCCTTAATTAACCCCATTTGTTCTTGTGTGGCCACTTCGCCAGCAAGAATCGCAGCATTTCGGGACTTAAAGTCACTGCCGCTCATTTGTTTTAGATGCGGTGTGATGACGATATCGGCACTTTTCAATTCAAACTGATTAATGCTTCTTTGCATTATTGAGATCGTTTGCTGGAGTACTCCAAATGTACCGCTAGCATCTTGATGAACAGGCTCTGAAGAAATGTTGACAGCAATCACTATAGTTGCACCCATTTGCCTTGCATAACTCACTGGCACTGGTGCAACTAAACCACCATCCACATATTCTTTACCGCCAATAATCGTTGGTTGAAATACGCCAGGGATACTGCATGAGGCGCGAACTGCTTGACCGGTGTTTCCTGTGCGAAATAACACGCCCTTACCGGACTGCAATTCTGTTGCCACGATTCCTAAGGGAATGCGCATTTGTTCAATGGGTTTATTTTGCACTTCACGATTAATCATGTTTTGTAGGGCATCGCCTTTAATAAGTCCGCCAAAGCGTCCTGCAAATGGCAATCCCCAGTCAGCAATCGTTGCCTCGTCTAAGTTCAAGGCAAGTCGATTGAGCTCATTTCCGCTGACTCCAGAGGCAAGTAGGGCGGCAATGACGCTACCTGCGCTACTGCCAACGACGATATCGGGTCGGATACCTTGTGCCTCGAGCGCTTTAATGACGCCCACATGAGCAAAGCCTCTAGCAGCACCAGCCCCCAAAACCAACCCAATTACTGGCTTTTTTGACCCAATCAAACCGCAAGAGCTCAGTCCTCCCATGCTTAAAAGAGAGGCCAATCCCAGGCCGAGTGCTTTACGGCGCTTGGGGGAGGCTGGGTTCAATGGGTTGAGCGGGGTTTTTGATGAATTCGAATGCATTTGGCTATTGTATTGAGCCTACCTTATAATGGTTTCACGGTGAACGAAAAAGACTTCGTGCAGCGCGGACAATTCCCAAACTAGAAATCAGATGGATTGCCCGTAGTCGCTAGAAAACACCCAACCCATTACTGAAATACATTTACTAGAGTCTACTCAGGACATTCCTGATAGCCCAATTTTTATGGACGATCACAACAAGCGCGTTATTGAAACAGCCCTCCTGTGTGCACAGGAGCCTCTCACCGTGGCTGACCTGTCACGTCTGTTTGTGGAAGACATCACCACGGCAGATATTGATGAAGCGCTAGTGGAATTACAGAGTGCATGGGATGACAAAGGCATGGAGCTGGTACACATTGCTACTGGTTGGCGTTTCCAAAGCCGTTTATCTATGCGCGAATACTTAGATCGCCTTACACCAGAAAAGCCGCCGAAGTATTCTCGTGCGGTGATGGAAACCTTAGCAATTATTGCCTACCGCCAACCGGTAACACGCGGCGAGATCGAAGAGATTCGCGGTGTTGCTGTCAGCAGTAACGTTATGAAACAGTTGGAAGATCGTGGTTGGGTTGAAGTGATTGGCCACAAAGACACTGTGGGCCGCCCAGGTTTGTACGCCACCACAAAACAATTCTTAGATGATTTAAGTCTCACCAATTTACAAAGTTTGCCGATGTTGGAAGATGCGGCTCCAATGGCTGCTGCCGAGCAGTTAGGTCAAGCCGTGATGGAGTTTGACCCAACGGCAACAGTGGAAACTGTAGTCATTGAAGAAGCTACGGTGACTGAAATTACTGAGATCTCGGAATCCAACGAGGAAACCGTAGAGAGCAATTCAGAAGAAGCGGCAGAAGAAACAAGCCCAGAGTCTGACGAACAAACAGACGAAACAAAATAATTTGTAATGACAAGTTCCAACGATAACGATTCATCCCCAGTAGTTCCCGCAGCAACAGCGCCTAGCCACACTGACCATCAGTCTTCTGCTCCACAGGCGGGTGCAGATCAGTCAGAGTCTGGTGAGCGTGGCTCGCGTGAGGATCGGGGTCCCCGTCACCCGCGTCGTGCCGGGACGGGTAAGCATCCTTTTAATAAGAAGCGCCCATTCAATAAAGATAAGCAACGCCGTGATGGCCGCGAGGGTCGTGAGGGTGATGCACAGAATGGTTCACGTGAAGGTGGCGGTAATCATGGATCGAAGTTCGCTCCGAATCCAGCAGAGGTAGAGGCCTTATTTGCCTCTGTAGTATCTGGTGAGTTTGATGCTGCACTAGATGCCCCAGAAGTAGTGGAAGCCAAAAATCCAGAAGGTTTGAATGAGAGTGAAATTTCTCATCAGACTGGAGCAGAGCGCCGTGCGCAACGCGCACAACGTTCGCGTGAAGATGAAGATTCTGATGCACCCACCGAAGAAGAAATGAGTAGTTTGCAATTTGCCAATATTGACGAATTGCCTTTGAGTTTGCGTGATGAAGTCTGGTCTGATCTTGACGGATTGGATGACGAAGCAGAAGACGAAGATACCGTTAAGTTGCACAAGGTGTTGGCAGATGCTGGTATGGGTTCACGCCGCGACATGGAAGACTTGATTATTCAAGGTCGTGTATCGGTTAATGGTTTGCCAGCCCATATTGGTCAACGGATTGGTCCAACCGATCAGGTGCGTATTAACGGGAAGCAAGTTCATCGCAAGATACAAACAAAACCACCGCGCGTGATTTTGTATCACAAGCCTGCCGGCGAAATCGTCAGTCAGTCAGACCCAGAGGGTCGTCCAACTGTATTTGATCGTTTGCCAAAACCTCGCCAAGGCCGCTGGATTGCGGTAGGACGCCTAGACTTTAATACAGAAGGTTTATTGTTATTTACAACCTCTGGTGAATTAGCCAATCGTTTAATGCATCCACGTTATGGTGTAGAGCGAGAGTACGCTGTACGTATCTTGGGTGAACTAAGTCAAGAGAACACTGCGCAACTTAAGAGCGGTATCAAGCTCGATGATGGGCAAGCACGATTTTTGCGTTTATCAATGGGTGGTGGCGATGGCGCCAATCGTTGGTATCACGTTGCATTGACTGAAGGTCGTAATCGTGAAGTGCGCCGCATGTTTGAAGCGGTAGGTCACACCGTATCTCGTTTGATTCGTACGCGTTATGGCATGTTCTTATTGCCACCGCGCTTGCGTCGCGGCAAATGGGAAGAGGTAGAGGCTGGTGGTATCTATAACTTGATGAAGTCTGCTGGCTTAAAAATGCCGCAACCCCAAGATAAGGGTCGCAATCCCAACTCTGGTGGTCAAAGCCGTAATCCTGAGAGCGCAGATTTCCAGCCTGATCCGATGCAAACCTCGGTTTCTTATTGGGGCTCACGTGACGCCTTAACGCTTGCTAGCGGTCATCATGGCATGACCCATCAGGGCAAGAATGCCAAAGCTGGAGGCTCTGGAGATGGGCGCGGACCATTCCGTGGTCGCACACAGGGTGGTAGACCGGGGCAAGGTGGTCAGGCAGGTAATGGCCAGGGTCGAAATAAGAGTAAAAAAGTTCACCATGGCCAGTCTGCTTTTGTCACTGGAAACCCACAAAATCCAGGCAATGGCCCTAAACGCGGTGCGCCAAAGGGTAAAAAACCCTTTCATAAGGGACCTAGAAAGTCTCGAAATCCTGGCGAAAGCTTCTGATTTTTAACAGTTTTCCCTAGAAATCTCACTAAAAATCCGCTACAATTTAAGTCTTGCAACACAAATAGTTGCAAGTGTTGTTACCGACTGATGTTGCGATCAACGTAAGTCGGCCTGTTCTGAATTTCGAGAATATGGGCTTTGAAGCCCATTTTTTTTTGCCGTTTTAGCTTGAAGGGAAGTTGTGAGAGATCAGCAGATCATCGCTGCAGAGTTGGAAAACCTGGGTTACACGCTGGTAGATATCGAGCGTGAAGCCGGTGGACTGCTGCGCGTCACAATTGAAAACCCTGACTACGAACAATTGATCACGGTGATGGATTGTGAAAAGGTGAGCCATCAATTGAGCTACACCTTACCAGTCGAGAACATTCCCTACGAGCGCCTAGAGATCTCTTCTCCAGGCTTGGACCGCCCAGTGAAAAGTGCCGCAGATTTTGAGCGTTTCGCTGGAATGGAAGTGGATTTGAAATTGCGCGTTGCTGTTGGTAACCGTAAAAATTTTCGTGGTGTGTTGCAAGGTTTGCTGAGTGGTGAATTGAGTTCACCTGATGCGAAATTTGGTTTGGTGTTCGAGGCAGCTGATGGTCAGCCGTCTCAATTGGAGTTTTCTTTAGCCGAGGTCGATAAGACTCGGTTGGTCCCTGTTATTGATTTCAAAGGAAGAAAGTCATGAGCCGAGAAGTTCTCATGTTGGCAGACGCGCTAGCGCGTGAAAAGAACGTTGATCAAGCGATTGTGTTTGAGGCGCTTGAAATGGCGTTGGCATCAGCCACAAAGAAACGTTATGCAACCGAAGACGTGGATATTCGTGTATCGATCGACCGCGATTCTGGTGAATATGAAACCTTCCGTCGCTGGTTGGTAGTTCCTGATGAAGCAGGACTCCAGGAGCCAGATAAAGAAATCTTGCAATTTGAAGCTAAAGAGCAAATTGCTGACATCGAAGTAGGTGACTACATCGAAGAGCAAATTGAGTCTTTGGCTTTTGGTCGTATTGGTGCGCAGGCAGCAAAGCAAGTGATTTTGCAGCGCATTCGTGATGCTGAGCGCGAGCAAATTTTGAATGACTACCTCGAGCGTGGCGAGAAAGTCATGACTGGTACCGTTAAGCGTGCTGACAAAAATGGTTTGATTATTGAATCGGGTCGTGTTGAAGCATTGCTACGTCGCGATCAAATGATTCCAAAAGAGAATTTGCGTTCCGGTGATCGTGTGCGCGCGTACATCCTTAAAGTGGATCGTGAAGCGCGTGGCCCACAAATTGAACTTTCTCGTACATGCCCAGAGTTCTTGATTAAGTTATTCGAGAACGAAGTTCCTGAAATGGAACAAGGCCTCTTAGAAATTAAAGGTGCTGCTCGTGATCCAGGCGTACGCGCAAAGATTGCCGTCATTACTTATGACAAGCGTATTGATCCAATTGGAACTTGCGTGGGCGTTCGTGGTACGCGTGTTACTGCGGTGCGTAATGAAGTTGCCGGTGAAGCAGTGGACATCGTTTTATGGTCTGAAGATCCAGCGCAATTTGTGATTGGTGCCTTGGCTCCGGCCCAAGTATCTTCAATTGTGGTTGATGAAGAGCGTCACGCGATGGATGTTGTGGTTGATGAAGAGAATTTGGCAATCGCGATTGGTCGTAGTGGACAGAACGTGCGTTTGGCAAGTGACTTGACTGGTTGGCAGATCAACATCATGACTCCTGAAGAGTCAGCCGAGAAGACTGAAAAAGAGGCTTCATCTGTGCGCCAGTTGTTTATGGACAAGTTGGACGTTGATCAAGAAGTTGCAGACATTTTGATCGAAGAAGGTTTCAATACATTGGAAGAAGTGGCTTATGTGCCTCTCTCTGAAATGTTAGAGATCGATTCTTTTGATGAAGACACTGTGAATGAGTTGCGTACTCGCGCACGCGATTCTTTGTTGACTATGGAGTTGGCAAAAGAAGAGCGTATTGGTGAAGTGTCGCAAGATTTGCGTTCCCTAGAGGGAATGACCACAGAGTTGATTGCCAAGCTTGCTGACAATCAAGTGCATACCCGTGATGACCTCGCTGAACTGGCTGTTGATGAGCTAGTAGAGGCAACACAAATTGACGAAGAAACTGCGAAAACGCTCATCATGAAAGCGCGCGAACATTGGTTTACTTCATGAGAGGAAGTAGTACATGGCAACAACAACAGTAAAAGTACTCGCTAAGGAACTGAAAAGAACTGCGACTGACCTCTTGGAGCAATTAAAGGCAGCCGGGATCGAAAAAGGTTCTGAGGACGAGAGCATTACCGATAAGGACAAGACGGCCTTACTTGAGTATTTGCAAAAAGCGCATGGCAATGCTGAACCGGGTGCTCGTAAAAAGATCACTCTGATTAAGCGTGAGAGTTCAGAGATTCGCCAGGCAGATTCTGCTGGGCGCACCCGTACCGTTCAGGTTGAGGTGCGTAAAAAGCGGGTCTTGGTAAAGCGCGGTGATGAGACTGCAACTCCTGCTGCCGCAGAAGCTGCAAAACCAGCAAAGGCTGCTAGCGCTGCACCAGCTAAACCGATTCTGACTGAAGAGGAGTTGGAGAAGCGCGCAGCAGAAGCTACTCGTCAGGCTGAATTATTAGCTCGTCAAGAAGCGGAAATGAAAGCTGCTGAAGAGGCGCGTCAAAAAGAAGTAGCGACTCCAGCCGAAAAAGAAGAACAAACTTCTAAAGAGGCATCTGAAGCTGCGGCCGAGAAAAAGGCGCAAGCCGAGAAAGCAGCGAAAGAATTAGCTGCTGCCAAAGAAAAAGAATTGGCTGATCTTCGTGCTCGCCGTGCCGCTGCCGAAGCGGAAGCTTTGGCGATTCGCGACATGATGAGTGCGCCAGCGCGTGTATTAAAAGCGCCAAGCGAAGTCGCCGCTGAAGAGGCGAAAAAAGGTACTCTACACAAGCCTGCAAAAGCAGAAGGTGCTGAAGAGAAGAAAAAACCAACTAAGGTTGGCGGCAAGACTATCAAGTCTTCTGAAACTTCATCAACATGGCAAGAAGAGGGTGCTAAGAAGCCTGGCGGCGGATTAAAGACTCGTGGTGATAGCTCTGGTGGTGTGGGTGGATGGCGTACTGGCGGTGCTCGCAAAAAGCAACGTCAAGTTGCTGAAGCCAATGTCGATACTAATTTCCAAGTGCCTACCGAGCCTATAGTGCGCGATGTGCATGTACCAGAAACCGTTACGGTTGCTGAGTTGGCACATTCCATGGCGGTGAAGAGTGCTGAAGTGATTAAGTTGTTGATGGGTATGGGTCAGATGGTCACCATTAACCAAGTGCTTGATCAAGATACGGCAATGATCATCGTTGAAGAAATGGGTCACCGTGCACATGCTGCGAAATTGGATGATCCAGATCTTGATCTGGGTGCTGAGGGTCACGATGCAGAGTTGTTGCCACGCCCACCGGTAGTTACGGTAATGGGTCACGTTGACCACGGTAAGACCTCTTTGCTCGATAAGATTCGTGCCGCAAAAGTAGCATCTGGTGAAGCCGGTGGTATTACCCAGCATATTGGCGCGTACCATGTGGAAACTCCACGCGGCATGATTACCTTCCTCGATACCCCGGGCCACGAAGCATTTACTGCAATGCGTGCTCGTGGTGCAAAGGCTACGGACATTGTGATTCTGGTGGTTGCAGCTGATGACGGTGTGATGCCGCAAACCAAGGAAGCGATTCACCATGCAATTGCTGGTGGCGTGCCATTGGTGGTTGCAATTAATAAGATTGATAAACCCGAAGCTAACCCTGAGCGTGTCAAAACAGAATTGGTTGCAGAGCAAGTGGTTCCAGAAGAGTACGGTGGTGATGTGCCTTTTGTTCCTGTATCCGCTAAATCTGGTGAAGGTATTGATGCATTGCTCGAGAACGTTCTCTTGCAAGCAGAGATCTTGGAGCTCAAGGCGCCTAAAGATGCGCCTGCTCAAGGCCTTGTTATTGAGGCGAGATTGGATAAAGGTAAGGGTGCTGTGGCAACCGTACTGGTCCAGTCAGGTACGCTCAAGCGTGGCGACATGTTGTTAGCCGGATCCACTTTTGGACGTGTTCGTGCGATGCTGGATGAAAACGGGAAGCCTTGTAATGAGGCTGGTCCTTCTATTCCGGTGGAGATCCAAGGTTTGGCAGAAGTGCCTGCCGCTGGTGAAACAGTTCAGGTTGTTCCAGATGAGCGCAAAGCCCGTGAGATTGCACTCTTCCGTCAAGGTAAGTTCCGCGATGTGAAGTTGGCAAAACAACAAGCAGTCAAACTTGAGACCATGATGGAAAACATGGGCGAGGGCGCGATTGAGGCGAAGTTGCTGCCATTGATCATCAAGGCAGACGTACAAGGCTCTCAAGAAGCCTTGGCTCAATCTTTAATGAAGCTATCTACACCAGAAGTGAAGGTGCAGATTGTTCACGCTGCTGTGGGTGGTATTACCGAGACTGACGTGAATTTGGCGGTTGCTTCTAAGGCTGTCATTATTGGCTTTAACTCTCGTGCTGATGCGGCTGCTCGTAAGCTGGCTGAAAACAATGGTGTTGACATTCGTTATCACAACATTATTTATGACGCGGTAGATGAAGTGAAGCTTGCTTTAAGTGGCATGTTGACTCCAGACAAGAAAGAAGAGATCACTGGCTTGGTAGAGATTCGTCAAGTCTTCTTGGTATCTAAAGTTGGCGCGATTGCCGGTTGCTTGGTGGTTGACGGGGTTGTTAAACGTACATCTAGCGTTCGTCTCTTGCGTGACAACGTGGTTATCTGGTCTGGTGAGCTCGATTCGCTTAAACGCTTTAAAGATGACGCAAAGGAAGTTCGCGCCGGCGTTGAGTGCGGTCTGTCACTAAAAGGCTATAACGATATTAAAGAAGGCGATCAACTCGAAGTATTTGAAGTAACCGAAGTTGCTCGTTCTCTGTAATTTGTAGTAGATATGCACAAGACTAGTCCTCATCGTAACCAGCGTCTCGCCGATCAAATTCAGCGAGACCTGGCCGAGCTTATTCCACGTGAGTTACGTAGCTCTAGTTTGGGCCTAATCACTTTGCAAAGTGTTGAGCTCTCTCCAGATTTGGCTCATGCCAAAGTGTTTTTCACAGTATTGGGTGCAGAGCCTGAGCATGCTTTAAATGCATTGCAAGAAAAAGCGGGCTACTTACATTCATTGTTATTTAAGCGTTTGCATATCCATACCGTGCCGACTCTACATTTTCACTATGACAATTCTGTAGAGCACGGTATTGAAATGTCCAAATTGATCGATAAGGCGGTAGAGAGCGATCATCAGGATGAGAATCCTTAAGATGTCCACGCGGATTGACGGAGTGGTTTTGCTTGATAAACCAGCAGGAATGAGTTCTCAGGGTGCGGTCACTGCAGTAAAGCGCGCATTCAATGCTGAAAAAGCGGGCCATACCGGAACCTTGGATCCAATGGCGACAGGCTTATTGCCGATTTGCTTGGGTGAGGCCACCAAATATTCGCAAGATTTACTTGAAGCAGATAAAACCTATATCGCACAAGTGCGCTTTGGATCTCGCACCGATACTGGCGACGTAGAAGGTTTGGTGATTGAAGAACTGCCATTACCTATTTTTGAAAATCAAGCCGACATCCAGAAAGCGCTTGACGCTTTACTGCCAAAATTTACCGGAGCGATTTCACAAGTACCCCCAATGTATTCAGCATTAAAGCGTGACGGCAAACCTTTGTATGAATACGCGCGTGCTGGAGTAGAGCTTGAGCGCACTCCGCGTGACATTGTGATTCATAAAATTCGTTGGACTGATATTGCCTGGCCTCAAGCAACTTTAGAGGTCACTTGCAGTAAAGGCACTTATATTCGTGTATTGGCCGAAGATCTCGGAAACGCTTTAGGTTGTGGTGCCCATTTAGTGGGTTTGCGCAGAACAGAAGTCGGTCACTTAAGCTTAGAGCACTCTTTTACGATTGAATCGATTCAACAGGCTGTGCACGATAGCTCTAGTTATATTCTTCCGGTGGATGCGTTGTTGCAGACCTTGCCTCACTTAACAGTTGATGAGCAACAAGCAAAACGACTAGAGATGGGTCAACGTGTGCCCCTCAATCTACCTTCCATCGAGGCATTGGTGCGCATTTATCGCGCCACTGCTGCACCACATAATTTTATTGGCACTGCTGATTGGCGCTCTGGGGTATTGCATCCAAAGCGTTTAATTTCTCAGGGACATTAAGGTAACCCAAATAGAACCAACTACCCATTTTTTATTATCTTTAACTTTAGAAGCTTCACATGACTAAACGCGCACTTCGTAATATCGCTATCATCGCCCACGTTGACCACGGTAAAACTACCTTGGTTGACCAACTCTTGCGTCAATCCGGCACCTTCCGCTCAAATGAGAAAGTGGCCGAACGCGTCATGGACTCAAACGATCTTGAAAAAGAGCGTGGCATTACCATTTTGTCCAAAAACTGCGCGGTTGAATACGATGGCACTCACATCAACATCGTAGATACGCCAGGACACGCAGACTTTGGTGGTGAAGTAGAGCGTGTGCTCTCGATGGTTGATGGTGTGCTCTTGTTGGTTGATGCGGTTGAAGGCCCAATGCCACAGACTCGCTTCGTTACCAAGAAGGCATTGGCTCTTGGACTCAAGCCAATCGTTGTTATTAATAAAGTGGATCGCCCAGGCGCACGTACTGACTACGTTATTAATGCCACATTTGAGTTGTTTGATAAATTAGGTGCTACAGAAGAGCAGTTAGACTTCCCAGTTGTATATGCCTCTGGTTTGAACGGTTACGCCGGCATGACGGATGATGTTCGTGAAGGTGATATGCGTCCTTTGTTTGACACAGTCCTCAAGCATGTTCCAGTGCGTGACGATAATCCGGATGGTCCTTTGCAGTTACAGATCACCTCTATTGAATACAGCACTTATGTCGGTAAGATTGGTGTTGGTCGTGTCAATCGCGGTACTGTAAAGCCAGGCATGGATGTCGTCTTTATGGATGGTCCAGAGGGTGTGCAGCGTAAGGGTCGCATTAACCAAGTATTAAAGTTTCGCGGTTTAGAGCGTGAATTGGTTGATGAAGCGCAAGCGGGTGACATCGTATTGATTAACGGTATTGAAGATTTAGCAATTGGTACTACTGTATGTGCTCCAGATACACCTGAAGCATTACCAATGCTCAAAATTGATGAGCCAACTTTGACCATGAACTTTATGGTGAACACCAGCCCATTGGCAGGTCGTGAGGGTAAGTTTGTAACTAGCCGCCAAATTCGTGAGCGCTTGGATCGTGAGTTGAAGTCCAATATGGCCTTGCGCGTAAAAGACACTGACGATGACACCGTATTTGAAGTATCTGGCCGTGGTGAATTGCACCTCACCATTTTGGTGGAGACAATGCGTCGTGAAGGCTATGAGTTAGCAGTTTCTCGTCCTCGCGTGGTTTTCCATGAAGAAGATGGCGTCAAGATGGAGCCATATGAGAACTTGACCGTAGATCTTGAGGACACAACTCAAGGCGCGGTGATGGAAGACTTGGGTAAGCGTAAGGGTGAGTTACTCGATATGGTGAGCGACGGTAAAGGCCGTACACGTTTAGAGTACCGCATTCCTGCGCGTGGTTTGATTGGTTTCCAAGGTGACTTTATGACCATGACTCGCGGTAATGGTTTGATGAGTCATACATTTGATTCGTATGCACCTGCTAAGGACGGTATCTTGGGTGAGCGTCATAACGGCGTGTTAGTGAGTCAGGATGATGGCGAAGCAGTTGCTTACGCATTATGGAAATTGCAAGACCGTGGCCGCATGTTTGTAAGCCCTGGCGACCCATTGTATGAGGGCATGGTGATCGGTATTCATAGTCGCGACAATGACTTGGTTGTAAACCCAATTAAGGGTAAGCAGCTGACTAACGTTCGCGCTTCCGGTACTGATGAAGCGGTGCGCTTGGTTCCACCAATTGCACTCAATTTGGAATACGCTGTTGAGTTTATTGACGACGACGAATTGGTAGAAGTAACGCCGAAGAGTATTCGTATTCGCAAGCGCTACCTCAAAGAGCATGAGCGTAAAAAAGCATCACGCGAATAAATACAACAAGCATCACCACAAAAGTCACCTGCGGGTGGCTTTTGTACTTCATTGAATTCGATATTCCAAATATAGAAAATTAACCAAATTAAATTCATGTTGCCATCCATAGAACAACGTCTTGCCCAGGAGCTATCCGCTAAACCAAATCAAGTGGCGGCTGCCATTGCTTTATTAGATGAGGGCGCAACCGTTCCATTTATTGCCCGTTATCGCAAAGAAGCAACTGGAGGTTTGGATGATGCCCAGTTACGCCTACTAGAAGAGCGCTTGAGTTATTTGCGAGAGCTTGAAGAGCGACGTAAAACTATCGTGGTCTCGATTGAAGAGCAGGGCAAGATGACCCCTGAGTTGCTCAAAGCCATCATGATGGCAGAAGATAAAACGCGCCTAGAAGATCTGTATTTGCCTTACAAGCCTAAGCGCAGAACGAAGGCTCAAATTGCCCTAGAAGCTGGCTTAGAGCCTCTGGCAAATGATTTACTGGCCAACCCAAATCTAGATCCAGAACAAGAAGCTACTAAATACATTAAGGAGGCCTTTAAAACCGATCAAGGTGACAATGCTGGCGTGCCAGACACTAAGGCCGCGCTAGAAGGCGCTCGCCAAATCTTGATGGAACGTTTTGCTGAAGATGCTAGCTTAGTTCAGTCTCTAAGAACCTATTTGCAAGATCATGGTGTGGTTGAGTCTAAGGTGATAGCCGGCAAAGAACAAGAAGGTGAAAAATTTGCAGACTATTTTGACTACTCTGAACCTATCAAAGCTATTCCATCCCATCGTGCATTAGCGTTATTTCGAGGTCGTCGAGAGCAAATGCTGATGGTGAGTTTACGTCTTGATAGCGAAGAGGAGAAGCCTAAATGGGATTCACCACATAACCCTTGCGAACAACGCATTGCAAATCATTTCAAGATTAAGAATGAGGGTCGACTTGCAGATGCTTGGTTAGCGGACACCGTTCGTTGGACCTGGCGCATCAAATGCTCTATGCATCTAGAGACAGAGCTTATGACTGCCTTACGTGAGCGTGCAGAGACCGAAGCGATTAATGTGTTTGCGCGTAACCTAAAGGATTTATTGCTGGCCGCTCCAGCTGGACCTAGGGTCACTATTGGTTTAGATCCTGGAATGCGCACCGGAGTGAAGGTTGCAGTCGTTGATGAGACTGGCAAAGTCGTTGATACAGATGTGATTTACCCACATCAACCTAAAAATGACTGGACTGGCTCGCTTGTGACCCTAGCTAAGTTGGCTGAGAAGCATAAGGCAACACTCATTTCCATTGGTAATGGCACAGCGTCTAGAGAAACCGATAAATTGGCGCAAGATTTGATTAAAGCCAAACCTGAATTGGGTCTTACTAAGATTGTGGTTTCTGAAGCAGGCGCTTCGGTGTATTCCGCATCGGAATATGCTTCAAAAGAATTGCCTGGCATGGATGTTTCCCTCCGCGGTGCAGTCTCTATTGCCCGTAGACTGCAGGATCCGCTAGCCGAGCTAGTCAAGATTGATCCAAAGTCTATTGGTGTGGGTCAGTATCAACATGATGTGATGCAAACCCAGCTAGCAAAATCATTGGTGGCGGTAGTGGAGGATTGTGTGAATGCGGTTGGTGTTGATGTGAATACCGCCTCAGCCCCATTATTAGCAAGGGTCTCTGGTTTAAGCTCAACGGTAGCTGAAGGCATCGTGGCCTATCGGGATAGCAAAGGTGCATTTAAATCTAGAGCGGATTTGAAGGGCGTGCCGCGCTTGGGTGAAAAGACTTTTGAACAGGCAGCAGGATTCTTGCGCATTATGAATGGACAAGATCCTTTAGATGCATCTGCAGTTCACCCGGAATCTTATCCATTGGTTGAGAAAATCCTGAAAGATATTAAGAAGGGCGTTAAGGATGTCATTGGCGATGCCAATTTACTCAAATCCTTGTCGCCCGAGAAATACGCTGACGGGCAATTTGGTGTCCCAACGGTCACTGATATTTTGAAAGAATTAGAAAAGCCAGGAAGAGATCCCCGTCCAGAATTTACAACTGCTACTTTTAAAGAGGGTGTTGAGACAATCGGGGATTTGAAGACCGATATGATTTTGGAGGGTGTGGTGACCAACGTTGCCGCATTTGGCGCCTTCGTGGATATCGGAGTGCATCAAGATGGCTTGGTACATATATCAGCTTTATCCAATACCTTTGTTAAGGATCCGCACACGGTAGTTAAAGCGGGTCAAGTAGTGAAGGTTAAGGTGCTAGAAGTTGATGAAAAGCGCAAGCGCATTGCCTTAACTATGCGTTTATCAGATGAAGCCCCTAAGGCAGGACCTAAGCCAGAGCAAAAAACCCAGAACAGACCAAGGCAGGGTGAAATCAAGCGACCACAAGAGGACCGAAGACAGGCGGCCCCTATGAATAATGCAATGGCGATGGCTTTAGCAAAGCTCAAGAAGTAGTATTTAGAGTATGAGCAAGGCGAATTCAGAGGGAGTGTCGGCATCGCGGGTGTATTTGCCAGCAGATCAATCCCATCTGAATGTATTGCAATTTTTCATCATTCAATTTCCGCATATAGAAGCAGCTGAATGGGAAAAGCGTTTTGCGGATGGCTTGATACTTGATCTTGATGGTCACGCGTTAGCGGCGCATGACCCCTATCAACCCAATACACACTTGCACTACTTCAGAAGATTGGCTCGTGAGCCAGAGATTCCGTATGAAGAGCGCATCCTCTTTCAGGATGAGCACTTGCTGGTTGCAGATAAGCCTCATTTTTTACCAGTAACGCCTAGCGGTTTGTATTTGCATCAAACTTTACTCAATCGTCTGAAGAAGAAAACCCAAATTCAGACGCTGAGCCCAATTCACCGTATAGACCGAGATACAGCAGGCTTAGTGATCTTCTCTATTAATCCAGGTGAGAGGGGTAAATACCAAAATCTGTTTCGCGATCGAATGGTAAATAAGATGTATGAGGCAATTGCGCCCTATTCTGAAGGGCTCATCAAAAGATTGCCGCTGACTTATCGAAGTCGCTTAGAAGAGTCAGAGCACTTTTTGCAAATGCAAGAGGTGGAAGGTGAGGCAAATTCAGATACGCAGATTGAATTACTTGAAATCAGCAATCCTTGGGCGAGATATCGTTTGAAGCCAGGTAGCGGAAAAAAGCATCAGTTACGTGCACACCTGAATGCGCTAAAAATTCCGATTAAGAATGATCAAATCTATCCAGTTCTTACGCCTTATCAGGAATACGAACTTGATTTCACAAAGCCATTACAGTTGTTGGCTAAAGCTATATCCTTTGATGACCCTATTACGGGTGTAGCTAGAGAATTTTTTAGTAGTCAAGAATTGGAATTCGGATTAAATTGAAGTTATCAACTTAAGCATATAAGGAACAATCAGAATGAGCAAAGAAGAATTGGGTGCCGATGGCCTGCCAGGGCATGATTACTTTTTAGATGCGGTTAACCATATCGACGAGGCTGTGAAGAGCAATACCATTGCTATTGGTGCTGCCAAGGGAATTGTCTTTAGCCTGGTTGAAACATTGGGTGCTATGGTTGGCGATCCCGACCTACCAAGCCATCTCAAGTCTGGTTATATGGGCGCCCTGGATTTGGCCGCAGAGCTTGAGGCTAAGCTTGAAAAGATGAAGTGATCTAGAGTCGGATTTAGATCGCTGTCTTACCAGCATTACTGGGATTCAGGGCAACTACGGTTGCCCTGTTGCCTTTAAAATAGAGCATCGATTAATGCATAGATGTTTATGAATAGTGCCCCACAAAAGCGAATGGCGGTTGCTCCGATGATGGAGTGGACAGACCGTCATTGCCGCTCTTTTCACCGCTCACTTAGCAAGGAAGCCGTCTTATATACAGAGATGGTAACAACTGGCGCACTGATGCATGGTGATATACCGCGCCACTTAGATTACTCGCAGGATCAACATCCTGTTGTATTGCAATTAGGAGGGTCTGAGCCAAATGATTTAGCTATATCTGCTGAACTTGCTCAGCAATGGGGCTACGATGAAATTGATCTTAATTGTGGTTGCCCATCGGAGCGTGTACAGCGTGGAGCATTTGGCGCATGCTTAATGGCGGAGCCTAAATTAGTTGCCCAATGTGTAAAGGCCATGAAAGATGCTGTAGATATTCCAATTTCAGTAAAGCATCGATTGGGGCTCGATTCAATGGATGCATCTAGCTCAAAAGAAGACTATCAATTCGCATTGAACTTTATTATGTCTGTGGCTGACGCTGGAGCTAGTCAAGTAACGATTCATGCGCGTAACGCGGTATTGAAAGGTTTATCTCCAAAGGAGAATCGAAGTAAGCCGCCATTGAGATATGAGGTGGCAGCTCAACTGCGTCTAGATGCACAAAAACATTTTCCTAATTTAAAGGTGTTGCTAAATGGTGGCTTGGAATCCAATGAGCAAATAGCCGGTCATTGGGATGACTTTGATGGATTTATGGTTGGTAGGGCTGCCTATCATTTCCCAGCAATGCTCTTGGGGTGGGATGATTTAATCCATACTAATGGCGATGCTGCAGGCTATCTCTTTAGTGAAACTGAGTGGCATCGAATTCAGATTGCATTGGTTAAACAGGTACAAGCTTGGTTTGATGAATGTCGAGAGAAAGGTAAGCCGTTTTATATCGGGGCCTTTACAAGGCATATTTTGGGATTGGCGCATGGCAGGGCAGGCTCACGCTATTGGCGTCAACGACTCTCAGACCATCATGCTTTAGCCAAAGTGCAAAGCAAGGCAGCCATTGCAGACTTCTTTATTGACGCTAGCCTAACCCTTGGTGATTGGGCTGCTTTTGAGGTAGAGACCGCAGAATAAGGCTGTTTTAGCGGGTTTTTGCCTAAAAAGGCTATAATTTCACCTTCTTCAGAGGCGGACGTAGCTCAGTTGGTAGAGTCCCAGATTGTGATTCTGGTTGTCGCGGGTTCGAGTCCCGTCGTTCGCCCCAAAATATCAATAAAGCGCTCCCCAAGCGGAGAAATGCATGGCTTGCACTGTATAGATGAATAACACAAACAAGCCACTCACTGATTCTTCCGAAATTGAAATCACGCCTGATTATGAGGCTGTCATTGAAGCCATTGATCGTGGCGATCCTTATATCTTTGTCAGCGGTAAAGCCGGTACTGGTAAAACCACGCTGATTGGCTATCTTCGAGAAACCGTTGCGGGTAATGTCGTGGTTGTAGCCCCAACAGGAGTAGCCGCTTTGCAAGTGAAGGGAGTGACGATTCATTCCTTCTTCAGGTTGCCGCCGCGTTTAATCTTTCCTGAAGAAGATATTAAGCCGTTGCGTGATAAGCGACTCTATAAAGATATTCGTTTACTCATTATTGATGAAATCTCCATGGTTCGATCAGACGTCGTTGATGCCATGGATTTGTTCTTACGTGAGAATGGACCGCAAAAAGGAAAGCCTTTTGGCGGTATTCAGGTGATGTTTGTGGGGGACTTATTTCAGTTACCGCCCGTTGTATCTGCTGCGGATATGCAGGTGCTAGCAGATAGAGGATATGAAGGTCCATACTTCTTTTGCGCCATGGCTCTGCACCGCAAAGATGTCACGATGGTAGAGCTTAGCAAGATCTTTCGTCAAAAGGATGCCAGTTTTGCTAGTTTGTTAAATCAAATTCGCATTAATCAGGATGCTGATGAAGCAATTGATACTCTAAATGCCCAATGCTTTCGCAAGGATCAGATAGTTGACGATCAAACCATTACGCTCACTACCACCAATGCAAGAGCAGATCAGATTAATGCGGCCGGCCTGAAGGCAATTGAGGCGGATGCTAAGGTGTACGCAGGTAAAACTACTGGCAAGTTCAATGTGGATGATCGCAATCTACCATCGCCTAATCAGCTCACTCTTAAAGTGGGCGCTAAGGTGATGTTTACTGCAACAGATCCAGGATTTCCGAAGCGATGGGTTAATGGAACGATTGGGGTGGTGCGCGAGCTGTTGCCTGATAAGGTCAAAGTGATGGTGCAAAACGGGCCTTATTCCAATACGGTAGAGGTAATTGGACACCAATGGGAATCGTATCGTTATGATCATGACATGATGTCAGGAAAAATATCTCCTAGCATCATTGGTACCTATGTACAGATACCGCTCATGTTGGCTTGGGCGGTGACGATTCATAAGAGTCAAGGAAAGACCCTTGATAAAGTCAAAGTAGATCTTTCAACGGGTGCTTTTGCTTCGGGGCAGGTTTATGTCGCCCTAAGTCGTTGCAAAACCATCGAGGGCATTAGCTTACAGAGACCAATTGAACCTAGAGACGTGAGTTGCGATCAAGAAATTAAGCGTTTTTATCTCGCATGTCTGCCAAGGCCTCAGTAATTAAAAACCAGCCGCCAAACCATCACGTCGATGGTCGCTGCCAGCGATATAGGCAGAAACTGCATCATCGCTTAATTTGGCAATCGCTTGAGCACTACCAAAATCTAAGCTGTTAGCGGGCTGAACTGCAACTTCGTGCCCCATGGCTCTGAGTCCATCCACAATACTTTGTGGCATCGCTGCCTCAACAGTGAGTTTTCCTAAGTCATCAATTCGCCAGCGCGGCGTATCAGAGCAGGCTTGTGGATTGAGGTATTCATCTACGAAGCGCATCACAAATTGAATATGACCTTGCGGTTGCATATTTCCACCCATCACACCAAATGCCATTGCGGGCTTGCCATTCTTGGTTAAGAAGGCGGGAAGGATGGTGTGGAATGGACGTTTGCCTGGACCAACTTGATTGGGATGCCCATCTTGCAGGCTAAAACTCATGCCGCGGTTATGAAAAGCGATGCCTCCAGGTGCAACTACGCCAGAGCCAAAGCCTTTGAAGTTTGACTGAATATAGGAAATCATCATGCCGGATTCATCGGCGGCACATAAGTAAACAGTACCACCAGAATGAGGGTCGCCTGGACCGTAGCTTCCTGCTTTATGGTGATCAATTAATGCAGCGCGGCTTGCAAGGTAATCGCGATCTAACAAGCTAGATGCTGGAACTTGCATTGAGCGGGTGTCGGACACATAAGCGTATGCATCGGCAAATGCAAGTCGCATCGCCTCAATCTGTAAATGAATGCGTTGCGCAGAGTTAGCGGGATATTGCTTCACATTGGCTGCCTGCAAAATTCCTAAAGCCATTTGTGCAGCAATGCCTGAGCCATTAGGTGGAATCTCTAGAAGGGTGTAATCGCCATAATCAAATGCCAATGGCTCAACCCAGTCGGGTTTGTTGTCTGCAAAGTCTTGCATCGTAAAGCAACCACCGGTGGATTGTGCAAAGTCGACAATGCTTTGTGCAAGAGGGCCTTTGTAAAAGGATTCGCCGTGGGTGCTAGCGATTTCTTTTAAGGTTTTTGCTTGTGCTGGATAGCGCCAGATTTGTCCAGCTTGGGGCGCCTTGCCATCAATTAAGAATGATTCGCTAAAGCCAGGCTGATTTTTCAGAATAGGAATTGCTTCACGCCATTGACGTGCAATAACAGGTGAAACGGGAAAGCCATTCTCCGCATAATCAATCGCGCGCTTAAATAATTGTGCAAAAGGCAGCTTGCCAAATTTTTTAGATAGCTCAACCCAGCCAGCCACCATGCCTGGCACGGTAACGGTATTCCAGCCAATTAAATCCATCGCAGATTTACCAGAAAAGTACTCCGGGGTCCAAGCTGCAGGTGCGCGACCTGAAGCATTGAGCCCATGAATTTTTTTGCCATCCCACAAAATGGCAAAGCCATCTCCACCAAGGCCATTCATGGTGGGCTCGACAACCGTGAGGGTGATTGCTGTGGCTAAGGCTGCATCAACTGCATTGCCACCATTTTGAAGTGCTTCGATACCCGCTTGAGTGGCAAGCGGTTGTGAGCTTGCAACGGTATTTTTAGCTAGAACTGGGGCGCGACCGCCACCGAAAGGAGGGGAAATTAACATGAATTACTTCTTCTGGAATTTAATCAACTTTGACATTGGCAGACTTTACTACTTTCTCCCATTTATTTGCTTCATTAGCAGTAATTTCAGCCAGCTTCTCAGAATTAGCAAATTGTGGATGAATACCTTGGGTTGCCATGCGCGCTTTGAAGTCAGGGTTGGTCAAAATCTTGCGGATTTCATTTTCCAACTTAGACACAATACTTGGTGATGTGCCCTTGGGTGCATAAATCGCATAAAAGTTTTCCACATCAAAGGACTTCATACCGTCTTGACCTAAGGTAGGTACGTTTGGCATGAGAGGGGATCGGTCTGCTGCAGCAATGGCTATTGGGCGCAGTTTGCCGCTTTGAATGTGTGGCAGGGAGGCAGTCACACTATCAAACATCATCAAGGTATTACCAGCAATGAGATCAGGTAGTGCAAAGCTACTGCCTTTATAGGGGATGTGTGTACCGCTAGCGCCAATACGCTCCATAAACAATGTTGACTCTAGGTGAGAAAGGCTACCGTTACCTTGAGAGGCGTAATTGAAATTTCCTTTTTTAGATTTAATAAACGCAATGAGCTCAGGAAGGTTCTTTGCAGGAACGGTTGGATTGACCACGATCAAATGTGGCACGGTGCCAATTAAAGCAACTGGAACAAAATCTTTTTGCAAGTCCGCTGGAGGATTTTTAAATAGCGCAGAAGAAATCGATTGATTAGTGAGGGCGCTAATGTGAATCGTATAGCCATCTGGGGCTGCCTTAGCTGCTGCTTGTAGGCCAATCATTCCGCCTGCACCCGGTTTGTTATCAACCACAACGGATTGACCTAAAGCTTCAGCTAATGGAGCAGTGACGCTTCTAGCAAAAATGTCAGTAGAGCCACCTGCAGGAAAGGACACAATTGCAACAATGGGCTTCTTAGGCCAATCAGTTTCATTTGCAGCAAAAACAGATCCGCATAAGCTTGTTAAGACGCCAATACTGAATAGAAGGGATTTGGTTAAGGTCATTTCAGATTCCGCTAGTTCAATGGGTAATATAGTATTAGATATTCCAATATAACTATATATAGTCAACTGCAGAGACAACAAAATGAGCACAAGCAATAAAACCCTAAATGGGGTGGATATGTCAGCCTATTGGTTGCCATTTACTCCCAATCGTTATTTTCATCAGCACCCTAAAGTCATGCAGTCTGCAAAAGGAGCTTACTACGTTGATGATCACGGGCGTAAGCTGTTTGATGGCTTATCTGGGCTTTGGTGCTCACCTTTAGGGCATGCTGATCCACGTATTGGTGCAGCGATATCTAAGCAATATGAAACGATGGATTATTGCCCCGCATTTCAGATGGCAAGTGAAGACACTTTTCGCTTAGCAACTCGTATTGCAGATATGGCTCCTGCAGGTCTAGATAAAGTCTTTTTTACAAACTCTGGTTCAGAAGCCGTTGATACTGCTTTAAAGATTGCTATTGGATATCACCGTGTCATGGGCAATGCATCTCGCATTCGCATGATTGGACGAGATCGTGCATACCATGGTGTTGGTATGGGTGGTATTTCAGTGGGGGGAATGGTTGCCAATCGCAAAATGTTTGCGAGCATGATGATGCCTGGTGTTGACCATTTACCGCATACATTAAATCTTTCGCAGATGGCGTTTTCGAAAGGGATGCCAACATGGGGTGCCCATTTGGCTGATGAGTTAGAAAAGATCGTTGCCTTGCATGATGCCAATACGATTGCAGCAGTTATTTTAGAGCCTGTGCAGGGTTCAACTGGTGTGATCGTGCCCCCACAAGGTTATCTGCAAAAAATTCGTGAGATTTGTACTAAGCATGGCATCTTGCTGATCTTTGATGAGGTGATTACCGGGTTTGGTCGCCTAGGCGCCAATTTTGGCGCAGATCGATTTGGTGTTGTGCCTGACATGATTACTTTTGCCAAGGCGATTACCAATGGCGTGATTCCATTGGGTGGAGTAATAGTACGTGGCGATATCTATGACACCATCATTGCCAATGGTGGGCAAGAGCAGGCTATTGAATTCTTCCATGGTTATACCTATTCAGGACACCCGATACCGACTGCTGCAGGACATGCGGTGCTCGATATATTTGAGTCAGATGATTTAGTGAATCGCGCAAGAGCATTGGAGCCTGTTCTAGAAAATGGCTTGCATGCCATGAAAGGGAAAACAGGCGTATTGGATATTCGGAACTTTGGATTGTCTGGGGCAGTCGAGCTTGAGCCCATTGCGGGTAAGCCAGGCTTGCGAGCCCTCAAGGTTTTAGAGGCCTGCATTGAGCGCGGTGCACTAGTGCGGGTAGCTGGTGATGCCATTGCTGTAGGTCCGCCATTTATTTCAGAGCCAAAGGAAGTGGAATTTCTCTGTAGCGTTCTTGGCGATGCTGTTGATGCTGCAATGAAACTTAATTAATAATCTCAGCGATTCAATACGTGATAAATGATGGGAATAGCAACGGCGCTAATAACGCCATTCATTCCCATTGCTAAGCTAGCGTAGGTTCCTGCTTCAGGGTGAATGCTAAAAGCACGTGAGGTGCCGATGCCATGCGCGCCGATGCCAATTGCAAATCCTCGTTGCCACCAGGCTTTCATGCCAAGCGCATTCAGTACAAATGGTGCCAAGATTGCGCCCAGTATTCCAGTGCTGACTGCAAAGATAGCGGTTAGTGTTGGTGAGACATTGATCCGTTCTGCAATACCCATCGCAATCGGCGCAGTCACGGATTTAGGGTACATAGCTCCAGTAATACTGTTATCAGCTCCAAGGAGAGTGGCAATTCCTACCGCGCTCACAATTGACACCAAGCCGCCCGTGCATAGCGAAACTAACAGGGGAATAGAGCGACCTTTGAGGCTATTGAGTCCTCGGTAGATTGGGATTGCGAGAGATACTGTTGCTGAGCCTAATAAGAAGTGAATAAATTGTGCGCCCTCAAAATAACTTGAATAAGGCATATCAATAAGCTGAATGATGGTGGCCACAATCAAAATCGCAATTGCCACAGGGTTGGCTAGTGGATTTTGTTTTGAGTGTTTATAGATAGTCAACCCAATTTGATAAGCGGCTAAAGTAATAAAGAGTGCAAATAGGGGGCTACCGGATAGGTATACCCAAATTTCTACAATGGAATGTTTTTCACTCATGACTTTCTTTCTTGCTCAGAAAGCGAACAACGACAGCGCTTGAGCCTATCGTGAGGATGACACTTCCAACGAGGGCCGCAATGATGGCAAAGGCATTTGCCTTGAGTTGCGGCAGAAATAAAACCACTCCAACAGCAGCCGGTACAAATAAGAGGCCAAGGTATTGGCTAAAAGTGTCCGCTACCGCCGCCAGCTCAGCATTAATACCTTTGCGAATGACTAGCCAACAAACCAATAGCACTAGCCCAATGACTGGGCCCGGGAGAGTGGGTAGAAGGAACTTGGAAACCAGCTCACCAAGGCTTTGAAAGAGGAGGATTTGAACTAGGCCAAAAATCATGAATTGATATTACAGGCTCTCATTTATGTTGCATAGCAATAATTTAATTCTTGTTTAAGATAAGGGCACAAAAGCGAAGGGGTTACTCCCCTCATTTATTAAAACGAACACAAAAAGAGACTAATAGGAGACCGTAATGGCCGATTTAAATGTCAATGGCAAAAAATACAAAGTGGATGTTGATCCAGATACTCCATTGCTATGGGTAATACGAGAGCAAATCGGCTTAACTGGTACCAAGTATGGTTGCGGTGTTGGTCAATGTGGTGCATGCACTGTGTTGTTTGAAGGCCAGGCGGTGCGTAGCTGCTCCTTGCCAGTTGCTGCAGCGGAAGGTAAAAAAATTGAAACGATTGAGAGTTTAGAAAAGAGCGGTCAGCTTTCTAAAGTACAAAAAGCTTGGGTTGATAATCAGGTGCCTCAGTGTGGTTACTGTCAATCTGGCATGGTGATGGCAACAACCGCATTGCTACGCAATAATCCAAAACCAACCGATGCTCAGATTGATGAGTCCATCACTAATATCTGCCGTTGCGGCACATTCCAACAAGTGCGCGCAGCGATTCATGCTGCTAGCAAGGCTTAAGGAGGTAATCATGACTAATGCAATTAATACTTCCCGCCGTCAGTTTGTAGTTGGCTCTAGCGCTATTGCCACGGGCTTAGCTATTGGCTTTGACTTGAGCTTTATGTCTAGTGCAAATGCTGCCATGGGCACAGGCACTACTTCTATGACGCCTTTGGCTACTCCAGAGATTGGTGTATGGGTGGTAATTAAGCCAAATGATGATGTTGTAGTTCGTATTGTCCGTTCTGAAATGGGTCAAGGCACGATTACTGGTTTGGCTCAGATGGTTGCTGAAGAGTTGGAGTGTGACTGGAAGAAGGTTAATTATGAATATCCAAGCCCAGCTGAAAGTCTAAAGCGCAAAGCTGTATGGGGTAGTTACTCTACTGGTGGTAGCCGCGGTATTCGTACTTCAGAACAATATGTGCGTAAGGGTGGTGCAGCTGCCCGCATGATGTTGATTCAAGCCGCAGCCAATCAGTGGAATGTGCCTGCTTCAGAGTGCGTTGCTGCTAATAGTGTCATTACCCATACTCCATCAGGACGCAAAACAACATTTGGAAAAGTTTCTGTAGCGGCATCACAACTGCCAGTGCCAACAGACGTTCCATTAAAAGATCCAAAAGAGTGGAAGCTGATTGGTAAATCAGTCAATCGTATTGATGGCGTATCGGATAAGGTCACAGGCCGTCAGGTTTATGCCATTGACCTCAAGATACCTGGCATGTTAGTTGCTAACATCAAAGAGTCCCCTGTATTTGGCGGCAAAGTAAAGAGCTACGATGCAGCCAAGGCCCAAAGCATGAAGGGCGTTAAGAAGGTTGTGCAGGTTGGTGATTCAGCGGTAGCTGTAGTGGCTGATACTTTCTGGCAAGCTAAAACCGCTTTAGATCAAGTCAATATCGTTTGGGATAACGGCGCCAATGGCGATGTTTCAAGCGCTTCCATTAAGAAGATGCTCGAGGATGGTCTGAGTGCGGACGATGCATTTGTACATAACACCAACGGTGATGTGAAATCTGCTTTGTCTAATGCGTCTAAGAAGATTGAAGCAACATATTTCTATCCATTCTTAAACCATGCAACCCTTGAGCCTCAAACTGCTACTGCCAAGTGGACACCTGATTCTTGTGAAGCTTGGGTGCCAACCCAAGACGGCGAAGCATCCTTGGCAGCGGTGATTGCCGCTTCTGGTTTGGCTGCTGAAAAATGCAATGTCTACAAAGTGAATCTTGGTGGTGGCTTTGGTCGTCGTGGTGCTTTCCAGGACTACACCACTCAAGCGGTGAATATTGCCAAGCAAATGCCTGGTACACCGATTAAGTTGATCTGGACCCGTGAAGAGGATATGACTCAAGGTCGTTACCATCCGGTGATGATGTGCAAAATGACTGCAGCAATCGATGACAAGAAAAATGTCACTGGTTTAAATATGCGTTTGTCAGGCCAATCTATTTTGGCTGCCGTACGTCCAGCAGTTGTGGCGGCAAATAAGGGTAAAGATCCGTTGACCTTCCAAGGTCTTGAGCCAAGTGGTGAGCACGGCATTACATACAGCTTCCCCAACTTGACCATTGACCATGCAATGCGTAACACCCATGTGCCACCAGGATTCTGGCGCGGTGTTAACGTCAATCAAAACGCCATTTTCATTGAGACATTCATGGATGAATTGGCTGAAGCAACGGGTATGGATGCAGTGGAGTTCCGCCGCAAGCATATGAAGGAGTTCCCAAGGGCAGAAGCGGTATTGAACGCGGTTGCTGATGGTATTGGCTGGACTAAGCCTGCAGCCCCTGGTGTCTACCGTGGTGTTGCGCAGATGCGCTCATTTGGTAGCTATGTTGCAGCAGCTTGTGAGCTTTCAGTGAAAAATGGCAACGAGGTAAAGATTCATCGAATTGTTGCTGCTACTGATCCTGGTTATGTAGTTAACCCAGCACAAGTCAATCGTCAGGTATCTGGCTCTTTTGTATACGGCTTATCTGCTCTCTTTGAAGAAGAGATTACTTTGGAGAAGGGCGCGGTTGTGCAGAAGAACTTCGATACCTTTAATTCGATTCGACTCTCTCAAATGCCAAAAGTCGAAACCATCATTATTCAGGGTGGCGGCAAGGATTGGGGTGGGGTTGGCGAGCCAACGATTGCGGTAGCAGCACCAGCAGTGCTTAATGCTATTTACCGTGCTACCGGCAAGCGTTACCGTACTGTTCCTCTGAAAAACAGCGGCATCAAACTCGTTTAATTCAGAGAATTGCATTAGATGAGTAAGAGGGGCGTTCTAGCGATCTTATTGCTAGGCGCCCTTAGTTTTTCTGGAGTATTTGCGCAAGAGATCGTTGCGGGTCAGATTGAAAAGCCTCTGACTACTACGCCTGGTGATGCGCTACATGGTCGCGCGATTGTTTTAAGTCGTCAAACGGGGCTATGTATTCTTTGTCATAGTGGGCCATTCCCGGAAGAGCGTTTTCAGGGCAATTTAGCTCCTGATCTAGCAAGTAGCGTTGCTTCTTTGACGGCTCCTCAGCTGCGTGCCAGAATTGTTAACGCTAGTTATTTCAATCCTAATACCATCATGCCTTCGTATTACCGTACAGATCATTTAAATCGCGTGGCAAATAAGTTTGCAGATCAAACCATTTTGAATGCACAAGAGATTGAGGATGTGGTCGCATTTTTATTAGCTTTGCAACAAGCCAAGCAATAAAGAATTAATAAAGAATAATCAGTAAATACAGAATATCTATCGAATTATGAAGATGCAATTAAGTCGTCGACAGTGGTTAAAGAAAATTCAAAGTATTGGCATTTTGGCTTTGGGAGCTTGGTTTAGTCCTTTAACGGTGTTAGCTAAAAAAGAGGATGCAAGTAAAGTCATTCAAGAAATTACTGGCGGTAAACCCATCATCGATGGCAAAGTGAAGTTGGTAATTCCGCCGCTTGTGGAAAATGGAAATCTGGTTGTTCTTAAGGTCAGTGTCGACAGCCCTATGACTGCCAATAACTACGTTAAATCCATCCATGTCATAGCAGAAGGTAATCCCTTGCCCAATATTTTCACGGTGTATTTAACGCCGCGTTCAGGGACCGCCAATATCACCACGCGTGTGCGTTTGGCAGACAGTCAAACGGTATGGGCAATTGCTCAAATGAGCGATGGTAATTTTTATCAAGGCAGTGCCGAGACTTTGGTGACGCTTTCTGCCTGTACAGAGCTGGTCTAGAAGGTTAAAACTATGAGCAAAACATCACGCACTTCTATTACGATGCCGGCAACTGCAAAGCAGGGTTCGATTGTGGAGATACGGGCCATTGCACAGCACGATATGGAGTCGGGGTTTCGTTACACCGAAGGCGGAAAATTAATTCCTCGCGACATTATTCGTGAATTTACATGCACCTACAACAATGTAGAAGTTTTTAGAGCGGATTTTTATCCTGGTACGGGAGCTAATCCCTTGATCATCTTCACCACCATTGCTACTGAAAACGGTAATTTGGAATTTAGATGGGTGGGTGATGATGGTTATGAAGCTATCAATCATGCTCATATAACAGTTACATGATTGCCTCTAAGGGTTGGGTCTGCTACATCAGACTGATTGCATCAGGCTTACTGTGTTTGAGTATCACTTCAGTCTATGGTGCACCGGAAAATAGCAAGCCAAAGCCGCAGTCGAGTTACGAGCTCATGTCGGCTGAGAATAAGGCAATGCAAGATGATCCAAGCTTAAACCCAGCGATGTTTTGGGTAGGCGATGGCGAGGCGTTATGGAACAAGCCTTCGGAGAGCAATGGAAAAGCCTGCACGAGTTGTCATGGCGATGCGAAAAAGTCGATGCGAGGTGTTGCCACTGTGTTTCCCAAAATGATGAAGGGTAAGTTGCAAACGCTAGAAGGTCAAATTAACCAATGCAGATCTCAAGCACAGGCATTGCCCCCTCTGGCATATGAGAGTAAAGACCTCCTTGCCTTGACTGCCTATGTGGCTTACCAATCAAAGGGTTTGCCTATTGCTGTGCGTGAAACTGTCGAGAACAAAATGGCAATGCAACAAGGTCGCAAATCTTTTTACGAAAGAATGGGGCAGCTCAATCTATCTTGTGCTCAGTGTCATGAAGAGCGTGCTGGATTGAAATTGGGAGGCGCAGTGATTCCACAAGGCCATCCGAATGCTTATCCAATCTATCGTCTAGAGTGGCAAACCTTGGGTTCTTTACAGCGCCGTTTGCGCAACTGTATGAGTGGTGTCAGGGCCCAGCAGTATGAATATGGTTCGCCTGAAATGGCGCAGTTAGAACTATTTCTTGCGTGGCGTGCACGCGGGCTACCCCTAGAGTCTCCAGGGGTGAGACCCTAACAAAGCGTTTAGTCTGAGAAAACGACTGAGGTTGCGCCGTTAATTAAGACGCGATCATGCAGGTAATAACGTAGAGCGCGTGAAAGCACTGTACGTTCTAGATCTCGACCCTTACGCACGAGGTCTTCTGGTGTATCGCCATGGGTGACTCGTGTAACGTCCTGCTCAATGATAGGGCCTTCATCTAAATCACTCGTAACAAAGTGTGCGGTAGCGCCAATGAGCTTAATGCCACGCGCATGCGCCTGATGATAGGGCTTTGCACCTTTAAAGCTAGGCAAGAAAGAGTGGTGCACGTTGATGCAACGTCCCGATAGCTTGGTAGATAAATCATCAGACAGAATTTGCATATAGCGTGCCAAGATCACCATATCCACCTTGGAGTCGGCAATGATGTCCAATAACTTTGCTTCTTGTGCCGGCTTGGTATCAGGCGTCACAGGTAAGTGGTAGAAGGGAATATCGGCAAAGTCGATGCTGGCATAAACATCACGCGGGTGATTGGAAACGATGCCGCAGACAATCATCGGTAATTCACCGATGCGCCAGCGATAGAGGAGATCCACCAAGCAATGATCTAATTTTGAAGCCATGATGAGTACGCGCTTGAGGTCTTTGACTGCGCGTAAATTCCAGGTCAGTTCAAAACGTTTAGCAATTTCTGTGAAACCAGATCGTAGAGTATTGCCATCAGTTGGGCAGCTAAAGCTAACGCGCATGAAAAAACGTTTTGACGCTTTGTCATCAAACTGTTGTGCTTCCTCAATATCGCCACCTGCTTGGAAGATATAAGTGGAAACAGCGGCCACAATTCCAGGCTTATTCGGGCAAGTTAGGGTGAGGTAATAGTTTTCAGTAGTCATCTTTAGAGCTTGTGTGGATATGGGTGCTGCTGGTAAACCCTGATTTTAGCCCTTTAGCCATCATCAATCGCCAAATTCTATTGAATTAAGGTTTGGCAGGGTCTTTTGGTAGATCAGCCGGCCCTGAAAGCGGTGCGCTTTTGTCGATGACTTTGGGTACAGGAATATCCTCGCAGATAGGCTTTGGGCCCACAATATTCGTGAAGCTACATTCTTTTTTGGTGGCCGCTGACGCCGCATGCTCCAAAGGTGACTTACCAGTTGTGACTGTGGAAGCTACGCTAGTTGCTGTCACTGGGTTAGCTACAGCAACTGCCGCAACGCTAGTGCCAGCTGAGCTAGCGGCAGCTGTGCTACTGGCACCGATTGCTGCAAGTGGAGCAGCACAACCTTGTAGATAGATTGTACTGACTAAAGAAGTCGAAAGCGAAAGCGAGGCAACCCAAAATGCCCGCATAGATTAAGTCGGACTTACTTCGCTACTTTGCAGACAGAATTAAATACGCCAGCCGTCCAACTTTCGCTCACTACAGGCTCATACTTGCTGTCTGGGGTATTGCTTTCTGAAACAACCTTACCAGCCCCTTTGTTTTCTGAAAATTCTTTATAAGCAATTGGGCGGTAGCTTACTGATGGGCAGTCGTATTCATTTAAGCCAATAATGGAGTTAACAGGCTCTTTATTGGTTGGATTAGTTCCTGGTTTCTTAAAATCGAGCATCGAAACGATTTGGGTTTTCTCACCCTGTGTTTGAACGGTATCTAGATCGACATACACTGTCATCACGGCATTGGAGCCCAGTTCTTTCCAAGCGGCATTAGCAGTGCCATGGGTAGCAACAAAAAGTGCTGATGCAGTAAGTGTGCCAAGAAGAATCTTTTTCATTGATTTACCTTAAAAATGAGCTATGTCACAAGCGATGTTGTCTAGATGACATTTTATACGGCAACAGTATCTTTGCCATATACGATTTATTTATTACTTAACTCCAGAGTGCGGGCAGTCTTTTCAGGCTTCATTTGTAAGGGGAGGTACTCATTTTTTGCCCATAGTGAACTCATATTGCGGTACCAAGGACTTTGAACCCAACCCGATTGCCCAGCTTGATAAATAAAGAGGGATTTTTCAAGGTCTGATAAGTCATAAATAGTGCGCAGACTTGGGGCTTGTAAGGTTTCATAAGGATTGCTGGAGTTATTAAGCTCAAGTCGACCTACGTTGATAGAGAAACTATCGCCCGGAAATGGGGTGGTGATATTAAAGAGTTTTCCTAAGACAGGTATTTTGCTTAGCGGGCGATGTTCTGAAATAGCAGTATGCGCTTTACCCCATGACCACGACTTTGGATCGTTGCCATATTGATCGCTTAAATATTCCAACGCACGATCAAAAGCAATATTAGAAGATTCGGCACATGTTTCAACGGTAGGTGTTTTGGGAATATCGCACCAAGGGCTATTGGGGTTTTGTAAAACTGAAATTAAAGGATAGCGAAAGTTGCGCGCACCATAGTTATCAAAAAACAGGTAACTTAATCTAGAGTAAACATTACGAGTAAGTTGATCGGCCCAAGCATTAAAAATCAGAGCGCTAGGACTATCAGCGCTCATATTGCCATCAAAATTCTGTATCAGCTCAAGTACTTTTGTTCCCAAGGGGTGTTTGGGTTGGGAGGATTTGAATAATTCCAAAAGTGGGGTGGCGCCGAGGGAAAGTGTATCGCTCTGCATGGTTTTGACATACTGCGTATCGAAAGCATTTCTTGCCTTGATTAGCTGCACGATGCGGTCATAACGAGTGGGCACATCCCAGTCGGCAGTTAGGGGATTGGGATTATTGGCAGCGATGATTTGCTGGTTTGCGGTGGCGATCCAACCCTGCTCAGGATTATTGCTTACTGGCAATTGATCAAATGGTAGGTAGCCAGCCCAGTCGTACTGCTTGTCCCACCCTGGCGCAGGAGCGATGCCATACAGCCCTTGATGAAGAGTTCTTTTAGGGGCTACTCCTGCAGCTTGGTAGGAGATGTTTCCTTCGGTATCAGCCATGACCACGTTTTGCATTGGCGCATAATTTTTATGCAAGGCTGCTTTAAATGAATCTAGGTCTTTTGCGCGATTCATTTCAAGCAAGCCGGCTACGGATTGATTTTCGTGATCCAGTGCAGTCCATCGAAGGGCAAGTGCGTATCGATCAGTATCAATCACACGCTGCACACGTGCATACGAATCAGAAATCACAGGACCGTGCCGTGTTTCTTTCACAATAAATGTTAAGGGTGCCGCACCTTTGATATCGATGATTTCTTGACGGACGGTAAATGGCAGCATGCCATTTGGGCCACGGTACATGCTTGGGTTATTGGGATCCAACTGTTCTAAGTAGGTATCCTGAACATCTGGATTGGTGTTGGTAAAACTCCATGCAAATTTTTCTGTTCTGCCCAACACAACCGCCGGAATGCCAGGCAATGTTCCGCCAATCACATTGAGTCCTGGGGCATCAAGATGCGCAAAATACCAAATGGCTGGCGCTGACAATCCAAGGTGTGGATCATTTGCCAATAAAGGCTTACCAGTATCGGTAAGCTTGCCACTGAAAACCCAGTTGTTAGAGCCAATGCCATCCTTGCCCCCGGGAAGATCATTGACGCTCAGTTCGGTAGAGGGTAATTTTTTGGATTTAGGGTTCTCGCCTTTGGGGTTTGTATTAAATACGTTGAGATCGTGGTACATCTTGGCGAAATCCATATTACTTACGAGCTCGCCTTGACTATAGGGCTGAATTACTTCCCACACTTGTTTAGTACTCAGGTATTGTGATAGCTCAAGGCGCTGCAATTCTTTTTGCCAGTTACCACCGAGGTCATAGGCCATCATCAACATCCAAGCAACGCTATCGGTAGGTGACCAGTGACCTGGTTTAGAGCCAGTTAAAAAATACTCTACTGGCAGCGCCCATCCTAAGCTGGCATTACCAGTATTGACGCCATCAGCATATGCTTGGAGCAATCTCTTTGTGGCAATTGGATATTTATCGAATTGCTTTTCTGCTGCCCGTTTTACACCTAGAGTTCTGATGAAGCGATCAATACTGACCGTGTCTTGGCCGAGGATTTCAGATAGTCGTCCGCTAGCGATGCGGCGATTCATTTCTAATTGCCAAGAGCGTTCAGTCGCATGAATGTAGCCTAATGCAAATAGCGCATCAGTTTGGCTATTGGCTTTGATATGGGGAATGCCGACTTCATCAAAAGAAATGACAACGCTATCTCCCAGGCCTTTAATGGTTCTTTTGCCTGATGGGCTGGATTGTGCCGAGTAGAGGTAGAAGAGCACAATGGCCAAAATTGCTAATGCAAGAACCCCAGCAACCAAGCGAAGCGGTCGCAAGAGTTTGTAAAAGCTGGCTATCTTGCCCTGAGATTTCATATAAATATTTTAATGTTTTTGGGCGTCATGCCAGTAGGTCTTTAGTGCTATGGGGCGCCTAGGGCAGTTTCTGGCGCACATGCTAAAATTCAGGCTGTCTTGATTTACATAGCGCGGCAGTAATTGCTTGTGCGAGCCCGGGTGGTGAAATCGGTAGACACACAGGATTTAAAATCCTGCGACCTAAACAGTCGTGCCGGTTCGATTCCGGCCCCGGGCACCAAATCCAAATTCCTTGTATTCATCCCTTATGAATTTGTCCAAAATCCTCGTCTGTCTTTGCTTGTATGCAATCTCGCTATCTGCATGGTCGATTGATGTGATGGAGTTTCGTTGCACAAGAAAAGAAAAGGATTACACGGAGGAGTACGACATGAAAATTACCTTGGCGTCTGGTAACCAGAAGGCCAAGGTATATCTAGATGATCGAGATTTAGATCAGTCTGATGAATTCGGTAAGCAAATAGTTAAGAGCGTGACTATGGCTCGTCCCAATATTGTGATTTTGATTGAAGCAAGTTTTGCACCAGAAAAGGTGATGGATGTTGCTTATCCAGCAGGAACAGTTTCAACACAAATGACGCTAGACCCAATCACAGGGAAGCTGAAAAAAGTAGAAAAAATTCAAGGCGGCATTTTGGGCGCCACGATTGGCAATGGCACGCAAGTTACTGAAGAGAGTTGCGCGCTAGCGAAGATGCCTTACCGAGTTACTGGCAAATAAGCTGCAGACTGCTTTAGACCGCTAGTTAGGTTCTGTAACAAATCCTAGTTTGGTCAAGCCTGCGCGACGCGATGCAGCCAGCACTTGGGCTACATATTCATACTTTACGGCTTTGTCGGCACGTAAATTAATCTCTGGTTGCGGGTCTTTTTGGGCGGCTTTCTCTGCATAGCCATCAAAGGTCTTGAGGTCGATTTGAGTGCTATTCCAAAAAATTTGACCTTTGGCGTCAATGGTCAATTGCACTGACTCGGGCTTCACTTCATTGCGTACGCTATTGGCTTTGGGTAACTCAACCTTAACCGCTTGTTGAATAACGGGGAGGGTGATGATGAAGATGATGAGCAATACCAGCATGACGTCCACCATCGGTGTCATGTTGATTTCCGCCATGATGGCGTCTTCGTTTTGATCGTCTTGCAGATGAAACGACATACTTATTCTCCGGAATTCACGCGCGCACCGGTTACAAAATAAGCCAGTAGATCATTGCCAAAGCGATTGAGTTCTGCAACAAACAATTTATTTGCGCGGTTGATGGCATTAAATCCCAATACCGCTGGAATCGCCACAGCAAGACCTAATGCAGTCATGATCAAAGCCTCACCAATCGGACCTGCTACTTGATCAATCTGGGCGCTTCCTGAGCTGCTGATAGAGATTAGAGCGTGATAGATGCCCCATACGGTGCCAAAAAGGCCAATAAACGGAGCGGTTGCACCCGTAGAGCCCAGAAAGGTGAGTCCTTTTTGCAGGCTGGCAGCGACGCCATCAATACTGTTTTTAACGCTTCTTGCCATCCACTCGGAATAGTTCAAGGTTTGTAGTAATTCACGATGGTTGCTTGATTGACCTTGATGGTGAACAGAGGCGCCACTCGCTGATTTGGCAATTTGATAGTAGGGGTTGGCAGCAGGACTGCTAAAGGACTGTAAGCCTTGCTCAAATGAGTTCGCATGCCAAAATTGATCCACTTCTGGTTTGAGTTTGCGAAGGTTGCGCAGTTCCCAAAGGCGAGTAAGCAAAATAACCCAGGTGATGATTGAGCATGCCAACAGAGCAATCGCCACAAAGCGGGTAATGCCGTCGCCTTCAAGCCAAAGATTTGCAATTCCAAATGGTGTATTCATAGCGCTTAATTCTTGAGGTTAAATTTAATTAAAAGATTCGTTGAAATTCGTTGGGGTGAGCCATTGACTAAAAAAGGTTTAAATCGATAACGCCGACCAATATCAGTAGCTGCGCGATCCAGTCTGGGGAAGGTGCTCGATTGCAAGATTGCAACATCTTCAACATCACCCGTCTCGGAAATAATTAAACGCACTACTACCGTTCCTTGTTCTCCTGATCTTTTAGAGAACGAAGGGTAATACGCATCAGCATCAGGCTGGAATACGACAACCAGTTTACCAATGTCCGTTTGAATCGGTGTACCACTGGCGCCACCAGCAGTTGCAGGTGCAATAGCGGCATTTTGCATCTGGCTTTGCGAGGATGATTCACTCTTTTGCGTAGGGGTATTTTGAGTTTGCGCTGGCGTTGGCTTTTGAGAAGACTTTTCTTCTACCGTTTTCTTTTTTGGTTCTTCTTTGGGTTTTGGCGGCGGCGGTGCAGGAGGTTGCTGGCTTTTGCTTGAAGCTGTATCTGGACTAACTAGATTGGCCATGACGCGCTCATCATCAACGTGAGTCGGTTTGGATGTCCAGTGTAAAAATTCTAAAGCTGGTAAAGCATGTAGCAACAGCACAATACCAATAATGATCCGTTCGGTTTTGGTGAATGGTAGATGATCATCAACCTTTTGCCAAAATGCGCTCATGACACAGATCCCAATTGCGTAGTGCTAACGCGATGGTTCTTCAAATCGGTATGCATCAAATCTTGCGCCATCCTGAGGAGAGCGTGCTCATCCTTGCTGCTAACAAAATGTACCGAACCAAATTGAGGGAGGTCGGCAGAGATGGATGGCTGGTGGGGCGCAAGCGACTCTAGTTGGCGCTTGAGTTGTTTAACCACCGCCTCACTTGTATCAATCAGGGTGATCTTGTCACCGAGCAGTTTGCGAATCGCTTTTCTTAAAAATGGATAGTGGGTGCAACCTAAGACAATCGTGTCGGAGCCTGCTATTTGGATCGGTTCTAAATGCTTAGCAAGTAACTCTAAAGTTTCCCCATCGTTCGCTTTGCCTGCTTCAATCAAGGGAACTAAACCTGCACCAGCCTGTTTAATAAATTGACAATCAACGGGTAGCGTAGACAGTAGGGCATTGAACTTGTCGCTCTTCAAAGTAGCTTCAGTTGCCAAGACGCCCACAATGCCATTGGCCGATTGCATGGCAGCAGGCTTAATACCTGGCTCAACACCCACTATCGGAATCGCAATAGCCGCACGAATATCTTTAATCGCCTGCGCAGTTGCAGTATTGCAAGCTACCACGATGGCGTCACACCCGGCCTGCGCAAGATATTTGCAAAGACTCAAACTGCGCTGCGCAATCCACTCTGGAGATCTTTCACCATACGGCGCGTTTGCAGAGTCGGCTAAGTAAATGTAGTCGTGCTGTGGAAGTTGGCGCAGTGCCTCATCCAAAATGGATAAGCCACCAACGCCAGAATCAAAGACGCCGATTAATGACAATTTAACGCCAATTCAGGGTCAATTCAAAACCAATAAAGCAGAATGAATTAAGCAATCTTGACTGGAATACCGCCAATTTTCGCTTGCCATTCTTTTGGTCCGGTCTCATGCATGGAGATGCCTTCTGAATTCACGGCAACAGTTACGGGCATGTCTTTGACTTCAAACTCGTAAATGGCTTCCATACCTAAATCAGCAAAGCCAACCACCTTAGAGGTCTGAATTGCTTTTGATACCAGATAAGCAGCGCCACCAACTGCCATGAGATAGGCAGATTTGTGTTTCTTAATAGCTTCGATTGCGACTGGACCACGTTCTGCTTTACCAATCATGGAAATCAAGCCTGTTTTGGCCAGCATCATTTCAGTGAACTTATCCATGCGGGTAGACGTAGTAGGACCTGCTGGGCCAACGACTTCATCGCGCACTGGATCGACTGGACCAACATAATAGATAACGCGGTTTTTAAAGCTCACTGGCAATTCTTCGCCTTTAGCAAGCATGTCTTGAATGCGTTTATGTGCTGCATCACGACCAGTCAAAATTTTGCCGTTCAGTAGCAATGTTTCGCCTGGTTTCCAGCTAGCCACTTCTTGCGCAGTCAATGTATCTAAATTCACGCGCTTGGATTTTTGAACATCAGGTGTCCAAGTGACATCTGGCCAATCAGATAAAGAAGGCGCTTCGAGTTTGGCGGGGCCATCACCATGCAAATGGAAATGAACGTGACGGGTTGCTGCGCAGTTCGGAATCATGGCAACTGGTAATGAAGCAGCGTGTGTTGGGTAATCCAAAATCTTAATATCCAAGACAGTAGCTAGACCACCTAAGCCTTGGGCACCAATACCCAGCTTGTTCACTTTGTCATAGATCTCGAGACGCAATTCTTCAACACGGTTCTTCGGACCGCGCTCAATCAATTCTTGAATATCAACTGGACCCATTAAAGCTTCTTTAGCCATGAGCATCGCTTTTTCTGGTGTGCCGCCAATGCCAATACCCAGGATGCCAGGAGGACACCAGCCAGCACCCATGGTTGGAACAGTCTTGACCACCCAATCCACAATCGAGTCAGATGGATTGAGCATTACCATCTTGGCTTTGTTTTCGGAGCCACCACCTTTAGCGGCGCAAATCACTTCTACATCGTCACCCGGAACAATTTCATAGTGAACAACGGCGGGGGTGTTATCGCCGGAATTCTTACGTTTGCCTGCTGGGTCAGTTAATACGGAAGCACGCAAAGTGTTTTCTGGATTGAGGTAAGCGCGACGCACACCTTCGTTCACCATTTCAGTAACGCTCATCGTGGCATCTGCCCACTGCACATTCATGCCGATCTTCAGAAACACTACGGCAATACCAGTATCTTGGCAAAGTGGGCGATGACCTTCAGCGCACATGCGGCTATTAGTCAAAATTTGGGCAATTGCATCCTTAGCAGCCTCACCTTTTTCGAGGGAATAGGCCTTACCCATGGCATCAATGAAGTCCTTAGGGTGGTAATAGGAGATGAACTGGAATGCGTCTGCAACGCTTTGAATGAGGTCGTTTTGTTTAATCTGAGTCATGGTTTTGGGGTTATTTCCACATTATTAGTAAGGTTTGCCCTATTTTAAGGGTTTGCCATAGAGCAAATCCCAAGTGTTTTCACTTATCTTCGTAATTCTTGAGGGGTCAGAACCCATCATTTTGCTGCATTTTGGCAAAAAAAGAACATTGTTTATTTAATAGAGGGCAGTGAAGCATGGAACCATTAAAGCAAGAAAACCGCGTTTTTAACCCACCTGCAGACTTCGTTAAGAGCGCGGCCATTCCAGGTATGGATGCTTATAAAAAGCTTTGCGCTGAAGCTGAAAAAGATTATGACGGTTTCTGGGGTCGCCTCGCCAAAGAAAATATTTACTGGAAAAAGCCCTTTACTAAAGTTTTGGATGAATCCAAAGCGCCTTTCTATAAGTGGTTTGAAGACGGCACAACCAATGCATCTTATAACTGTTTAGACCGCCAAGTAGAAGCTGGTCTTGGTGATAAGACGGCTATTATTTTTGAAGCAGACGACGGTACCGTAACAAAAGTTAGTTACAAAGACATGCTTGAGCGTGTTTGCAAAATGGCAAACGCACTGCGCAAGATGGGCATCAAGTCTGGTGACACGGTCATTATTTACATGGCGATGACTATTGAAGGCATTGTGGCAATGCAAGCATGCGCTCGTATTGGCGCGATTCACTCGGTAGTGTTTGGTGGATTCTCTGCACAAGCATTGCGTGACCGCATCATCGACGTAGGCGCAGTTGCGGTAATTACTGCTGATGGCCAATATCGCGGCGGCAAATCATTGCCACTCAAAGCGATCTGTGATGAAGCACTCTCTACTGGTGAATGCGGCAAGGTAAAGCATGTCATCGTGAGCAAGCGTACCGGTACCGCGATTGATATGAAAGCAGGCCGTGATGTTTGGATGCAAGACATTGTGGCCAATGAGGCAGCAACTTGCGAGCCAGAGTGGGTCAGCGCTGAGCATCCACTCTTTATTCTGTATACATCTGGTTCTACTGGTAAACCTAAGGGTGTGCAGCACTCTACAGGTGGATACCTCTTGTGGGCGATTCTCACAATGAAGTGGACCTTTGATATCAAACCAAACGATGTGTTCTGGTGTACTGCCGACATTGGTTGGGTAACAGGTCACTCTTACATTACTTATGGCCCACTCGCTGTTGGCGCCACTGAGATTGTGTTTGAAGGCGTTCCAACTTATCCGAATGCGGGTCGTTTCTGGGACATGATTCAAAAACACAAAGCAACGATTTTCTACACAGCACCAACTGCGATTCGTTCATTGATCAAAGCATCTAGCAACGATCAAGCAGTGCATCCAAAGAGCTATGACTTATCCTCTTTGCGTCTCTTGGGTTCAGTTGGCGAGCCAATTAATCCAGAAGCATGGATGTGGTACTACGAGAATGTGGGTGGCTCACGTTGCCCAATCGCTGATACCTTCTGGCAGACCGAAACTGGTGGTCACATGATTTCTCCATTGCCAGGCGCAACCCCAATGATTCCAGGTTCATGCACATTGCCATTACCAGGTATTCAGGCGGCGATTGTGGATGAAGCCGGTCATGACGTGCCAAACGGTAGCGGTGGAATCTTGGTAGTCAAGCGTCCTTGGCCTTCTATGATTCGTACCATTTGGAATGACCCAGATCGTTTTGTGAAGTCTTACTTCCCAGAAGAGTTGGGTGGCAACCTCTATCTCGCAGGTGATGGCGCTATCCGTAACAAAGAGACTGGCTACTTCACCATTACGGGTCGTATCGATGACGTTCTGAACGTATCTGGTCACCGTATGGGCACGATGGAAATCGAATCTTGCTTAGTGGCAAACCCATTGGTTGCAGAAGCAGCGGTAGTAGGTCGTCCAGACGATCTCACTGGTGAAGCGATTTGCGTATTCGTGGTCCTCAAAGGTGGTCGTCCAACTGGCGAAGATGCGAAGAAGGTTGCTACTGAACTGCGTAACTGGGTTGGTAAAGAGATTGGTCCGATTGCCAAGCCAAAAGATGTTCGCTTTGGTGATAACTTACCTAAAACCCGTTCAGGCAAGATCATGCGTCGCCTCTTGCGTGTGATTGCGAAGGGCGAGGAAGTCACTCAAGACACATCCACCTTGGAAAACCCAGCAATCTTGGAGCAGCTTAAAGAGTCTCTCTAAGCCGTCTTTATTGGGAATTGGGGCAAAACCCTTTCGGCAATCGTATAATCAACGGTTCCGGAAGGGTGGATGAGCGGTTTAAGTCACACGCCTGGAAAGCGTGCGTAGGTTAATAGCCTACCGCGGGTTCGAATCCCGCCCCTTCCGCCAAGTAATGCCAAACCACCTTCGGGTGGTTTTCTTTTGCCCATAAAAATACCCATCTGTAAGCATCTCAATTTCCGCTATGCTTAGCTATCCAATCCATTTTTGAAGAGATTTGAAATGAAACGTTTAATGCAAAGGGCTTTACTCTCATTTGGCCTCATCGCTAGCTTGCAAATAGCTAACGCAGCCACCAATCAAGCTGGACAGTCTGCCGACACTATTTTTTATGGCGGACCCATTCTGACGGTGAATGCTAAAAACGAAGAAGTTCAAGCGCTTGCTGTCCAAGATGGCAAGATTGTTGCGGTTGGTAAGAAAGACGCTGTGGTAAAAAATTGGCAGGGCGCCAATACTAAGGTTGTCGATCTTCAAGGTAAAGCATTGATGCCGGGCTTTGTAGAGCCGCACATTCATATTGTGATGACGGCGATGACAGAGGTGCTCTGGCTCAATTTATCGAACTTCACACCTCAGTACGATACCTTGGATTCACTTAGTCAAAAACTCAAAGCAAGATTAAAGACGCTACCAAAAGGTCAGTGGTTAGGCGCATTTGGTGTTGATCCATCTCGTACGCAACCCTTCATGGCTGAGTTAACTGCAGATGTACTCGATAAGGTCTCGACAGAGGTGCCCATTGCCGTCATGAATCAATCGGGCCACATTTTGTATGTGAACCATAAGGCTTTTGAGCTTGCTGGCATTACCGATAAAACGCCCAATCCTGGAGATGGCGGCATTTATATGAAGGATGCTCAAGGTCGCTTAACTGGTGTGGTGGTTGAGCCATCGGCCATTCTGTCTGTTTTAAAACATGTACCTCCACCGAGTGAAGCAGAGTTGGCCGCAGCAATGCAAAAAACAGCCAAGATGATTGCCTCCAAGGGTGTGACCACTTCGGCAGAAATCACTTTGGGTTTGATGCTCGGTTTGGATAATGAAGTAAAACTATTTAATGCTGTTGCGCATGGCAATGATTTCCCCATTCGGGTCAGAGCGTACTTGTATGGTCCGTTGTTAGCTAATGGCACCAATGGTCTCAAGCCAAACGATGGTGATGATAAGTTGCGTTTCGTAGGTGTGAAGTTTGTTTCCGATGGCTCTACTCAGGGCATTACTGCAGCACTCAATGAGCCCTATATTTATCCTAAGGACACTAAGTTTCGCGGCAACTTAGATTACGCCGATGATCAAATTTACAAAATGACTAAGCCAGTGTTTGATCAAGGTTGGCAAATTGCGACCCATGCAAATGGTGATCGGACTATTGAGCAAACGCTCAATACTTACGCTAAGTTACTAGCCAACTCGCCTGATCCAAAGGCGCGTCGCTTGCGGATTGAGCATTTCACAATCAATACTCCAGAGCAGGTTAAGCGCGCGGTGAAGTTAGGTGTAATTCCTGGCTTTACGATTGGACACGTGGATTATTGGGGTGAAGCATTTCACGACAAGATTGTGGGTCCTAAGCGTGCAGACCGCATTGATCCATCTGGCTCATTCAAAAAAGAAGGCGGTCGCTTTGCTTACCATAGCGACTCTCCAGTATCGAATGTGGGCCCATTAAATTACATTTCCGAAGGTGCTGGACGTTTATGGCAAAAAGCGCCACGTAAAGTTTTGGGTCCTGATGAGCGCGTCACGGTTGATGATGCGATTCGTGCGGTAACCATCAATGCGGCTTATGAAATGTTCTCTGACGACAAGGTAGGCAGTCTAGAGGTGGGTAAGCAGGCTGACTTGGTCGTGTTATCAAGTAATCCTAAAAAGACTCCAGTGGATCAGATCCGCAATATCCAAGTTAAAGAAACTTGGATTGACGGTAAAAAGCAGTCTTGGTAAATCGGCAAACTACTTAAGGAAAAAGACATGATTTTTGCAATTTTATTAATGGATAGACCCGGTACTGCGGATTTACGTGTGAAGGTTCGGCCTGAGCACCGTGCTTATTTAGGTCAGCAAGCTGAGCGCATGGCATTTGCTGGACCACTTACTTCTGAAGATGGTCAAACGGTTACTGGAAGTCTCTTGGTGATGGATTTTCCAAGCAGGGCTGCAGTAGATGAGTGGCTCAGTAACGAGCCATTTACTAAAGCAGGTGTATATGAAAAGCCCGTTATTCATGTATTTAATAATATGTGGGCGCAAAAGGTAGGATTTCCGCCGGCAGCATAATTGAGCTCATGCGCGTATCAAAAAAAGAAGCCACCCTGGCGATACTTGGGTGGCTTTATTGTTATGTGCGTCACTAAAACTAAATCGGTTTGATTTGTAGCTTTCTAAATTTCACAATTCCGCCTGCTGATTGAAGTGCAATTACGCCCTCTGCAAAACGGCTATCTTGTCCGTCTCCTACAGTTACAACGCCATTCATACTCACTTTGAAGTGTGAGCCATTGGCCACAATTTCCATCGTATTCCAGCGACCACCTGCTTTGTGAATTGGATTTACTTTGGCAACATCCACAATCGCACCGGTTGCATAGGCTTGCTCGGGACGGGTATCCCAAATATTGACTTCATATCCGTTAGCAGCGGTAATTTTATTTGGGTCTTGGCAACGAATAAAGATGCCACTATTGGTATTGGACTCAGCCCAAAACTCGGCTTTGATAATGAAGTTTTTGTAAGACTTTGTACTGACTAAAAATCCCATGGGTTTATTGCCTTCAATGATGCCGTTGCCAATGACCCAATTAGCATTACCCACGATATTCCAACCGCTTAGGCTAACGCCATCTATTAGGTCTACGAAGCCATCCTGATTTTGAGCAATGGCGGGGTTGCAAATCGCCAGATGCAAACAGATAAAAAAGAAGGCGATTTTCTTGAGGGTCAATTTCATGGGGTCTCCACTTTGTTATTCGTTTTAATGTGACCCATTGTTACTGATAAGAATTAAAGAAGACAAGTAGATGCTTTCCCTGAATTTGCTCAATTTGCTGAATTTGCCTTGGATAGGCATCAAAATCCATTAGACTTGCGGTATGAAATCAACAAATTTGCGCCTAGCCTTGGTTCCCCTTGCCTTTATGGCCATTGGCCTGACTGCTTGTGGCTCGATAGAGCAGGCGGCTCAGGACGATTGCACCTCGATTGGCTGGCAAATCGGTAGTAAAGGCTATCAGGACTGCTACAAAGCAAGGCTTTATGAGCGCAAGTTAGATTACTCAATGCCTCCAGGCGATCAGCCATCCCCATCCTTACTATAACTAGGGTTTACCCTTAAAATAGCCCTTTAAATCTCCCTTGAGCTCCGTCAAGGACTTAGGGCTAGAAATAACCCAAAATCTGCTGTTAATGAGCAAAAAACCCAGTTTTTGGGGATAAGCACTCGAGCGCGAAATACAGAAAACGAAGTACATAAAAACGAACTTTATAAAAACAGAGACTACAGAATATGAATCACCCAAAGCCTTCCAAAGAAGTCAACGCGGTTGCAGTTGCAACTGCAGATGATTTACGGGAGACCATTCGTCGCAAAAGTAAATTAAAAGGCCGTCAAGCAGATGACGCGTCGATTGCAGAGGTACGACAGTTAATTGGTAATGCACCTCATCGTCGTGATTTGCTCATTGAAAATTTACATAAGCTGAATGATGAGTACCGTGCATTACATGATCGTCATTTAGTGGCTTTGGCAAAAGAAATGAATTTGCCGATGCCTGAAGTGTATGAAGTTGCAACCTTCTATCATCACTTTGAAGTAGTGCGTGGTAATGATCCGGTTGCCGATATCACTGTGCGTGTGTGTGATGGCGTTGCTTGCGAATTAGCGGGCGCACAAAATTTATTAGCCAAGTTGCCTGCGATCTTGGGTAATCCTAATGTGAATGTGGTTGCAGCCCCATGCGTAGGGCGTTGTGAGCAAGCCCCAGTGGCAGTAGTACATCAATACCCTGTGATTTTTGCTAACACCGACAAAGTAAAAGCCGCAGTTAACAACAAACTGACGACTCAGCCTTTGGCAAATGACGATGCGGTCTTTGAGCCAGCAGAATTGGCTCAAAAGGGTGTTTCACCTCAGGGTGAGAATCAAGCAGTGTCTCCAGACTATGTTGGTTATGAGTCTTATCGCGCTAAGGGTGGTTATGCCTTGGCTAAAGAGATTGTGGATGGCAAACGTGATGCAGAAAGCATCATCAAGGCGATGGAAAATTCGGGTCTGCGCGGTTTGGGTGGTGCAGGCTTCCCAGCAGGACGCAAATGGCGCATCGTAAAAGATCAAGCGGCGCCTAAGCTCATGGCGGTCAATATTGACGAAGGTGAGCCAGGCACATTCAAAGACCGTACCTATCTTGAGCGTGACCCCCATCGCTTCTTAGAAGGTTTATTAATCGCTGCCAATGTCGTGGGCATTGATGCTTGCTACATCTATTTGCGCGATGAATATCACGGTTGCCGTGAGCTACTCGAAAAAGAATTAGCTAAGCTCAAAGCCAATCCTCCATTTGCAATTCCGAATATTGAATTGCGTCGTGGTGCTGGTGCCTATATTTGCGGTGAAGAATCCGCGATGATTGAAAGTATTGAAGGTAAGCGTGGTGAACCACGTATGCGCCCACCTTATATTGCACAAGTCGGTTTATTTGGTAGGCCAACCTTGGAGCATAACTTTGAGACCTTGTATTGGGTACGCGATATTGTGCAGCGTGGTCCAGAGTGGTTTAGCTCCTATGGTCGTCATGACCGTAAAGGTTTGCGTAGCTATAGCGTCAGTGGGCGTGTGAAAAACCCCGGTGTGAAACTAGCGCCAGCAGGCATTACGATTCAAGAACTCATTGATGAGTACTGCGGTGGTATGCAAGACGGTCATCAGTTCTATGGTTATTTGCCCGGTGGCGCATCTGGCGGCATCTTGCCAGCAACCATGAATAACATTCCATTGGACTTTGATACTTTGCAACCTTATGGTTGCTTCATTGGTTCTGCAGCCGTAATGGTATTTAGCAATCAAGATAAAGCGCGCGATATGGCGCTAAATGTCATGCACTTCTTTGAGCATGAGAGCTGTGGTCAATGTACACCATGCCGAGTAGGTACAGGTAAAGCTGCAAAACTCATGCAAGCCAAATCTTGGGATCAAGACACGCTTGAAGATCTGGCTACTGTGATGGTTGATGCTTCGATCTGTGGTCTAGGTCAAGCAGCGCCAAACCCCATTCGTTGTATTCATAAATATTTCCCACAAGAAATCGTATAAGTAAAAGATCAGGGAAGAACGAGACTAATATGAACGCACCAACCAATCCAAAAGAACTCGATTTGCAAACTGTTGAATTCAAGTTAGATGGCAAGACGATTGTTTCCTATGAAGGTGAAACGATTCTCAAGGCCGCAAAACGCCATGGTATTGATATTCCACATTTGTGCTTTAAAGATGGCTATCGCCCAGATGGCAACTGCCGCGCCTGCGTAGTAGAAATTAATGGTGAGCGCACTTTGGCTCCTAGCTGCTGCAGAAGCGCTACACCTGGCATGGAAGTAAAGGCTAATAGTGAGCGCGCCTTAAAGGGTCAAAAGCTTGTTCTGGAGATGCTGCTATCTGATATGCCTGATGAAGGCTTTAAGTGGGTAGGTGACTCTAAAGAAGAAGAGCAAAAACATCAACATGGTGAGCTCAGCACTTGGGCTGCGCGTATGGATGTGAGTGTGCGTCCTGAACTCAAAGCGCTACGCCGTGAAAAAGTATCAAGCGATCTTTCTCATCCGGCGATGGCGGTGAACCTCGATGCCTGTATTCAATGTAATCGTTGTGTACGTGCTTGTCGTGAAGAGCAGGTTAATGATGTGATTGGCTACGCTATGCGTGGTGCGCATAGCGAAATCGTATTTGACCTGAATGATCCAATGGGTGAGAGCACTTGCGTTGCTTGCGGTGAATGTGTGCAGGCTTGCCCAACTGGTGCATTAATGCCAAAAGGTTTGATCGGTTCACAAACAGTGGATCGTAAGGTTGATTCTGTATGCCCATTCTGTGGCGTCGGTTGTCAGATTACCTATAACGTCAAAAATGACAAGATTGTTAGTGTTGAGGGTCGTGATGGCCCAGCTAACCATAATCGTCTGTGCGTTAAAGGGCGTTTTGGTATGGATTACATCCATAACCCACAGCGTTTAACTAAGCCCTTGATTCGTAAATCAGGCGTTCCAAAAGATGAATCGATCTTAGAAGGTAAACAAGATTGGTCTGATATTTTTCGTGAAGCGACATGGGAAGAGGCGCTGGATTTTGCTGGCGGCAAACTCAAAGAGCTCAAAGATAAACATGGACTCAAAGTTCTTGCTGGCTTTGGTTCTGCTAAAGGTAGTAACGAAGAGGCTTACTTGTTTCAAAAATTGGTTCGTACTGGCTTTGGTAGCAATAACGTCGACCACTGTACTCGCCTCTGTCATGCTTCCTCTGTAGCTGCACTATTAGAAGGTGTGGGCTCTGGCGCTGTAAGTAACCAGGTTAATGATGTTGAGCACTCTAGCTTGATCATGTTGATTGGATCAAACCCAACTGCTAACCATCCCGTAGCAGCAACTTGGTTTAAGAATGCCGCTAAGCGAGGTGCAAAACTCGTATTGTGTGATCCACGCAAGACTGAAATTAGTAAGCATGCCTGGCGCACCATGCAGTTCAAGCCCGATACTGACGTGGCCATGCTCAATGCCATGATCTACACGATTATTGAAGAAGGCTTGGCAGATAAAGATTTCATCGCCAATCGCGCGAATAACTTTGAAGCCCTAAAAGAAAACATCAAAGGCTATAGCCCTGAAGTGATGGCGCCAATCTGCGGTATTCCAGCAGAAACCTTGCGTGAAGTCGCTAGAGAATTTGCTACTACGAAATCAGCCATGATTTTGTGGGGCATGGGTGTGAGTCAGCACGTTCACGGCACTGACAATGCACGTTGCTTAATTGCTTTAGTCAGTATCACTGGTCAAATTGGCAAACCTGGTTCAGGATTGCATCCATTGCGCGGTCAAAATAATGTGCAGGGTGCCAGTGATGCTGGATTGATTCCGATGATGTTCCCGAACTATCAGCGCGTGGATAACCCAGAAGCGCATGCTTGGTTTGAGAAGTTCTGGAATACACCGCTGGATAAGAAGCCAGGCTATACCGTCGTTGAAATCATGCACAAGATTACTGCGCCTGATAGCGACCCCGATAAGATTCGTGGCATGTACGTTGAGGGTGAAAACCCTGCAATGAGTGACCCAGACTTAAATCATGCGCGTCATGCGCTCGCATCACTTGAACATTTAGTGGTGCAAGATATTTTCATGACTGAAACTGCTTTATTGGCAGACGTCGTATTACCAGCAAGCGCTTGGCCTGAGAAGGTGGGCACTGCAAGTAATACCGACCGTATGGTGCAAATGGGTAGAAAAGCAGTCGAGCCTCCTGGTGATGCTAAGGCTGACCTGTGGATCATTCAAGAAATTGCGAAGCGCATGGGTCTGAATTGGAATTACCAAGGCCCTGATGCTGGTGTTGCCGAAGTGTATGACGAAATGCGTCAAGCGATGCACGCTGCTATCAACGGCATTACCTGGGATCGATTGGTAAAAGAATCGAGCGTCACTTATCCATGTCTATCTTTGGAAGATCCAGGTCGACCAATTGTCTTTGATGATGCCTTTGCAACACCAGATGGCAAAGTCAAACTCGTGCCAGCAGACATCATTCCTGCAAACGAGCGTCCTGATAGCGACTATCCATTTGTACTCATTACAGGTCGTCAGTTAGAGCATTGGCATACTGGCAGTATGACGCGTCGTGCAACGGTATTGGATGCGATCGAACCTATGGCGACCGTGTCGATGAATGGTGAAGATATGACTCAGCTAGGCGTATCTGCTGGTGATGTGATTACTGTCCAGTCACGTCGTGGTGAGGTTGGTATTCATGTACGAAGAGATGATGGCACACCAAGAGGGGCTATCTTCATTCCATTTGCTTACTATGAGGCAGCAGCTAACCTCATTACCAACCCAGCCTTAGATCCGTTTGGCAAGATTCCGGAGTTTAAGTACTGCGCGGTGAAGTTAAGCAAGGGTGGTGAGCCTTCTAAGGTGGTGGGTTATGGCACCAATGCCCCTAACGGTCCAAAGTTGATGGTGAACGTTTAAGAATTAAGGTGTGTCGGTAATAAGACCAGTAAAAGGGCTCCTTTGGAGCCTTTTTACTTGGTAAAACCAAAATAGATTTGCCCCTTAAAATAACCCTCTTATGGCCAGTTTCAAACCATCTTCCTCGCAAACTCAAAATGAGTTGCCTGTTCTCATTATTGGGGCAGGGCTTGCAGGCTTAACAGTTGCTCTGCATATGGCAGAGAGCCAGCCCGTCATTTTGATGGCTAAGCGTGGATTGAATGAAGCAGCAACTGCATGGGCGCAAGGCGGCATCGTTGGCGTAGTTGATAAAGAGCATGACAGTATTGATGCTCATGTGGCCGACACTTTAAATGCAGGTGCAGGCTTAGTGGTGGAATCTACTGCACGCTACATTGCTGAAGAAAGTGCCGAGGCAATTAAATGGTTGGTGGAGCAGGGTGTTCCCTTTACAGAAGATAAATCTGGTCCGATGGGTTTGCATCTGACACGTGAAGGTGGACATAGTCATCGCCGCATTGCGCACGCTGCTGATGCCACAGGCAAAGCGATTCATGAAGTGTTGCTCGATAAGGCAAAAGCACATAAAAATATTCAGATTCTGGAGCATTGGATTGCTTTAGATCTTATTACCAATCGACACCTCGATGCCAAGACACAGCGCACTAAACCCAATCGTTGTTATGGTGTTTACGCTCTAGACATTCAAAATAATCGGGTAGAAACGATTGCTGCAAAGTCGGTCGTGCTAGCTACCGGCGGTGTGGGTAAGGTCTATCGCTATACCAGCAACCCTGATACCGCAACAGGTGATGGTATCGCTATGGCTTGGCGTGCTGGCTGCCGTGTTGGTAATATGGAATTTATTCAGTTTCATCCAACTTGCTTGTATCACCCTAGTGACAGAACATTCTTGATTACTGAGGCTATGCGTGGTGAAGGTGGCTTATTAAAGCTGCCAAACGGTACGCGTTTTATGCCCGAGCATGATGAGCGTAATGAATTAGCGCCTCGCGATATCGTCGCACGCGCTATCGACTTTGAAATGAAAAAGCACGGCTTAGATTACGTGCACCTAGATGCCACACATTTAGGCGAAGCATTTATTAAAGAGCATTTTCCAATGATCTATGCCCGTTGCTTAAGCTTGGGACTGGATATCACTAAAGAACCTATTCCAGTAGTTCCTGCGGCGCACTATACCTGTGGTGGTGTCGTCACGGACCTCAAGGGCCGTACAGACTTACCAGGTCTTTATGCCGTAGGTGAGGCTACTTATACTGGTTTGCATGGCGCCAATCGTTTAGCTAGTAACTCATTATTAGAGTGTGTTGTGATTGGTAAGGCGACAGCCGATGATATTTCTGCAATCAATACTCCAGAAGTGCCAAATCTTCCCCTTTGGGATGAGAGCCAAGTTGAGGATGCTGATGAGCAGGTGGTTATTGCGCACAACTGGGATGAATTGCGCTCACTCATGTGGAACTATGTCGGCATCGTGCGAACCAATCGCCGATTAGAGCGTGCGCTACATCGCATTAAGTTGCTGCGTTACGAAGTGCAGGAGTATTACGCGAACTTTAAAGTCACGCGCGACCTGATTGAATTGCGTAATTTGCTCGAATGTGCTGAACTCATCGTGCGTTCAGCTCTGATGCGTAGAGAAAGTAGGGGATTGCACTACAGTCGTGATTACCCTGGAACCTGGGCAGTGTCCTACCCAACCATTCTGACGCCGCAAGTGGATGGCGCCGAGAGCGCTCCAGAAGCTTAAGCTCTAAAAGCTTCAGAATTACCGAGACTAATCCGAGTCCAACTCGTTTAATGCTAAGCTAAAGCATCTATTTCAGGAGTGCCTATGGCCAGCTTTAAAGAGGATGTTTCTGAGCATATTGGCGCCGTATATCAAACGGTGATCGATGAGGCAAAAAGCTGGTTTAGCCTCTTAAAAGAAATCTGGCCACTACTGTTTCTCCTATTGCTCGGTCTGAGTATTCTGCTGTGGTTTGCTAAACCCGCCCCTCCTAATAAGGTGCTGATGGCAACGGGAGTCGGCGGATCTTACAAAGCCCTTGGTGAGCAATATCAAACCTACTTTAAAAGTAAAGGCATTCACCTAGAGCTGGTTGAAACATATGGCTCTCAAGAAAATTTGCAGCGCCTGATTGATCGTAAGGATCCAATTCAAGCAGCGTTTGTGCAGGGAGGTCTCATTGGCGCCGATAATCTATCGGGCGTAGAGTCTTTGGGTAGCGTAGATTTTGAACCAGTCTGGGTTTTCTATCGCCACAAACTATACGATGAGACTAAGCATATCTTGGACCGTGATATTGCCAAACTCAAAATCAATATTGGCCCAGTCGGTAGCGGCACGCACACTCAAGCTTTAAACATTCTCAAGCTTAATGATATATCAGCAAACTCCCCAAACTTACTTTCATTGCCAAATGCGGATGGTGTTGATGCATTGCTGCGCGGGGAGATTGATGCTCTCATCTTGGTCGATGGTTTTGAATCTAAGAATGTTCAAAAGCTCATTAAAAACCCGGAAATTCATTTGGCAAACTTTGGTAGAGCGAATGCTTATACCCGTTTAATGCCATATTTTGAGGAGCTGACTGTTCCTATGGGCGGCTTTGATTTGGGAAAAAATATTCCTGATCATCCGATACAACTGATCTCGACAACCACGAATTTATTGATCGATGACAGGCTTCATCCGGCGATCCAGGCGCTCTTCTTAGAAGCGGCTAAAGAGATCAATGGCAAAAAATCCTACTTTGCTAAGTCAGGTCAATTTCCAAGTTACCTCAATACCGAAGCGCCCTTAAGTGGTGAGGCCAAGTATTACTACGAGAAGGGCATGCCAGCCCTGATGAAATATCTGCCTTTTTGGCTTGCCGAATTTATTGAGCGGATGTTTGTGTTGCTCTTGCCATTTGCGGCTTTTGCCTACCCAATTATTAAATCGATTCCGACATACCGAACGAATTTAGCTAAAAAACAGATTAACTCGGTATACAAAGAGCTCGATAAGTTTGAAAAAGACACGTTGGAATCTTTTGATCCCAATCGGCTAGAGCAATATATTGAGGTACTCAATGCAATGGAGCTGAGAGTTCTTAATTCGAAAGCATCCAAGCTTGCTACAGCCGATTGCTATAGTCTGCGAAACAATATTGAATTTATTCGTAATGCTCTAGAAAAGCAGATGCTCTATAAAGACAAAGAGGCTTAAAGAGTTAAAGAGAATTAACCTAGGATGCGCATTGAGAAATCCACCGCAATCACATCTTTAGTGAGTTTGCCCAGAGAGATGCGATCTACCCCTGTAGAAGCAATAGCGCGCATTTGATCCAAATTGATTCCACCGGAGGCTTCTAGCAATGCGCGGCCAGCAGTGATGGCTACTGCTTGCTTCATTTGATCGGTATTAAAGTTGTCAATCAAGATGCTTTTAGCCCCAGCAGCTAGTGCTTCTTCTAATTCGGCAAAATTCTCAACCTCAATCTGAATATCTACACCAGAGTTCAAGGCCTGTGCATTTTTAAGAGCCGCAGTCACGCTACCTGCTGCTGCAATATGATTTTCTTTAATCAGAATGCCATGCCATAGGGTAAGACGTTGATTTTGGCCACCACCAATTCGCACCGCATACTTTTGGGCTTGGCGTAATCCAGGAATAGTCTTGCGAGTATCAAGTACTGCACAACCCTTAGGGTTAGGACTCGCGCCAGCAATGGCATCGACGTGTTGGCGTGTAATGCTAGCTGTCCAAGATAGGGTCTGTAGAAAATTAATGCAGGTGCGCTCAGCGGAGAGCAGGGCTTGAGAGTCCGCCGATATATCGCAGACCTTGGTATCGGCCTTCATCATGTCGCCTTCCATGTAATGCCACGTAACCTTGGCATTAGGATCTAATTTCTTAAGAGTGCCCTCAAACCAATCTACTCCACACAGCACCGCATCTTGGCGAACAATCAATTGGGCTTGCACTGATTTATTGGGTACCAGCTTGGCAGTCCAATCACAGATGCCCATATCTTCCAACAACGCATCATGAATATTGCGTTGGCGAGCTTGCTCTAAGGTTTCGTTGAAGTCGAACATGAATAAATTAAAGAAATGGAGTAATTAAATAAGCAATGAACAAAAGCCAAAAGAAGTGAACTAAATCAACTAAATAAACCTTAAGCAGCGCCAATATTTTTAACAAAGCCGTGCTGCGCTTTTGCTAAGAGCTCAGGGTGACTTGTTGTGAAATCCAGCATCCGTTCAATACAACCTAAAGCTTGTGTACGAATGGTTTCATCAACAAAGATTTCACCAGAGGCGTTTTCTAAGCAATCCAAAATGCCCTGTAAGCCATTCATGGCCATCCAAGGGCAGTGCGCACAGCTTTTGCAGGTAGCACTGTTGCCAGCAGTTGGGGCCTCAATGAGTTTCTTATTGGGGGCAAGTTGGCGCATGCGATGCAAGATGCCTTTATCAGTTGCCACAATATATTCAGTGGCAGAGCCTTCAACAACGGCTTTGAGCATGGCAGAAGTAGAGCCTACGACATCGGCTAAATCAACCACAGCTTGTGGCGATTCAGGGTGAACCAAGATCTTGGCATTCGGGTGAGCGGCTTTGAGGATCTCTAATTCAGCAGCCTTGAATTCATCATGGACAATGCAAGCGCCATTCCAGAGCAACATATCAGCACCGGTTTGCTCTTGAATATATCTACCTAAGTGGCGATCTGGTGCCCATAGAATCTTTTTACCATCCACTTTTAGTTGATGAACAATCGCAAGAGCACAGGAGCTCGTGACCATCCAATCGGCCTGAGCTTTTACTGCAGCCGAGGTATTGGCATAGACCACCACTACTCGATCAGGGTGAGCAGCGCGGAACTTGGCAAAGTCAGTAGCATCACAACCCAAATCAAGGGAGCAGGTGGCATCTAAGTCTGGCATGAAGATGCGTTTTTCTGGGCTCAGAATCTTGGCAGTCTCACCCATAAAGCGCACACCAGCTACAATTAAATTCTTAGCGGAGTGATTTTTACCAAAGCGGGCCATCTCCAAAGAGTCAGCAACAAAACCACCAGTCTCTAGCGCTAAATCTTGAATGTCTCCATCAACATAGTAGTGCGCCACTAAAGCAGCATCTTTCTCCACAAGCAATTGTTTAATGCGGGCAATAACAGCTGCTTTCTCAGGACCGGCGAGGTGGGGCGGCACTTTGGCCCAAGCTTGGGCAGTGCAGGTAACTCCAGCGGAGTCTTGCTGGGGGTAATCAAAAGCAATTGGGGTGCTTACAGTGGAATTCATATGAAATCTTAATTCACTTCACAGGTTTTTGTGCGAGTACTAAAATGGCAACTTCGCATCCGGTTTAGCTACTAAAAACACCGCTTTAAACTCTGCCTGAATACGGGCAATCGCTTCTTCGGTATCAGCCTCAAAGCGCATCACCACTACTGGGGTGGTATTTGATGGTCTTGCAAGACCAAAGCCATCTTTATATTCCACGCGCACACCATCAATGGTGTTAATGGATTCAGAAGTAGGGAACTTGGCATTGGCTTTGATGACTTCCAAGAGTTCAAAAGGTTCACCTTCAGCACAAGCCAGCTGTAATTCTGGTGTGCAGATGGCATTGGGTAAGTCGTTGAGTGTTTTATTGGGATCTTTCTCTTTGGAGAGAATCTCCAGCAATCGTGCGCCAGTGTAAAGACCATCATCAAAACCAAACCAACGGTCTTTAAAGAAGATGTGACCCGACATTTCACCAGCAAGGGGAGCGCCAGTCTCTTTGAGCTTGGCTTTAACTAAAGAGTGACCGGTTTTCCACATGAGTGGCTCACCACCATGCTGCTTAACCCAAGAGGCTAAGTTGCGAGTGCATTTGACATCATAAATAATCTGGCCACCCGCATTGCGAGAGAGTACGTCTTTGGCAAATAGCATCATTTGACGGTCAGGGAAAATCACTTGACCATCTTTTGTAACCACGCCTAAACGATCGGCATCGCCGTCAAAGGCCAGACCTAATTCATTATCAGTGGTTTGTAAGTTCTTAATGAGATCTTGCAGATTCTCAAGATGGGCTGGATCGGGGTGATGATTTGGAAAATGACCATCGACTTCGCAAAAGAGTTCTTGCACTTCGCAGCCCAGCGCTCTAAATAATTGACCTGCAAATGCGCCACCAACACCATTGCCGCAATCAACAGCAATTTTCATTGGGCGGGCCAATTTCACATCGCCAACAATATGCTTGAGGTACATCGGGAATATATCGAATGTGCTGCGTGCTCCTTTGCCTATAGCAAAGTCTTTGGCTTCAATGCGCTTACGTAGATCCTGAATCTGATCGCCATAAATAGCAGCACCACCGAGAACCATCTTAAAGCCGTTGTAGTTTGGTGGATTGTGGCTGCCGGTAATCATGATGCCGGACTTGGGTTTTTTGCCATCTAGCACTTGATTGGCGCCAAAGTACACCATTGGCGTAGCAACCATTCCCAGGTCAATCACATTAATACCGGTAGATAGCAGGCCTTCGGTCAGTGCTTCAATGAGGCTAGGGCCAGATAGGCGACCATCGCGACCAATCACGATTTCTGTTTCACCAAGATTACGCATTTCAGTACCAAATGCTTGGCCAATCAGCTTAGCAATTGATGGATCTAGCGTTTGATCAATGATGCCGCGAATATCGTAGGCTTTAAAAATCGATGGTGACAGTTGCATAGAGATTAATGATTTAGAAGATTAATACGCGCGGCAGTAACTGCGTCGATGCTGTCGCTTGCTTGAATATCGCTATCGCCAGTACTGAGTGCTTTTTCAATTGGTTTGGCAAGGACTTTGCCATATTCCACGCCAGGTTGGTCAAAGCTATTGATATTCCACAATGCACCTAAAGTAGCTGCACGGTTCTCATGCAGGGCAAGCAGGGCTCCAAGATAAAAAGCATTGAGCTCGGGCAGCAACAATAGGTTGCTAGGGCGCTTGCCTGGATAAACGTCGTTTGGATTGTCGGCAGACTTACCATGAGCCAAGGCCTGTGCTTGTGCAAGACAGTTGGACAATAAGATGCGGTGATGCGCCACAGCTTCTGGGCGATCACTCATTGGCTTGCGTACCGCGATGAAATCAATCGGAATGATTTCAGGGCCTTGATGAAAGAGCTGAAAGTAAGAATGCTGTGCGTTACTGCCTGCGCTACCAAAGACTACTGGCGATGAGTGCTTAACAGGTTTGCCATTTTTGCCAATGCTCTTGCCATTACTTTCCATGTCCAATTGCTGTAACCACTTCGGAAACCAATCCAAGGCATCAGCATAGGGAATGGCAGCATACGCTTTAATGTGGTACTTTTCCTGTTGGTGTAATAGTGCAAGCGCCATGATGGCTGGAAGATTTTCTTCCAGAGGGGCATTTCTGAAATGCACATCCATTGCATGTGCGCCAGCCAAGAATTCTTCGAAGGTCTTAAAGCCATACTGCAATGCAATCGGCAGGCCTACAGCTGACCATACCGAGTAGCGACCGCCGACCCAATCCCAAAATGGGAAGATGTGCTCTTCTTCAACACCAAATGCCTTAGCCGCTGGGACATTAGCAGTCACAGCATATAAAGTCTTGCTAATTTGGCTATTGGTAAGGTCATTCTCTTTGAGCCAGGCGACTACGGCCTTGGCGTTCATGGTGGTCTCTAAAGTTGTGAACGACTTAGAAACAATGATGACTCTGGTGCTATGCGGTAGTGCACGATTAAGGATGCGTGTTAATTCTGCGGTATCGATATTGGCCAGAAAATGCATGCGCATACCATGGCTTTCAATGCCTGGTACGTGTGCAAGTGCTTCAATTGCTAAACGAGGGCCAAAGTCAGAACCACCAATGCCAATATGAATAACGTCGGTAACGCCTACCCACTTATTGCAAAGTGCTTCGATGCGATGCCACACTTCTCTCACGGCTGGCATGACATCTTTGCCATCTAGGAGAACAGGGTCTTTTGAAAGGTTGCGCAGTGCGGAGTGCAGTGCAGGGCGATCTTCACTTTGGTTAATATGTTTGCCAGCAAACATATCAGCAATAAATTCAGGAAGCTTTGCTTTGCGGGCAAATGAAAAGAGATTTTCCCACTGCGCTGCACTGATATTTTGATAGGCCGTATCTAAAATGACATCTACTGCCGCAATAGCGGCTTTAGGTAGGTTTTGTGTAGTTTGGGAAGGCCGTGAGGACATTGCTAGATTTTATCAATAACTCTATGAAAACCCCCTTAAAACACTGAAAATGTTAGGATTTCAGTATATTTGCTAAGAATAAACACTAAGAGCAAAGATAAAGAACTAAGACGCAGAACAAAGAATAGGGCGAGACAAATAGATGGAGCAGGTTGATTGTGTTGTCGTTGGTGCTGGAGTAGTTGGTCTAGCTGTAGCTAGGGAGATGGCACTACAAGGTAGAGAAACCATTTTGCTCGAGCGCGAAAGCGCTTTCGGCACTGTCAGTAGTGCACGGAATAGCGAAGTCATTCACGCTGGCATTTATTACCCAAAAGATTCTTTAAAAGCCAAGTTATGCGTTGAAGGCAATCGATTGCTCTACGAATATTGTCGTAGTCATCAAGTCGCTACACAACCGTATGGCAAGCTCATCGTTGCAGCTGACCAAACTCAAATCGATGATTTGCAGGCCATTTTGTATAAAGCGCAAAACAATAGTGTGCCTGAAATCAAAATGATTTCAGGTGATGAGGCAAAGGCGCTTGAGTCAAATCTGCAATGTTCAGCAGCTATTCTCTCGTCAACTACCGGTATTGTGGATAGTCACGGTTATATGCTTTCTTTGTTAGGAGGCTTTGAAGATGCGGGCGGCATGGTTGCTTACCAGTCACCATTGCTCAGCGGAAAGCCAATTGGCAAGAATGCCGAAGCTGGGTATCAATTGGAAATTGGCGGTGTAGATGGAATGCAAATTCAAACAAAATTACTCATCAATTGCGCAGGTATGAGCGCACCAGCAGTGGCACAAAAAATTGAGGGATTGGCAAAAGAGCAAATACCCAAAGCCTACTTTGCAAAAGGCAATTACTTTTCCCTTTCAGGTAAATCGCCGTTTACCCACTTAATCTATCCAATACCTGAACCTGGTGGCCTTGGTGTGCATCTCACCTTGGATATGGGTGGACAAGCCAAGTTTGGTCCTGATGTCGAGTGGCTGGATATTGATGCAGAAGAACAGATTGATTACACGGTAGACCCAAAGCGAGGCGATGGCTTTTATGAGGCTGTGCGACGCTACTGGCCAGGTCTTAAAGATGGGGCTTTGCAGCCAGATTATTCGGGAGTAAGGGCCAAAATTGTTCCGCCTAATGCGCCAGCAGGGGACTTTTGCTTTAATGGACCCAGTGACCACGGAATGCATGGACTCTACAACCTATATGGCTTTGAGTCGCCTGGATTAACGTCTAGTTTGGCTATTGCTAAGTATTTAGAGGCTGAAATCAAAAGTTCTTTATAATCTAGGGCTTGAATCCAACCAGTTTCACATCTAAGGAAGAGTGGCAGAGCGGTTGAATGCACCAGTCTTGAAAACTGGCGACTGTAATAGGTCCGTGAGTTCGAATCTCACCTCTTCCGCCAAGTCAATAGGTATTACAAGGGTTTGTAGAGATACAACATCCTTGTTACCAAATTTGTTACCAAAATTAAGCTTGCTATGCCAAGTACAATTTGAGAGATGTTCAAATATGTAAATGGAGCTATAGGATATGGGTGGTAGTCTATTAAACGAGGTTATCCCATTTCAAACTAAATTTTATTGGGCTAACCTTCCTGACCAGTCTCATCTGATTTCGGTTGTCAGAAATTTAAGGGATTGCGATATGTCGGATGTTGTTATAAGCAATCGTGGTGGCTGGCAGAGCCCTCCATATAATCGCGGCCAAATATCAGAGTTTGACCCTTTATTTGATCTCGTATACGAACATATCACTGAGGCCTATGAGCAATTTGGGATAAAGAAAAAACCGAAAGATGGTGGTTTTTGGGTAAATATTAATAAAAAATACGATTACAACATTAGCCATAATCACCCATCAGCCTTTTTTGCAGCAGTTATATACCTAAAGGCACCAAAAAATTCTGGTTGTTTTGTAATGGAGCGTCCTGATCCCCTTGATGATTTCCTGCGTGTTGACGAGAGAAATCCAAATAGCTATTGCACTTGGAGCGTTCCGACCGATGAAAATAAATTAATTATTTTCCCGGCCTACATACGTCACTATGTCGAGCAAAACCTGACTGAAGAAGATGATGATGAGCGCATATCAATTGCCTTCAACTTTGGTTAAGCGGGCTTTAGTTTTTGATTTCCAGGTCGAATACCTTTTTACTGTAAGGTTTTCGAGCTTACAGTAGCGGGAGGGAATAGATGGTGCATTTGTGCAGTCATCGCCATAAACCGCTCCTCATCCCAAATCATTCCCGATTTGATGTCTAACTCCATCAAGTTTTTGGCAACTTGGTTCAGTGTATTGGGGTTCGAATTAAACAGATCCTGAAGGCCGGCAACACTAATTTCGCAGATCAAACTCGGTGTGCGTGTTTTAACGGTGGTTGTATGAACATTGCCAAGTAGAGTTGCAAATGCATCAAATAGATCGCCTGGCCTGAGGATGCTTGGCAATGAGGGTCTGTGTGCAACAGCTCGGCCACCACTGGTATAAAGCAGGCCTTCTAATACTAAGTACATCTCGCTTCCAACTTCTCCGGTTTGGACCACCACTTTGTCGGCTTGAATGCTTCTTAATCTGACATGCTGAACCAATATCGCTAAATCCTCAGCGGAAATATTTCTAAAGATTGGGGCTGCACTAATAAGTGCGCTAAGCCGAGCGTTATCGGGGGCCGCAAAGCTAGCATCAGCTATTGGATCTTCGCCAGTTTTATGGCCTGCAGGTTTTAAGCCGGCCTTTGCTAAGTGCAAAATAACTGCTTGTTGAATCTTCCAGGTAGCTTCCGCGATATGTTGATACTCAGACTCAAAGTTAATTAAATACTCAACACCATCATTTTTGATTGCTTTTATCCCAATTTTGGGTAGTGAGCCATACTGGCCCATGACTTCAGTAAGGGCATCAATGGTGGCTGACTGCAAAATTCTCATAGCCCTAGCAGTAGGTACGCGACCATCGATAGTGATAGATACAGATCGACCACTGGCCTTAGATGCGCTAAAGTTCGTGATCGTAAATGAGCTAAATTTGCTGTTAGGAAAAGAGATAACCTCGCCATTGGTGTCTTCGATCTGGGTTGATCTCCAGCTAATTTCAAGTAGCTGCCCAACGATTTTGTCATCCCCGGCCTTGTGTATCTGCACAAAATCTCCAATTGCAACGCTACGGTCAATGTTGAGCGCAATGCCTGCAAAAACGTCTTGTAGCAACTCTTTTAACGCCATACCAAGAACCAAACCTGCTACGCCTGAGGCGGCCCATAGAACAGTAAGGTCTTGATCAAAAACAATGTTGGCGCATGCTGCAACCGTAATGATGAAAATCAGTAGGCTGGTAATTTGCGAGAGAAGTTTTGGAACGACAAATCCGGTGGCGCTGAGAATGATGCCCTCAAAAACGACCAGACGAACAATTCGATTTAAAAGCAAGCCTATTGCTATGAAGGCAACAATACCTAATACATACTTTAAGAACTTCTTCGTGCTGTCAACAGCAGCAATTCCGAATGCTTGATAGGCATCTCCACCAAAATAAAAAACAGAGAGCACGGCAACGGACACAATTAGCGGCAACGCTAATTGCTGAACCGTACTTTTTAATTTTGGGCTGGTAGACAAAATATTTCCTAGCTTGTCTTAATGCGATCAGTTTCTTTTTTCAATGACTGCGCCGTACCAACTAAGGCCTGCATGGTCACGGAGATTTCTTCTGCTGCCGCTGCGGTAGACTGCCCAATGAGTTTGAGCTCTAAGACTTTGTCTTTGAGTGTTTTCATCATGGAGTTTTGTTGCTCGACAGATGTTGCGATGCTTTGAACGGTAGTGCCATTTTGACGAGACAAATCTACGATTTCATGAATGGCTGTTTTGGCTGAGCCAGCTCCATGTACGCCTTCTTCAACAGTATCAGTCGCCTCACTAATTAAAGATTTAATGGAGCGGGTGGCTTCAGCCACCTCTTCGGCAAGAGCGGTAATCTTGTTAGCGATTAAGCCGAACCCCGCACCTTCATTGCCAGCCCTTAGAGCCTCTAATCCGGCATTTAAAGCTAGAACGTATGTTTTTTCTGCAATGTCGCCAATAAGTTCGCTAATTTGATTAATCTGCTTATTCTTTTCGGAGATTCCATTGACAGTTTCAGAGAGTACGCTCAGCGTTTCTTCGCCATTCTCAGCGGCATCGGCAGCCTTTTGTGCAAGAGTGGCACCTTTTTCTGTTGAGCGAACAATTTCTGAGATTGCAGATACGGTTTGCTCGATGGCGGCGGAAATTTCCACTAAATTTACCGTCTGGTTATGGGCATGCTCAGATACATCTTTAGATGCGGCGCTTGTTTGAGTGGCTGATACAGTTACCTTTTCTGTGGATTCGATTACATTATTTAAAACGCCACTTAACTGATCGACGGCGGCATTTAGATTTTGCTTGATGGCCGCAAATTCGCCCTGGAAGTTACCTTCAATTTTGTAAGTTAAATCTCCTTTTGCAATCGTTGTTGCAAAATTACTAATAGAGTCAAGCAAAGAGACAAGTGCATCAAGACTGCGGTTGACGTTTGCCTTTAGTGCCTTGAGTTCTCCTGCATAATCTCCAGTGATCCGCCCGCGAATATCGCCGGATGCTAATTTAGCCATTACATTGGCGATCTCATTCATTGGAGCTGTGAGATTTTCCATTAGTTCATTCACGCCATTAACAAGATTTCCAAATGCCCCTGGATGTTGCTTGGCATCAGCGCGAGCTGAGAGCGATCCTTCTTTGGCGGCATTGATCTGTTCACGCAAATCACGCTCAACCTTTTGTAAGGTTTTGGCAATTGCGGCAGTAGATCTAATAATTTGACCAATTTCATCATGTGATCCGTCGTCAGTGATTTCAATATTCAAGTCACCTACTGCCATTTTTTCAATTGCATTGTTTGCAACTTCAAGCGGCTTGGTAATCATAAAAATGATTTTGTAGGCTAAGTAGCAACTGATTGCAATTGCAAGTACTATCATTGCTATAAGGAATTTTTTACTCAATGAGCTTGTAACTAGATGTTCGTCGTATACCTCTTTGGCAACTCGAACCTGTAGGGCGGAGAGGTCGGATAGTTGAAATACGATTGGGTCAATTGCTTCAGCTAAGCCTCTGTCGGCGAAACGGGCAATTGCATTACCATCTCTGTCCTTGATATTTTGACGCAATGTTCTTAAGCTTGCTTCCGCAGCGCGCATTTTTTCTTTAACCATATCTGCTTTTGCAGCCTCCTCAGGCACAAGATAGGTTGATAAGTAGGTTTTCCATTCCTTCTCAATGAGGGCTTGACCTTCATCAAAGGATTTAAGCGCCTCATCATAGCCAATAGATTTAGCTACTAATTTACGCGTTGCCCCCATCATGTAGATGGAATATCCATCACGAACGTTGAGTAGTTGACCAAGACACTCGACGCGGTCGACATATATCGTGGTGAGAGCTTTTTCGCCTTCGGTTGTGGTTTTCATGCCATCCCAGCCAATTAGGCATATAAAAAAAAGTAGTGGCGACACCAGCAAAATCAATTTGTTCTTGATGGAGAGATTTTTTATCATGATTGCTTTCCTGAGGGGCTTATATTGATGTATGTGCTAGTTAGTGCGATACCAGCCACAAAATGCATTTTTAGTAATTTTATTTAATGATGTTGGCGGAGGGTCGGACAGCGCTGAGGAGTTAAGCAGCATTTCACAGCGCCCATTTTCAACCCTAATAGCGCTAAATATTTTGGCGGCAGATTTGGGCATGATTGGAAGGGGCTCCCATGGTGCTAATTTGCTTGGTTCATAAATATTTGGCGCCAAAAATATAAGATTTTTATTTGCAGAGTTTCGCACTGTAATCGCGCGCCGCTCATTTATATGTGACGACTCGCCAGAATTCAGTTTTGTAATTTGGCATAAGTCGAATGTTGGTAGAGCACGCTTAAAAGGCTTTTGCTTGATGCTAGCTGTCAAGGTTTTATTATCAACATGAGCAATCACTTCAGTTGGTAGTACCAAGTCAAACATTCCAAGATTAACGCCAATTCCGGCATTGTTTTGAATTGTTTTGATTTCATTAAAGCCAATCTTTTCGCGTGGATTTGAGTCAATCAACTTGAAAATGCCCTCATGAATGGGGCCATCCCCATCCTTTGTAATGTCATCAACGCTCAACAATCTAGTTGCCCCATATTTGGGGTGATTGATCCAAATTATTTTTTTCTGCCCATCTCTAATAATATGGAATAGGGAGATAGGAATGGATTCAATGCCCAAGATGCTCTCAACCGTTATAACGGTTGATGAGTTTGCATCAGAGTATCCAATCGACCAGAGTTCTCTCTGCTCTTGGGCGCCTTCTTGTTTTAGCCACCTGCTTAAAGAGATTCCCTTTACTAAATCATCGTTTTGAAGGGTAACAATTTGTTTAAAAGAATCAAGCTGATCAATTTTTTTGTGGTGCTCGATGAAGTCTACGCATTCAATATCAAATGCATATAGATTCTGATTAGCTTGCAAAATGAGCGCTGACCTTGATGGCATTACTAGGGCTTGCTCATATTCGATTGCGTTAATCGATTTTTTATTGAGAAGAATAAAGTCCTCAAGTAGTGCATCAATATCACCCCCAATGCTAGGAATCTCATCGTGGCCAAGGTAGTCACTGGCATTTAATGTGACTATCGAATCAATCAATAGGCGAATAAGACCCTTTTTGGTTTGAAGTATTACGCAGTACTTGCCGCATGATTCTTTTTCGCCCAGATGGGTGCTTAGATTGAAGACTGGTGTTGTCCCAAAATTTCCTGACATCAACCCCTCAAAAGGAGGCTTTCCAAATGGTATGCGTGCAATTAAGCCTGTTGGTTCAACTAGCACAACTGATGAGATAGGAAATTTGCGAAGAGATTTGCCAAAAGAACAAATCATCGTAGGCTCTTTTGAGTCCTTCAAGAGTAAATTTGATGGTTTGGTGCTTTTAGTCATAACAGGGGCTCAATTCTATCGTGCTTCATAGAGTGCGCTAAGGACTTTTCTTGCTTGTAAATAAATGCCCCATATTTATGATTTTTATCAATTAACGGGATATTTTCGGTAAAATCGCTCGAATTTATCAATATTATTCAGTCACTTATATATATCGGCATTCGCTTCGCTCACCAAATTAATGAAAAACCTCTCTCTTTCTATACCGGACCTGCTTCGTCGGGCGATATTTCTCTTAATGATTATGGTTGGGCACGTAACCTTAGCGGCGCCCCAGATTGACTCCGGTAACGTATTTCGCGAATTAATTGATAACAATCAAACCATTCGAAATTCGGTTGAGCCTGCCAATGTATTAGAGGTGAAAGAGGCAAGACCTAAGCGTGTGATTGTTCCGCTGGGTACCAATGAGGACTTGCCGGTTGAGGTTACTCAAATCCAGTTGGTTGGTGATGTTCCAGAGGATGTGCCGGTTGATGAAATTAGTGCAATCCTCATGGCCCCTAAGAAAATTTCTCGCATGAGCCAGCTCAAAGAATTGGCTCAAAAAATTGAAGATTTAGTACATGCTAAGGGTTATCCCGTATTTCGGGTGATCGTCCCAGACCAGGAGATTTTCAACGGTCGTGTGCGGATGCTGGCTTACAACGGCAAGATCGATAAAGTCGTAAATATTAAGGGTAATCCCAAAAGAATTGATCCTGAGGTGCTTCAGCAATATTTTGAGGATTTGATTAAAACTGGCGGATTTAAGAGGCTCGATTTTGAGCGAACCATGCTCTTAATCAATGATTTGCCAGGTGTAAAAGCCAAGTTGGTTTTAAATCCAGGTCGTGAGCCAGGATTGATTGATGCGGATCTGGAAGTAACCGAGGGCGCGCCAGTACGTTGGAACGTAGTGGCTGATAACTATGGCTCGAGCTCAACCGGTAAGGGTCGATTGACTGCAGTATCTAAACTGGATGATCTGACGGGTGTTGGCGATCGATTAACGGTTCTGGGAACCGTAACCACCCAAAGCTTAGTTGCGGGAATGCTCGATTACAAAAGGCCGATTGGGGTTAGCGGCTTAGTTGGTGGCCTGAACGTTTTAGCATCCAATTATCAAACTTCAGCGAATGCTACCTCTTTGGCCAGTACTGGCCATAACCAAAGTTATGAGGCAAATCTTTCGTACCCCTTAATTTTGCAATTTGGAAAAAATTTGTATGCGGATGCAAGTTATGCATCTCGTGACTTTTATACGGCAGTAGCTGGAACCCAGGCTCAAATAGAAAATATTGAAGTGGGAAAGGTCGGTTTACGCGGCGCTATTACAGATAATTTCTTAAACGGTGGTTCAACCTTTGGTAATTACTACTACTACAACGGTACGGTATATCCTCACCAAGGATATGCAACCACTAATCCTGCTGCTTATCAAAAAACCACATTTGGTCTTGTAAGGGCCCAGTCCCTGCCCTCGGGGTTTAATTTGTTATTAAGTTGGTCTGGTCAGCGCACCGACAACTTATTAGATAGCTCTGAGCAATTTGCGCTTGGTGGTGTCAATGCGGTGAGAGCATATGGCCCAACCGCTGTTTTTGCTAATAAAGCCAACTTATTTACTGCGGAATTAGGAAAAGATCTAGCGTCTGCGGGGGATTATGGAGTCATCAAATCCTCCGTCTTCTATGATCAGGGTAACGATATCTCTGATCCGATTTATGGGAGTGGGATGCTCCGTGGTGCAGGTGTAAGCTTATCTCTACAAAAGTGGGGATATTACGAGTTAAAAGCTATTTATGCTCATCGCATAGGTACGTTTAATGGCGGTGTTTTGCTAGATGATGGCACGCAAAGCGGTAGGGTCTGGGTAAGTTTGTCTACATTCTTCTAAATCAAGAATCAAAAATATTATGAAAAAAGTTAAAGCTCCATTTTTTAAAGTTTCCGCTATTACGTTCTTGATGGCAACTTCAGGCATGGTAATGTCTGCTCCGCCGTCATCTACGACTTTGCCGACATACTCAGCAACGGGAACAAACGTTACTTCGATTGCCACCTCTGGCAACACGATGACTGTAACAACCAATGCAGCAAAAGCTATTCAAACATGGAATACCTTTTCCATTGGTTCAGCGGCAACTCTAAATGTGGTTCAGCCTAATTCTTCTTCTATTTTGCTTAATAACGTTGTTAGTGGTGCACCCCTTAGTCAAGTCTACGGAACTATTACCTCTAACGGTGGCGTTTGGTTAGTTAATCCGCAGGGTATTTATTTTGGGGCTGGATCAACTGTATCTACAGCTGGATCGGTTTTCTCAACTTTGGGAATTACCGACTCGAGCTTTAACAGTACAAACTACACCTTCACAAATGGTGGAAGTGCTGGATCAATCAACTTAAATGGATCGATTACAACAAGCAGTGGTTCTTTGGCTGTTATTGCCCCAAATGTTTCTCAGGCGGCTGGTGGATCAATTAATGCTGCAAAAGAAGTGCATTTGCTTGCAACAGATAACGCTCAATTAGCAATTGATAGCTCGGGTTTAATAACAACCAACTTAAGCCAGTCTGCTGTCCAGGCCATTTTGGATACAAGAGGCTCAATTACAACCACCAACGGCCATATTGAATTAACTTCAATGGGGCAAGGGCTGGCAAGTACAGCACTAGTTACTGCTGGTGGAAACATTAGGGCTGGTGGTAGCGGTAATGTTTATATCAACGCCCCATATGGTGCTTACAAATTAAATGGAGATATTTCTGCTGGCGGCGGAAATGTCATCGTTACTGCTAAATACCTTACTGAAGATGATTCAGAAATTGAAGCAAGGCAAGCGGCACAAGCTGCTGGTTCTCAAGGGGCAAATCCTCAAGGAAATTCTTCTGGCTCGGGAATGATTGAAGACAACTCTTCTAATCAGAAAAAAGTTGGTGACGCCAAATCTGTAAAAGTTAAAAAAGTAGAAGCTGGTAAGAGCCAGGCAGGCGGTCAAGGCGGTCAGGGCGGTAACCAAGGCGGTGGCCAGGGTGGAGCTCAAGGCGGTCAAGGTGGCCAGGGTGGCCAAGGCGGTCAAGGTGGCCAGGGCGGTAACCAAGGCGGTGGCCAAGGTGGAGCTCAAGGCGGTCAAGGTGGTCAGGGCGGTAACCAAGGCGGTGGCCAAGGCGGTCAAGGTGGTAACCAAGGCGGTGGTCAAGGCGGTCAGGGCGGCCAAGGCGGTGGCCAAGGCGGTCAAGGTGGCCAGGGCGGTAACCAAGGCGGTGGCCAAGGCGGTCAAGGTGGCCAGGGCGGTAACCAAGGCGGTGGCCAAGGTGGAGCTCAAGGCGGTCAAGGTGGCCAGGGTGGAGCTCAAGGCGGTCAAGGTGGCCAGGGCGGAGCTCAAGGTGGCCAGGGTGGTCAAGGTGGCCAGGGTGGTCAAGGTGGCCAAGGTGGTAACCAAGGCGGTGGCCAAGGCGGAGCTCAAGGCGGTCAAGGTGGCCAGGGCGGTAACCAAGGCGGTGGCCAGGGTGGAGCTCAAGGCGGTCAGGGCGGCCAAGGCGGTGGCCAAGGCGGTCAAGGTGGCCAAGGTGGTAACCAAGGTGGTAACCAAGGCGGTGGCCAAGGCGGAGCTCAAGGCGGTCAAGGTGGCCAGGGCGGTAACCAAGGCGGTGGCCAGGGCGGTAACCAAGGCGGTGGCCAAGGCGGTCAAGGTGGCCAGGGCGGTAACCAAGGCGGTGGCCAAGGTGGTAACCAAGGTGGTGGTCAAGGCGGTCAGGGCGGCCAAGGCGGTAACCAAGGCGGTGGCCAAGGTGGCCAGGGTGGTCAAGGTGGCCAAGGTGGTAACCAAGGCGGTGGCCAAGGCGGTGGCCAAGGCGGTCAAGGTGGCCAGGGCGGTAACCAAGGCGGTGGTCAAGGTGGTGGAAATACACCTCCGGCAGGCGGCAATAACAACCCACCAGCTGGCGGAAACAATACCCCTGCACCAGGTGGAAATAGCCCAACAACTACGCCACCCTCTGGCGGTAATAATGCTGAACCTCAGCAGGCTAATCAGGCTCAATCAAATGCTGCTCGTTTAAATCAACAGCCTGGTTTAAATATTCCAACCAGGGATCAGGTTCCAGTGGTCAATTCGCAAGTTGTTATTCTCAAACCAGGTCAAGCTCCCGTTATTGAGAAGGGGTACGCTATCAAGCCTCAGGCTAATAACGTTGACGTTAAGTCATTGAGAACTGTTGATCCTGTTTACAGGGCACCTGGTGCAGAAACTGGCTCAACCAACTTTGCTGTAACTGTAAGAGGTGCGAATTTGCCATTTACAGCTACAACTACCGAACAAGGTATGCAAATTAAGCCTTTGAATGCTGCGGCTGCAAGGTATGTTGAAGGAAATCAGGCTACTGTTGTTCGTAATGCTGTTGGACAAGCGGTTAATGATTTAGGGGCGAAACCAGAAAACTTTAAGACGATTTATATTAACTTTAATTAATCGAAAAATAGATTTTTTGGTTAACTAGGCTTGCTATTCCTTTGGGTTTGGTAAGCCTTTTTATTAATTAAACTTTCGCAATTTGCTAAATTAGATTTTAGTGAATGTTCAAGGACTTACATTTTGATTGCAAATAAGATACGCGTTCTTATTGTTGATGATTCTGCAGTCATTAGAAAAATTATCACCAAGAGTCTTAAGAGTTCCGATCAAATTGAAGTTGTTGGTTATGCGGTTGATGGCGAGGAGGCAGCTAACTCGGTCGATTTGTTAGTGCCTGATGTTGTCATTCTTGATACGGAAATGCCAAAAATAAATGGCATCCAAGCATTAAAAAAGATTCGTGAAAATCATCCAGATTTACCAATCATCGTGTTTGGTTCTCATGCGCACAGTGATAGTGAGGCTGCAGTTGAGGCTTACTCGGTAGGCGCAAGTGATTGTGTTGCCAAGCCAGACCATGCAAATATAAGCATTTCTGAGCTTAGTCGGGTTATTGAGGGTGAGTTGATTTCAAAAATCATCAAGCATGCAGGACAAAGAGTATTTCGAAAACAGTTAAATCTCAGAAAAGCCTCATCTAATACACAACTAGACGTGGCTTTAAACAGTGAGAATCAAAATGAGAGAACTTACCTTGAGCATTTGAGTGGGGTACGAGCAATTTGTATAGGCTCTTCAACGGGTGGCCCTATGGCTTTAATAGAATTACTAAAGCAAGTAAGACCCACGCTTAATATTCCAATTTTTATCGTGCAACATATGCCGGAAGGGTTTACTACTTCATTGGCGACCAGATTAGACGCTATTAGTAACGCAGAAGTCAAAGAAGCTGAGCATGGAGAAATAGCAATTCCAGGCAAGATATATATTGCCCGTGGCGGGCTGCATATGACGTTAATAAAAGTGGGGGAAGACGTTGCAATTCACTTAAATAGTAAGGCTCCCGAAAATAATTGTCGCCCTTCGGTGGATGTACTTTTTCGTTCTGCATCTCAAGTTTATGGCTCAGCAGTTTTAGCGATTATCTTGACGGGGATGGGTTCAGATGGCTTGCATGGGTGTCATGTAATCGCTGAGAAAAAAGGTTTAATTTTTGTTCAAGACGAGCAAAGTAGTGTGGTGTGGGGGATGCCTGGTTCGGTTTCCAATGCTGGTCTAGCCTCAAAAGTAATGAGCATTAACGGAATTGCCGAGCAAATCAATTTATGCAAACTAGATCTAGCGTAAGGTATCTAGGATGCTAAAAGTATATTTGCCTAAGTTTTATCAATTGCTTGAGGAACATTTGGGCATCACATTGGATGAAAGCAAGCAGTATTTAATAGAGTCTCGCTTATTGCCCATAATTGAGAGCAGTGATTTTGATAGCGTACTCTCTCTGATAAAGTATTTAACGCAAAATGATATTGGCGCTCTTCATTGGAAGGTATTTGAGTTATTGATTACCAATGAAACTTCGTTTTTTCGCGATAAACATGTATTTGATGGAATAAAAGACGTATTGATTCCAAAAATCATTAAAGATAACCAAGCATCCAAGACGATTCGCATATGGAATGCTGCAGTATCCTCTGGGCAAGAAGCTTATAGTGTTGCCATGCTTATAAGCGAATTCTTCCCTGAATTAAGGGATTGGAAAATCACCATTCATGGAACCGATGTCTCTAGGGCCATGCTCGATAAGGCCAAGGCTGGCATCTATACCGCCCATGAAGTGAATCGTGGAATTGACAAATTTTTCAAAGATAAATACTTCTCCTTAGATAGCGGTGGCAATTATTTAATTAATCAACCCATCAAAGAGATGACGACATTTACTTTGTTAAATTTAATTTCGGAGTGGTCTATGCCAGAAAAGTATGACTTAGTGATGTTAAGAAATGTGTTGATTTACTTCAATCACAAAACGCAAGTTTCAGTTTTGGACAAGGTTACCAATTACATTGACTCAAATCATGGCGCTCTGGTGGTTGGCGCTTCTGAAATTTTGCCCAATACAAACTCCTTAGTGAGATCGAATTTGGGTGGAACGTTCTACTACCGACCGATTTAAGTTATATATTTAATCCCATGAAAAAAATTTTGTACCTTTCTCAGCTTTTTTTAATGTTCTTCGTTGGCAGTGTTTTCGCCCAGCAAATAACTTCAGCCGCAACTTGGTTTGAAAAATATAAAGATAGGCCTGTCATGCTCAGGCAATTTCTTCAGTTAATGCCCAAAGGCGCAGATTTACATAGCCATCTATCGGGCGCCGTATATGCAGAAACTTACTTAAGTATTGCTGAAAATTTAAATTACTGCATAGATAATTTGACTTATCGACTTTATCCAAGTCCCTGTAAAAGCGGTTCTGGAGATCTCTTGGTGAAAGATATATCCAAGGACTTTCGTGAAAAAGCGATTGATGGTCTCTCAGTGAGAAATTTATCTGCCGGTAATCGAACAGGGCATGATCAATTTTTTGGTAGTTTTGCCTTATTTGGCGGCGTATCAGCCAGTAGCGAATCTCAGGCGATACTGCTCGCAGAAGTTGCTAATCGCGCAGCGAAGGAAAGCATTCAATTACTCGAATTGTCTGTATCAATCCAGAGTAAAGCAGTTCAAGCGTTGGGCGCTAAATATCATTTAGACCCTCAGTCAAACTTTGATGAAATTCGGAATCAATTGATTGATAGTGGTCTATTCAAGTTGGTTGAAAAAGGAGCGCGCGATGTAGATGCTGTAGACCATGCCTACCAGAAGAGAATGCGCTGCGGAGAGGGTGACGCTCAACCGGGTTGTGCAGTAAAAATTCGCTATATACTGCAAACTAGTCGCAATGCTCAGCCTAATGAGGTTTACGCTCAGCTAGTGTATGCCTTTGAGTTATCAAAAGTAGATCCACGGATCGTGGGGATTGGATTGGTGTCTCCTGAGGATGGCCCTGTTGCACTTCGTGACTACGACTTACAGATGCAAATGATTGCTTTTTTAAATAGCATCTCACCTAATACAAGAATTACTCTTCATGCAGGTGAATTGGCATTTGGGTCCGTGCCTCCTGAGCAATTGCATCATCACATCAAAGATGCGGTGAAGCTTGCCAAGGCTAACCGGATTGGTCACGGAGTGGATATTGGCTATGAAGATAATGCACTAGAAACTATGCAGTACATGAAGGACCACAATGTAGCAGTCGAGATTTGCTTAACTAGCAACGACGTCATTTTGAATGTAAAGGATAAAAATAGTCCTTTGAGGGATTACATTAAAGCTGGGGTCCCAGTAGTTTTGGGATCTGATGACCAAGGAATTTCTCGAATTGATTTGACTAATGAGTATCTGAGAGCTGCTATCGAGCAGCAACTTACCTATTCACAACTGAAACAAATTTCCAGGAACAGTCTGACCTGGAGTTTTTTGCCTGGAGCAAGTTTATGGCAGAGCCCTATGCAAGCTAAAAGGGTGGTGGCATGTCTAGGCGAGAATGCCATTAACAATAACATCAGTGCAGCCTGTCAAAAGTTTTTAAGTGGTAGTGAAAAGGCGAATTCACAGTGGGTCTTGGAGAAGAAACTGGCTACATTTGAGTCTTTGCCGCAATGGCGTGGTCGATAAATTGTTTAATGGTTTTCTGATTATTCGCAAACGGCTTGCCTTAAAGTTTTTCGCTTTTGTATTTTTATTAAACCTATCATTTGATGGAGTTGCATCAGGTGTTGTAGCGGTACCCCCATTGCAATCTGGAGTTTTATATTCAAGTCAGCCTATCATGACTATGTATTACTCGGGCGTAAAAGCAAAACGGGTCATTGTTTATCTGTCTGGCGGCTGGGGCAGGATTGGCCTAAAGGCAAGCACTGGTGCAATGGTTGATCCATTCTCGAAGATGTTGATAGCACTAACAAAGCCAAAGCTTTCATCGGGTAAGTTTGATGTTGTTTTTATGGATAGTCCAAGTGAGCTGCATTGGATGACTCAAAGAGGTAGTGCAGACCATTTATCCCGCATTCAATCTGTCGTTCAATACTATAAAAATCGAACAGGCTTGCCGGTTTGGCTAATGGGTCATAGTAATGGTGCCTTGAGCTTGAGTGCGTTTGTTCATTATCTGCAGGAAGCCAACGAAGTTAATATGGTAGACGGCTTAATTATTAGTGCCGCTCGTAATGAAACTTCTTTTTCTCCGCCACTGACGATGCCTATGCTTTTTCTTCACCATGAAGAAGATGGGTGCATTAATACTCAACCAAAAAATGCTTATGCTACTTATGAGCGGCTGATTCAGTTTGATAAAGCTAAAATCAAATATGTGTCCATAGGAACTGGGGAGTATGATGTGGATGACCCCTGTGTCAGTGGTTATCATATGTACTTTGGGGCTGATAGAGAGGTGATCTCAGCACTAGATCGCTACTTTGATGAATCACCAAATCGCTAATTTTGTCGCCAACTTGCCTTGGTGAATTATGTTTTACTTTATTTTAAAAAATATTTAGGAGTATAGGGTGGCATCAATCGAATTAGGACAGAGCAATCTTGAGCGTGGCCGCAATGATGCAGCATATGAAATCTTCATGGATTTGGCCCAGAATGATTTGAATGATGACGCTCTATACGCATTAACCAAGATGTGCTGGGATGGCAAGCTTAATGCATAGCAGTTAGCCAAGTTTTATGAATTTCAAAATTCTAGTAGCTCGCTAGGCAATGGTTATGCTCTCTTTAATGTGGGGCTGATGCATGAAAAGGGTATGGGGCTAATAAAGCAAGACTATAAGATTGCTGTGCAGTATTACGAAAAAGCCATTAAGCACGAAGTCATGGATGCGTACTGTAATCTAGGCAGTATTTTTGTTCTCGGAACCGGCATGGAGCAAGGCGTTCCGCGTAATGTTGAGCGTGGTGCTGACTTCTGGCTGTTGGCGCTAATGAAGGCAGTCGCCAGTGCGCTTATACACTGGGCTCTTTATACGGAAAAGGCGAGTTCATCGCCCAAGATTTAAAGAAGGCATTTTACTTTTTAACCTTAGCTGCTCTAGCAAAACACGATCAAGCCCATAGGGTATTGCATATTTTCCAAGTTACGCATAAAGGTGACTTTACAGAGCAGTTCGATGCTGCCCAGAATCAATTTTGGAAAATTGAGAATATGAGACGACTCTATAAGTGCATTTAAGTATGATAATTGATTGCCCATCCGCCAAATTCTAACAACCACCTTCGGGTGGTTTTTTATTAGAAGCTAGCGGCCAATCCAATGGATGTGCCACGCACGTTTTGTCCAAATTGATAACGAAAGACAACTCTGATTCTGCTAAAGAGGGGATCAGACGCGCTTCTGTCTAATTCAATACCGGTGCCAACAGACGATAGCGAGTCAAATCCCAAGGCCCCGCGAAGATCACCTAAGAATTCAGTATGAGCTAATTCAAATACTGCTCGCAGTGGTCTATCTAGAAGCATAATGGGTGTAGGAATGCGACTGCGAGCCCATATGGCAAGGCTTTGCGAATCTGCCGAACCTTGAACAGCAGTAGAGGTGTCAAATGTTTTTACGGGGATATTGGTATAGCGCAGCTCGACATCAATCTCTTGATCGGGTTTGTAATTCTCATAATCGAGCATCAGGGATCCACCAAGACCATAAGAGTTCATGCGACCGCCATTGAGGAATTGCATATCAACGCCAGTACGATTTTGGATGACGCGAGAGGCGATGGACAGATCACTTTCCAGATGTCCTAGCATGACGTTAGCAATCGGTCTAAATCGCAGTTCATCCGTGATGGGAAAATCCCAGCCAATTCCGCCAGTGCCGGTAACGCTGTTCCAGTGTACGGGGACGGCAGCAGAACTGCTGCCAATGCCATCAATAAAGGTCGGGTTGTAGCGATTAATGGCCATTGTTCCCTCTAAATAAAGCGGGAAGTTCGCACTAATGCGATCGCCGCCACCAAGAGAGATCATTCTCAAATCAGAATCATCGCCACCATTGCGAATCGATAAAGAACCCGTTGTGACATCAGGAGTTAATGAGTACCCCGTAATTGTCATAAAGGCATCTGCTCTTTTTTTGAGAAAGTTATTGGCAGCGTTATACAAAGCAGACTGAGCCTGTAATTCACTGCTCATCAATGCAGTCAATGTATAAAAAAGCGTGGCAAAGAATCGGGGATATAGCCGCATGATTAAATCGCGATAGACGCCACTATGTGGCAACAGTAAGGCAAAGCCAATTTTAAGTCACCCTAGGTGCTGCTAGCCTTAGGGATAATGCCAAACTATCATTCAGACATCTAGCTCGTTGTACGATAGTGTCTATGAAGGTATTGATAGCGCTTTACTTCTTTATTTTGGCCATCATTCAGATGGGCCTATTTTTTGGTATTTATCACTACTTTAGATCTCAAGATTCTGTAAAACCCAACCCATATTGGATGAGCTCGTTGCTTGCCAGTATGCTTGCTTTATTTATTTTTGGTGCAGGTATCGTCACTGTGGACGATATTGCCAATCCCGCTTTTAATTTCACCATTGGTAATTCCTTGTTTTATTTAGCGGCGGTGTTGCAGGCTTTATTTTGTCACTCTCTTAACCGTCCAGTATCAAAGGCTCAGAAAGTTGGATTTGCTTTCTCAGCAGTTATTTTTTTGCTTATCTTTGAATGGATGCGAAACGCTAGCAACTTTGAGATTCGCACTGGCTTCATGTGTGTTTTGGCAAGCATCTTTTATGTGTGGCAAATATATGAAGTGCGCAAAAAGAGGAACATGGAGCCATCTAGCCAGCTAGCCTATTTGCAATATGCAAGTTCAGCCGAATTATTTTTTGCAATTGGTCGCTTTGTTATCTTAGTCATCTCTTCGTTGACAATCCGACATATTGATCAGATTCCGCAAGTCTTGATCCTATTTACGATTACCCAACTGGTGATGAATACCTTGTCTTATATTGCTATTGGTAGTTACTGGGCTGAGCAAATTGCCAAATCAAATGCTCGGTCTCAGCTAGAGAATGAGGAAATCAAGACTTTATTGCAGGAGCGGGAGTCTTTGATCGCTTCATTGTTAAGGGCCAATAAAACGGCTAGTACTGGCGCATTGTCAGCTTCAATTGCACACGAATTAAATCAGCCTTTAGGAGCTTCAAGTCTGAACATTCAATTTTTGCAGAAGAAGTTAGCCGAGGGTGAATTGAACCCAGTCTTGCAAAAGGAGATTTTAGATACATTACTTTTCGATAATCAGCGTGCTGCAGCCATTATTAAATCATTGCGATCGATTTTCTCTGATGAATCCTTGAGTCCTGCAAAAATTAATGTAGGCGAGTTAATTCAATCCGTTTTAAGTATTACTAAGCCCGAAATCACTTCCAAGAAAATTCAGGTTGCATTGCGTTTAGAGAATGGTCTAGTAGCAATTGCCAATCCAGGAGAGATGCGGCAAGTTTTATTAAATCTAATCAACAATGCGATTCAATCTTTGGCCACATCTTCGGCTGTAAATAAGCAAATTACGATTGAGGGCAAGCATCTTCATAATGGCTTTATTCAGGTTGTGATTGCGGACAATGGAGCTGGGGTATCGGAAGAGGCTCAAAGACACTTATTTGAATTGCTTTCTAGCACTAAGCAGTCAGGTATGGGCCTAGGGCTTTGGCTATGCAAGCATATTGTTACCCGTCACGGCGGCTCTATTGCCTATGAGTCGAATGAGGGCGGCGGTGCTAAGTTTGTATTTGATTTGCCTATTTAAGATATTAACCAAGGTACTTAGAGTAATTTAAGTTAGCCCAATGGCTAATTGCCATGTGTAGGACGCAACCTATCATGGAGTTTCAGAAATCATATTTTTGGAACTCTTTGTGTCTATCAAATCCACCCCAATCCTTATCGCTTCTTCATTGGCTTTTGCCTTACTTATTTCTTCCTTAAGTGCAAGTTCAGCATATGCTGCAGGCGGGGGTGGTGTAGTTGCAGATCCAGGTGCAATGCAGGGCAAGCACTTTGATCCTAAAGGTAAGGTGCCATCCAGTTACACCGTCGAACTCCAGAATGGATTACGTAAAACTTTGCCGTTTGAAGACAGGCGCGACTTTGAGGAGTCGAAACGTGGATTTATAGCAGCGCCTGCTTATAAGTCGATTATGGCCGATGCGGGCAACGTTGCGTGGGACATGGGTAGCTATGAATTTCTACTTCAAGGTAAAGACTTTGATAGTGTTCATCCATCTCTACAGCGTCAAGCGATTCTCAATATGGGCTACGGTCTCTATGAAGTTGTGCCTGGCAAGATTTATCAAGTACGCGGCTTTGATTTGGCAAACATCAGTTTTGTAAAAACCGATACTGGCTGGATTGTGTTTGATCCGCTCACTGCAAAAGAGACCGCTAGAGCTGCCTTAGAGTTAGTTAATGAAAAGCTTGGCAAACGCCCAGTCGTAGCGGTGGTGTATTCACATTCCCATGGCGATCACTTTGGTGGTGTGCGTGGTGTGGTGGATGAGGCTGATGTTAAAAGTGGCAAAGTAAAGGTGATTGCACCTGCAGGCTTTATGGATCATGCTGTTGCCGAGAATGTCTACGCCGGTAACGCCATGACCCGTCGTATGTACTTTCAGTATGGTGTTTTATTGCCTCGTAGCCCCTTTGGGCACGTAGACCAATCGATTGGTAAGAATACTGCTGCTGGAAACTTAGGCTTGATTGAGCCCAATGTCTATATTAACCAGCCATTTGAAAAAATGATGGTTGATGGCGTGGAGATGGAGTTTCAAAACACTCCGGGCACCGAAGCGCCAGCGGAGATGAATACTTATTTTCCGCAATTTAAAGCATTTTGGGCTGCTGAAAATATTACAGGTACGATTCATAACATCTACACACTACGCGGTGCTTTAGTGCGTGATGCTCTAGCATGGTCTAAGAATATTAATAGTGCTTTATATCGCTACGGCAATGAAGCTCAAGTGATATTTGCTTCTCATAGCTGGCCGCGCTGGGGTAATGAGCGCATTCAAGAAGTGATGCGCACCCAGCGGGATAGTTATGCGCATCTGAATAACGAAGTCTTACATCTTGCCAATAATGGCGTGACGATTAATGAAATTCATAATGTTTACAAGCAACCAGAGAGTTTGAGATCTCAGTGGGCAGCCCATAGCTACCATGGTTCTGAGGAGCACAACAGTCGCGCTGTAGTCAATCGCTATCTTGGTTATTGGGATGCCAACCCAGCTAGCTTAATTCCTTTGTCACCAAAGGATTCGGCGCCTCTATATGTCGAGATGATGGGTGGCTCAGGGAAGATTATGGCCAAAGGCCGTGAACTCTATAAACAAGGCAAGTATCGTGAAGCAATGGAGATTGTGAATAAGTTGGTTTATGCACAACCCAATAGCACCGCAGCTAAAGATTTCTTGGCTGACATCTTTGAGCAAATTGGTTACCAAAAGGAAAGCCCAAGCGTACGCAATAGTTTCTTGGGTGCGGCATATGAACTTCGCCATGGTATGCCCTCGGGCGCTTCACCAAAATCCAATGGCCCCGACATGATTAAGGCGATGACTACCGAGCTTTGGTTAAATTCATTAGCTATCAGCATGGATAGCAAGAAAGCTGCTGGCATGAACTTCACTATCAATCTATCGACACCAGATAATGGTGAGAAATTCGTGGTGGAGATGAGTAATTCTGCGCTGACCAATATCAAAGGTCAGCAGGCTAATAATCCCACGTTGACGCTGACTGTTAACCGCAGTGAACTCGAAAAAGTGATGGGTGGCCAAACAACATTTGATCAATTGCAAGCAGAGGGCAAGGCAAAGTTTGAGGGCGATCGCAAAGCTTTTGATCAATTGAGGTCTACTTTGACAATCTTTAAACCCGATTTTGAGTTGATGCCTGGTACTAAACCCAAGCCAGCCGCAAAAGAGGACATGAAACCCAAAGCGCAAGATCCATTTGCTGCTCAGGAGTTGGCTATTACTGCGGGTGAGTAGTCTTCAGGTGTCGTTAAAAAGCGTAGTGGTAGCGCAGTGCCAAGAGCTCGGTTTGCATAAAGCCGTTTTTAATTTCCATGTCACGCCCGTACTGCACAGTGAAGCGCCCATAAGGTGTTCTAGCAACAGCACTCAGTAAATACCGCTGGGTATTGATCACATTGTTCAGGTAAACATTGTTAACCGACTGTGCGCCACCAGCCACATAGATATAGTTTGCGGCAACCGTAAAGATTTGGTTGATGTTGTAAATGGGGCCTACCTGAGTGGTGGTGAGGGGTTTTTGGTTTAAGGCTACATTGGTGGGGGATAAACAAGCTGCAGCACACTGACTATTACCACCATAGAACATGGTGTCTACTGCAATTGCGCCGTCAACTTTGCCAACAATGGGAGTCTGAAAACCCATCTGCACATCCGAGTAATAGCGGTTTTGTCCTAGGTTAAATGCTTGGCTACTTTTATAAGTGCCTGTTGGTAGACCAAGGTATGCGGCAAGTCCTAAGTAAGTGCGAGTTTCATGATTGGAATATGGCCAAAGAGCAGTGGCTAGCGCGGTATCACCAATTCCGGTGCTTGCTGGATAAGCGGCTAAGGAGCCTGCTTGCCAAGCGGTTCCATAAGGTAATTGAACATAGCTCACCCCGGGTAGTCCCGCTAGACTGTATGTGTGTGAGATGCGAGTAATGCCACTATTGGTATTGATGACAGGATTGCCGTAGGGGCTTTTAGATACCGCCGTTCCATTGCTGTAGTAAGTGGTGTTTTGGGTGCTGTAATAAGTGAGTGTTAGAGCGGTTATGTCTGGTGGCGGGGCAACAATGTCATTCGGTTGCAAGTCAATAGCAAAGGCGGCTTTATAGGTTAATAGCCATAAAGCTAATACTGTTGTAATGAGAAAAGGGCGTGAAATCGGTGCTCGCATTGGCTTACATTTTACAAGCTTGGAAGCAATCCCCTTTAAAAGTTATAAGAAATCGCACTGTGTAATAAGACGGACTGGATGCACGTCGTTCATTTGTCAGCACATTCAATTGATTTATCTGTAGATTCCTATGGGGCTCAATTTGCTTTCCTATTGAAGATGACAAATTGTCTGATTGAACAAAGCATGAAATTGATGTACAGTTGTATCGATACATCAATACATGAGATAGAAATGATTCGATTCAAAAGATCAAGCAAGATCGATGTGCGGGCTTCAACAAACGAAGTAAATTTAATGGAGAGCGTATATCCAATATATTTGGAGTTGCATAAACAATATCCAACTGAGAAGTTGCTCATATTAGAGTCCATGAATGCAAAGTCAGAGGCATCTAGGGTTTCCCTTATTGGAGTCAATCCTGTGCTGAACATCAGCGTCATTGATCTCAACGTGACTATTACTGCGAATCAGGAAATACAAAAGAAGGTAAAAATTCTTTACTCAAACGAGCCCTATATCGAGCTTGGTGTGGATGCAACATGTTTCCAATTGAAGAAAAGAGTGGATATTTGGAGCTTTTTAAGGAGATTGGATGAGCAATTTAAGCACGTAGATGGCGGGGTTATGGCTTTCACTGTGTTTTCATATAACACCATTCACTACATAGAGAATATTGAAAAATATGAAGCAGGTGATATTCCTGATATTCAGTTGATCTGTTATTCAAACGTTATTGAATTTTCTGAAAATGGCGTTATCCACTATGAGTATGGCTTTAACGGAGTTAGCCCAATTGATTTGTCATTTATTGAAGGTGAGCGCAAGCCCTCAATCTCTGTAATTCCTGATTTTGACGGAAATTTTTCTCTTCAGAGCGAAACTTCAAAATCATCCTATTTATTAAAAGCCAAAATTGCCATAGAGCATGTGCGCGTTGGAGATGTTTATCAGATTCAAATTGGTCACAAAATTGGTGTGTCAGCAGAGGTTGAGCCATTGGAGGTTTATGCAAGATTACGCGTGATGAATCCATCGCCATATATGTACTTCTTTGATTCTGGAAAATATAAAGTAATTGGGGCGAGTCCAGAATCATTTATCTATATGGACGATGAAATTCTGACCATTCGTCCAATCGCCGGCACTCTTGGTAAGTCGTCTTATGCAACAAAAGATGATGCCCGGCGTGAGTTTCAAGCGAATGCAAAAGAAATTGCTGAGCATCTTATGTTGGTTGATTTGTGTCGTAATGATCTATCCAGGGTTTCAGATCCAAATACGCTTAAAGTTAAGGAGCTCATGTCCGTTGAAGAGTACTCGCACGTATATCACCTCATATCAACAGTAAATGCATCCATTAATAATGATGTTGATAAATTCGATGTGATACAAGCCGCATTTCCAGCAGGTACTATGACTGGCACTCCAAAGATAAGGGCTATTGAGCTGATTTCTGAATTAGAGGATAGTTCTCGTGGCTTATATGCAGGATCACTCGGCATGATGGCGTTGGGCGGAAGTTATATAAATACCGCTCTTTGTATTAGGACGGCAATCGAACGCAACGGAGTTTATTCCTTGCGGGCTTCAGCCGGAATAGTGGCAGATTCAAAGATAGAAAGCGAATATTTAGAAACATTGCATAAGATGGCCTCCGTCTTCAAAGCTATTACTAATAAGGAGATTACATGCCACATCGCATAATTGTTGTAGATGCGTATGATAGTTTTGTGCATATTTTGGTCGGGTATCTTCAGATCCTAGGTTGTACTGTTGATATTTATCGACGAGATGACGAGAATTTATTCAAGGTTATTTCTGAGTCAGCAGGCGACATGCTTCTGCTTGGTCCTGGCCCAGGTCATCCAGTAGATTCTGGTTACAGCAAGCTGCTGGAGCTAAATGTTGGTCATATGCCTGTATTGGGGGTGTGTTTAGGTCATCAAGCAATAGCTCTTCATTACGGCTGCAAAATAGACTACGCAAAACATTTAATGCATGGAAAAACCAGTCGCATTACCCATGATCGCAAAGGTTGTTTTCAGAATTTACCAAATCATTTTTCTGTTATGCGGTATCACTCTATTGTGGTATCGGATGAAAGTTTATCTTCCGACATTTCAGTTTCAGCAAGGTCTGATGATGATTCTTACATTATGGGAATAAGACACAAGCTATTAAAGACGGAAGGTATCCAATTTCACCCAGAAAGCATTGGAACCTCACAAGGGATCGAAATTCTCAAAAACTTCATAAAGACATATGTAGAGCATTAGCTGGCGCTAGAGTAATGCATTAGTTGTTTTTATATTTCAATATCGATTATTTGTTGGTTCGATATTGCCATCCAATCTGATTCATTTGGTAGGGTTAGTTTATGAAAGTTTGTGTATTGGTTGGTTCTTCTCGAAAAAATGGTTTAAGCAATCAAATTTGTGGTTTATTGCAAGACCAATTTAAAAGTAAGGGGTTGTTTGGTATTTTTGTGCATTTGGCGGATAAGCGAATTGAGTTTTGTGATGCAGACAATCGATGCCAGTATTCGCCGTGCGGAGTTGGGGATGATTTGCCCATTATTTTGGAAGATATGTTGTCCGCAGACGGAATAATTTATATGCCAGTCATGCATGCCTTTGGAGTGAATAGTAAATTTCAGGCATTTTTAGAGCGTGTGGGATATGGGTATTTACGACCTCTTGATCGACCACTCAAGGATAAGATAGCCGCGATTATTGTAGTCGGCAGAAGGTATGGTCATACGGCCGTCTATTCGCAAATCATGCTTAATATCATGCTGAACAAAATGATTATGGCTGGTTCAGGTTTTCCGGCGCTCTTTTTGGGGATGCTTGGTAAGGCTAACGAGGACTATGAAGCTCTCGAGGCATTGGGGCAAACCGTTGATAGAATGCAAGATATATATAACCGACTTAATTATTTATCTGCTAGATCAGCCCAAGGAAATTTTGATTTCCAGTAGTTTTTTGAATTTCCCTTACGAAGATTCGATGCACCCCTAGTTACTTTGGAGATGCTGACATTGAGGATTTTTGCGCATTCTCTTTGAGGTGTGTTCGTGCATGCTAGATTTTGATAAATACGAATTCGATCAAGTAAATCATCAATCTCTGCGTGCGTTAATATTTGTTTTAAAAAGTAGTCCATTTCGCTAGGCTGATTAATGCTGCAGAGAATCTCGATAAGTGCATTTTTTGCCTTAAACCGATTCATGGGACCACCTTTCTAAATTAACATTTTTAGAAGTTTATTTGATTCTTCTTTTATTTGGCTAATTAGACGAGATTAAGCGTTAAAAGCGCCACCAGCTTCCAATGCTTTGAGTTCATCACCGGCAATGCCTAACTCAGCCAGTAACTCCGCATTGTGTTCACCCAGCAGTGGCGGATGTTTACGAACTTGTTGTGGTGTGCCCATCATCTTGACTGCAAATCCAATATTAGGAACTTTGCCTTCAATGGGATGATCAATCTCCATGCGCATCTTGCGATGCTTGCCGTGTTCGCTATCAAATGCTTCTGGATAAGTATTAATGGGGCCCGCAGGGATGCCTTCAGCGAGTAATTCATCCACCCATTGAGATGCGGGTTTCGTAACAAAAGTTTTCTCCAGCTCCACGGCAAGTTCATTGCGATTGGCTAGGCGCAGTGGATTAGTTTTAAACCTATCATCTTCAAAGAGCTCTGGTCTACCAATCTTGTCACATAAAAGCTTCCATAGTTTTTGATTGGTAGCGCCCATGACAAAGTGGCCATCGGCAGCTTTCATGGCTTGATAGGGGGCGCTCATATGATTGGCAGTGCCGAGCTTATAGGGCTCAACACCAGTGCCCCAATACTGCGCTGTATCCCAGATCGAGAATGCTAATGCGGAATCAAATAAGGAGGCATCAATAAATTGACCTTCACCCGTTTTGGTTTTTCCAATATAAGCAGACAAAATGCCATACACAGCAAAGAGTGCGCAACCAATATCAGCAACAGGAACACCAGCTTTTACTGGTGGGCCATCAGGATAACCCGTCACACTCATGACGCCGGACATAGCTTGTGCCATCAAATCAAAACCAGGCCGATCTGCCCATGGACCGCTTTGACCAAATCCAGAAATGCTTGCGTACACCAAACCAGGGTTGATCTTTTGCAATGAAGGGTAATCGATACCCAGTTTTTTCATGACACCGGGACGATAGTTCTCAACCAAGATGTCAGCCGTTTTCACAAGCTCAAAAAATACTTTTTTACCCGCTTCTGTTTTGAGGTTCAAGGTCAGACTGCGCTTGTTGCGATTCATGTTCAAAAAGCCCATGCTGTCAGAGCCCTTCATCTTGAATCCCATCGCGCCACGTGTTTGATCACCAGTGCCCGGTGGCTCAATCTTGATGACATCAGCCCCTAAGTCGGCAAGCAGCATGCAGCAGTAAGGGCCGGCCATTACCTGACTCACGTCAAGTACGCGCACTCCAGCTAAAGGAAGGGGGTGGCTAGGGCCTGAGCTAGACCCTTGCGCAGATATAGGGGAATTCATGGATGTCTCGTTATTTTTTATGTATAGAATGAGGTCAATAGTAGCAAACACTACAAAAGCACTATAAAAACGCAACACTAAAGAAGCACTACAAGAATCTTGGAGACCGTATTTTGAACAATTCCTTACTAAATTTAATAACTAAATCTGTTTTGAGCAAAGCCCTTGCATCACGTGCATTGCTGGCTTTTGCCATGCTTGCTTGTGCCAATGTTGGTTTTGCACAATCTGCTTACCCAACAAAACCCATTCGCTTAGTTGTGGGTTTTGCACCAGGTGGCGGTACTGATATTGTGGCTAGAGCGATTGCCCCCAAGATGGGCGAGATTCTGGGTCAAAGCGTTATTGTGGAAAACAAGTCTGGCGCGGCGGGCACGATTGCTGCAGATCAAATCGCTAAATCTGCACCTGATGGCTACACCTTATTAGTAGGGCACTCCAATTCCAATGCGATTGCGCCTTATGTCCTTACCAATGTTCCTTACAACCCAGCAACGGATTTCACACCCATTACTTACTTGGGATACGTACCTAATGTGCTAGTAGTTAAAGCATCATTACCAGTCAATTCAGTTTCACAATTGATTGCTTTGGCAAAAGCCAATCCCGGCCAAATGACTTATGGATCATCAGGTATTGGCAGTACACAGCATTTAGCCGGCGCTTTGTTTGCCAAGATTGCCGGCATTCAACTCAATCACGTTCCATACAAAGGTAGCGGTCAGGCGATTATCGATTTACTCGGTGGTCAAATCACCATGAACTTTGATACCTTGCCACCGAACTTGCAGCAAATTAAAGATGGCAGCTTAAAAGCCTTGGCGATTTCAACACCAAAGCGTTTATCGATATTGCCAAATGTCCCTACATTTAATGAAGTCGGTATCATAGGCTTTGATGTGACCAATTGGTACTCTGTGATGGGTCCTAAAGGCATGGATCCTGCAGTGGTCAATAAGATTGACCAAGCAGTAAAGACAGCCATGGCTGACCCGCAGATTAAGAAGACGCTAGATTCTCAAGGATTGCAGCCGGAAGGCCCAGCAACACCGGCAGCATTTGGTTTATTTCTCAATGCAGAGTTGCTCAAATATCAACGCTTAGTCAAAAGCTTAAACATTAAAGCTGAGTAAGTTTGATGTCATCAGATGGGCAAGGAGGTACTGAACGCGTAGCACAAGTCACTCTTGAGTTACGCGACCAGTTTGCTTACATTACTTTTGATCATGTCGCCGCTCGCAATGCAATGACGGTTGGCATGTATCAAAGTCTGAAAACGATTTGCCAGGACATTGCAAATAATCTGAGTATTCGGGTGGCCATATTGCGCGGTGCTGGCGGCAAGTCTTTTGTCTCTGGTAGCGATATTGCGCAATTTGCCAGCTTTAATAGCGGTCAGGATGGTGTACGTTATGAAGAGGGTATTGATGACTACCTAAGTCCTTTAGCCTTATTGCCTATACCAACCATTGCAGTGATTGATGGCATGGCTGTTGGTGGTGGTTTGGCCATTACGAGCTGTTGCGACTTTCGTATTTCAACACCAGACGCCAAGTTTGGCGTGCCGATTGCCAGAACCTTGGGTAATTGTTTATCTGCAGGCAATATCGCTTGGCTAGTTGCGCACCTAGGTATCAATATTGTGAAGCGGATGTTACTTCTCGCTGAACTGATATCTGCAGAGCAATTACTAAGGCAAGGCTATCTCTTAGCTACCTATGAGCAAGCAGATCTTGCTAAAGAAGCGGATGCACTAGCAAAAAAACTTTCTGTATTGGCGCCGATTACTCAAAAATCGAGCAAGCTCACATTGGCCAGATTACTGCGCAATCAATTGCCTGACTGTGCAGATTTGATTTCTGAAACGTATGGCAGTGCAGATTTTAAAAACGGTGTGGCCTCATTCCTAAAAGGTGAGCCACCGACTTGGACTGGTAAGTAAGCCAGCAGCTATTAGTTCAGTCTAAAAACAGCTCTTGAAGATTATTAAGGTAGCGTAGACCTAATTCGGTTGCTTTGAGCTTGCTGGGGTTCTGATCTAGCAGGCCTTTCTTGCTAGCCTGCTCAAGCCCTTTGCTAATCACGCTCAGTGGTAAACCAGTGCGCTCGCTAAAGGTATGGGTCTCAACCCCGTCTGTTAAACGCAAGGCATTGAGCATAAATTCAAAAGGAAGGTCTTTGGGTTTAATCACTTTGGACTCGATGAGTGCATTTCCTTTGTTTTCCATGGCAGACATATAGGCCTCTGGATGACGCTCTCGTACTTGCCTTGTAATGCGATCTGGAAATGAAATCTTGCCATGCGCGCCGGCACCGATGCCGATGTAATCACCAAAGCGCCAGTAATTGAGATTATGTTTGCACTCTTGATTCTTCTTGGCATACGCTGAAACTTCATAGCGTGTGTAGCCTGTCTTTGTGAGTAAGTCTAAGTTCTGTTCAAAAATCCCATCAACAACATCATCAGAAGGTAGCTTTGGTGGGATGTTAGCAAAGTAAGTATTGGGTTCTAAAGTCAGGTTGTAAAACGAGAGATGGGGTGTGCCAAATGAGAGGGCAGTTTGCACATCTGCTTTGGCATCTTCAAGGCTTTGATTAGGAAGTCCGTACATTAAATCCAGATTGACGGATTTAAAGTGCTCTAGCGCAATCGCGATAGCTCGTTTAGCCTCAGCTCCATTATGAATACGCCCTAATGCCTGGAGCTTTTCATCATCAAAGCTTTGTACGCCAATCGAAACTCGGTTGATTCCGCATTTTGCAAATGCGGCAAACTTTTCTGCTTCGATAGAGCCAGGATTGGCTTCCATCGTGATCTCGGCATCGGGTTCTAAATTCACTCGTGCCCGAATGGCACAGAGTAACTCATCCATGCCTTCGGGCGATAACAAGCTGGGGGTGCCACCGCCAATAAAAATACTGTGCACTTGTCGTCCCCAAACATTTGGTAGCTCAGTTTCTAAATCAGCAATGAGAGCGTTGATGTAACGCCTCTCATCAAAACCCGATTGATTGATACCATCCGTTTTAATTTGATGTGAATTAAAGTCGCAGTAAGGACATTTCTTTTCACACCAAGGGAAGTGTATGTACAGCGCTAATGGCGGAAGTGCTGTCAGGCTAACAGCCTGACTTTGTAAATTAGACACCTGAGGTTTTCAATTCCTTACGAGACTGTTTGCGAGATTCTAGCTGGGCGATGAGCTCACGTAATGCTTGACCGCGGTGACTAATGGCATTTTTCTGTTCGGGTTCTAGCTCGGCGGCAGTTAAGCCTAATTCTGGCAAGAGGAAATGTGGGTCATAGCCAAAACCATTGGAACCCTTAGCTTCGTCAATAAAAGTGCCATACCAACGTGTTTGTACAATCAAGGGCTCTGGATCTTTTGCGCTATTCACAAATACTAAAGCGCAAACATAATGTGCGCCGCGATTGGTTTTGCCTGATAGTTCATCAATGAGCTTTTGATTGTTTGCTGCATCATTCGCCGGTTCGCCGGCATAGCGAGCTGATAAAACTCCTGGCGCACCATTTAATGCATGTGCGCAAATGCCAGAGTCATCAGCAAGCGCAGGTAAGCCGCTAGCTGCACTTGCATGCCTTGCTTTTGCTAAGGCATTTTCAACAAAAGTGTGATGCGGTTCTTCTGCAGATGGAATACCCAGCGCGCCTTGAGGTATCACTTCAAACTGCAAAGGCGCAAGTAAAGCAGCAAACTCGCGTACCTTACCTGCATTATTAGAAGCAAGAACCAACTTTTGCATTGAGTATGCTCTTAGGAGATTATTTCAGTGACTGAATTTGCAGCTTCGTGAGCTCATGAATACCTTGTTCTGCCAGGTCTAGCAGGGCGGTGAGCTCGCATCTAGAGAAGGCCGCGCCTTCAGCGGTGCCTTGCACTTCAATCATGCCACCTTTACCAGTCATGACGACATTCATATCGGTATCACAAGCAGAGTCTTCAGGGTAATCCAAATCCAACACTGGCACGCCTTGATAAATGCCTACCGAAATAGCGGCAACACTATCGATGATGGGATCTTGCGTTAAGCTGCCATCTTTGAGTAATTGATTAACGGCATCGCGAGCGGCAACATAAGCACCCGTAATCGATGCAGTGCGTGTACCGCCGTCCGCTTGCAACACATCGCAATCTAAGTGAATGGTGCGCTCACCTAAGATTTTGAGATCAAAGACGCTACGCATTGCGCGACCAATCAGTCGTTGAATTTCTTGAGTGCGGCCAGATTGTTTGCCGCGGGCTGCTTCACGATCGCTGCGAGTATGGGTGGAGCGGGGGAGCATGCCGTACTCGGCGGTGACCCAGCCTTCGCCAGAGCCACGCTTATGTGGGGGCACTTTATCGAGGATGCTGGCAGTGCAGAGTACCTTGGTATCGCCAAAGGCAATCAGAACGGAACCCTCGGCATGCTTAGTAAAGCTGCGAGAGATCGTCACAGGACGTAAGTCTTTGGGTTTGCGACCGCTAGGGCGGGCAATATTAGATACGGTGGAGCTGCTCATAACGGGTTCCTAAATAAAGAATCTACAATGTCCATATGATATCGAGCATGACTGGTTATGGCAGCGCTTCTCGCCAAGTCTCCTTAGGGACTGGGGTGGTGGCTGATCTGCAGGTGGAGTGCCGGGCTGTAAATAGCCGGTTTTTGGACTTAGGTTTTCGTCTTCAAGATGAATGCCGTGCTGCGGAGCCAGCCCTGCGTGAACTGACGACCCAAAGCCTTTCTCGAGGCAAAGTAGAGTTTCGGGCAGCATGGCGCATCAATAACAATAGCTCTAATGCTGGATCCGGTTCCCCTAAAACCGATACCCATGCTCTGGGAGCAATCAGCAAAGACCGCCTTGATGCCCTTTACACACTACAAGAGCGTGCCCAAGATATTTTTCCCAAAGCTAGAGAGCTGAGCATTGGCGAGATCTTGCGTTGGCCTGGCATTGTTGCTGAGCCTCGTGGTGAAGAAGAAGGTTGGATTACTGCAACCGTAGAAGCAGGGCGAGCTGCATTAGATGCATTGATGAATAGTCGTCAAGCAGAAGGTAAGGCCTTGGTAACAGTGCTCACCAATATCACCACCAAGATGGATGGAATTATTGCCAGCATTGAACCTAAGGTGCCTGGCTATGTTACGCAGTATCAAGAAAAACTGACAGAACGATTAGCTGAATCTTTGGCTGGCCAAGAGCTGGGTAAAGGCATTGGCGCAGAGCTGATGGATCGCATTCGTCAGGAAGTCGTTCTGTATGCAGTGCGGATTGACGTAGCTGAAGAGTTCGCTCGTCTTAAGACCCACTTAAATACTGTGCGAACAGCATTGGCTGGTAAGGGCCCTGTAGGCAAGCGCTTGGACTTCCTGATGCAAGAACTGAACCGTGAAGCCAATACCCTGAGCTCTAAGTCGGTCTCTGAAGAGTGTACGCAAGCTGCTCTTGAGCTTAAGCTTCTGATTGAGCAAATGCGTGAACAGGTTCAGAATCTAGAGTAATTTATCAATATATGACCACTTCAAACTCGACACCTTCTTATCAAGGCAGCATGTTGATGATTGTTGCACCATCGGGTGCAGGTAAATCTTCTTTGGTGAACGCCTTATTAAACGAAGATCCTGCGCTGAAGTTATCTTTATCAACCACTACACGAGCACCAAGGCCTGGTGAAGTCGATGGCAAGGATTATCGTTTTGCCTCTCAAGAAGCATTTATTGCGGAACGCGATCAAGGGCATTTTTTAGAGTGGGCGCAGGTGCATGGTCATTTTTATGGCACATCTAAACCGTGGATCGAATCACAGATGCAAGCCGGTAATGATGTGATGCTGGAGATTGATTGGCAGGGCGCCCAACAAATTCGTAAGCTGATACCGTCGGTGCAGTGGATCTTTATTTTTCCGCCCTCGATTGAGGCTTTAGAAGAGCGATTGCGTAAGCGGGGACAGGATGACGAGGAAACCATTGAACGCCGTTTGGCTGCCGCTCATGTAGAGCTCATGCATGCCCATGAGGCAGACTACATCGTGGTCAATGATTCCTTTGAGCAGGCGCTAGTGGACTTGAAGCATATTCTGGCCTCCAGCCGCCTGCGTTCTGGACCATCTATGGCCCGTAATCCAGCCCTTTTACGGCGTCTAGGGGTCTAATCGGGTATCCTATCGGTATTGAAGCTAATTTAAGTGAGTTCAGCATGGCCCGTATTACTGTAGAAGATTGCCTTAAAACTATCCCTAATCGTTTTGAACTAGTCTTGTCTGCGACTTATCGCGCACGTCAATTGGTTCAGGGTCACACTCCACGAGTTGAGTCCAGAGATAAAGCTACGGTAGTTGCATTGCGCGAAGTAGCTGCAGGTGTGACTGACCGTGACATGCTGACCAAAGTACCTTTGTAATTTAGGAGTTCCGGTGTGGAGCTCCCGCTAGAAACAGGACCATCTGGTTCTAAAAACACATCGGAATTTGTAGGCAGTTCTTCGCCTAAAGAGCAAAGCAGTTTGCTCGAATCAGAATCGCTCGATTCTGCAAAATCATCAAGCTTAAAAGCAAATAAGAAATCCATTATTGCGAGCCTGCTCGCACAATCAAGTCGCCACCTCTTTGGTCCGACTTCAGCCCCTGATCGTCCTTTAAAGCACCAAGTCGTCTCAATAGATGGCTTGCTCTCTAAGCTTTCTTATTTGAAGCCTGAGGAAGTTGCGCAGATTAAAAAAGCCTTTCAGTTTGCCGATGCAGCCCATCTAGGGCAATACCGTCATAGTGGCGAGCCTTACATTACGCATCCGGTTGCTGTTGCAGAGCTCTGCGCTACCTGGCGACTAGATGCGCCATCCATCATGGCAGCGCTCCTGCATGATGTGATTGAAGATACGGGTAGCACCAAAGCGGATTTAGTTGAAAAGTTTGGCACCAAGGTTGCTGAACTGGTTGAAGGTTTAACTAAGCTTGATAAGTTGGAGTTTCAAAGTCATGCTGAAGCGCAAGCAGAGAGCTTTCGCAAAATGTTCATGGCGATGGCGCGCGATGTACGTGTGATATTGGTCAAGCTTGCTGACCGTACCCACAATATGCGTACCTTAGACGCGGTGCCGATGGCTAAGCGCCGCAGAGTAGCTACCGAAACCATTGAAATCTATGCCCCCGTTGCGCACCGTCTTGGTCTTAACGTTATTTATCGTGATTTACAGGATTTGAGTTTCCGTTATTCCATGCCCATGCGTTTTCGGGTCATTGAAGGGGCGGTGAAGCGGGCGCGTGGCAATCGCAAAGAAATGGTCGAGAAGATTTTGCAGGCCTCGCGTATGGCTTTTGCAAAAGCCAATCTTCAAGTTGATTTGCGTGGTCGTGAAAAAACGCTTTACAGCATCTATAACAAGATGCGTACCAAGCATGTGAGTTTCTCGCAGGTCTTAGATGTGTATGCCTTTAGGGTAACAGTCAGCTCAATTGATGAATGCTATCGTGCATTGGGCATATTGCATTCTCTGTATAAGCCGATGCCAGGCAAGTTTAAGGATTACATCGCCATTCCGAAGTTAAACGGCTATCAGTCTTTACATACCACCTTATTGGGTCCCTCAGGAGTGCCGGTGGAGTTCCAGATCCGGACATCGGATATGCATGCTGTGGCTGAAGCCGGTGTAGCAGCGCACTGGGCTTACAAAGAAGGTACGCCTGATATGAGTGAGGTGCAAAACCGTGCGCACCAATGGTTACAGTCTTTGATTGATATTCAGGATAGTAGTGGCGATTCTCAAGAGTTCTTAGAGCACGTCAAGATCGACTTGTTCCCTGACGCTGTGTATGTGTTTACACCGGCTGGCCAAATTCGTGCTCTGCCAAGAGGCGCTACCGCCTTAGATTTTGCCTATTCCATTCATAGTGATTTAGGTAATACTTGCGTTGCAGTCAAGATCAATGGTTTGCAATTACCCTTACGCAGTGAACTCAAAAATGGTGACATTATTGAAGTCGTTACCTCTGCTAACTCACAACCCAATCCTGGTTGGCTTGCATTTGTACGAACCGGTAAAGCCAGGGCATCGATTCGCCATTCACTAAAGACCAAACATTATTCAGAATCCTTGCAGTTGGGTGAGCGTCTCTTGGCTAATAGCCTGCGCCAACAAGGTGTTGATGCCGCACTCATTACTCCAGAGATTTGGGAGAAGTTAATGCATTGGACCGGAGATAAAACCCGTGAAGAGGCTTGCGTCAATATTGCTTTGGGGCGTCGTTCACCTCAAGAGCTGGCTATACGTCTAAAGATTTTGATTGATGACGAAGGCGGCGCAGAACAAATGCGACTAGGCGCAGCCGATTGGGTTAACCCAAGCCAGGATATCCAACAGCACCAGCGCCAAGCCATCTTGGTAGATGGGCGTGAAGGTAACTCTATTCATTTTCAGTCCTGTTGTCACCCCATACCTGGTGACAACATTATTGGTTACCTGGGTAAGGGCGAAGGTTTACAAGTTCACACTAATGATTGCCCGGTAGCCTTGCGCATGCTTTCAAAAGATAGCGATAAGTGGATCGAGGTAGAGTGGGGCAAAGACCTCAATCGCGAATTTGAAGTGGATCTAGCGATTGATACCAGACAAGGTAAAGGTGTCTTGGCACGTGTTGCAAGTAGCGTGACCGCCGCAGACTCGAACATTATGAATGTGTCGATGGACGATCGCTTTAAAGAAGATTCAGTCACCATTCGCTTTACGATTCAAGTCTTTGATCGTTTGCATCTCTCCAAAGTCATGCGCAGCTTAAGAGCAAATCCTGATGTGATGCGAGTTACTCGTACCCGTGCACTGTAAATATCTATATTCAGAATTTACCGGTACTGTACATCTAGTATTTCAATTTCAGTGGGGCCTGTTGGTGTTTGAATGGTGACGCAATCGCCCAGTCTGGATTTAATCAGTGCTTTGGCTATAGGTGAAACCCAGCTGACACGGTTCTTTTCAAGATCCACTTCATCAACCCCAACAATCGTGATCTCCGTTTCTTTTTCGGCATCGTTGCCTTCTAGCGGGGAGTAGGTGACCGTTGCGCCAAAAAAGATCTGCTCGGCATCGGCTTCGCCTGATTTTCGGGCAGAATTGTCGACCACTACGGCAACTTCGAGACGTTTATTCAGAAATCGAATCCGTCGATCGATCTCCCGTAGGCGCTTTTTTCCGTAGATGTAGTCCCCGTTTTCTGACCGGTCGCCATTGCTGGCAGCCCAGTGCACCACCTTGACAACCTCGGGTCTATCAAGGTTTAGGAGCTGTAAGAGCTCGGCTTTAATCCGCTCGTGACCAGCGGGGGTGATGTAGTTCTTCTCTTCCATGGCATAATTATGGCTGTTGCGGCTGTAGCTCAGCTGGATAGAGTACTTGGCTACGAACCAAGGGGTCGTGGGTTCAATTCCTGCCAGCCGCACCACCTTATATAGGGCCTAGTTAAAAACTGGGCCCTTTTCATTTTTAGAGCATTTAACGAAGGTTTCTTGCCGATACCTTATAGTTCATTTATGAGCGTTTCTGACACAATTTCTGCGGTTTCTCAGTCTTCTGCAAGCCCCATAGCAATTTGGTCGCAGATAGACGCTAACCATGTCAAAGTTGTGCTGAGTGGTGTCGTCAGTGTCTATACCTTAGGTGGAGTCTGGACGCAGATCTGTGATTCACAAAGTGCATGGCTGGCTACTATTCAAAAAGCAAATATTGCTAAGGCTACTCTTACATTCGATGCTACTGCTGTTACTTCCTTGGATGGTGCTGGGATTGCATTTTTAATTGGGGTGGAAGAAGCTCAGAATAAAGCCGGGGCTCAATTTGAGTTGCAAGGTTTAAATAGTCGCTATCAACCCTTGCTACAAGAGTTTGATCCCATCAGCAATTTATTTCCTGTTCCAGCTGCAAAACCCAAGCGCAGTTTTTTTGTTAGCACCGGTATGGCTATGCAAAACCTGATCGATGATCTGATTGGGTTGGTTACCTTTGCAGGACATCTAGCTTCTGATTTATTTTGGTCTATACGAAACATTACCAAGGTGCGTTGGGGCGATTTTGTAAATGCTGCGGTAGAAGCCGGAATTGCAGCGCTGCCAATTGTGGGATTAGTAGCATTCCTCATTGGCGTGATCTTGTCTTTCCAAGCAGCCATTGGCATGAAACAGTTTGGCGCCGTTTCTTTCGTGGGGCCTCTGGCAGCCCTTGGAATTGTCCGCGAAATGGGGCCATTAATCACCGCTATTTTGCTGGCTGGCCGATCTTCTGCGGCATTTGCGGCTGAGATTGGCACGATGACGGTGAATAGCGAAGTAGACGCCCTTGTTTCTGGCGGATTGAGCCCGATGCGCTTTTTAGTTGTGCCAAGAGTGCTTGCTGGAATATTGGTGGCGCCCGTACTGACGTTATACGCGGATATTGTGAGCATCATCGCCTCAATGTGCACAATGCAAATATACGGTATTCCTTTCGTCAATTTCTATAACGGCATGTTGAGCGCCGTAGATGTAGAAGATATTTTTTCAGGTTTAGTGAAGGCAACTATGTTTGGTGTGGTTGTCTCTGCAATGGGCTGTTTAAGAGGTATGCAAACTGGAACAGGCGCCGCCGCAGTAGGTATCTCTGCAACTCGTGCGGTAGTGAGCAGTATTGTGATGATTGTGTTGGTTGACGGCATTTTTGCGGTCATTTCCTATAAGACGGGTTTCTGATGAATACGCCGGTAGCCAATCTCAATGCCGTCTCTAGTCCATATGCAATTGATGTGCAAAACCTGACTGTGGGTTATGGCTCGAATGTGTTGATGAAAGATCTCAATTTCACGGTAAACAACGGTGATATCTTTGTTATCTTGGGAGGGTCGGGTTGCGGAAAATCCAGTCTTCTTAAAAATCTCTTTGGTTTGTATCAGCCCTTATCAGGCGATGTTCTGATTGAGGGACAAAACATCACTAAGGCGCAAGGATCGGATCGCCAAAAGATCATGACGAGTTTTGGGGTGATGTATCAACAGGGGGCATTATTCGGGTCCATGAATCTATTGGACAACGTCACCTTATTTATGCAGGAATACACCCAGTTGACGCAAGATCAAATGAATTTGCTGGCACGTTGCAAACTCGACCTTGTTGGATTGCTTCCTTATGAGTCGTATATGCCTAGCGAGATTAGCGGCGGTATGCAAAAGCGTGCAGCCATTGCTAGGGCGATGGCTCTTGATCCCAAAATCTTATTTTTAGATGAACCTTCTGCCGGCCTAGACCCGATTACGTCGGCAGATCTAGATCAGACCATCATGGATTTGTCTAAAAATTTAGGCATCACCTTTGTAATTGTGTCGCATGAGCTAGCTAGTATCTATGCGATTGCCGATAAGGTCATTATGTTGGATAAGGGCGCCAAAGGCATTATTGCTGAAGGTGATCCCAAGGTATTGCGCGATACCAGCACCGATCCTCGCGTACATCAATTCTTTAATCGCATTACGACTAAGGACGCAGCATGAGTAATAACTCAAATCCTAACTATTTCCGTCTCGGCGCATTTGTTATTGCCGCAATTGCTGTATTGATTTCGGTAATCTTGATTTTCGGTTCCGGGCAATTATTTAAAAAGTCCTTTTATGTCGAGACCTACATCAAACAATCCGTCACTGGTTTAGATGTTGGCGCTGCCGTGCGCTTTCGGGGCGTCAAGATTGGGCAAGTAAGTTTTATTGGTTTAACAGGGGATATGTACGAAAAAGACATACCCTATAACGATCGTCGCCAATATGTGGTTGTGAGAATGCAGGTTTTTGGAGAGAATGTCGACGTCAATCAAATTCAGGATTTTGTCAAAAAAGGATTGCGTGCTCGTGTTAAATCCATGGGTATCACTGGAGTGAACTACGTTGAGTTCGATTTTTTACCTAAGACTGCTAGCGAGAATTCAGAGCTGCCTTATAGTTGGAAGCCGGAGTATCCCGTAATCCCTGCGCTTCCAAATCAAGCGGATGAAATCATCTCTGGAATTCAAAAGCTCATTGACGGCATGAACCAACTCAATATTGACGGCACTCAGCAAAAGTTTGATCAACTAATGGGCAACCTCAATACTTTGATGGCGGGTGATGGTAAGAATAATCAAGGCCTGATTAATTCTGTCAAAGACTTGAATGTTATTTTGGAGCGGATTGCTAAAGTGACAGATAAAGATGAGCTCAATGTCTTAATGCGCGAATTGGTTGGTGCAGTGGTTGCCTTACGTCAAACCATTACAGCGATGCAGGGCGATACACAATTGACCATTGAAAATCTGAAGCAAACCAGCGAGCAACTCAATGAGTTTTCGCGTATTGCCAGCCAGTCACCAGCAAGCTTGATTTGGGGTGAGCCGCCACCCCGCATCACACCGCCAATGAATGGTGCTCAGACTCAATCAGGAGCAGCGAAATGATCAAATACCTATTTGCTGGCATCTTTGTTGCCATTCTGACTGCGTGCTCTTTACCTACTCGTGCGCCTGTAACCCCAACCAGTTGGTTGGTTGCGCCGCAACGGACTGCTGCACCACTAAAGCAGCAGAGTGTGTACTGGTTAAAAATTGGGTCCGTCAATGTTGCACCTCCGTTTGACGGTAAGTCTTTGGTGTATCGCATTGGTGATCAACGTTATGAGAGAGACTTTTATAACGTTTACTCGAACATTCCTTCGGAGATGATTGGCAATGCTGAGCGGGAATGGATTAACAAGACGAATATCTTTGCGGCGACCGTAGGTCAAAATAATAGTTTCTTTCCCTATTACACATTGCAAGCTACGGTCAATGAGTTTTACGGTGACTATCGAGTGAAGCCAGAGGCGGTTGTCAGTGTAGAGTTTTTCTTAACTACAACTAATGATGGAAAAACGAATCCCTTGCTCGGCTCTAATCGTTACACCAGGCGCATTGCATTGAAAGACAATACACCTCAAGCTTTAGTCCTAGGTCAACAACAGGCTTTGGCTGAGATCTTTAAAGAGTATGAGTCTGCGCTGAACCAATATGCAGGCAATTTACCTAAACCTTTAGGAATGTAGGAATACAGAATGATGAAGCAAAGTAATTTACGGACATTACTAAGTTCAACGATCTTGGCTTTAGGATTGGTTGGGCTTGCTCATGCGCAAAGCTTTCCCACTAAGCCTATTCGCTTAATTGTTCCATTTGCGCCTGGCGGCAGTACTGACATCATCGCTCGAGCTGTGGGTGATGCGCTAGGTCGTCAACTGGGTCAGCCAGTGATTGTGGAAAACAAAGCGGGCGGGGGCGGTTCGATTGGCGCACTTGAGGTGATGCGTGCTCCAAAAGATGGATACACCATTGGTATGGCTACGGTATCGACTACAGCTGCTAACCCGGCGATTAATCCCAAAATTGGTTATGACCCCATTACTGATTTCACAGCAATTAGCAATATTGCCGCAACCCCAAACATCATTGCCGTAAACCCTTCCTTTCCGGCAAAGGATTTCAAAACCTTTATGGCTGTCTTGAAGGCAAATCCCGGAAAGTATTCTTATTCAAGTTCAGGTACTGGTGGTATTGGCCATTTGCAAACAGAGTTGTTCAAGAGTCTAGCCGGAGTTTACATCGTGCATATCCCTTATCGCGGTGCTGGTCCTGCTTTAGCGGATACGGTAGGCGGTCAGGTCTCAATGATTTTTGATAACTTGCCGTCAACTTTGCCATTCGTGAAAGATGTCAAATTAGTTCCTATCGTGATTGCTGCGCCCAAACGCTTAGCCCAGCTGCCTAACGTCCCCACTTTTTCTGAGGTTGGCTTGGCGCCAGTCAATCGTATGGCGTATTACGGCTTGCTAGGACCTGCTGGTGTTCCAAAAGATATCGTGGACAAATACTACGCAGCTTTGAAAGTTGTGGTGGCGGACCCAGCAGTTAAAAAACGCATTGAAGAAACTGGTTCCATCATTAACGTGAATGGACCAGAAGCGTTCTCTAAAGAGATTAAAGCGGAATATGCGGTCTACAAAGAAGTCGTAGCAAAACAAAAATTAGCTTTGGATTAAGATCAAAACGAAGTAAGTCAGTAACTATAAAAATAGGTGGAGACAAAATGGATTTAGGCATCAAAGGCAAAGTAGCATTAGTCATGGCTTCAAGCCGTGGCTTGGGTCAAGCAATGGCAGTATCTTTGGCGCGAGAAGGTGTCAAAGTAGCTGTTACTGGCCGCAATCCAGAAGGTTTACAGCAATCTGTTGATCTGATTAAAGCTGCGGGTGGTGTGGCCTTAGCGCTGAACTGGGACCTCTCTGATTCTTCGGTGATTGATGGTTTAGTGTCTCAAGTTGAAAAAGAATTAGGTCCCATTGATATCTTGATCAATAACACTGGCGGACCACCACCAACACCTGCTGCAGGGCAAGATCCAGCTTTGTGGCAAAAAAGTTTTAATGACATGGTGCTCTCGCTGATCGCCATTACCGATCGTGTGTTACCCGGTATGCGTCAACGCAAGTGGGGTCGTATCATTACTAGCACTACTTCAGGTGCGATAGCGCCCATTAAAAACTTAGCCATCTCCAATACATTGCGCGCAGCACTGTTGGGCTGGTCAAAGACCTTGGCTGCAGAGGTTGCAGCTGAAGGTATTACGGTTAATGTCATCATGCCGGGTCGTGTTGCTACAGATCGTCTACGTCAACTAGATGAAGCCCGTGCGAAGCGAGAAGGCACCAGCTACGAAGAAGTCGTCAAAGCTAGCTTGCGTCAAATTCCGATGGGTCGCTATGGTGACCCTAAGGAGTATGGTGATGCCGCTGCTTTCTTGGCAAGTCAGAATGCCTCATTTATCACTGGCACCATTATGCGAATTGATGGCGGCCAGATTCAGGCGATTTGATTACGCTGCTGCAAAATCCATTTAGTGTTTTACGGCAAGACCTGCGCTCTAAAGAGCTCAGGTGGCTACTTGCTGCATTAGTGATTTCTGTAAGCGCTTTAACAAGCGTTGGTTTTTTAGCAGATCGAATGCATCGTGCATTTGAATTTGATGCTCGCCAACTTCTGGCATCGGATTTATTGGTTGTTGCCGATCAGCCTATTTCACAAGACTTGATTGGGCATGCTCATCGGTTGGGCTTGGAGACGGCGCAAACAATTGTTTTCCCAAGCATGGCCAGCAGTGCTGCTCAAAGTAAGTTGGCCTCCATTAAAGCGGTGAGCGCGAATTACCCATTGCGCGGAACCTTGTCTATTTACCCCGTGGGCGCCAGTCCAGCAAAAGAAGTGGAGCAGAAGCAAGGCCCATCGCCTGGCACGGTATGGGTAGAGCCCGCCATACTCCGAAATTTGCAGATAAAGCAGGGTGATCAACTGCGCCTAGGAGATCGCCAATTTCTAATTACAGGGGTGCTTGTTAGGGAAATTGATCGAGGCGCGGGCTTTATGAATTTCGCACCACGCGTCATGATGTCTTTGGACGACTTACCATCAACTGGCTTGATTGGCATGGGGAGCCGCGTAACGTATCGATTGTTGCTTTCGGGCTCCGATAATGCTGTTGCCACATATCGCTCATGGGTGGATCAACAGATTGAGACACAACACTTGCGTGGTATTCATATTGAAACGCTCGAAAATGCGCAGCCCATGATGCGCAAAACACTAGAGAGAGCAGAGCAGTTTTTATCTTTGGTTGCTTTGCTCACCGCCATGATTTGCGCGGTGGCAATTGCTTTATCAGCTCGGCGTTATGCAATCGGTCAAGCAGACGTGTGCGCAACCTGGAAATGCTTTGGAGCTTCGAGAAGAACCATCTTGAAGAAACAGTTGACCACTATGCTATTGCTGGGCGTCTTATCTGCAGTCATTGGCTCAATTGTTGGTTTTCTTGCTCAAGAAACGCTGACGCAATTGTTGGGTAATTTGCTAATTACCGCTTTACCAATCCCATCTTTGATCCCCATCCTCTGGAGTGCGGCTTTTACTTGGGCGTTGCTCTTTGCTTTTGCTGGACCGCCTTTATTGAGTCTGTCTTCGGTGTCACCCATGCGTTTGATTCGAAATGAATTTGAGTTTTCTGGTATTTCCATGCTTTGGGTATTTGCCTTCGCTTTTGTCAGTTGCGCTATGTTGATTCTGTTGGTGGCACGGGATTGGAAATTGGCGCTGTGGGTGGGCCTGAGTTTTATTGGCGCCTTGCTGATCTTTTTGCTTTGTGCGCGCACTGCTCTTTGGCTGGTTTCTAAACAGTCGATGCGTCACTTTGCTACGCGCTTTGCCTATACCGCAATGGAGCGACGTTCTGGTTTTGCGGTGATGCAGATTACGGCTCTCGCTATTGCCATCATGGCAATCCTTCTGATTTTCTTATTAAGGCAGGATTTGCTAAATGCTTGGCGAGGCAATATCCCGGCCAATGCACCGAATCGTTTCATGATTAATGTGCAGGAGGATCAAAAAGTAGAGCTAGCGAAAATGATTGAGGCCTCAGGTGCACCCAAGCTAGACTTCTATCCTATGGTCAGAGGGCGTCTCGTTCAAGTCAATGGTATTTATATTTCACCTAGTAGCTATTCGGATGAGAATGCAAGGCGATTAGTCGATCGTGAATTTAATCTCTCATACACAAATCAATTGCCTGAAGGTAATCGTATCCTGTCGGGAGAGTGGATTTCAGGGGATCAGCCACAAATTTCAATTGAGTCGGGTATTGCCAAAACCTTAAAGCTCAAGCTTGGTGACCAATTAACTTATGAAGTCGCTGGTGAAACTGTCAGCGCGCCCATTACTTCCATCCGTAAATTGGATTGGAGTTCGATGCGGGTGAACTTTTTTGTCATCATGCCCCCAGCACTCTTAGGCACAATGCCGCAATCTTGGATTACTTCCTATTACCAAGCACCTCATCTTGAGAGTCTTGATTTTCAGATTAGCCAAGCCTATCCCAATGTCACCATGGTGGACGTCTCAGCATCATTGCAGCAGATTCAGGAAGTCTTGAACAAACTCACAACCGCTTTGGGTCTGCTATTTGTATTTACTCTACTTGCCTCTATGCTGGTGTTAATGACGGCGATGGCAGCCACTCAGGATGAACGATATCGCAATGCCGATTTATTAAAAGCTATAGGCGCATCGCAAAAAACGCTTAAGCAGATTGCAATGACAGAGTTATTGGTGATCGGTGTAGCTGCAGGGGCTTTAGCAGGGATATTTGCAGGTCTAGCAGCTTGGTGCTTAGGTCGTTATGTGATGGATATTGAATTTAATGCCTTTGTACAAGCCATTGCTTTGGGTCTTGCGCTTGGTGTAGGGGCAACGATGTTGGCAGGCTATCGATTTCAGAAGCGCATTCAAGGCGCTACAGCAGTGCAATGCTTGCGTGAGTGCTGACCTAAACTAAATTAGCCTTAAGAAAGCGTTACAAGGTTTTTAGGCAGCTCTACCAATCTAGATCCAGCCATTCTGTCTGGAAGGCTTTGGCGTTCAGCAGGACTTCGGCTATCCAAGAAAATACTCAGCGGCCAAAAAAATAAGGCAACGCTGAAGAGCATTTCAATGATTTGCCATTTTTCCAGATGAAAGATCCACTGCAAGAATACGCAGGGAACAATCCAGAGGGATCCATAGACATAGCGCCAAATCGCTTGACGTCTTGTTAGATTGAAACCATTTCCACCGATCATACGAATGCGCCAAGTTTGCATCGCCAAGGTTTGTCCTGATTTTGTCCAATACCAAACGAAATAAATGCCCAGCACGGAATACAAATACAAAAAGGTTAGCCAGCTTGGCAATGAAACGCCAAAAAGAATACCAAGCCCTAAATTGGGAAGCAAAAATGTAAAAGCTATTACCCCTAGTAGTACAAGTTGTTCGTAAAGGCAGCAAGAGACGCGACGCCAAAACTGGGGTGCAGGTAAGGCGCTTAACTCAGTAGGCGTCATTAATTTGTAGAAGAGGGGTTTTCTGTGCTGCTGGGGGCCGCTGAGCTTGGGGATGAACCAGCTTCAGGACTTGTTGCTTGAACTGCGCGTGGATTTGGCACGGCTGGGGCAGGCGTGGTTTCACGTTGGATTGCATGCTGTTGCAAGGTTGGCGCATTGGTGGCGGTTGGCTTTTTCTTGGCCTCCATTTCCATCAGCTTCTTCTTTTGCTCTTCACTCAATTTTTGATAAGCGCTCCATGCCTCTGCTTTTTTCTCGGCGGGGAATTTCAGGCTAATGAGATAGTTTTCACGAGCAATACGACGATCGCGTTGGGATAGGTTAGACCAGCTGGTCATGCGTGACTGCAGACGCTCTTGATCTGTGGATGACATCTTGGGATATAAGTTCGCTACATAGATCCATTTTTTGCGACTATCCGGAAGCATGTAATCCCAGTCGCTCTCTAGCGGAGCAAGCGTTTTTTGTTGAGCGGGGCTTAAGCTATCCCAGGTTCCATCTGGAGTCTTTGCAGGGATTGCGGTAGTTTTCCCATGGGAAGAGGGAGTGCTTTGTGCAAGAACACTGGATGCACTTATGGTCAGCCATGCTAGCGCAGAAGCTACTAAGGCTTTGCTAGCGATGTTTTTCATATTCCCCATAGATGAGCCATCAAGTCCAAGCTTATTTGCTTGGCGATAACTCTTTGGAAGAATCTTCGGAATCTGAGAGTGAGCCATTTTTAAGGAAGACCATAAATCCGCTATCAGCATAGGCATCTGGTGGAACATCATCCGTCAGCAAGGCGGCGTCTACCTCTGCAATATCGTTAATGCGAGATTCGTTTTGCCATTGCGCAATGCCGATTAGTCCAAATACTAGGACAACAAGTGGCGCTACCCAACCTAGGGTGTCCCAAAGATTGCTGGAAGATTTGAAGCTGCCAGTCCAATTGCCAGAGCCGGCCAAGGCGGCACTCTTCATGCGAACCTTCTCCGGCTTACGAGCAGCCAGAGCCTTTTTACGTGCCTCATACAGACGATCTTTGATGCTGGCAGGCAAGTTCTGAGCGCCTTGGCTCAAAAGAGCGGCGCTTGCACGACCAAATTCATCGGCTTGTATTGGGCTGAGGGTTTCATCAAGGTGCTTCACAGGGTAATTCCTTTTAATTTCAATGCTTTAGCTAAAGTTTGCGTTGCTCTAGAGCAATGCGTTTTGACACTGCCTTCGCTGCAATTCATGGCTTTGGCAGTATCGGTAATGCTTAGCTCATCCCAATAACGCATCAGGAAGGCTTCTCGTTGACGTACAGGTAATTTAGCGATTTCTGACTCCAAAGACTGTAAAAGTTGACTCTTTTCCAGCTTTTTTGCCCCATCTTGGTGAATTTCGCTGTCATCCGGCGCTGAAAGTGACTCTAGAGGGTCAAAATCATCGTTTTCATCAGCTTTTCTGCCCATGTTGGAGAAGAGGGTGACCCAAGCGTTGCGGACTTTTTGACGACGAAACCAGTCATGGATGCGGTTTTGCAGAATTCGGGTGAATAGTAGGGGCAGTTCTGCGGCAGGCTTATCACCGTACTTTTCTGCGAGCTTGATCATGGCATCTTGAACAATATCCATTGCGGCGTCATCATCGCGCACGGCATAAACCGCCTGCTTGAAAGCACGCTGCTCAACGCTACTCAGAAAGTCGGATAGTTCTTGGGCGGATGCCATGCAGTCGATTACACCTGAATCATTCAGAATTGGGTCATTTTAGGGGATTGCTATAGAATATAGGGCTTACTACCTAGATTCTCATTTACGAAGTGGTTTTTCCGGTAGCAGCGCCGTTCGAACTCAGGCCATAAGCAGGGGATAGAACAGACTAAACAATTTTTTGCCGAAAATTGCAAAGGACGAAAGAAATGAATACAAGCAGCGCCGAATTTTTAGCTACTAAAGCTAACAAAGACTCAGCCAATACAAATACCGTAGCAGCGCCTCCAGAAATGATTGGCGCTGAAATGCTCGTGCATGCACTGCACAAAGAGGGCGTTGAATACGTCTGGGGTTATCCAGGCGGATCTGTTCTCTTTATCTACGACGAGATTTTTAAACAAGATAAATTCGAACATATCCTGGTTCGCCATGAACAAGCAGCCGTTCATGCGGCCGATGGTTATGCTCGTGCAACTGGTAAGGTTGGCGTTGCATTAGTAACATCAGGCCCAGGCGTAACGAATGCGGTTACTGGTATTGCTACTGCATACACTGATTCGATCCCAATGGTGATCATCAGCGGCAACGTACCAACTTATGCGATTGGTGAGGATGCCTTTCAAGAAGCAGACACTGTTGGTATTACTCGTCCAGTGGTAAAGCACAACTTCCTGGTGAAGGATGTGAAAGATTTGCCAATGGTGTTGAAGAAAGCCTTTCATATTGCACAGACAGGCCGTCCAGGTCCGGTGTTGATCGATATTCCAAAGGATGTGTCTGCAGCGAAGGGTCCGTTTGTATATCCAGAGACTCTGGAGATGCGCTCTTATAACCCTGTAGTTAAGGGACACAGCGGTCAGATTCGTAAAGCGATTGCTTTGTTGCAAGAGGCTGAGCGTCCGTATATTTATACCGGTGGCGGCATTATTCTTGCCGACGCAGCGTCAGAGCTCAAAGAGTTTGCTGATTTATTGGGTTACCCCGTTACCAATACCTTGATGGGTCTTGGCGGCTTCCCTGGAACAAGTCCGCAGTTTTTGGGCATGCTCGGCATGCATGGAACATACGAAGCCAATATGGCAATGCAACACAGTGATGTGTTGATTGCAATTGGCGCGCGCTTTGATGATCGCGTGATCGGTAACACTGCGCACTTTGCAAGCCATCCCCGCAAGATCATTCATATTGATATCGATCCATCCGTTATTTCAAAACGGGTGAAAGTTGATGTTCCTATCGTTGGCAATCTCAAAGAGGTATTAGTTGAGATGACTGCTCAGCTCAAAGCTGCTGGTCCACGCAAGAATGGTGACAAAGTTGCTGCCTGGTGGGATCAGATTAACGAGTGGCGAAAAAAAGATTGCTTGAAGTATGACGAGGCATCGCAGATTGTGAAGCCACAGTACGTCGTTCAAAAATTATGGGAGCTCACTGGTGGTGATGCCTTCATTTGCTCTGACGTTGGCCAGCATCAAATGTGGGCTGCGCAGTTTTATAAGTTTGATAAACCACGTCGTTGGATTAACTCTGGTGGTCTAGGCACCATGGGTGTCGGCTTGCCATATGCTATGGGCATCAAGAAGGCATTCCCTGAGAAAGATGTTTTCACAATTACTGGTGAAGGCTCAATTCAGATGTGTATTCAAGAGCTCTCGACTTGTAAGCAATACGACACTCCAGTGAAGATCGTGTCACTCAACAACCGTTACTTAGGTATGGTTCGTCAGTGGCAGGAGCTCACCTATAACAAGCGTTACTCTAGTTCGTACATGGATTCTTTACCCGACTTTGTGAAGTTGGCAGAGGCCTATGGACACGTTGGTATGCGTATTGAGAAAAAATCTGACGTTGAGGGCGCGCTCAAAGAGGCTATTCGCTTAAAAGATCGCACCGTATTCATGGATTTCCAGACTGACCCAGAAGAAAACGTTTGGCCTATGGTTCAAGCAGGCAAGGGTATTACTGAAATGCTTTTGGGTAGTGAGGATCTGTAATGCGACACATTATTTCTGTACTGATTGAGAACGAACCAGGCGCCTTATCTCGTGTAGTTGGCTTGTTCTCAGCTCGCGGTTACAACATCGATACCTTAAGTGTTGCGCCAACTGAAGATCCATCACTTTCACGTATGACGATCGTGACCTTTGGTTCTGATGATGTCATTGAGCAAATTACCAAACACTTGAATCGCTTGGTTGAGGTGGTTAAGGTATTTGATTTAAGTGAAGGCCCTCATATCGAGCGCGAACTCATGATGATCAAAGTTCGTGCGGTAGGCAAAGAGCGTGAAGAGCTCAAACGTACAACCGATATCTTCCGTGGCCGCATTATTGATGTCACGGATAAGAGCTACACCATTGAATTAACAGGTGATGGCGCTAAGTTGGATGCTTTTATTGATTCGATTGATCGTGCATCGATTCTAGAAACCGTGCGTTCAGGCGGATCTGGGATTGGGCGCGGCGAGCGCATTCTGAAGGTCTAATTTTTTAACTGATTTATTACTCTAATAACGATATTTTTCAACACAAGGAAACAGCATGAAAGTTTTTTACGATAAAGACGCAGATTTGTCCCTTATCAAGGGCAAGAAAGTCACGATCATTGGTTACGGTTCACAAGGTCATGCACACGCATTGAACCTGAAAGATTCTGGTGTGAATGTGACTGTTGGTTTGCGTAAGAACGGTGCTTCCTGGAGCAAAGCTGCTAATGCAGGTTTGACTGTTAAAGAAGTTGCTGAAGCTGTTAAAGACGCTGATGTGGTCATGATGTTGTTGCCAGATGAGCAAATCGCTGATGTGTACAACAAAGAAGTGCATGCCAATATTAAGCAGGGTGCTGCACTCGCTTTTGCGCATGGCTTTAACGTTCATTACGGTCAAGTTCAGCCACGTGCGGATTTGGACGTCATCATGATTGCCCCTAAGGCTCCTGGACATACTGTTCGTGGTACATACTCACAAGGTGGCGGCGTTCCTCATTTGATCGCTGTATACCAAGATAAATCTGGTTCAGCACGTGATGTGGCTTTGTCATATGCAACTGCTAACGGTGGTGGTCGTGCCGGCATTATTGAAACCAATTTCCGTGAAGAAACAGAAACCGACTTGTTCGGTGAACAGGCTGTTCTCTGCGGTGGCGCAGTAGAGTTGATCAAAGCAGGTTTTGAAACTTTGGTTGAAGCGGGTTACGCTCCTGAGATGGCTTACTTTGAGTGCTTGCATGAGCTCAAGTTGATCGTGGATTTGATCTACGAAGGTGGTATTGCCAACATGAACTACTCTATCTCCAATAACGCTGAGTATGGTGAGTACGTAACTGGCCCACGCGTTGTTACTGAAGATACGAAGAACGCAATGCGTCAGTGCTTGAAAGACATTCAGACTGGTGAATATGCGAAGAGCTTCATCTTGGAAAACAAGGCAGGCGCTCCAACATTGATCTCACGTCGTCGTTTGAATGCAGAGCATGACATCGAAGTAGTTGGTGCAAAATTGCGCGCCATGATGCCTTGGATTGCGAAGAACAAGTTAGTTGACCAGACTAAGAACTAATTTTATTTATAGTCCTCACTTCAAAGGCTCAGAACAAAGATGATGTATCCCCATCCCATTATTGCGAAAGAAGGTTGGCCTTATTTGGCTCTAGTGGGCGTGATGGCCCTCATCATTCATCACTTCGGTGGTATTGCATGGTCATGGCCTTTCTGGATCATCTTTGTTTTTGTGCTGCAGTTCTTCCGCGATCCTCAGCGCATTCCTGCCTTGGGTCGCGATTTAGTTTTATCGCCTGCTGACGGACGTATTGTGGTTGTTGAAACTGCAAACGATCCTTATGCTGGTCGTGAAGCGCTAAAGATCAGTGTTTTCATGAACGTTTTTAATGTGCACTCCAATCGCAGCTCCGTAAATGGCTTGGTGAAAGAAATTCAATATTTCCCAGGTAAATTTGTGAATGCCGATTTGGATAAAGCCTCTACTGAAAATGAGCGCAATGCGGTTGTGATTGACGCAAATGGTCAAATAGTGACCTTGGTACAAGTGGCTGGTTTAATTGCACGCCGTATTCTCTGTTATATCCATGTTGGCGATCGCCTAAAAGCAGGTGAGCGCTATGGGTTTATCCGCTTTGGCTCACGTGTAGACGTGTATCTACCCTTGACCGCTGAACCATTGGTATCTGTTGGTGATAAAGTATTTGCAACGAACACTGCTTTGGCCCGTGTTCCTGGCTTAGACTGATTCTTTTTATTCATCGGACAATACTTTGACTACATTTCGCCGTCGTGGTCGCATTCATCGTAACCGCATCAATGCACGCCGTCTTGGTTCTGATGATGGGCAATGGGCAGAAGCTCTAGGCGATGATCTGGATTACGAAGTAGAAGAGCTACTTCCCGAGAAGCCACGTTTACGCAGCAAGGGTATTTATTTATTACCGAATGCGTTTACTACAGCGGCTTTATTCAGTGGATTCTTTGCTATCGTCAATGCAATGAATGACCAGTTTCAAGTGGCGGCAATCGCTATCTTTGCCTCACTTGTGCTTGATGGTATGGATGGTCGCGTTGCTCGCATGACCAATACTCAAAGTGCGTTTGGCGAGCAATATGACTCCCTCGCAGACATGGTTTCATTTGGCGTTGCTCCGGCACTCGTTGCTTATGAGTGGGCCCTGAAAGATTTGGGCAAGTGGGGCTGGCTTGCTGCATTTACCTATTGCGCTGGCGCTGCTTTGCGTCTGGCGCGTTTTAATGTCAATACTGGTGTAGTCGATAAGAAATTCTTTCAAGGCCTTCCCAGTCCTGCAGCAGGTTCTCTGATTGCAGGCTTCATCTGGTTGGCTGATGACAATAAGATTCCAGTACGTGATTCAGCGATTCCTTGGATCACCTTCTTTATTGCGGTTTATGCTGGCTTAACCATGGTATCTAATGCGCGTTTTTATAGCGGTAAAGCTTTAGATGTTCGCTATCGAGTGCCATTTGGAGTGATGGTCTTATTGATTTTGACCTTTGTGCTGATTTCTTCGAACCCGCCATTAACCTTATTTGGTTTATTCGTGGTGTATTCCGCATCTGGTTATGTGATTTGGGCGTGGGAACGCCTTAGTGGGAAACGTTTTAGCTAAATCCCTATTTTTGGGGTATATTAATTCCATGTTGATGAATTTCTCACCTTTAAACAGCCTTCCTAGCGGGAAACTGCTTCTAGCACTAAGCCTTAAGCTTGGGGCGGGTAAGGCCTGAGTTGATGAGATAGAGATCATTCATTAACCACAAATACCAGCCCCAGCAAATTGCTGGGGTTTTTGTTTTTGAATGCTGTTCAAGAGATATTAAGTAAACCGGAGAGTAGTGATGAGCGACAAAGTAATCATTTTTGACACCACCTTGCGTGATGGTGAGCAATCCCCTGGCGCATCGATGACCAAGGACGAGAAGATTCGTATTGCTCGTCAGCTTGAGCGTTTAAAGGTGGATGTGATTGAAGCTGGTTTCGCAGCAAGCTCTGAGGGTGACTTTCAGGCGATTTCTGCGGTGGCTGCCGCAGTCAAGGATTCGATTGTGTGCTCATTGGCCAGAGCAAATGATAAGGACATCACACGTGCTGCTGACGCCTTGCAAGCTGCTCATGCCAAACGTATCCATGCGTTCTTGGCAACAAGCCCATTGCACATGGCCGTCAAATTGCGCATGTCTCCAGAAGAAGTATTAGAGCAAGCGAAACGCTCCATTCGTTTTGCCAGAAACTTGGCGTCCGATATTGAATTCTCTGCGGAAGATGGTTATCGCTCAGAGATGGATTTCTTATGCCGCGTGGTGGAGGCTGTCATCAATGAGGGCGCATCAACAATCAATATTCCCGACACAGTTGGTTATGCAACTCCCGAGTTATATGGTGAGTTCATCAAAACCTTACGCACCCGTGTGCCGAATTCAGATAAGGCGATTTGGTCAGTGCATTGTCATAATGATTTGGGTATGGCGGTGGCTAATTCTTTGGCTGGCGTCAAGATTGGTGGAGCGCGTCAAATTGAGTGCACCATTAATGGTTTGGGTGAGCGCGCCGGCAATACTGCCTTAGAAGAAATTGTGATGTCTTTGCGCACTCGCAAAGATTACTTTGATATGGTTTGCGGCATCGATGCGAGCCAGATCGTTCCGGCTTCTAAATTGGTTTCTCAAATTACCGGTTTTGTAGTGCAACCAAATAAAGCAGTTGTGGGCGCCAATGCCTTTGCACACGCCTCGGGCATTCATCAAGACGGTATTTTGAAGAATCGCGAAACCTATGAAATCATGCGTGCGGAAGATGTGGGCTGGACAACCAACAAGATCGTGTTGGGTAAATTATCTGGCCGCAACGCATTTAAGCAACGCTTACAAGAGTTGGGTATTGCCGTAGAGGCAGAAGCGGATTTGAATGAGGCATTCACTCGCTTTAAGGCATTAGCTGATCAAAAGGCAGAGATTTTTGATGAAGACATCATCGCCATCATGTCTGATGCTGCAGCTGCAGAAGAGGGTGAGTATTTTCAATTCATTTCCTTGAGCCAACATTCAGAAACAGGCGAGCGTCCGAAGTCTCGTATTACTTTCCGCATGGGCGATAAAGAATTGAGTTCTGAGGCAGAGGGCAATGGCCCGGTTGATGCTAGCTTGAATGCGATCGAAGAAATTGCGAAGAGTGGGGCCGAGCAATTGTTGTACTCAGTCAATGCAATCACTTCAGGCACTCAGTCACAAGGCGAGGTCACCGTGCGTTTATCTAAAGGCGGTCGAATTGTGAATGGTGTGGGTACTGATCCAGACATCATTGCGGCTTCTGCAAAGGCGTATTTGTCTGCTTTAAATAAGCTGCATGACCCAAGCCAGGCAAAATTAAATGCGCAGATGACGCCATGATAGGCGCCATCTGATTTGCATCTACTTGTTGAGCGTAGTGTCTTTGTAGTACTTTGTTCCCTTGCCGGTGATTTCAGCGGCAAGGCCTGAGTCTGTTAGTTGAAACATGATGATTCCAGGGGCGACGATAGTGCCATCTTGGTAGGCATTCCCATCCTTGTCATATTTAGCTGAGGCAGTTACTTGACCGCCAAAGGTCCACCCTGAATTTACAAAGTTATTTAATGCATCTTCAGTTTGGAATATAAAAATATTTTGAAAAGATTTAATTCCCATGCCAAGACCAGCTTGAACTTCAGCCATATTCATAAATACGGGTTTTGAGCTAAGCTTATTGATCACGACGCCAGATCCAGTGCCGCCGCCAGCAATCAAAATTTTCATTCCAAAGTTGCTAAAGGTGGCATAGCCTACCGATTTTTCAATTAATTCTTTAGTTTTGGGTTGAGCTGCATAGAGTTGTTTCAGCGTGTCATCACTTTTCTTGAGGATTTCTTGCCGCTGCTGTGCTGCTGTTTTATCCGGTCCAAATACATTTGGAAATTGTGCAAATGCTGTGGGAGCGAGGCAAAAACTTACTAGTAGTGAGAATGCAAATACGGGCAAAATGGACTTCATATTTTGTAACTCTTTGATTAATATATATTTTTTAAATTTATGACAAGTCATTTAACTAAGAATACCAATATTTACGGGGCAAATCCCTTGATTTGACTTCCATCTGCTACAATTCGAGGGCTTTGATTTATAAAGCTTTTTTGTTTTTATTGAAGTATTTTGTTTAATTAGGCACGACACAAATTGGGTGAGAGCTCAAGTGTTCGCAAGTAAGGAGTATTAAAAATGGCAGTTGCTGATATCAAAACGGCGGAAATCGTCAAAGAAAACGCGCGCAGCGCAAATGATACGGGTAGCCCTGAAGTTCAAGTTTCATTGCTAACAGCCCGCATCAATGAATTAACCCCCCATTTCAAGGCTAACGCTAAAGACCATCACAGCCGTCGCGGTTTGTTGAAGATGGTTTCACGTCGCCGTCGCCTCTTGGATTACCTCAAAGGCAAAGATCTGGATCGCTATCGCGCATTGATCGAGAAATTAGGTCTCCGTAAGTAATTCTTATCGGTATTGCAATGCCATCTCACTTAGGGTTGTTTCTTGATTGAATCAGTCTTAAGAAGGTGGCATGTTTTTTGAGCGCTTTTAGATTATTTGTGTAGGGGATCGTGTCATTCCAATGAGCTTCTGAGTAGTTAACAGAGTCTCCCTGGAATGGCATCCCTTGAAATCTTCAATCGCTCCAGTGTTGTCGTGACGCTGCTTTATCTCACGGCAAACGTATTGCTCATGTGAGTATTACGTGAATATTTTGGAGAGAATCAAAAATGAGTATGTTTAAAAAAGCAGTGAAGAGTTTTCAGTGGGGCAACCATCAAGTTACTATGGAAACAGGCGAGATTGCTCGTCAAGCTGGTGGTGCGGTTATCGTTAACGTGGATGACACAGTTGTTATGGGTACAGTCGTTGCCTCTAAGACAGCTAAGCCAGGCCAAGACTTTTTCCCATTAACAGTTGACTATCTTGAGAAGACTTATGCTGCGGGCAAGATCCCTGGCGGCTTCTTCCGTCGCGAAGGTCGTCCATCTGAAGGCGAGACATTAATCTCCCGTTTGATAGATCGCCCGATTCGTCCATTGTTCCCAGAAGGCTTCTACAACGAAGTTCAGGTGGTAGTTCATGTGTTGTCTATCAACCCAGACGTGCCATCTGATATTCCTGCATTGATCGCAGCATCTGCAGCATTGGCTGTTTCTGGTATTCCATTTAGCGGTCCAGTTGGCGCAGCTCGCGTAGGCTACACTAATGGTCAATATTTATTGAACCCAACTCGTTCAGAGCAAGCTACTAGTGAACTCGATTTAATCGTTGCTGGTACACAAGCTGCTGTATTGATGGTGGAATCTGAAGCGAACCAGCTTTCTGAAGAAGTGATGTTGGGTGCGGTTGTATATGGTCACGATCAAATGCAAACTGCTATCAACGCGATTAATGATTTGGTTCGTGAAGCAGGTAAACCAGAGTGGGATTGGCAAGCCGCTCCTAAAGATGAGCCATTGATTGCTAAGGTTTCAGCATTGGCTGAAGGCCCATTACGTGAGGCTTATCAAATTCGTCAAAAGGGCGCACGCTCTGACAAACTTAAGGCCATCACCAAAGAGGTATTGGCGAAGTTGGCTGAAGAAGGTGAGGTGGATGATGTTGCTGTTGGCAATATCTTGTTTGAAATCGAAGCTAAGATTGTTCGTAGCCAGATTTTAAATGGCGAGCCACGTATTGATGGCCGCGATACCCGTACTGTTCGTCCGATTGAGATTCGCAATGGCGTATTGCCACGCACTCACGGTTCAGCATTGTTTACTCGTGGTGAAACTCAGGCTCTCGTTGTTGCTACTTTGGGTACAGCACGTGATGAGCAGATCATTGACGCACTCGAAGGTGAATACCGCGATCGTTTCATGTTCCACTACAACATGCCTCCATTTGCTACTGGCGAAACTGGCCGCGTAGGTAGCCCTAAGCGTCGTGAAATTGGTCACGGCCGTTTGGCAAAGCGTGCATTGATTCCGGTATTGCCAAGCCCAGAAGACTTTGCATACAGCATCCGCGTGGTTTCTGAGATTACCGAATCTAACGGTTCTTCATCCATGGCTTCTGTTTGCGGTGGCTGCTTGGCAATGATGGATGCTGGCGTTCCAGTCAAGGCACACGTTGCTGGTGTTGCAATGGGCTTGATTTTGGATGGCAATCGTTTTGCAGTTCTAACAGATATCTTGGGTGACGAAGATCACTTAGGTGATATGGACTTCAAGGTGGCCGGTACAGCCAATGGTATTACTGCATTGCAGATGGATATCAAAGTACAAGGTATTACTAAAGAGATCATGCAGGTTGCATTAGCTCAGGCTAAAGAAGGCCGTTTGCATATCTTGAGCAAGATGCAAGAAGCAATGGGTTCTGTGCGCACCGAATTGTCAGCACATGCTCCACGCATGGTGTCATTCAAGATTCATCCAGACAAGATTCGTGAAGTTATCGGCAAGGGTGGTGCAACTATCCAGGCTTTGACTAAAGAAACTGGTTGCAGCATTGATATTCAAGACGATGGTACTGTGACCATTGCCTCTACAAATGCGGATGGTTTAGCAGAAGCGAAATCTCGCATCGAAGGCATTACTGCTGAAGCTGAAGTAGGCAAGATCTATGAAGGCCCAGTGGTTAAGCTGCTTGAATTTGGCGCACTTGTAAACATTCTTCCTGGCAAAGATGGTCTATTGCACATCTCTGAAATTTCAAATGAGCGTGTAAAAGAAGTAAAAGATTATTTGCAAGAAGGTCAGATTGTTCGCGTGAAGTTGCTTGCTGCTGATGAGCGTGGTCGTTTACGTTTATCACTCAAGGCTGCTATGGCTGATGAAGGCGGTAGTATTGCGCCTTTAGCAGGTGCGACTGATGCTGCCCCAACTGGCGAAACTGCTTAAGCTCTGATTGAGATCACCAGCAAGGATTGTTCATGCGCGTTATTGAGATCAAAGAATTTGGTACGCCAGAAATGTTGGTGCCAACCACTCGTCCTGATCCTGTGGTTCCGTCTGCGGGATCTGGCGAGATCTTAATTAAAGTATTAGCAGCAGGTATTAATCGACCTGATGTTTTACAGCGTAAAGGGCATTACCCAGTTCCTGCTGGTGCTTCCGATATTCCAGGCTTAGAAGTTGCAGGTGAAATTATTGGCGGTGATTTATCACATGCCGATAATGCATTTGGCCTCAAGGTTGGTGATAAGGTTTGTGCCTTAGTGCAGGGTGGCGGTTATGCGGATTTATGCACCGCGCCAGTTGCGCAGTGTTTACCATACCCAACGGGCTTTAGTGATCAAGAGGCTGCTGCCTTGCCAGAAACTTTCTATACCGTGTGGAGCAATGTCTTTATGCGTGGCGAGTTATCTGATGGTGAGACTTTGTTAGTGCAGGGTGGTTCAAGCGGTATTGGTGTGACAGCGATATTGCTTGCAAAGGCGATGGGTCACAAGGTGTTCGTTACCGCTGGTACTGATGAAAAGTGTGCTGCTTGTTTAAAGCTAGGCGCCGATCTTGCAATCAATTACAAAACCCAAGACTTTGTTGAAGAGGTAAAAAAAGCCACAGATGGCAAGGGCGTCAATGTCATTCTGGATATGGTTACGGGTGCTTACGTCCAACGTGAGATTGATTGTTTGGCTGATGATGGCCGTATTGTGATTATTGCCATTCAGGGTGGATCAAAGGCTGAAGTGAGTACCAATCAGATTTTGCGTCGCCGCCTTACTATTACTGGATCGACTTTACGTCCACGTCCTGTTTCATTTAAGAAGCAAATCACCAAGCAGTTGCATGATCATGTTTGGCCCTTGCTCAATGCGGGCAAGTTAAAGCCAGCAATCTACAAGACCTTTACATTGGACCAAGCGGCAGATGCACATCGTTTGATGGAGTCGTCTGAGCATGTTGGCAAAATTGTTTTGACGGTATAAGTAACGAAATTATTCTTATGCGTCCACTTATCATCGTTGGCAACTGGAAAATGAATGGCAGTCTTGCAAGTAATCAAGACTGGATCAAAGTAGTTGCTCATGGCATGGAAAGTGGTATGCCTGCAGGTCGTAAATTTGTAGTTTGCCCACCGTCTCCATATTTGCAGCAATGTGCTGATTTGATCCAAGGGCACTCCATCGCATTTTTAAGCTTGGGCGCTCAAGATGTTTCTGCGCAATCTTCTGGCGCGTACACCGGTGAAACTGGTGCAAGCATGCTGAAAGAGATGGGGTGTCATTATGTGATTGTTGGACACTCTGAGCGTCGTCAAATGCATCATGAGGTTGATGAGACAGTTGCCGCCAAGGCTCTACAAGCGCTTGATAACGGCATTACGCCCATCATTTGCGTTGGTGAAACCCTGGATGAGCGTAATTCTGGAAGGGCCGAGGAAGTTGTTTGTGGACAAATTGCAAAGCAAGTGAACGTATTACAGGATCGTTTAGCGGACTGTCTGATTGCGTATGAGCCCGTTTGGGCAATTGGCACTGGCAAGGTAGCTAGTGCACAAATTGCGCAAGATATGCACCGTCACATTCGTCTTCAGTTGGCTGAGTTTGATGAAGATGTCGCATCTCATGTTGGAATTTTGTATGGAGGCAGCGTTAAACCGGACAATGCTGTTGAGTTGTTTGCCATGCCGGATATTGATGGCGGATTGGTTGGGGGCGCATCTTTAGATCCTCAAGATTTTCTAGCCATCTGTAGAGCATAGTTTTTTATTGGAGAAAAGTTGTGGAATGGTTTAAGACTTTATTGATCGTGTTGCAGGTAATTTCAGCATTGGCTGTTATTTTGTTAGTTCTCTTGCAGCAGGGTAAGGGCGCCGATATGGGTGCTGCTTTTGGATCAGGTGCTTCTGGCAGCTTATTTGGCGCCAGTGGGTCAGCCAATTTTCTGTCTCACACAACTGCCATTTTTGCAGCGGTGTTTTTTATCGCCACTATTGGTATTACTTGGATTGGGAATAAGAAAGAAGTAAATCCTGGCGTCCTCTCTGGAACTGTAGCTCCAGTTGCTACCCCAGTAGTGCCGGTGGCCCCTGCTCAAGACCCGAGTAAGCCAGCCGTTCCAAAGTAAATATGTAGTCTTTTACCGCTTTTCTTGCCCCTATTTGGGGGTGTTTAGTGGTGCAATGCAGTAGAATTGATGGGTTTTGCAAGATGCCGACGTGGTGAAATTGGTAGACACGCTATCTTGAGGGGGTAGTGGCTTAGGCTGTGCGAGTTCGAGTCTCGCCGTCGGCACCAAAAATGCAGTATCTGTAAGGGTTTTTGCTCTAAATCAATAGAGCTTACAGTGGAATAATGAATAATTTGCCGTTTTTAAAGGTTTACTAGACGAACACAGGGCTATTTTGAATCTCGCTAATTACTTTCCTGTTCTGCTTTTCATCCTCGTAGGAATTGGGGTTGGATTAGTGCCCATGTTCCTTGGAAAAATTCTGGCTCCTTCGAAGCCTGATGCTGAAAAATTATCGCCATATGAGTGCGGATTTGAAGCTTTCGAAGATGCGCGTATGAAGTTCGACGTGCGCTATTACCTCATTGCCATTCTCTTTATTTTGTTTGACCTTGAAACTGCATTCCTCTTTCCTTGGGGTGTTGCATTGCGTGATCTGGGTTGGTTTGGCTACGCCTCTATGGTGATCTTCCTTTTGGAATTCATTGTGGGATTTGTATATATCTGGAAAAAGGGCGCTCTCGACTGGGAGTGATCGATATGGCATTAGAAGGCGTTCTAAAAGAAGGTTTTGTTACTACAACAGCTGATCAACTGATTAACTGGACTCGCAATGGCTCTTTGTGGCCAATGACCTTTGGTCTTGCTTGTTGCGCAGTTGAAATGATGCATGCAGGCGCTTCCCGTTATGACTTAGATCGTTTTGGCGTGGTTTTCCGCCCGTCACCGCGTCAATCAGACCTGATGATTGTTGCTGGCACTCTATGCAACAAAATGGCACCTGCTTTGCGTAAGGTTTACGATCAAATGCCTGAACCACGCTGGGTAATCTCCATGGGTTCATGCGCAAATGGCGGCGGCTACTACCATAACTCCTATTCAGTTGTACGCGGTTGTGACCGCATTGTTCCAGTCGACATTTATGTTCCTGGTTGCCCTCCAACTGCAGAAGCGTTGATCTATGGAATTATTCAATTGCAATCCAAGATCGCTCGCACTAGCACTATTGCGCGGAAGGCTTAAAGCATGTCAGATCGTTTAGTTCAATTAGCCGCTAACCTAGAAAAAGTTTTAGGTCAGCGTATTCAGTCTGTAGAGATTGCTCTTGGCGAAGTGACTGTCACAGTAAAAGCAGATACTTATTTTGAGTCTGCCTTAATGCTCCGCGATGATCCCTCATTAGCGTTTGAGCAATTGATAGATTTATGCGGCGTTGATTACCAAGACTATCGTGATGGTGCATGGAGCGGTCAACGTTTTGGCGTTGTCAGTCACTTATTGTCCTTAGAGCATAACTGGCGTTTGCGCGTACGTGTTTTTGCACCAGATGATAGCTATCCATTAGTTGCATCAATTACTCCTGTTTGGAACTCTGCAAACTGGTTCGAGCGTGAAGCATTTGACCTCTACGGAATTATTTTTGAAGGCCACGATGACTTACGTCGTATCTTGACTGACTATGGCTTTATTGGCCATCCATTTAGAAAAGATTTCCCAATCAGCGGCAATGTAGAAATGCGTTATGACCCTGAGTTAAAGCGCGTTGTTTATCAGCCAGTAACGATTGAAGCACGCGAAATTACTCCACGCATTGTTCGTGAAGAGCAGTATGGAGGTCAGGCTTAAGTCATGGCACAGATTAAGAACTACACCCTCAATTTTGGACCTCAGCATCCTGCGGCACACGGCGTATTACGTCTTGTTCTCGAGCTCGATGGCGAGGTCATTCAGCGCGCTGACCCACATATTGGTCTGTTGCATCGCGCTACTGAAAAATTAGCTGAGACACGCACTTGGATTCAGAACGTTCCATACATGGATCGTTTGGATTATGTATCCATGATGTCCAATGAGCATGCGTACGTCATGGCAATTGAAAAATTATTGCAAGTTGATGTTCCACTGCGTGCGCAATATATTCGTGTCATGTATGACGAGCTCACACGCTTGTTGAATCATTTGCTTTGGATTGGTTGTCACGGATTAGACGTTGGCGCAATGGCAGTGTTCTTGTATGCATTCCGTGATCGTGAAGATATTTTTGATATGTACGAGGCAGTATCAGGTGCTCGCATGCATGCTGCTTACTATCGTCCAGGTGGCGTATATCGCGACTTGCCAGATCAAATGGCACAGTACAACAAGTCCAAGATTCGTAGTGCATCGGCATTAAAACGTTTAAATGAAAATCGTAGCGGTACATTGCTTGATTTCATTGAGCAGTTCTCTAATGGCTTTGATGCAAACGTTGACGAGTATTGCAATTTACTTACTGATAACCGCATTTGGAAGCAGCGTCTCGTGAACATTGGCGTTGTTACGCCCGAGCGTGCTTTGCAGTTGGGCTTTACGGGCCCGATGTTGCGCGGCTCAGGTATTGAATGGGATTTGCGTAAGAAGCAACCTTACGAGGTCTATGACCGTCTTGATTTTGATATTCCAGTTGGGGTGAATGGCGATTCTTACGATCGTTATTTGGTTCGCATGGAAGAAATGCGTCAGTCGAATCGCATCATCAAGCAGTGCGTAGCTTGGTTAAAGGCTAACCCAGGTTCTGTGATGAGCGATAACCATAAGGTTTCTCCACCAAAACGCGTGGATATGAAAACCAATATGGAAGAATTGATTCACCATTTCAAACTCTTTACCGAAGGAATTCATGTTCCAGACGGTGAGGCGTATTCCGCAGTAGAGCATCCTAAGGGTGAGTTTGGCATTTATTTGATTTCTGATGGTGCCAATAAGCCATACCGCATGAAGATTCGTGCACCAGGATTTGTGCATTTGTCGGCCATGGACGAGATGTCTCGTGGGCATATGCTAGCTGATGCTGTAACCATTATTGGTACGCAAGATATTGTGTTCGGGGAGATTGACCGCTAATAAAGCGCGCCAAGGATTATTTAATGACAACAACTCTTCAACTATCCGATAAAACGCTGGCAGACATTGCCCGCAATGTCGCGAAATATCCGCCAGAGCAAAAACAGTCCGCGGTGATGGCTTCATTGATTGCTGCTCAAACTGAAGTAGGTTGGGTATCGCCTGAAGTCATTGCGACGGTTGCTCAAATTTTAGAAATGCCAACGATTGCTGTAGAAGAAGTGGCAACTTTCTACAACATGTACAACACCAAACCGATTGGTAAGTACAAATTGGTAATCTGCACAAACTTGCCATGCCAGTTAACTCATGGTGAAACAGCTGCCACGTACTTAAAAGAATCTTTAGGCATTGGCTTTAACGAAACAACTCCATGCGGTATGTTTACTCTTAAAGAGGGTGAGTGCATGGGTGCTTGCGGTGATTCACCAGTCATGTTGGTGAATGACAAGCGTATGTGCAGCTTTATGAGTAAAGAAAAGATTGATGCTCTATTAAACGAGCTACGTGCAGAAGGGAAAGCGGCATGACCAGTTTGCACGATCGTCACATTAAGCCTTTGATCCTTGCTGGATTGAATGGCAATAACTGGCGCTTAAAAGATTACGAAAGTCGCGGTGGCTATCAACAATTGCGTCGTTTAATCAATGACAAAGTTGCTCCTGATGCCATCATCGCTGAGTTGAAGGCTTCTTCCTTGCGTGGACGTGGAGGCGCAGGCTTCCCAACAGGGTTGAAGTGGAGTTTTATGCCTCGTCAGTTCCCAGGCCAAAAGTATTTGGTTTGTAATAGTGACGAAGGCGAGCCAGGTACATTCAAAGATCGCGACATCATGCGTTATAACCCGCATGCCCTTATCGAAGGCATGATTATTGGTGCATACACCATGGGTATTAGCGCTGGCTATAACTACATCCATGGCGAAATCTGGGAAGTGTATTCACGCTTCGAGGAGGCTTTGGAAGAAGCTCGTGCTGCAGGATATTTGGGCGACAAAATTTTAGGCAGTGATTTCTCATTCCAATTGCACGCTGCTCCAGGTTGGGGCGCCTACATTTGTGGCGAAGAAACTGCATTACTTGAATCCTTGGAAGGTAAAAAAGGTCAACCACGCTTTAAGCCACCATTTCCTGCAAGCTTTGGTTTGTATGGCAAACCAACGACGATTAACAATACAGAAACATTTGCAGCCGTGCCATTTATCTTGGCGATTGGTGGCCAAGCCTACTTGGATCTTGGCAAGCCAAATAATGGCGGCACAAAGATTTTCTCGGTATCTGGTGACGTAGCGCATCCAGGTAATTACGAGATTCCATTAGGCACACCTTTTGCCGAGCTCTTAAAGTTGGCTGGTGGTATGCGAGATGGCAAGGCAATTAAAGCGGTTATTCCAGGTGGTTCATCTGCTCCGGTAATTCCTGGGGCTCAAATGATGGATTTGACGATGGATTACGACAGCATTGCTAAGGCGGGATCCATGTTGGGTTCAGGCGCAGTGATTGTAATGAATGAAACACGTTGCATGGTTCGTGCATTGGAGCGTTTGTCTTACTTCTATCATGAGGAATCTTGTGGTCAGTGCACACCATGCCGCGAAGGTACAGGTTGGTTGTGGCGCATTGTTCATCGCATTGAACATGGCCAAGGACGCCCAGAGGATTTAGATTTGCTCAATGATGTTGCTGCCAATATTCAGGGCCGCACGATTTGTGCATTGGGCGATGCTGCCGCCATGCCAGTGCGTGGCATGTTGAAGCATTATATGGATGAATTTGCGTATCACGTAGAACACAAGCGCTGCTTAGATTCTGCGAAACCTTTATAAGTTATTGAGTACGGGACACCTAAAAGTGAGCATGGTTGAAATCGAATTAGATGGTAAGACGGTAGAAGTTCCGCAAGGTTCGATGGTGATGCACGCCGCGAGCAAGTTGGGAACATACGTGCCGCATTTCTGCTATCACAAGAAGTTATCAATTGCCGCTAACTGCCGTATGTGTTTAGTGGAAGTTGAAAAAGCACCAAAACCACTGCCTGCTTGTGCAACACCAGTGACTCAAGGCATGAAGGTATTCACGCACTCTGCCAAAGCAGTTGAAGCACAGCGCTCAGTGATGGAATTCTTGCTGATCAATCATCCATTGGATTGCCCAATTTGCGACCAGGGTGGTGAGTGTCAATTACAGGATTTAGCAGTAGGTTACGGTAAATCCACCTCACGCTATGAAGAAGAAAAGCGTGTGGTCTTTCATAAGAATGTAGGTCCATTGATCTCCATGCAGGAGATGAGCCGTTGTATTCACTGTACACGTTGTGTTCGTTTTGGTCAGGAAGTTGCTGGTGTTATGGAGCTTGGCATGATCAATCGTGGTGAGCATTCAGAGATCACAACTTTTGTTGGTCAAACCGTGGATTCAGAGCTTTCTGGAAACATGATTGATTTGTGTCCAGTTGGTGCGTTAACAAGCAAGCCGTTCCGTTATGAAGCTCGTACTTGGGAGTTGGGACGCAAGCGTTCAGTAAGTCCGCATGATAGTCTTGGCGCTAACACAACAGTTCAAACAAAAAATAACAAAGTGATGCGCGTGGTTGCTCTAGAAAATGAAGCAATCAATGAATGCTGGATTAGTGATCGCGATCGCTTTGCATATGAAGGCCTCAATAGCGCTGATCGAGTGACAACGCCAATGGTCAAGCAGGGCGGTCAGTGGCTTGAAACGGATTGGCAGTCTGCATTAGATTATGTAGCCCACTCATTGAAGACTATTTCCTCGGAAAGCGGTGCTGAATCGATTGGTGCATTAGCTCATCCTATTTCAAGCACAGAAGAGTTGCATCTCTTACAAAAGATAGTTCGCGGTTTAGTCTCCAATCAAGTTGAAACCCGTTTATGCCAAACCAATGTTGCTGGTGCAGCATCAGCGCCTTGGTTGGGTATGCCTGTGGCCAAGTTAAGTGAACTAGATCGTGCGCTCATTATTGGAAGCTTCTTGCGCAAAGACCAGCCCGTTATTGCTGCTCGTTTACGCACAGCTGCTAAGCGCGGTCTTCAAGTTTCACGTATTGATGCTGGCGGTGATGATTGGTTAATTCCTGCTACTAATATTGCTACCGCTCCAAGCGCTTGGTTAAACGCATTGGCAGAGGTGGCGCAAGCTGTTGCAAAAGCGAAGTCTGCCTCCGTTCCAGCTGGCACTCCTACTGTAATAATTTCAGCGGCAGCACAAAAAATGGCTGATAGCTTATTGTCAGGCACTAGTACTGCTGTGCTCATTGGCTCTGCTGCCATTGCTCATCCACATGCATCTGATCTCCATGTGCTGGCGCAATTTATTGCTGCACAAACTGGTGCTACTCTAGGTTTCTTGCCTGTAGGTGGTAATGCTGTTGGCGCTTCTTTAGTCAATGCGAATGGTGCTGGTGTGGGGTCTGTATTGTCAGGCGACCGCCGTGCAGTGCTACTGATGAATATTGAGCCAAATTCTGATTTGCCAAATCCAGAGCAGGCTCGCGCTGCTTTGTCTAAAGCAAATACAGTGATTGCATTAACTCCGTTTAAGTCTGAGGGCTTAATGGAGGTTGCTGATGTCATTTTGCCAATCACACCATTTACTGAGACAGTTTCCACATTTGTAAATGTCGAAGGTAGAGCGCAAACTATTCAGCCTTCTGTAAAACCATTGGGTGATTCACGTCCAGCATGGAAAGTATTGCGAGTGCTTGGCGGTTTATTGGGTCTCGAAGGATTCCTTTATAACTTGCCAGAAGAAGTGACGGGTGAGGCATTAGGCGATAACTATTGCACACGCTTGAGCAACCAAAGTTCTAGTAATTCAATTTCTGCAGGCGTACAACAATCCTCTGGGTTGGAGCGTTTGGCTGATATCAATATTTACGCTGGCGATCTCATTGTTCGTCGCGCATCAGCTTTGCAACTCACTAGGGATGCAAAACGCGGCAATCAAGTTGGTTTAGGTCAAAAGCTATTTACAGACCTTGGTCTTAAAGAGGGTGATGCAGTGCGTGTCGCGCAGGGAAGTCATTCTGTGGATATGCCGGCAACACTAGAGGTGAATTTAGCGGCAAATACCGTTCGAGTTTCAGCGGGAACGGCTGCAAGTGCAAAATTGGGATCCATGTTTGGTCCTATCACTGTGACTAAGGCATAAGGAACGAGATGGAAAATTTCTTAAACCTCGTTACTACTCAAGGCGAAGCAATTTTTGGGTCTTTATGGCCATTGGTTTGGGCTTTGGTTCGAATTGTGATTATTGTTTTGCCAATGTTCGGATGCGTTGCTTATTTAACTTTGTGGGAACGCAAATTAATTGGCTGGATGCATATTCGTCTTGGGCCAAATCGAGTTGGTCCTCTAGGTTTATTACAACCAATCGCTGACGCATTAAAGCTGTTGATGAAGGAGATTATTTCTCCTGCGCAGGCCAGTATGGTTTTATATTTCATTGCACCGGTAATGGTGATTGCTCCAGCATTTGCTGCTTGGGCAGTGATTCCATTCCAGGCGAAGATGATGTTGGCCGATGTCAATGCAGGTCTCCTATACATCATGGCTATTTCATCAATTGGTGTTTATGGCGTCATCTTGGCTGGTTGGTCATCCAACTCTAAGTACCCATTTCTCGGTGCAATGCGTGCATCAGCGCAAATGATTTCTTATGAAATTGCGATGGGCTTTGCATTGGTTACTGTATTGCTGACATCCGGCTCTTTAAATTTGAGCGCGATTGTGGAGTCTCAAGAGCAAGGCTACTTTGCTCAAATGGGTCTTAACTTCTTGTCGTGGAATTGGTTGCCATTGTTGCCGATGTTCTTGATCTACTTTATTTCTGGCGTAGCTGAAACAAACCGTCATCCATTTGACGTGGTTGAGGGAGAGTCAGAGATTGTTGCAGGCCATATGGTTGAATACTCTGGCATGTCATTTGCCATGTTCTTCTTGGCTGAATATGCCAACATGATTTTGATTGCTGCGGTTGCCTCAATCATGTTCTTGGGTGGATGGCTGCCGATTGTTGATTTGCCCATATTGCGTGACATTCCAGGATTCTTCTGGTTATTTGGCAAAACGTTCTTCTTGTTATCTTGCGTTATTTGGTTGCGCGCGACATTACCACGTTATCGCTATGATCAAATTATGCGTTTGGGCTGGAAGATCTTCATTCCGATCTCAGTATTCTGGGTGGTGGTTATCGGCGCATGGGTGGTATCCCCATGGAATATTTGGAAATAAGTTGATCAATCATGTTTAAGAAAATTTCCCAATTCCTCGATAGCTTGATGTTGAAAGACATCTTGACTGGTATGTCGATTACCGGTCGTTATCTCTTTAAACCCAAAATCACGGTCCAATACCCTGATGAAAAGACGCCATTGTCTAATCGCTTTCGCGGTTTACATGCATTGCGTCGTTATGAAAACGGTGAAGAGCGTTGCATTGGTTGCAAGCTCTGTGAAGCAGTATGTCCAGCCTATGCTATTACCATCGAAACAGCAGAGCGCGATGATGGTACCCGTCGCACAACTCGTTATGACATAGATTTAACCAAGTGTATTTTCTGTGGATTCTGTGAAGAAGCTTGTCCAGTAGACGCTATTGTTGAAACCAATATTTTTGAATATTTTGGCGATAAGCGCGGCGATTTGTACTTCACAAAAGAAATGCTTTTGGCTGTAGGCGATAAGTATGAAAAAGATATTGCCGCTAACCGCGCTATTGATGCGCCTTATCGTTAATCGAGTCGAGCAAAAGAAACTATGACATTCGATCCATCTACTTTATTTGCCATGTTCTTTTATGGCTTCGCTGGTTTGCTAGTGATTTCGGCATTGCGCGTGATTACTGCTCGCAATCCTGTTCATGCAGCCTTATTTTTGGTTCTTGCATTTTTCTGTGCCTCTGGAATCTGGATGCTACTCAAGGCTGAATTTTTGAGTTTGGCTTTGATCTTGGTTTATGTTGGCGCTGTCATGGTGCTGTTCCTCTTTGTGGTGATGATGTTGGATCTTGATCTTGAGCACTTACGTCGCGATTTCAAGAAATTCCTACCAATTGCATTCTTGATGGGTGCTGTCATTGTCCTAGAGCTTTCCATTGTCATTATTCGAAGCTTTATTGGCACCAATGCACCGGTTCAGTTAATGCCTGAAGAGGCTATGGCAAGCAATACACAAGCCTTAGGCATGCTTATTTTTGGTGACTATGTCTATGCATTTGAGGTTGCTGGGGTGATTTTGCTGGTAGCTATCATTGCTGCGGTAGCTCTTACATTGCGTAACCGTAAAGACTCCAAATCACAAAACATTCATGAACAGGTCAATGTCGTTGCGGCTGATCGAATGAGAATTGTCAAAATGGATGCGGAAATGAATGCCAAGCAAGATGCTAGAGGGGAGAAGAAATGACTATCACCCTTGCTCACTACTTAGTGCTCAGCGCTATTCTATTTGCTACCAGCGTAATTGGTATTTTCTTGAATCGTAAAAATGTCATCGTTTTATTGATGGCCATTGAATTGATGCTTCTCTCGGTCAATATGAATTTTGTTGCCTTCTCTCATTATTTGGGGGATATGGCTGGCCAGGTATTCGTATTCTTTATTTTGACTGTGGCTGCTGCTGAAGCGGCGATCGGCTTGGCAATCTTAGTAGTGCTCTTCCGTAAGGTAGACACGATTAATGCCGAAGATCTTGACCACCTAAAGGGCTAGTCATGCAATTGACCTTAACTATTCCTGTTCTCTGCGCAATTCCATTGGCGCCATTGTTTGGCTCCATGATTGCTGGTTTCTTTGGCACTAAATTGGGCGGTAACCGAATTGGTCATGGTGCCTGCCAGTTTGTGACTATTTTGGGTGTAGCGATTGCATTTGCTTTGTCATGCAATGTATTGGCCCAAGTGATGGATGGCTTCTACTTCAACGGCACTGTTTATCACTGGATGCAGTTGGGTGAACTCAATTTGGATATTGGCTTTTTGATTGATCCATTGACTGCAACCATGATGTGCGTGGTGACCTTTGTGTCACTGATGGTGCATATTTATACGATTGGTTACATGCATGGCGAAGAAGGGTACAACCGTTTCTTCTCCTATATCTCCTTGTTCACTTTTGCCATGTTGATGTTGGTGATGAGCAATAACTTATTGCAACTCTTCTTCGGTTGGGAAGCAGTGGGTGTCGTTTCCTATTTATTGATTGGTTTTTACTTTGAACGTCAATCAGCCGTGTTTGCCAATATGAAAGCTTTCTTGGTGAATCGCGTTGGTGACTTCGGATTTATCTTGGGCATTGGCTTATTGCTGGCGAGCACAGGCTCCATGCAATATGACGTCATTTTTTCTCAAAATACGGCATTAGCAGCACAGACTCTGCCTGGCACTAGCTGGAATCTATTGACTGTTGCCTGTATCTGTTTGTTCATTGGTGCAATGGGCAAATCAGCACAATTTCCATTACATGTTTGGTTGCCTGACTCGATGGAAGGTCCAACACCAATTTCTGCTTTGATTCACGCGGCAACCATGGTTACAGCCGGCATCTTTATGGTGTCACGTATGTCTCCATTGTTTGAGCTTTCAGATGTTGCTCTGAGCTTCATCTTGGTAATTGGTTCTATCACGGCGCTGTTTATGGGGTTCTTAGGAATCGTGCAAAACGATATCAAGCGCGTTGTTGCGTATTCCACGCTTTCGCAGTTGGGTTACATGACAGTTGCGCTTGGCGTTTCTGCTTATCCGGTAGCGATATTTCATTTGATGACGCATGCGTTCTTCAAGGCCTTATTATTCCTTGCTGCAGGTAGTGTGATTTTGGGCATGCACCATGAGCAGGACATGCGCAAAATGGGTGGCTTGTGGAAATACATGCCTATTACATGCCTCATGATGCTAGTTGGTAACTTGGCTTTGATTGGTACGCCGTTTTTCTCGGGCTTTTATTCAAAAGACTCGATTATTGAAGCGGTCGCGGCAAGCCATATTCCTGGATCAGGCTTTGCTTACTTCGCGGTAATGGCGAGCGTATTCGTTACAGCTTTATATTCATTCCGTCTCTATTTCTGGGTGTTCCATGGTAAGGCTCGTTGGGGGCATGCAGATTCTCATGATCACCATCATGACCATGCGGAGCAGGGCGACGATCACACTCATCATGGTTTGGCGCCTGGCCAGAAACCACATGAGTCACCATTGGTTGTCACTTTGCCATTAATTCTATTGGCTATCCCATCAGTGATTATTGGTTTCTACACCATCACTCCATTGTTGTTTGGCACTTATTTTGGCGACTCCATCTTTATTGATTTAGCTCGTCACCCTGTAATGAAAGAGCTTACTGAAGAGTTCCATGGTCCAGTTGCCATGGCAATTCATGCTTTTACATCGCCTGTATTGGGCTTGGTTGTGCTGGGTGTACTGGCTGCTGCAATTGGCTATTTGTGGGCTCCTAGCTTGCCTACTAAGTTTGCTCAGACATTTGCGCCGATCAAAAAGCTATTTGATAACAAGTACTACTTAGATGATTTCAATCAAGCGGTATTTGCTAAGGGACTCATTTGGATTGGCGGGATTCTTTGGCATCGTGGTGATCAAAAAGTCATTGATGGCTTCTTGGTAAACGGCAGCGCACACACAGTAGGGCGCTTTGCTGGAGTTATTCGTCATCTGCAATCCGGTTATGTATATCACTATGCTTTCGCAATGATTGCGGGCTTAGCGGTATTACTAGCCTGGGTTTTGTATGCTTACCTGCCTTTTGTTCGCTAGGCCTTTGTTATTTAAGTAGCCAATATGATTCTTTCTTACGCCATCTGGACCCCAATTATTTTTGGACTCATTATTTTGTTTTATGGGTCTGAAAAGCCATCAGCTGGAGTGCGTTGGTTAGCGCTCGTTGGCTCTATCATCGGATTTATTGCAACCCTACCATTGGTTATCAATTTTGATATTGCTAATCCTGGCATGCAGTTTGTGGAAAAGATTAGCTGGATACCGCGCTACGACATCAATTATTACCTCGGTATTGATGGTATTTCAGTATGGTTCATCGTATTGACCGCTTTCATCAACATTTTTGTTGTGATCGCCGCTTGGGAAGTTATTGATACCAAAGTTTCACAATACATGGCATCGTTCATGATTCTCTCTGGACTGATGATTGGAGTATTTGCTGCTTTAGATGCGCTGCTGTTCTATGTATTTTTTGAGGCAACGTTGATTCCGATGTACATCATCATTGGTGTATGGGGTGGTCACAACCGCATTTATGCCGCATTCAAGTTCTTCTTGTATACGCTGTTAGGTTCCTTGTTGACCTTGGTTGCGATGTTGTATCTCTATAACGTCACAAATACCTTTGATATTTTGGCTTGGCAAAATGCGCGCCTAGATATTGTTGAGCAAATTTTGTTATTTGCCGCATTCTTTATGGCCTTTGCTGTCAAAGTTCCAATGTGGCCTTTGCACACTTGGTTGCCAGATGTTCACGTAGAGGCTCCAACTGGCGGTTCTGTAGTTTTGGCGGCCATTATGTTGAAGCTTGGCGCATATGGATTCTTACGTTTCTCATTGCCGATTGCACCAGACGCAAGTCAGTACTTAGGCCCATTTGTCATTTTCTTGTCACTAGTCGCAGTTATCTATGTTGGTGCAGTAGCGCTGGTGCAAAAGGACATGAAAAAACTCGTTGCGTATTCTTCAGTTGCGCATATGGGCTTTGTTACTCTTGGCTTCTTCCTCTTTAGTCCTCTGGGCATTGAGGGTGGCATCGTGCAAATGATTTCGCATGGCTTTGTAGCTGGAGCGATGTTCCTATCTATCGGAGTTCTCTACGATCGCATGCATACCCGTCAAATCGCTGATTACGGTGGTGTTGTGCATCGTATGCCAGCATTTACTGCATTTGCTGTTCTCATGGCAATGGCGAATTGCGGATTGCCAGCCACCTCTGGTTTCGTTGGTGAATTTATGGTGATTTTGGCTGCCGTGGATTATGACTTTGTGATCGGTATTCTCGCAGCAACAGCATTGATCTTAGGCGCCGCTTATTCCTTGTGGATGGTGAAGCGCGTATTCTTTGGTGCCATTCATAATGCGCACGTTGAAGAGTTGAAAGATCTCAATGCTCGCGAATATTTCATGATGACTGTATTAACGGTCTGCGTTATTGGCATGGGTGTTTATCCAAAGCCGTTTACAGACATCATTCATCCAGCCGTAATTAATCTGCTGCAGCACGTTGCTGTTAGCAAACTCTGAGTAAAAGCAAATGCAAGCATTCGACCTATACGCCGTCCTGCCTGAACTGGTTCTACTACTTGCTACTTGCGTATTGCTGGTAGCTAGCGTTTTTGTACGTGAAAAAGTGAAGTCTGTACCAGGCGTGGAGCAAGATATATTTCATACGCCACGTGGCGTAGGCTTTGTCTACTTTTTCTCATTAATCCTTTTGGCTTATCTCTTTTTGGCTTTCATCGGCCGCTTGAGTGATGTTTCCTTGGTGGCAATGAATGGATTATTCCAATCTGACTCACTATCTAACTTGCTCAAGGCTTGTTCATGCGGAGCAGTGTTTGTAAGCTTGATTTACTCAAAACAATATCTATCAGATCGCGCTTTATTCCGTCCTGACTTTATTGTTCTGATCTTATTGGCTTTGTTAGGTCAGTTTGTTTTAATTTCCGGCGCAAATTTACTAACTCTCTATCTCGGTTTAGAGTTGATGGCTTTGCCAATGTATGCATTGGTGGCAATGCGTCACAGCAGTGAGAAGAGTGTAGAAGCGGGCATCAAGTATTTCATCTTGGGCGCTCTTGCTTCTGGGTTCTTGTTATACGGTATGTCTATGCTCTATGGTGTAACTGGTTCTTTGGATCTTATTGAGATCTTTAAAACAGTTGCAGACCCACGCGTTAATCACTTAGTAATGGCATTTGGTTTAGTCTTTATCGTTGCTGGTCTGGCATTCAAGCTGGGTGTAGTGCCATTTCATATGTGGGTTCCTGATGTATATCAAGGTGCACCAACAGCGGTTACGCTAATGATTGCCGCAGCACCTAAGTTGGCCGCTTTTGCATTGCTATTCAGACTATTGGTAAATACCTTGTTGCCATTAATGGGCGACTGGCAGCCTATGTTGGTTCTCTTGGCGATTCTTTCATTAGTTGTGGGCAACGTGACAGCCATCGCACAAACCAATGTGAAGCGCATGTTAGCTTATTCAGCAATTGCGCAAATGGGATTTGTCTTGCTTGGTATGTTGTCTGTATTTGACGATCATGCATTTAGCGCATCGATGTTTTATGCGATTACTTATGTTTTAACTACATTGGGTACCTTCGGTCTCCTGATGGTGTTATCTCGTAAAGGGTATGACTGCGAAACATTGGAAGGCCTCAAGGGATTAAATAAGAAGCATCCATGGTTTGCCTTTATTGGCTTGGTCATGATGTTCTCATTAGCAGGTATTCCACCAACTGTTGGCTTTGCAGCTAAATTGGGTGTACTAGAGGCATTAGTTGATGCAGAACATACTTTCTTAGCGATTATTGCTGTAATCGCTTCCCTGATTGGCGCTTTCTACTACCTCAGAGTCGTTAAGGTAATGTACTTTGATGAGCCGGCTCATGAGCACAGCGTTTCTGGTTCTGGTTTCGCTAAAGGGGTATTAAGTCTCAATGCGATTTTAGTGCTTGCTATAGGCATGGTTCCAGCAACTCTGATGAGTATTTGTCTGGATGCAATGCGTCGCACCTTGCTTGGCTCATAATGCATGTTGCATTGATCAATAAAGGCTCCTGAGGGGGCCTTTATTATTTGCAATTCGTTACCATTAATCCAACATAATCGCGACATAGAGTCTTGCTATGCTGTGATGATGAAATGTATTAATACTGATCACTTGGACTATACGATTTAGCAAAACGAGATGACTGAAAAAACATTTGAGGATTTGCCTGGCGGTGATGCGCATTTGCGTGAAGATCGCATTAATGGAGAAGATGTTTATGGCGGCATCTTTTTAAATATGAAGCGTGATCAAGTGCGTCTGCCTGATGGCAATACTGCATTGCGAGAGTATCTAACGCATCCTGGTGCAGTAGCAGTTGTCGCAATATTGGATGACGGCAGAATATTGCTAGAGCGCCAATATCGTTATCCCATTGCAAAAGCTTGTATTGAGATCCCCGCTGGAAAGCTAGAACCAAGTGAAGGCCATCTCTTGTGTGCACAACGTGAGCTGGAGGAAGAGACGGGTTATACCGCTAAGAAATGGAGCTATATAAGACGTATTCATCCGGTAATTTCCTATTCCACGGAGCTGATTGATATTTATCTTGCGGAAGATTTGGTGCCGGGTAAAAGTCGTTTAGATGATGAAGAGTTCTTGGATGTGTTTGCGGCACCTTTAGAGCAGTTGCTTGGATGGGTTGAGTCAGGCGAGATAACAGATGTAAAAACCACCATTTCTGCATACTGGCTGGACCGCTATCGCCGGGGACTGGTTCAGGCTCAAGTGCTTTCATAGGGTATTAATAGGGTCATCTCGAATCCTATTAAAATAGGGGTATTGAATTTGGCACTTTTGTCCCCATTTAGCTCTTATGAAAGTCTACAACCTAGCTTGCCCCCTAGATCATCGTTTTGAAGGATGGTTTGCCTCGGAAGAGGATTGTCTTGCTCAGCAAGACAAGTGTATGCTCGCCTGCCCTGTATGTGATAGCACTGAAATTACCCGCATGCCTTCAGCCCCGCATATTGCTAAATCTTCTTCTGTAGTAGTTGCTAATTCTGAAGATATAAAGCCTGATTCTGGGGCGGGTGAAGTCGTTGCCTTAACTGGTAATGACCATTCTCAACTTGAAGCTCAGGTTCAGGCGGCCTTCTTAAAAGGCATGCGAGAGCTGATGGGTAAATCAGAGGATGTTGGTACAGCATTTGCCGAAGAAGCCAGAAAGATTCATTACAAGGAGGCTCCTGAGCGAAGTATTCGTGGGCAAACCACCTTGGATGAAGCTGAGTCCTTGAGGGAAGAGGGAATTGAGGTCATGGCTGTGCCGATTATTCCTGCTTTTAAAAATACTCTGCAGTAATTGCATCTGTTTCCGAAAGAAAATGGCGATCCGTAGATCGCCATTTTTTATTGCCCTTCGCTTCTATGGTTAGAAGCGAAGCCTGTTATTTAGAGGTTGGCATTACAAACTCGGCGCCCTTGGCAATACTTTCAGGCCAACGCTGCATCACGCTCTTTTGCTTGGTATAGAAGCGAACACCTTCTTTGCCATAAGCATGCATGTCGCCAAAGAGGGATTTCTTCCAGCCACCAAAGCCGTGCCATGCCATTGGAACTGGAATAGGTACGTTGATACCAACCATGCCAACTTGTACACGACGTGCAAATTCACGGGCGATATTGCCATCACTGGTAAAGCAGGCAACACCATTGCCGAATTCGCATGAGTTAACTAGATTCAGGGCTTCTGTAAAGTTAGCTACGCGTAAGCAGGAGAGTACTGGTCCAAAGATTTCTTCGAGATAGATTTTCATATCTGGGGTGACATTGTCAAACAAGGTTCCACCCAAGAAAAAGCCGCTTTCATTGCCAGGAACCTTGAAGCCACGGCCATCTACCAATAGTTTTGCACCAGAAGCTACGCCACTTTCAATATAGCCAGTAATACGCTCAAGAGCCGCCTTGGTAACGATAGGACCCATCTCAGCATCAAGTTCCATGCCATTTTTGACCTTCAGCGTTTTGGTCCGCTCAATCAATTTCGGCATGATTTTTTCAGCAACATCACCTACCAATACAGCTACCGAAATCGCCATGCAGCGTTCACCAGCAGAACCGTAGGCTGCACCAACTAAGGCATCAATTGCTTTATCAATATCCGCATCAGGCATGATGACCATATGGTTCTTTGCGCCACCAAGTGCTTGGGAACGTTTACCAAAATGAGCGCAGCGCTCATAGATGTAGTTTGCAATTGGAGTGGATCCAACAAAGCTAATTGCCTTCACATCTGGGTTCTCGATCAAAGCATCAACTGCTTCTTTATCGCCCTGAACCACATTGAATACGCCATCTGGTAAGCCTGCTTCTTTAAGTAGCTTAGCCATAAAGAGCGATGCAGATGGATCAGTTGGGCTGGGTTTGAGGATGAAGGTGTTGCCGCATGCGATTGCCATTGGGAACATCCACATGGGAACCATGACAGGGAAGTTAAATGGAGTGATGCCAGCAACAACACCCAATGGTTGGCGCATTACCCAGTTATCAATATCAGTCGAAACTTGTTCGGTGTAGTCGCCTTTAAGGAGCTCGGGAATGCCTGTTGCGAATTCGAGGATTTCAATGCCGCGCGTCACTTCACCTTGAGCATCGGTAAATACTTTGCCATGCTCAGCAGTAATCATTGCTGCCAATTCATCACGGTTTGCGTTGAGTAGTTCGAGGTACTTGAAAAGGATGCGTGCGCGTCTGAGAGGGCTTGTTTGGCTCCAACTTTCGAATGCCTTTTGCGCTACGGCTACTGCAGCATCCACTTCTTTGCGGCTGGCTAAAGCAACTTTGCGAGCAACGGCTCCTTTGGCGGGGTTGTAGACATCTGCAAAACGACCGTCTTTTGGGTTAACGACGGAGCCGCCTACATAGTGGCCAATATCTTCTTTTGATTCAAAGGCTTGCGGTGCATTCATAGTGATTTTTAGTAATTAATAGGGTTTTTTGGGTAAAAAAGCCATTCAGACCAAGGATCTGCAGGACTTTTCTGTCTCGTTTATTCTTTTTTGTTATTTTATCGCTTTACGGCGAATTTCGTATTCTGACCCCATATTTAGACTTTTAATACCCATGAGCCTTCTTTTCTCTAATTACACCCTAGGATCCCCGCGTGGCCCTTTAACCTTGGCAAATCGCATAGTGGTGGCACCAATGTGCCAATACTCTGCCGTTAATGGCGAGGCGACAGATTGGCATCTAATGCATTGGGGAAATCTACTCAATAGTGGCGCAGGCTTATTCATTATTGAGGCTACTGGTGTTACTCCAGAGGGACGCATTACACCCGCGTGTTTGGGTTTGTGGGATGACAAAACCGAAGCTGCATTGCAAGATAAATTGAGTCGTGCCAGAAAGCTGGCGCCCGCTACCCCAGTTTTTATTCAGTTGGCACATGCAGGGCGTAAAGCATCTAGCGCTACTCCTTGGGATGGCGGACAGCTTCTTTCTGTAGATAAAGGAGGTTGGGAAACTTTGGCACCATCGGCAATTTCTCAGTTAGATGGCGAGCGTATGCCCCACGAACTTTCTGCTCAGGAATTAAGTTCGCTCATTGATGCCTTTGTTAAAGCGGCTCAGCGTGCCGATCGTATTGGCATTGATGGTATTGAGTTACATGGTGCACATGGATATTTACTGCATCAATTTTTATCACCGATTGCTAACCAACGTACTGATACTTATGGTGGCTCTTTTGAAAATCGAATCCGTTTTCCGCTGGAGATATTTGCTGCTGTCCGTAAAGCTTATAAAGGCGTTTTAGGTATTCGTATTTCAGCTAGTGATTGGATCGAAGGTGGTTGGACTCCAGAAGAAACCGCTGAGTTTGCTAAACGTCTCAAACCACTGGGTTGTGACTTTGTGCATATTTCTTCTGGCGGTATTTCACCAAAACAAAAAATTGCTATTGGTCCAAATTATCAAGTGCCGTTTGCGAAGATTGTTAGAGATCAATCTGGTTTGCCGACGATGACAGTTGGACTCATTACTGAACCAGAGCAGGCCGAAGCTATTTTGCAAGCCGGTGATGCGGATTTAATCGCCTTAGCCCGTGCGTTTTTGTATAAGCCACGTTGGGGGTGGGAGGCTGCTGCTGCACTTGGTGCTACCGTCAAAGCAAATGAACGCTACTGGCGCTGTTTGCCCCGTGAAGCGCAATCCGTTTTCGGTGATGTCAAAGTAGGGCAGCGCTAAATAGTTATATGAATTTCCATGGAGATCAAATGAGTAAATTTTTAGTGATAACAAAATTGATGTTTCTTGGTATGTTGGCAATGCTGAATTTTGCTAATGCCCAGACGTTCCCAGATAGACCCATCGTCTTAGTGGTGCCAAATCCACCCGGGGGTTTAGTGGATACTTCGGCTCGCCTGTTAAGCGAGCCGCTTACCCGTGTTATTGGACAGCCAGTTGTGGTGGATAACAAGCCTGGTGCTAGCGGTAACACTGCTTATCAATATGTTGCCAAAGCAAAACCAGACGGCTATACCTTGTTAATTTCTTATTCTGGGTATCACGTTGGTAATCCTGCGTTAATGGATAAGTTGCCTTGGGATCCGGTTAAAGACTACTCTCCGATTGCGCTACTCACGGTATCTACCAATGTCATTGCAGTGCATCCATCTGTTCCAGTGAATAACCTCAAAGAGTTTATTGCTTATGCAAAGGCTAACCCAGGCAAATTAAATTACGCCTCACAGGGTAATGGTTCGGTATCGCATATTGGTACTGAGATGTTTAAGCAGACTACCGGTGTAGATATGGTCCACGTTCCTTACAAGGGATCTGGCCCCGCTATTCAGGATGTTTTGGCTGGACAGGTGCAGGTATTTATTTCTACTCCACCATCATTGATGCAGCATATTCAAAGCGGTAAGTTAAAAGGCTTGGCAGTTACTGGTAAGAATCGCCATCCTGGAATGCCTAATGTGCCCACCACGGCTGAAGCGGGTCTACCATCTTTTCAATTGGAATCTTGGGTTGGATTATTTGCACCGGCTGGCACTCCGGCACCGATTGTTGCTAAGCTAACTGACTCGGTAAAGAAGAGTCTAGCCTTGCCAGAGGTGAAAGAACGTGCCGATGCGGCTGGTGTTGAATTACGCTATCAAAATCCTGCGGCTACGGAAGCGCTTGTCAAGAAAGAGTTGCCTTACTGGAATAAGGTAATTAAATCAGCCAACATTACCTTAGATTAATATGAGTTAAGCCTGATCCCGTAACACGGGATCAGGTAATGCCAGCGCAAGCGCTCTTGCCGCACTTAATAAAAATTGATCTTGCCCGTAAGCGGCAATGAGTTGCACTCCAATTGGTAGGCCATTCGGGCCAGTGGAGATATTGAGATTGATGCAAGGAAGTCCCAGCAAGGTCCATGACCGACAAAATAAGGGGTCGCCAGTTCCATCCTTAAGTAAAGGCGCTTCCCCAATGGCGCTTGGCGCAATGATTAAATCGACGCTTTCATCAAAGAGACTTTGCATTACTCTTCTGGCGATATTGGTTTGGTCTAAGTCACGCTTGTACTGACTGTATGGAATTGCTGCGCCCTGATCAATCTGAGATGCAATCATCGCACTGAGCTTCTTAGGAAATTGCATTCGTTCAAAAGCAAGACTACGCGACATTTCGCTAAGCATGATGCGCGTTTGTATTTGGGTTATAGGTTGAAGTTCTGCAGGGAGTTCAATATCTAATATATGGCCCTTAGCAAATGCTTCTGCGCTAAAGCGAGCTAATGCAACTGCTCCACGGGTTTCTGAACTGGCATACTGCCATTCAGGCGTTTTGCAAATCCCAATGCGTGGTTTGTTGTGAAGATCAATGACTTTGGCAAGATCATGATCGCCACTCATCGCTGCTACCCCAAGTGCTACATCTTCTACAGTTCGACCAAAGCAACCTAAAGTATCAAGTGATGGAGCTAGACTCTTGACCCCTGCGGTGCTAATTTTCCCGTAGCTTGGTTTGTAGCCCACAACCCCACAAAATGAAGCTGGGCGAATAATTGAGCCGGCAGTTTGACTGCCAGTAGCTAGCGGAATCATAAAATCCGCAACCGCAGCAGCGGAACCACTGGAAGATCCACCAGGTGTATGTTGAGGGTGGTGGGGATTGGTGCTTGGACCGCTTTTAAAAGAGGCAAATTCAGTGGTTACGGTTTTTCCGAGAATGATGCCTCCAGATTGGCGCATGAGCGCTACAGATACCGCATCGGCGCTGGGGTAATTGCTAGCGTAGATGGGAGACCCATAACTGGTGGGTAGATCGTGGGTGTGAAATAAGTCTTTTACGCCAATGGGTAGCCCATGCAATAGACCTTTAATGGCACCCTTGTCTAGAGCTTTGGCGCGGGCTAGGGCGTTTTCTTTGCCTAGGCTGACCCAGGCCTTAAGTGCGCTCTCACGCTGCCCAATTCGATCTAGGCAGGCAAGCAACAAGTCAGTTGCTTTAATTTCCCGTTTGGCTAATTTTTTGGCCGCCTGGGATGCGCTCAGGCTTTCAAGATCTTTCATTCAGGTATTCTACTTTTGGTGGCGTATGATCGCAATTTTCGATTTAGTTTCTGATTCGGTTTCCGATTTGTTACTCCCTTAACCCCGACAATTTATATCTAATAATGAAGCAACATTCAGTACGCGAAGCCTGGCTAGAGGATGCCGTTAAGCACTTAGAACCCATTTTTTCTAAAGCGGGATATGCAATTCCTCCTGTGAGAGTTTCCTGTGGATTCCCTGCATCTAGTAGCCCAAGAACCACTTTGGGGCAATGCTGGCCTCGTGAGCGATCTGGGGGTGGTGTGAATGAGATTTTTATATCACCAAAGCTGGATGAACCAGTGCAGTTGCTAGACACCTTGGTGCACGAGCTCTGTCATGCGGTGGATGATTGCTTCAGCGGACACGGCGAGGATTTCAAGGGTATTGCGCAAACAGTGGGCTTAGAGGGTCCAGCCAGAATGGCGCATGCTACAGAAGAACTCACAGTAAAGCTGATGATGATTAGTCAGGAGCTAGGCCCATACCCCCATAATGCGATTGTCTTTCCGCCACCGAGGCCTAGCAATGCCAGTAGAAGTAAGGCCAAATGCGGGCAATGTGGTTATGAGGTCACATTATTGAAGAAATGGGCCAGTTATGGGGCGCCAATCTGCCCTAAAGACAATATCCGCATGCTGGAAGCCGCTCCAGAAACAATTGAAAATACGACAGAACATGATTCTGAGAGCATTGGGAAGGGCGGAAAGGCCGCTCCCGATGAGATTCGTCGGGCAATTAGCTAGTCAAAAAAGCTAAAATTGAACCTTCAACCCATAAAAATCACTATTTGAGACTATTGACCCATGAACGCAAAGAAAATATTCAAAAATCCCAAGATCGCTGTTATTCCAGGTGATGGTATTGGTAAGGAAGTGATTCCAGAAGGCGTGCGCGCTTTAGAGGCAGCAAACCGTAAGTTTGGTATTGGTATGCAATTCGATCACTTTGATTTTGCTAGCTGTGATTACTATTTAAAGCACGGCAAAATGCTACCGGATGACTGGTTTGATACTTTGATGAAGTACGACGCCATTTTCTTTGGCGCTGTGGGTATGCCAAATATCTTGCCTGATCACGTTTCATTGTGGGGCAGCTTGATTCAGTTCCGCCGTGGATTTGATCAGTACGTTAATTTACGTCCAGTGCGTCTATTGCCAGGTGTGCCATGCCCGCTAGCGAATCGCAAGCCAGGTGATATTGATTTCTTCGTCGTTCGTGAAAATACCGAAGGCGAGTACTCCAGCGTTGGTGGAAAAATGTTCCCCGATACTGATCGTGAGTTCGTGATTCAAGAATCGATTTTCACAAGACAAGGTGTAGATCGTATCTTGCAGTTTGCTTTTGATCTTGCTCAAAGTCGTCCAAAGAAGCATCTCACATCAGCCACTAAATCGAACGGAATTGCAATCACAATGCCGTATTGGGATGAGCGTGTAGAGGATATGGCAAAGAAATTTGAGGATGTGAGAACAGATAAATATCACATTGATATTTTAGCTGCTCATTTTGTGATGAATCCAGATCGTTTTGATGTGGTTGTTGCGAGTAACTTGTTTGGCGATATTCTTTCAGACTTGGGTCCTGCTTGTACTGGCACTATCGCGGTTGCCCCATCTGGAAGCATTAATCCAGAAGGTAAATTTCCTTCACTCTTTGAACCAGTTCACGGTTCAGCCCCAGATATTTTCGGCAAGATGATTGCCAATCCTATTGGACAGATTTGGAGTGGTGCGATGATGCTGGAACACTTGGGTTACCCAGAAGCTGGCAACGCTATTTTCTCTGCTATTGAAAAAGTCTTGTCTGCTGGACCATCACATGCTCCATTGACGCCTGATCTTGGTGGCACCGCCAAAACAGATGATCTTGGTAAAGCCATTGCGGCAGCTATCTAATTTCTTTTTGGATTAGGTATGGCACAGCCATATGCTCCTTTGCTCCAGCAAATGATGCAGGAGTTTCAGGGGCAGCGTCTTGAATCGGCAGAGCGACTTGCTCGTTCTATTTTGCGCATCAACCCCAAAGACCTTGTAGCCCTCCAGGTTCAAGGTCTTTCCATGGCCATACAGGGAAGGGTGGCTGAGTCTGTAGAGCCCTTCTCCAAGGCCTCTGTATTAGATTCCAAGAATCCTGAATTACTGAATAACCTTGCTAAGGCTCAACATGGCGCCAATCTTTTTGCAGATGCGGCGAAGACATATGAAAAGCTCAATCGCTTAGTTCCCAACAATGCCCAACTCTTGACTGATATGGGCACTTCCTATGCGAAAAGTAAAGATTTTGATAAGGCTTTTTCGCTTTATGACCGTGCTATTGAGCTGCAGCCCGATTACTTCCTAGTTTGGTCCAATCGTGGCAATTTATTAGCTGAGTTAAGTTTTAATGCCGAAGCTTTAGTTTCGTATCAGAAGTCTCTGGAGCTGAATCCAAATTATCCCGAGGCATGGACTAACTATGGCAATGCTTTATTTAGTCTTGGACGATTTGCAGAGGCGGCATCCGCACATGAGCGTGCATTATCTCTAAATCCAAACTATGCCGAAGCTTGGTCTAATCATGGGAATGCATTGCTAGAGCTGAAGATGGGCGAAGAAGCTTATGAAAGCTACCAAAAGGCATACGCCCTAAAGCCCTTGCATCCTTACTTGATGGGGCAATTGCTATCTGCCAAGTTGACTTCATGCATATGGGATGATAAAGAGCCATCTGTTAAGAATATGCTTGATCTAGTAGCTCGCGATACTCCAGCAACAATTCCATTCGCATTGCTACAGACTCCCGCTGATCTGGATTTGCAAAAGCGGTGCGCCCAAATATTTATTGCTGATCGTTATCCAAAACATCCATCATTCAGTGAGTCCTTGAATAAGGCTGATGAAAATAAGCAGAAAATGAAGATCGGGTATTTCTCTTCAGACTTTAAAAATCACCCAGTTGGAATTTTGATGCAGAACCTCATTCAGCATCATGATCGTTCTCGGTATGAGATTGTTGGATTTTTCTTAAATAGCAAATCAGGAGATGAGGTTGAAAGATCTTTATTGGATCAATTCGATGAATCTTATGACCTATTTGGCATGAACGATGTCGATGCTAGAAATTTAGTCTTAGAACAAAATATTGATATCGCTATTGACCTAAATGGACATACTTCAGGCGCCAGAACGGGTTTATTTTCTAGAAAAATTGCCCCTTTTCAATTGAATTACTTGGGCTATGCAGGAACCTCGGGATCGGATTTCTATGATGGTTTAGTTGCGGATGCTATTGCCATCAGTCCAAATCATGAACCTTTTTTCACAGAGAAAATACTGCGTTTACCGCATTCATTTTTTCCGCTAGATACCAGCATTCATCCTGACACGTTTGGGGAATTGCCTAGTAGAGCAAGTCAGGGCTTGCCGGAATCTGGTTTTATCTTTTCCTGCTTCAACAACCCTTACAAGATTAATCCAGAAATTTTCGATATCTGGATGCGTTTATTAGAGTCGGTACCCGAAAGTGTTTTGTGGCTTTCTAAAACTTCTGACAAAGTAGTTCAAAATCTTCGAGCTCAGGCTGAAGCAAGAGGCATAGACCCAAATCGCTTGGTGTTTGCTACCCGAGTCCCGGAAAGAAAAGACCATTTAAGTCGTTTGCGTCTGGCTGATTTATTCCTGGATACCCCTCATTACAACGCCCACGCGACTGCTGCAGATGCCTTATGGGCAGGCGTACCAGTATTAACGGTGATTGGCGATACTTTTGCTGGAAGGGTCGCAGCCAGCCAATTAAACGCTGCCGGTATGCCAGAGTTAATTGTGCAGTCAAATGAAGATTACTATCAAAAGGCTTTAGAGTTGGCTACTAAACCAGAGTATCTAAGTGAAATTCGTAGTCAACTCGAGGCAAATCGCTTTACGGCACCGCTATTTAATTCAAAGCAATACGTTCAAGACCTCGAGCAACTCTTTTTAAACCTAACTTCGCAGTCTAGCTAGCGGAGCTTGTTGGACTCCAGACAGGGTCTTTTTTGCTGGACTTAGCAATTTCCGCCAGAATCTTTTCATGCTGTTCCATTTCATCGTAACTTGCAGCAATTAGTTTTAGCTTGGTGGGTAATGCCTTAGAAGTAGTTTCTGTTTCGTCGTCGTTTGCTGTGTAGTCGATTAAATCGATTGAGAGGTCTTCCTGACCTCTTGTCATGGCGATATACACCTTTGCCAGCAACTGGGCGTCTAAGAGCGCTCCGTGCAAGGTTCGATGTTCATTGCTAATGGAAAAGCGATCGCATAGCGCGTCTAAAGAGTTTCTTTTGCCTGGAAACATTTGACGCGCATCGAGTAGCGTGTCGGTAATTTTTGAGGCTAAGCCTCGAAATGGCGGACGCTTTAAAAGGGCGAATTCACTATCCAGAAACCCTAAGTCGAAGGCTGCGTTATGAATCACAATCTCTGCGCCATCCACGAACTCAATAAGCTCTTCTACGATATTGGCAAACAAGGGCTTATCAGAAAGAAACTCTCTTGAAAGGCCGTGCACAGCAAAAGCGCCAGCATCAATATCACGTTCCGGATTAATGTAGTAATGAAATGTACGCTCAGTGAGTCTGCGATCGATTACTTCAACGCAGCCAATTTCAATAATGCGATCGCCGGTTGCATGACTCAACCCAGTTGTTTCGGTATCTAGGATGACTTGGCGCATTAGGTTCCCTCAAGCACGGAAGCAGGTATGTCCATTGGACCATTACCAGCATATTTATCTAAATAAAGGTAGATGACAGGAGTAATGATCAGAGTCACAAACTGAGAGAAGATGAGGCCTCCCGCAACACTGATACCAAGAGGTTGACGTAGTTCAGCGCCAGCCCCGATTCCCAATGCAATAGGCAGGGCACCCATTAGTGCGGCAAATGTGGTCATCATGATGGGTCTGAAACGCAAAATACAAGCCTCGCGAATTGCCTTCTCGGGCGTCATATTTTGGTTGCGTTGCGCATCTAATGCGAAGTCGATCATCAAAATCGCATTCTTTTTCACGATACCGATCAAGAGCAAGATACCGATAGATGCAACGATGGTTAATTCAAATCCGAAGAGCCTTAAGGAAAGGATTGCGCCGATTGCTGCTGATGGTAATCCAGCCAAAATAGTCAATGGATGAATGTAACTCTCATACAGCACGCCCAGGAGGATATAAATCACACCCAGGGCAGCAAAGATCAAAATCAATTGACCCGATTGATTGCTCTTAAATACTGCTGCATCACCACCATAGCTAGTAATGATGGAAGGTGGCAGATCAATCTGCTTGGTGTATTGCTCAATCTTTTTGGTCGCATCGCCCAAAAAGACATCGGGCGCTAAGTTAAAAGATAGTGTTACCGCCGGAATTTGGCCTTGGTGGTTAACTGCTGTTGGTCCAATGGTGCGATTAAAGGTGGCTAGACTCGACAAGGGAATGAGTTTATCGGTAGCGCGACCCCGCACAAAAATTTTGTTCAGATCTGTTTCGAATTGACGATCATCTTCAGACGCTTCAAGAATGACGTAGTAGGTATTCACAGGTGTATAGATGGTGGAAACCTGTTTCTCACCATAGGCGGTATATAAGGCAGTACGGATATCCGCAATCGATACACCAGCGCTAGCCGCTTTTTCACGATTGATATCAATCTTGACATTCAAACCCTTGAGCTGCGAGTCGCTAGTAACGTCTCTGAACATCGGGTCGGCACGCATTTTTTGCATGAGCTTGTCCGCCCATTCATTGACGCCATCAAAGCCAACACTTTGCAAAATAAACTGATAACGAGATTTGCTGCTCTTGCCACCTAGCTGTAAATTTTGAACGGGTCGCATATAAACCTGCAAACCTGGTATCTCTTTGAACTTTGCCCGCAATCCTTCCATGACTTTTGACATCTTCTGGCGATCTGCCTTGTCCTTAAGCAGGATGAAGATGCGGCCAGTATTGGTTCCCGAACTTGCGCCACCACCTACAACGGAGATAGAGCTAGCAACATTGGGATCAGTGCTTACCAGTTCAGCCGCTTTATCTTGTAGCGCGAGCATTGCCTTAAAGGAGATATCCTCAGAGGCCTCTGTCGTTGCCAGGATCTGACCAATATCTTCTTCAGGAAAGAAGCCTTTGGGGCTATTAATAAATAACACAACCGTAATTACAAAAGTCGATGCTGCACCCCATAAGACTTTCTTGCGATTCGCTAATGCTAGATCTAAGTAATGAATGTAAGTTTTGAGCATCCAATCAAACACACGATCAAATTTCTTATTGATCTCATATTCTTTTGCGTGCTGACCAGGCTTTGGTAAGAAGCGGCTGCATAGCATTGGAACAACAGTGAGAGAAACAATCGCTGAAACCAAAATCGATAGCGAAACTACAACTGCGAATTCTCTAAAGAGTAGGCCTATAGGGCCAGCCATAAAGAAGAGGGGGATGAACACCGCTACAAGCGAAATCGAGATAGAAATAATCGTGAAGCCAACCTCTTTGCTGCCTTTGAGGGAGGCCTTTAGGGGGTCCATGCCTTCTTCCACATAACGCATGATGTTTTCTAGCACCACAATCGCATCATCGACCACCAAGCCAACTGCTAAGGTGATACCCAGCAAGGAAATGTTATCCAAGCTGTAGCCCAAGAAATACAGTAAGAAGAAGGCGCCAATCAAGGAAATTGGCAGACTAATTGAAGGAATGACGGTAGCGGAAACGTGCTTGAGAAATAAGAAAATTACTAGCACGACCAGTAAGACAGTCAATGCCAGCGTGTAATTCACATCATGAATCGCCTCAATAATCGAAAGAGATCTATCGTTTACAAATTGCAACTTGATTGATTCCGGCATTTGTTTTTGCAACTGAGGGAGCAATTCTTTGACTGACTTGACTACCTCAACTGTATTTGCGCTAGGCTGTCGCAAGATCGCTATAGCAATAGAGCGCTCACCATTTGCAGAGGCTAGCGTTTTAACATCCTCATAGCTCTCCATGACGTCTGCGACATCTTTAAGGTAAATGGGCAAACCATTTTTTTGGCTAATAATGAGGTTGCCGAATTCTTCAGGGCGAACTAGTTGGGGATTGGCGTAGATGGTGATGGATTGACGGGGGCCGTCTAACACACCCACTGGACTATTAGAGTTGGCTTTGTTGATGGCAACAGCCACATCATCCATGGTGAGATTACGATTCGCTAGGGCGTCCGGATGAATTCGTACGCGAACTGCGTAACGTTTGGCGCCATAGACTAGAACTTGAGCAACCCCGCTAATCGTAGAAATATTGGGAGAGAGCAGATTTTCTGCAAAGGCATTTAAATCGGATAGATTGACCGAGGGCGAGCTCAAGCGAACAATTAATACTGGAGTGTCCGCAGGGTTTACTTTGCGATATGACGGTGGAATCGTCATTTCAATTGGCAAGCGCTTCTGTGCACGCAACAATGCAGCTTGAACGTCTACCGCTGCTTTATCGATATCACGATCATTGTTAAATTCCAAGGTAATGCTGGTGCTACCTAGGAAGTTGGTAGAGCTAATAACCGAAATACCATCAATGGTTGAAAACTCTTTTTCTAAAGGCAGTGCAACGGAGGACGCCATATTCTCAGGTGATGCTCCTGGTAGTGAAGCGCTGACTGAGATGATTGGGGAGTTAAAGCTCGGAAGAGCCGCAACCGGAATTTTGAGATAGGCGACAGTGCCAGCAATGACGGTTGCAATGGAGAGCAGCACCGTCATCACGGGGCGGCGTATACATAACTCAGATAAGGTCATTTTTTATCTACAGGAGATGTTGGTGCTGGCTGTGCTGCTGGGCTTGTTGTGTTCTTTGATTCACGAGTTTTGCCACCAGGACGCAAGTTCTGCTTACCTTCTACAACCACCTTGTCGCCAGCCTGAATGCCGGTAATAACAGAAGATCCCTGGTATTCATAGATGACTTTAATCGGGATCATGCTGGCTTTACCATCTTTATCCAAGGTAAATACAAATTTACCGCGAGGATTAATGACTACAGCCTGAGATGGGACGGAGAGTGCATCCTTTAGATCACTGGCCACCAATGAAACACGCGCAAATTGACCTGGGAGCAAAGTCAAGCCTTCGTTGGGGATTTGGGCTTTTACTCTAACTGCAGCAATGGAGGGATCAACCTGGTTATCAACAACCAGTACGGTGCCTTCGTAGGTTTTTTTGCTGCTATCGCCCACGGTTACTTTGACTTTGAGTGGTTCGCCGTCCAGTTGATTCTCCAAAATAGTTGGAATATCTTTTTCAGGAATAACGAATTGAACGTTAATCGGATTCAGTTGGGTAATAGTCACCATTGCGCCAACACTCGAAGTAGCTGTTGAGCTTGTTGCTGTCGTTACTACGTTGCTAGCTTGTACCAAAGAGCCGGGGAATACATTGACTATGCCAGCACGCCCATCAATTGGCGATTTAATGTAATCAAAGGATAGTTGAACTTCAGCTGCCTTAGCAGCTGCTTCGGCAGACTTGGCGTTGGCATGAGAAGTTTCAAGACCGGCTTTGGAAATGAAATTTTTGGCTACTAATTCTTTGGCGCGCAGGTATTGCTTATGTGCATCATCCGCTAACGCTTTGAGCTTTTCATAATTGGCTTTGTCATTTCGATCATCTAAGGTAAATAGCAAATCACCGGCTTTGACTTCTTGACCGTCTTTTACATTGACCTTGGCGACCGTATTTGTAACCATCGGACGAATATCAACAATGCTATTAGAAACAATCGTTCCGGTCGCTTCAATAATGAGTGGAATATCTTTTTTCTCGACAACTAGCGTTGTAACGGTAACTGGACCACCTGCTTTATCAGCAGCTGGGAAAAAGTAATCAAAAGCTTTAGAGCCTGCGTATACAACAATGAGGACTATTAAAATTCGCCACTTGTATTGAATTACAAAAGTCTTAATGGTGGGCAGATCGAGTTTTTTGAGCTTGCCTACCTGTGGAGAAGCTTTACCCCAAAGCGCGCATAAGCGACCTTTGGCAATATTTTTTAGTTCACCTAGTTTGACGAGCAAACGATCAAGAGAAGATTCAATTTTTGACACAGTCTCGTATTTCTTTGTTTTATATGAATTAAACACCCTTTGAGGGCACTTTAAAGCTTGCCCATTCTCTCATAAGAGTGCCAAAAACGCCCTAAAAAGAGGCTTTTACGCTAAGGGAGGTAACCTTCCGCGCCCTTATTGGCCAGTTGATCTGCTAGCTCGTTTCCCGGGTGGCCATTGTGGCCCCGTACCCAATGCCAGGAGATCTCATGATCAGGAAGGAGGGCATCCAGCTCTTGCCATAAATCCGCATTTTTTACGGGATCCTTGCTGGCGGTTTTCCAGCCTCTTTTTTTCCAGCCCTCAAGCCATTCGGTAACTCCCTTTTGGACATATTGGGAGTCAGTCCAGAGCTCAACTGAGCTTCGTTGTTTAAGGGCTTGTAAAGCAAAAATCACCGCACTGAGTTCCATCCGATTATTCGTGGTCTGTTTTTCGCCGCCATGTAGATGCTTTTCATGTGCGCCCGATTTCAATACCGCACCCCAACCACCCGGGCCGGGGTTGCCTTTGCACGCTCCGTCGGTATATATGATGATGTGTGGTTGATTGCTCATTGAGTTTAGTTAATCGCGAAATGAAATTAGCGTTTGGTGGAAGTATTCTGAATACTAGACAGTTTATTGCGTTCAGCAGCAGGGCTCAATTGTGTGAGACTAGGGATGCGTGCCTTTTGAACTTGTCCAATTAGCCGCATACCTTGGTGCCGCTTGATGGCTGATACTAGAAAAACAGCCCCAAATATAGGCCACCAACGGTTTCCCATAGGCTCTAAAAAGTCCATGCGGCCCATAGCAGACTCACTTTGCAAAGGGAATTTATAACAACCAAAATGACCGCGATCTAGTGAGTAATTGAGGAGCTGTAACCAGTCCTTAATCCTGATCAGACTAATAAATTGACCATCCCTTGGAAGATAGGGATTGCCAATTAAGCGACTGAGATATTGTTTTGCACCCCAGAGGCTGGCGGGATTAAATCCAGAAATCACTACGCGCCCTTCTGGGCGCAACACGCGATCTACTTCACGCAGAATCTGGTGGGGATCAGCAGCAAACTCCAATACGTGGGGCAGAACAAGCAGATCAATGCTCTCGTTAGCAAAAGGCATTTCCGAGGCGCTGCCTTCAATAGGGTGCCAATTAAATTTTGTAATCAATTCTCGATTGTCATTGGAATGAGTTAATAGGGCATGCATGGGCATGCGGTTTTCTCGTAGCGCATTGAGTTGGGGAAGGCCGATTTGAACTGCATGAAACCCAAATACATCCGCTACTATTTGATCTAGGCAGCGCTGTTCCCAGCCTAATACATAGCGACCGGGCGGGGATTGCAGCCATTTTTCCCAAGAGCTCCATGGGGGTGCGCTGCTCTGCAGAGGAATGGGTGGGGTTGGTATCATCGCCTTTATGAATACTTTATTGCAAGTTTGGCCAATTCCGGCGTTTGATGATAACTATATCTGGTGTATCCATGATGGAAAATCTGCCCTAGTGGTAGATCCAGGTGATGCTGTCCCAGTTTTAGAGTATTTGGCTGGTTCAGGTCTCAAATTAAAAGCGATTCTGATTACCCATCATCATGCCGACCACGTTGGCGGTATTTTGAAGTTGCTCGACGTATTGGGTGCAGATATTCCGGTATATGGCCCCCGTGGCGACAATATCCCTGGTCGAACTCATCTGGTTAAAGAAGGTGACGCGCTAGAAATCTCTGCACCTAGAATCACCCTCAAAGTTCTTGAAGTTCCTGGACACACCTTAAGTCACATCGCCTATTTTGCTAACATGCAGGCAAATGTCGTTGAGCCTATGCTATTTTGTGGTGATACCTTGTTTGCCTCTGGGTGCGGTCGATTGTTTGAGGGGACGCCAACCCAGATGTCGCAATCCCTTGAGAAGTTTAAGAGCTTGCCAAAAAATACTTTGGTGTACTGCACTCATGAATATACTTTATCTAATATTCGATTTGCGTTGGCAGTAGAACCAAACAATGTGAATCTTCTTTCATGGTCAGAACGCGTAAAAGATCTTAGGGATAAAAACATTCCCACATTGCCAACCACAATTGGGCAAGAGCTTCAAGTCAATCCGTTTATGAGATGTGATCAAGCTGAGGTTATTCAGTCGGCGAATGCAAGGTCTGGTCAAGCAAGACTTCCTGATTCTGCGCATGTGCTCGCCGTCATTCGTGCCTGGAAAGATCAGTTTTAATGCGCTTTTTTTATGCGTCTATTACAGTTGTAGCCTTGCTCTCTGGTTGTGCCAGCACGGGCGATTGGTCATCTGATACGCCAACCAAAGGCGGATCCAGGAAAGCCACTCGTGTAAATCTGAAGACCCAATCTGTTAGCAAGGTCTATGCGCCATCAGATAATTTATGGCTACGGATTCGGGATGGCTTTCAGATGGAGCCGATGAATAGTCCTCTAGAAATAGAGCAGGTGCGTTCGTTAAGTGCGCGGCCTGACTATGTGAATCGTTCCATGGCTCGTTCTTCGCGCTATCTCTTTTATATAGTTCAAGAAGTGAATGCGCGTAATATGCCCACCGAAATTGCATTGTTGCCATTCGTTGAAAGTGCATTCGTGACAAATGCAAAATCCAGCGCCAAAGCAGTAGGCCTCTGGCAATTCATGCCGGCAACAGGAAAAGATTTTCAGTTAACGCAAAACGTATTTCGAGATGAGCGACGAGATGTATTGCAATCAACAGATGCGGCATTGGATTACCTCCAGCGCTTAAACAATCAATTTGGAAGTTGGGAATTGGCCCTGGCCGCTTATAACTGGGGTGCAGGTAATGTGCTTAAAGCACAAAAACGTAATCAGGCTGCCGGCTTGCCGATAGATTACGGGAGTCTGACCATGCCGCGAGAGACGCGCATGTATGTTCCCAAGTTGATGGCTTACCGTCAAATCGTGATGGATCCCGAGGCGTACGGCATAATGTTGCCGCAGCTAGAAAACCATCCTTATTTTGTGGCAATCGATGTTGATAGCGATATTGACGTAGCGTTGGCGATTAAATTAGCTGAGATTCCTGAAGATGAATTTCATAGTCTGAACCCATCTTTTAATAAGCCAGTCATATTAAGTAATGCGAATCAGCAAATTCTTTTGCCATTTGGACATGCAGAAATTTTTCAGGCGAATCTCAAGCTCTTTAATAAACCTTTATCCACTTGGACTGCTGTGAAGGTCTCCAAAACGGAGAGTGTGGATTTAGTTGCAAAAGGTCTGGGGGTAGATGCCGACTCTTTAAGACAGGTGAATGGAATTCCAAGGGGAATGCGGATCAAAGCCGGTTCCACCATCATCATTCCCAAAACCAATGGTAGAGCCGGCGATGTCTCATCTGCAATGGCGGATAACGCCAGCCTCAGTCTAGAAAAACCACCTCCACCAGCACCAAAATGCCCTAAGCCAGCCAAGGGAACCAAAGCTTCTAAGTCAGGTAAGTGCGCCCTAAGTACACCAAATAAGGGTAATTCTTCTGGGAAAAGCACGGTTTCTCAGCATAAATCCGCATCGACAGGGCTTGCAAAATCTGCGAAAAATGGTAGTTCACCTACTTTAAAAGCCAATTCAACAAGTAATGCTGCTAAAGGGGGGAATAAAAACCAGTAATTTTTGAAACTTTTTGATTAGGTTGACCATGTCCTATAAAGCACACCATGAACGCTCAATTAAAGACCCAGACGGATTTTGGGGTGAGCAGGCCAAATTAATACATTGGGAAAAGCCATTTGATAAAGTTTTAAATTACAACAACCCTCCATTTGCAAAATGGTTTGAGGGTGGCCTAACCAATCTTTGCTACAACGCAGTTGATCGCCACTACAAATCCAACCCCGATCAATTAGCCCTTGTTGCAGTCTCTACAGAGACAAACCAAGAAAAGGCTTATACATTTAAAGAGCTATACGAAGAAGTAAATCGTATGGCAGCAATATACAAAGCCAACGGCATTCAAAAGGGCGATCGTGTATTGATCTACATGCCAATGATTGCGGAGGCATGTTTTGCTATGCTCGCATGTGCACGTATTGGTGCTATTCACTCAGTGGTATTCGGTGGCTTTGCTTCACATAGCTTGGCTACTCGTATTGATGATGCAAAGCCGAAGATGGTAGTGACCGCTGAAGCTGGTATGCGCGGTGGTAAAGCGGTACCTTACAAGCCCCTATTGGATGAAGCGATCACATTAGCCACATACAAGCCAGAGAAGGTGTTGATTGTGAACCGCGGCCTCTCTGAGTTCACAACTGTGGCTGGTAGAGATTTAGATTACGCTACCGAAAGACAAAAGCATCTCAATGATTTGGTGCCAGTTGAGTGGGTTGACGCTACTCATCCTTCGTACATTCTGTACACATCAGGTACAACTGGTAAGCCTAAGGGCGTTCAACGTGATACCGGTGGTTATGCCGTGGCTTTGATGTCAACTATGAACCACATCTTCTGTGGCAAAGCTGGCGAAACAATGTTCACTACATCCGACATTGGTTGGGTTGTTGGTCATAGCTACATTATTTATGGCCCATTACTCAATGGCATGGCAACCATCATGTATGAAGGCACGCCATTACGTCCAGATGCGGGTATTTGGTGGGAACTTGTAGCTAAATACAATGTTTCTGTGATGTTCTCAGCGCCAACTGCTGTTCGTGTTCTAAAGAAACAAGACCCAGCATTCTTAACAAAGCATGACCTTTCTAGCTTGCGTGCATTGTTCTTGGCGGGAGAGCCTTTGGATGAACCAACGGCAAGTTGGATTCATGATGCGATTAAGAAGCCGATTGTGGATAACTATTGGCAAACTGAAACCGGTTGGCCTATGCTTGCGATTCAGCGTGGTGTTGAGGTTATGCCTCATAAATTCGGTTCACCAGGCGTTCCGTCCTTTGGCTACAACATGAAGTTGTTGGATGATGCTACCTCTGAAGAATTGGGCGCTGATCAGAAGGGTGTGATCGCCATTGAAGGTCCATTGCCTCCAGGATGTATGCAAACGGTCTGGGGTGATGACAAGCGTTTCATTAGTACTTATTGGGAGACGATTCCTGGTAAGTTGATCTACTCAACATTTGACTGGGGCATTAAAGATAAAGATGGTTACTTCTTCATTCTGGGTCGTACTGATGACGTGATTAACGTTGCAGGTCACCGTCTTGGCACTCGTGAAATTGAGGAAAGCATTTCTAGTCATCCGAATATTTCCGAAGTTGCGGTTGTTGGTGTGGAAGATAAATTGAAGGGCCAGGCAGCTATCGCATTCGTTATTCCAAAAGATGCTTCAAAGGCAGAAAATTTAGAAAAAGAGTGCATGAAAACAGTTGACGGCCAATTGGGTGCCATCGCTAGACCAAGCCATGTTTATGTTGTAACTGCTTTGCCAAAAACGCGATCAGGCAAGATTGTTCGTCGTGCGTTACAGGCTGTGGCTGAAGGGCGTGATCCTGGTGACATTAGCACCATGGAAGACCAAAACGTCTTGGCTCAAATTAAGACCATCATCGACCAAAAGGCTGCTGCTTAGTAGGGCTTTTTATGACTCCCTAGATCGAAGGTCTAGGGAGAATAGGTCGCAAAGCCTATTTGGCTGGGGATTCAAGGGCTTAGAACGCAAAACTGGTATCATTGCAAGGTTCGAAACTAATTAAATACCCTAGCGCTTAAAGACACTCACCTCCCGCATACACAGCCCCGGGTTGGTCTTTTTGGGGTGTTGAGCGTCGGATGGAGCAGGGACTGGAGATAGTTTGTCACCCTTGCTTCCTTCTTTTCCTCCTGCCGTGTTGGCTTTAGCCGACGGCACTATCTTTCCCGGTTTTAGTATTGGCGCCTCAGGCGAAACTGCTGGCGAAGTCGTTTTTAATACCGCCTTAACTGGTTACCAAGAGATCATCACTGACCCCAGTTATTCAAGACAAATTGTGACTTTGACATACCCACATATTGGCAATGTTGGTGTAAATGCCCAAGATGCGGAATCCGACCAAATTCATGCAGCAGGATTGGTCATTAAAGATTTGCCTAAGCGCGTATCCAATTTTCGCTCTGAAATGAGTCTAGACGCCTATTTAACAGATGCAAGTGTGGTTGGCATTTCTGGAATCGATACTCGTAAGCTCACTCGAATCCTGCGTGACAAAGGCGCTCAGTCTGGGGCAGTTGTTGCTGGCAAATTGGGTGATAGCTATGAATCCTTGACTGCAAAAGCCTTAGAACTGGCAAAAGCCTTCCCTGGAATGTCTGGTCTGGACCTAGCAAAGGTGGTGACAACTCAGAAACCTTATGAATGGCGAGAAGCAGAATGGGAACTCAGTGGACCGAATGGCAAGCCTGCCTATAAATCGCTCGATACCTCAAAGCCTGTAAAGAAGGTGGTGGCTTATGACTTTGGCGTTAAGCGAAATATTTTGCGCATGCTCACTGAGCGTGGATGTGAACTAACCGTAGTTCCAGCACAAACTTCTGCAGCAGATGTATTGGCTATGAATCCAGACGGGGTGTTTTTCTCAAACGGCCCTGGCGATCCCGGCCCATGTGATTACGCGATTGCTGCAGCTAAAGAGATTATTGAAAAAGGTATTCCAACCTTTGGCATCTGTTTAGGTCATCAGATTATGGGTTTAGCTGCCGGCGCAAAGACCTTGAAAATGAAGTTTGGTCATCATGGCGCTAACCATCCTGTTAAAGATTTAGATACCGGCCGTGTGGCCATTACTTCTCAGAATCATGGTTTTGCAGTGGATGCAAATACATTGCCAAATAATGTGCGTGTGACCCATGTATCTCTGTTTGATGGTTCTTTGCAGGGTCTGGCATGGAAGGATAAGCCAGCACTGTGTTTCCAAGGTCACCCTGAGGCTTCGCCGGGACCTCATGATATTGCCTATTTATTTGATCGTTTTGTGGAGCTCATGAATGCTGCCAGCAAGAAGGAGGGCAAATAATGCCTAAGCGTAGCGACATCAAGAGCATTCTGATTATTGGTGCAGGACCGATTGTGATTGGTCAGGCTTGTGAATTTGACTATTCAGGTGCGCAAGCATGTAAAGCATTACGTGACGAAGGTTACAAAGTTATTTTGGTCAACAGTAATCCTGCAACCATCATGACTGATCCTGAAATGGCAGATGTCACCTACATTGAGCCGATTACTTGGGAGGTAGTCGAGCGCATTATTGCAACAGAAAAACCGGATGCCATATTGCCAACGATGGGCGGACAAACGGCCTTAAATTGCGCATTAGATTTACATCGCAACGGCGTGTTGAAGAAATATGGTTGCGAACTGATTGGCGCCTCACCAGAGGCGATTGATAAGGCGGAAGATCGTCAAAAGTTCAAAGATGCCATGACTAAGATTGGACTGGGTTCTGCAAAGTCTGGTATTGCCCATTCCATGGATGAAGCGCATGAAGTGCAGCAGCGCATTCAACAGGAAACAGGTAGTTCTGGTTTCCCAGTGGTCATTCGTCCCTCATTCACGATGGGTGGTTCAGGCGGTGGTATTGCGTATAACCGCGAAGAATTCGAAGAGATATGCAAACGAGGTCTAGATTTATCTCCAACCCGTGAGCTCCTGATTGAAGAGTCACTTCTTGGTTGGAAAGAATTTGAAATGGAAGTGGTACGTGATCGTAACGATAACTGCATTATTGTGTGCTCCATTGAAAACTTAGATCCGATGGGTGTTCACACAGGCGATTCGATTACGGTTGCGCCTGCACAAACTCTCACGGATAAAGAGTATCAATTAATGCGAAATGCATCGATTGCGGTTCTGCGTGAGATTGGTGTTGATACCGGTGGCTCTAACGTTCAGTTCTCAATCAACCCCGTAGATGGGCGCATGATTGTGATTGAAATGAATCCACGTGTTTCACGTTCATCTGCTTTAGCCTCTAAAGCCACTGGCTTCCCAATTGCAAAGATTGCTGCCAAGCTTGCTGTTGGATACACACTCGATGAATTAAAGAACGACATTACTGGCGGTGCAACACCTGCATCTTTTGAGCCATCTATCGACTATGTTGTAACGAAGATTCCTCGTTTCGCATTTGAAAAATTTCCGCAGGCCGACTCACGCTTAACTACGCAGATGAAGTCTGTTGGCGAGGTTATGGCGATTGGCCGTACTTTCCAAGAGTCATTCCAAAAGGCTTTGCGTGGTCTCGAGGTCGGCGTTGATGGCTTGGACGAAGTTTCAACTGATCTTGATGACATCATTAATGAGATCAATGAGCCAGGTCCTGATCGTATCTGGTATCTCGCAGACGCATTCCGCATGGGGATGGGCCTGGATGAGGTTTATAGCGAAACCAAAATTGACCCTTGGTTCCTCGAGCAGATTGAAGAGCTGATCACCATTGAGGCTGAGTTGAAGCAGCGCAAGGTCGATAGTCTTGCTGCAGCAGAACTCCGTTTTGTGAAGCAAAAAGGCTTCTCTGATAGACGTTTGGCTAAATTACTTGGAGTTGATGCTTCTTCTGTTCGTTCAGCACGCCATCGTTTAAAGGTAGTTCCTGTCTATAAGCGTGTAGATACCTGTGCCGCAGAATTTTCAACCAATACAGCCTATATGTACTCTACGTACGAGGCCGAGCATGGTGAATGCGAATCACGTCCAACTGATAAGCAAAAGATTATGGTCTTAGGCGGCGGTCCTAACCGAATTGGTCAAGGTATTGAGTTTGATTATTGCTGCGTACATGCGGCATTGGCAATGCGTGATGACGGTTATGAAACCATTATGGTTAACTGCAACCCCGAGACGGTTTCAACTGACTACGACACTTCTGATCGTTTGTACTTCGAGCCTTTAACATTAGAAGATGTATTGGAAATCGTCGCCAAAGAGAAACCTAAAGGGGTGATTGTTCAGTACGGTGGTCAAACCCCTCTGAAATTGGCTTTAGATCTTGAGCGCAACGGTGTTCCGATTATCGGAACCTCACCCGACATGATTGATGCAGCCGAGGATCGTGAGCGCTTCCAGAAGCTTCTTCATGACCTAGGCTTGCGTCAACCGCCAAATCGTACCGCTCGCGCTGAAGATGAGGCGTTAAAGCTTGCAGAAGAAATTGGTTATCCACTAGTGGTTCGTCCATCCTATGTACTCGGCGGTCGAGCAATGGAAATTGTTCATGATGGCCGTGACCTAGAGCGCTATATGCGTGAGGCGGTTAAGGTTTCTCACGACTCCCCAGTTTTGTTGGATCGTTTCTTAAATGATGCGATTGAGTGTGACGTAGATTGCATTAGCGATGGCGGTAAAGTCTTTATCGGTGGCGTCATGGAACATATTGAGCAAGCCGGTGTTCACTCTGGCGATTCAGCATGTTCATTGCCACCTTATTCCTTATCGGATTCAACGGTTCAGGAAATCAAACGTCAAACTGCTGCGATGGCCAAGGGCCTTAATGTCATCGGATTAATGAACGTACAGTTTGCGATTCAGAATGTGGATGGCAAAGATGTCATCTATGTTCTGGAAGTAAATCCACGTGCATCACGTACAGTTCCGTTTGTGTCAAAAGCAACTGGTTTGCAATTGGCCAAAATTGCTGCACGTTGCATGGTAGGACAGACTTTAGATAAACAGGGCATTCAATCTGAAGTGAAGCCTCCATACTTCTCTGTCAAAGAGGCGGTATTCCCATTCAATAAGTTCCCAGGAATTGATCCGATCTTAGGGCCTGAGATGCGCTCCACTGGTGAAGTGATGGGTGTGGGTAAAACTTTCGGTGAAGCCCTATTTAAATCTCAATTAGGCGCGTTTATTAAATTACCAAAGAGCGGTACTGTACTCTTAACGGTAAAAGATAGTGATAAGCCTAAGGCGGTTGAAGTGGCCAAACTTCTACATCAATTAGGCTTCCCAATGGTTGCTACGAAAGGTACGGCTGCTGCTATTGAAGCCGCCGGATTGCCAGTGAAATTGGTGAATAAGGTGAAGGATGGGCGTCCACACATTGTTGATTTTATTAAGAATGGTGAGATTTCCTTGGTATTTACTACTGTCGATGAGACCCGCACTGCAATTGCAGACTCTCGTTCAATCCGCACTAGCGCTCAAGCAAATGGCGTGACGTATTACACAACGATTAGTGCTGCTAGGGCGGTGATGGATGGATTACTGGCTTCGCAGAATGGAAGCAAAGACTCATTAGAGGTTTATTCACTACAGAATTTACATGGAGCGCTTATTTAATCTAAAATTAATTATCTAGGCGCGCTTTGCGCCTTTTTTAAGTTAGGTTAGTTGTATGAGCACAATTCCAATTACTAAGCGTGGTGCTGAACTCCTGAAAGAGGAGTTGCACCACCTAAAACATGTAGAACGCCCAGCCGTTATTAATGCGATTGCAGAGGCACGCGCGCAGGGAGATCTCTCAGAGAATGCCGAATATGATGCTGCCAAAGAAAAGCAGGGCTTTATAGAAGGGCGCATTCAAGAGCTTGAGGGCAAATTATCGGCTGCACAAGTTATTGATCCGGCTAGCTTGGATGTCTCAGGTCGGGTTGTATTTGGCGCCACCGTTGATCTAGAAGATCTTGAAGATGGGACTAAATTCACCTATCAAATTGTTGGTGATGATGAAGCGGACATTGCAGCGAATAAAATTTCGATTAGCTCACCAATTGCTCGTGCATTGATCAGCAAGGAAGAGGGTGATGTTGTAGCAGTTCAAGCTCCAGGCGGCAATCGCGAAGTTGAAATCTTAGCCGTCAAATACATTTAATGAAGCTCACCCAAATCCAGCGATTATTTACGGTAATTTCTGGGCTTTGGGTAGGTGCCTATATTGCGATTGGCTTTTTAGTTGTACCCATTTTGTTTATGACTATTGGTGATCGACAGGTGGCTGGTGTGATCGCCGCCAATCTATTTAAAACGACTGCTTACATGAGCGTTGGGGTTTGTGGCTTCTTGATGGTGATGGCCAATCATTTGGTTAAATTGGGCAGGCCACAGTATCGATGGATTCGCTGGATTTTATTGTGTATGTTGGCCTGTGCCGTAGCGGCTGCATTCATTCTGATTCCTTGGATGAATGGTTTGCGTGACCAAGCTTTGCAACTAGGCTTATCCGTGCGTGATACCAACAACGCGGATGTATTTCGTGTCTTGCACAGTGTATCAAGCGTGATATTTATTATCCAAACCATCCTAGGGCTCTTGCTGGTATGGCGCTCAACAAAAAACGTCGACTAGCGACGTTTGATTTGCTAATTTGAAGTATTAAGACCCTAGCGATTTTTTCTTGGTGCTACTCATGCGCACCTTACGCTTCTTAATTGGTGCAGGAGCAGGACTTGCTTTTCGGTAGCCTGGAGATGACCAACCAATTTTTGATTCTGCTGCTTCTGAACGCAGAACTCGCTTCTTTGGAGTAGATGATTTAGCAGCTGCAGCGCGTTCAAATGGTGATTTTCTGCTTGAGGCGGACTGACCTGCAGAGCCCTTTCGTATTTGGCTGCGAGGATCTTGAAGTCTCTTTTTGGTTTGTTTGCTGGATCTATTGAGATTCAAGTACGCTTCCTCAACTACATCCTTTGGCTTCCACAGAACCAGTAATTTACCGATATGTTGAACTGGAGCTGCATCAAGCCTATCGCATAGTTCATCATAGATTGCGATACGCGCTTCTCGATCATCGCCAAACACGCGGATTTTGATTAAACCGTGGTGATTAATTGCTGATTTAGCCTCTTTAATTACGGCCGGTGTTAATCCGTCGCCACCAACCATCACTACAGGGTTTAGGCCGTGGGCGTCAGCTTTTAGAGATTTGCGTTGTGCTGGGGTAATCGTGAGTGCAGTCATGGACTCGATGATAGAGCATTGAGCTTAAAGTGGCTCTCTTAAGGCTGAAATTGGCGGTTTTTAATGAGATTCCTTTTGCTTTAGAGCTTCGAAACAGGGAAAATAGAGGCTGAAAGTGATTATGTTGTGGCAAAGAATAAATTTAATAAAAGCTGGTTACAAGACCATTTAACAGACCCGTATGTGAAGATGGCTCAAAAAGAGGGCTATCGCGCTAGAGCGGTATACAAGCTGAGTGAGATTGATGAGGAAGATCACCTTATCAAGGCAGGCATGACCATTGTTGATTTAGGTAGCGCACCTGGAAGTTGGTCGCAGTATGTCCGCAATCGCTTAACCGAGCTTGGTAAAAGCAATCCCGCAATTGAGTCAGGCAAGCCAGATGGTCAGATCATTGCGATCGATATTTTGCCAATGGAAGAAATCGCAGATGTGAATTTTATTCAAGCTGACTTTCGCGAAGATGAAGGCTTGGCTGCATTGGAGGCCTTGCTACCTAAATCTGCTGGCGGCAAGGTTGATCTCGTGCTGTCCGATATGGCGCCTAACTTATCCGGTGTTGGGGTGGCAGATGCGGCGAGGATGGCTTTTTTGGCAGAGATCGCCTTAGATTTTGCGTTTGCACACCTAAAGCCAGATGGTGCATTACTGATTAAATGTTTTAACGGTAGTGGATATAGTCAAATTGTGGAATCCTTCAAAAAGGTCTTCAAGTCTGTCGCCTCAAGAAAGCCAAAAGCTTCAAGGGCTCGATCCTCGGAGATCTTTCTTTTGGGGCGAAATCTAAAGCCGCCCAAATAATCCCCATAATCTGGTAAATAACCCCCTGAATTACATGGGTTTATTAAATAAATATCGCTAAAGCCCTTGAAAAAGGCTGGTAGTAGAATCAAATACTTAGGTAGCGATTCGCTTTAACTCCTGGTTCAATCCAGAAAAGGACTCACTTTGAACAGCAATATGTTTCAAAAAATCGGTGTGTGGCTCATTGTGGGCCTGGTGTTATTTACTGTTTTTAAACAGTTTGATAAACCCAAGGATCAGAATCAGGTCACGTACTCCCAATTCATGGATGACGCAAAGGCTGGCAAAGTTAAGCGTGTCGATGTTCAGGGCCGTACTTTGCAAGTGACGCCAGCGGATGGCAACAAGTACTCCATTATTTCTCCGGGCGATATTTGGATGGTCGGCGATTTGATGAAGTATGGCGTTCAAGTTACTGGTAAAGCAGAAGACGAACCAAATATGCTGGTTTCTGCTTTGTATTACCTTGGGCCAACCTTACTCATTATTGGTTTTTGGTTTTTCATGATGCGCCAAATGCAAGGTGGCGGTAAGGGCGGAGCATTTTCATTTGGTAAGTCAAAAGCCCGCTTGATTGATGAGAACAGTAACACTGTGACTTTTGCTGACGTGGCTGGTTGCGATGAGGCAAAAGAAGAAGTATTCGAACTAGTAGATTTCTTAAAGGATCCGCAAAAGTTTCAGAAGCTGGGTGGACGTATTCCGCATGGTGTATTGCTCGTAGGCCCTCCTGGTACAGGTAAAACGCTTTTAGCACGCGCGATTGCGGGTGAGGCCAAAGTTCCATTCTTCTCGATCTCTGGCTCAGATTTCGTGGAGATGTTTGTGGGTGTTGGCGCTTCGCGTGTGCGCGATATGTTTGAAAACGCCAAGAAGAATTCCCCTTGTATCATCTTTATTGATGAGATTGATGCGGTAGGTCGCCATCGTGGTGCTGGTATGGGAGGTGGCAATGACGAGCGAGAGCAAACACTAAATCAAATGTTGGTTGAGATGGATGGCTTTGAGAGCAACAGTGGAGTCATTGTTGTTGCTGCCACAAACCGTTCTGATGTATTGGACAGAGCTTTATTGCGTCCAGGTCGTTTTGATCGACAAGTGCATGTTGGCTTGCCGGATATTCGTGGTCGCGAACAAATTCTTCAGGTTCACATGCGCAAGGTGCCCATCGATCCCGATGTCAACGCAGCGGTATTAGCTCGTGGTACCCCAGGATTTTCAGGTGCCGACTTGGCTAATCTCGTTAATGAAGCAGCTTTGTTTGCTGCACGCAGAAACAAGCGCTCGGTTGATATGAAAGACTTTGAGGACGCTAAGGATAAGATTTATATGGGGCCTGAGCGCAAGTCCGCAGTAATGCGTGAAGAAGAGCGTCGTAATACGGCTTATCACGAGTCTGGTCACGCTGTTGTTGCGAAGGTTCTGCCAAAAGCAGACCCCGTGCATAAAGTCACCATCATGCCTCGCGGAATGGCTCTTGGTGTTACTTGGCAATTGCCAGAGCATGATCGCGTTAATCTTTACAAAGACCGAATGCTGGAAGAATTGGCAATCTTATTTGGCGGTCGCGCTGCTGAAGAGGTTTTCCTTAACTCGATGAGTACCGGCGCTTCAAATGACTTTGAACGTGCTACTAAAATGGCGCGCGATATGGTGACTCGTTATGGTATGAGTGATAGCTTGGGTACCATGGTTTATGTTGACACTGAATCTGAAAGTATTTTTGGGCGTAATAGCACCAAGACAGTTTCTGAACTCACTCAGCAGAAGGTCGATGCTGAAATTCGTACTTTGATTGATAGTCAATATGCTTTAGCTAAATCTATCTTGGAACAAAACCGCGATAAGGTTGAAGCAATGGTTACCGCTCTATTAGAGTGGGAAACCATCGATGCAGAGCAGATTACTGACATCATGGAAGGTCGCCCACCGAGAGCACCCAAACCACCACCAGCAACGCAGTTTGGAAATTCTGCTGGCACGGCTGGACCTGCAGCAGGAAGCGCTCCGGCAACAGCTTAAATCCTTTTATAGCAATAGATGGATCTATTAGGGACTCAAGAGATGCCCACAACATGGCGTTGTGGGCGTTTTCTTTTTGACCTTACCAAGCGCAAACGCCCAATAGTCATGGGTATCTTGAATGCTACCCCCGATTCATTTTCGGATGGTGGTAGGTTTCGATCAGTCCAAGATGCCATTGCCCAAGCTGAGAGAATGATTGCTGATGGAGTGGATCTAATTGATATTGGCGGCGAATCCACTAGACCTGGCGCAGAACCTGTATCACTGCAAGAAGAGCTGGATCGGGTTCTGCCGGTAATTGATGGCTTGCGAGATTACGGCGTACCTCTATCAATTGACACCTATAAAGCAGAGACGATGCGCCAAGCGCTTCGCGCTGGCGTGGATTGCGTCAATGATATTTGGGCTTTACGCCAAGAGGGCACAGTTGAAGCTGTACTTGAGAGTGCGAATTGCGGAATCGTATTGATGCATATGCAACGTGATCCGCTCACGATGCAATTCAACCCCGAATATCAGAATGTGATGGTAGAGGTAATGCATTTTCTGCAGGAGCGAGCCAATCTTTTACTAAACCGGGGAGTTAGTCACGATCGGATTGCATTAGATCCTGGCTTTGGCTTTGGTAAAAGTCTTGAGCATAATTTAGAGATGCTTTCAAAGTTTGATGTGTTCTCTAAAGCTGGATACCCTGTGCTTGCGGGTATTTCTCGTAAATCTATGCTGGGTAAGATCACTGGCAAAGAAGCAGACCAGCGCCTTAGCCCAAGCATAGCCGCTGCGATATTGGCGGCCGATCGTGGGGCCAAAATCATTCGCGTACATGATGTGTCTGAAACGATCGATGCTTTAAAGCTCTGGGAAGCTTTATAAACATAGGAAATTGTCTCGTTTACAAATCTATCAAAGTTTTATAATTATTCACTATGAAAAAACAATACTTTGGAACTGATGGTATTCGTGGCGAAGTGGGCAAATTTCCGATTGTTCCGGAATTCATGACCCGCCTTGGCTATGCGGCAGGCAAGGTATTAAGTAAAGACATAAAGGTGGGCGAACGCTGCAAAGTACTTATCGGCAAAGATACTCGAGTTTCTGGCTATCTCTTGGAAGCGGCACTTGAGGCAGGGTTTGCTGCAGCGGGCGTCGATGTGATGTTATGCGGGCCTATACCGACACCTGGTGTTGCTTACCTTACAAAGGCGTTGCGATTGTCTGCGGGAATAGTCATTTCAGCATCACACAACCCATATCAAGATAATGGCATTAAATTCTTTTCAGCTAATGGCGATAAGTTGTCTGATGACTTTGAATTGGCCATTGAGGCGGAACTAGAAAAACCGATGGGTTGTGTTAACTCGAAAGAGTTAGGCAAGGCCTTCCGACTTGATGATGCCGCTGGACGGTACATCGAATTTTGTAAATCTACTTTTCCCGGCGATCTTAATCTAAAGGGTTTAAAACTAGTAGTTGACTGTGCAAATGGCGCCGCCTATCACACTGCGCCCCATGTATTTCATGAGCTTGGGGCAGAGGTTGTATCTATTGGTGTAAATCCAGATGGTCGCAATATCAATGATGGTTGTGGTGCTACAGCACCTGCCGCTCTCATCGCGAAAGTCAAAGAAGTAAATGCGGACCTTGGTATCGCTCTTGATGGCGACGCAGACCGCTTACAAATGGTGGATGCATCTGGCCGTTTATTTAATGGCGATGAACTTTTATATGTCTTGGCCAAAGATCGCTTGAGTCGTGGACAAAAATTAGGCGGCGTTGTCGGCACGCTAATGACCAACTTGGCAATTGAAAATGCGATTAAAGATATGGGCATTGGGTTTGAGCGTGCTAATGTGGGTGACCGCTATGTTCTTGAGTTGCTCAAGCAAAAGGGCTGGATTATTGGTGGCGAAGGCTCCGGACATTTGCTATGTCTCGATCAGCATTCCACAGGGGATGGCACTATAGCCGCTCTGCAAGTATTAGCCGCAATGAGCCAAAATAAAAAAAGTTTGTCGCAGCTCTTGGATGCAGTGACAATTTTCCCTCAAGTGCTTTTGAATGTGAAATATATGGCTGGCTACGACTGGAAGTCCGACGAGGATTTAAAGAAACAGATTCAGCTGGTAGAGCAAGAACTTCAAGACATAGGCAGGGTGCTTATACGTGCCTCAGGTACAGAACCTTTACTGCGCGTTATGGTTGAGACAAAAGATGCCAATGTCGCCATGCGAACAGCAAAAAGTATTGCGGATTTAGTGCCGACCACATAAAAACCGTAAATAGAGGATCTAAGCAATGCGCTACAAGATAACAATAATGAAACTCAAATTTATTGTTGGCTTATGCTTTGTCCTTACACTATTCACTAGCTCATTTGCGTTAGCGCAAAATCAACAACAACCCCCGCAAAATATCATCATCTTATTTGCTGATGGAACTACCAGTAGTCAATATGAATTCGGTCGATATTCAAGTCAACTGTTGCGTCAACAGCCTTTTGCTATTACCGACGTTGTAATGCAACACGGAAACATGCAGTTGATGAAAACAGAATCTGCTAATTACTTTGTAACGGATTCCGCTGCAGCAGCTTCCGCCATGTCTATTGGTCAAAAGGTGAATAATGGCGCGATTTCAGTAACGCCAGATGGCAAGTCGCCAGAAACGCTCATGAAGTTTGCCAAAAATAATGGCAAACGAATCGGCCTAATTAGTACCGCCCCTGTTTATGATGCTAGCCCAGCTGCTTTTAGTGTGCATGCAAAGTCAAGACGTGATAGTGAAATCATCGTCGATCAATATTTACAACTAGAGCCAGACCTTTTGATGGGTGGTGGCGCAGACTTTTTTCTTCCAAACACAGTTGAAGGCGGCAAGCGAAAAGATGGAAAAAATGTAATTCAAGCCTTTGAGGATAAAGGCTATCAATACATTCATTCTCCAGACGATCTAAAGAAGATCAATAAGACAAAGGTGTTGGGATTATTTGCTAACGAAGACATCGATTATGAAATTGAGCGCAACCCAAAGGAGTCGCCAAACATATCTCAGATGCTGGATGCCGGGCTACGCGTTCTTAATCGAGAGTCTAAAAGCAATAAAGGTTTTGTCCTATTTGTTGAAACTGAAAATTCAGATTCGGCCGGCCACAATAATGATGTTGCCTCACTCATGCGCGACCTTTGGGCATTTGACGATGCAGTTAAAGTTGCCCTAGATTTTCAGAAGCAATACCCAAGAACCTTAGTTATTGTTACCGGCGATCATGAAACTGGAGGCTTTTCACCAAGCTATGGCCGTAAAAATCTAGGGGCGGCAGGTAGCGCAAATTATCTGAATGTCGATATTCAACAACTGAAGTTGATTGAGCAATTCAAGATGTCTTTAAACGAATTCTCCACCCAGTTGAAGTCCAAAATGAAGCAGGGGGCTAGTAAATTTGAATTAAACGCCTTCCTCACTACATTGCTCGAAGAAAGCTTTCCTGGGCTCGTGTTAGAGGACGACCTTAGAGAGAAAATAATCAATCAAGGTCAGTTGTATCCCAACTCAAATTATTTGCCAGCCAATATTCTCGGCTTAGCAATTGCACGGCAAACGGGTTTTTATTGGGGTACTTCTGGCCATACTCCTGCACCCATTACGGTCGCCGCCATTGGGCCTGGATCAAACATATTCCGAGCTTATGATGACAATACGAGATTTGCCCTGAAACTACGTCGTCTTATTTCTGGGAAGTAAGACCTAGAAGGCAGCCCTCACTCCCATCATGACGCTTCTGCCAGGTTGTGGTGCATAGAGTCTTACGGCCATGGGAGAGGTTGCGTAGCGAATGTCTTCATTCAGTAAATTCTTTAAGGCAAGGTAGCCCGTCCAGTTGATTTTCCCAATTCGCTCTGTATAAGAGAGATTTGCATTGAGCAGGTTATAGCTGGGTGTGGGGCTGATTTCCCAGTTTGCTAAGCGATTCTGTTGATAGCTATAAATATAGGTAGCGCTAGTGAGCCAGCCATTGCGTTGATAGGCCATTTCAGCCCCCAAGCGTGGAGCGGGTTGCAGGGGTAAATTCCCGCCAGCATTAAAACTTCCTTGTGAGACATCTCCAAAAATACGGCTCCCAATACCAGCTTGATTCCAGTTATAAGATAGTTCCCCCTCTGCACCACGAATATTGGCATTCGCTTGCGATGCCTGTACAACAGAAAAATTTTCATACACGGTACTAGATGAACCTGTATAGAAACCATAGATGTAATTCGTAAATTGATTTCGATAAATACTGACCTTGCTACGTATATCGCCTATGGTCTTCTGAAGACTCAATTCAATATTGTGCGAAGTTTCTGTGCCCAAATTGGAGTTGCCAATATCAAAAGTTGCCGTTGAATCATGGGGTCCATATGAATATAGCTCTTGAGGGGTTGGTGCCCGCTGGGAAACGGTATACGCCAAACCAAGACCATATCCTTTAGCAATGTCATAATGTCCGCCAGCCGAGTAGGAGAATAAATTGAATTGCCGATTCTGAATAGCTGGAGGAATATACGTATTCGGTATTCCTTGTGAATTTGGGCTAGGAAACTGTGTAGCCGAGTTAGGGTTTTGTGAGGCATAGCTATAGCGAGCGCCAAGGTTGGTTTTTAATGCACCGTAACGGCCTTCCTCTACCCAAAATAGGGCGCTGGCATTGGACTTGGTTTGTGGAACGATGACATAGTTATTGGTAGATAAATCCAAAGCATTGAGCGTTGCGCCAGTTACTTGCGCACCAACTACACCTTTGGATCCAAACCATTGCTTATGCGCTAGTTCTAGTCGCGCTTCAGTGGCAGTGTTATTCCATTGAGTTGATGCAACACCGTTATTGTTAAATTCAGTATGTTGGTAGTTGGTATTGGCCGCACTGAATTTGAGAGATGAAAATCCATCAAATGGATCATTGGTTTGATGGGCAAGGTCATACCGATTTTGAGATTGCTGAATAAAGCCACCTTCAGCAGTCGGCGTGCCGTAGTTATGATTCATTCTCTCTAAAGAAACCCCGGTATACCCATCTGTACGGATGTAGGAGGCACCAAGTCCTAAGCTATTTTGATTGCTAAATGAGAACGGAAGTTTTCCGCTGTAAGGAATATTTACAGGGCTACCTGGATTAATTGCCCAATTCGCATTTGGTCCGCCTTGTTCTGCATAACCTGGAATTTGATAGTTATTGGAGTTGCTAATAGTAGAGTCAAGATGCAAGGCTAAAGGTCCAGCGGGTGCATCTAATTCAATATTGCCAGTTTTTCCTTGGTTTGCAGTTTCATAACTTGTATTAATTGCTCCCGATAGAGCATCGGGCAATGAAGTCACAATTCGATCATTCAAGACATTGACTAAACCACCGCTAGAGCCAGAACCGTACATTAATGCAGCGGCACCACGCAATATTTCGATCTGATGGGTGTTTTGCATGGGATTCGCAACGGCATGATCCGGGGAGATGCTAGACACATCCCCAACCGATAAACCATTTTGCAAGATCTGTACGCGGGCGCCCTCAAGTCCACGGATGACTGGCCTGGAGGCTCCCGCCCCATAACCAGTGGCTGAAACTCCCAACTCATTGGCAAGGGTTGACCCTAGCGTGTTCCCCAGTTTATTTTGCAGCTCATCACCGGTAAGGACTTTATTGGGTGATAGGAACCCATGACCATCATCACGTGAGCCACTCACATTCAGTTGGATTGATGCATCAAGATCATTTTGTGACCAAGCGCTAGCGCTGATCAAGAATGACAGGATCAGCGCTGCTACATGTAAACATTTTCGATACTGCTGGAGATGCATACTTCATCCACATTCGCCAAGGAATTGACGATTAATAAACAATTCATGCCAGATAAATCACCTGGCATAAGCCTAATATCTAGAGGATGAAAGAAGGGGGTGCTTGTGATTGATAGGCGACCAGAGAGGGCGCATCAATTTGGGTAGCCGACCACTGAAAAATGACGAGTTGAATATTGCTTGCTAATGATCCCAAGTGAAGACTTGGAGGAATACAGCCAGCCAGAGTTAAGGCATCAAATAAATGGCAGGCTTCGGAGCTGTGTTGAACAGCGGGCTTGCATTCAACTTCCGCAGAATCGCAAATCGTTTGTTTTGCGAAGCCCAAATGAGAGACGTTGTGGCTAAGGCCAACCCAATGAGTTCCCAGCATGCAAAATGACAGCAATACCGCTACAAGCGTAGCGTTTATTTGCTGATTTAATCTGCTGGAAAAATGGGCAATCATGTGCCGAATATTACAGGATTTGCCTGAAATAGCCCTGTCGGTGTAGAATATCGGTTCCGTCGGAGTGTAGCGCAGCCTGGTAGCGCACCTGCTTTGGGAGCAGGGGGTCCAAGGTTCGAATCCTTGTACTCCGACCACTTTCTCTATTTAGTTCTGATATAGACCCAGCCAATATCTGCCCATAGCTCAGCTGGATAGAGCAACGGCCTTCTAAGCCGTAGGTCGCAGGTTCGACTCCTGCTGGGCAGGCCAAATTTCCCTTATTGCTGTTTTATTCTCTACCGCTGGTAGAAACCCGCTAAATTCATGCAAAAATGCCGAATTAGCCGATAAATTTGCTATAAATGCAGGTGTATCTACATCACCAAATATATAAGTACGGTAATTAAAGGAGAAGCTCAATGAAGCGCATTTCAATGGTTAAGGCAGGTCTGATTGCAACGGGTTTATTGCTTTCAAGTATTAATGCTCAAGCAGCAAGTCAAACCTTGGACAAAATGAAATCTACTGGTGCTGTCACCATGGGTGTTCGTGAATCATCTATTCCGATGTCCTACACCACTGGCGATAGTCGTTTCGATGGCTACCACGTTGAGATTTGCCGCATGATTTTGGGTGATATCAAAGACAAGCTAGGCATGAATACCTTGCGTATCAACTACCAGCCTGTGACTTCTCAAAACCGTGTTCCGCTAGTACAGAACGGAACTGTTGATATTGAGTGCGGTACCACAACCAACAACACAGCACGCGCAAAAGATGTTGGCTTTGCATATACCCTTTATGTTGAAGAGGTACGCATTGCTGTTAAAGCAAATTCTGGCATTAAGTCGATTGCCGATTTAAATGGCAAGAAAGTGGCGACCACCACAGGAACGACGTCTGTTCAATTGCTCCGTAAGCATGAGAGAGCGAATGGCGTTAATTTTGATGAGGTATTTGGCAAGGATCACGCTGATAGCTTCCTCTTGCTAGAGTCAGGCCGTGCAGACGCCTTTGTGATGGATGGTTCTATTTTGGCCGGCAATATTGCCAACTCCAAAAATCCAAAAGATTACAAGATTGTTGGTGAAGTGTTGAGTACTGAGCCGATTGCAATTATGGTCCGCAAGGATGATCCTGAATTTAGAGCCGCGGTGGATGCATCAATTGCCAAAATTGTTGCTAACGGCAATATGCCAAAACTTTGGAACAAATGGTTCTTGTCTCCGATTCCTCCAAAAAATATCGTTGTTGGTCTCGAGTTATCTCCAGCAACCAAAAATGCTTGGGCGAATTTGAATGACAAGCCGGCAGAGGATTACAACAAGAAGTAATTTCAACCATCAATTTTTTAAAAGTTATTTCACCTTGATGCGATTGGAATCATGGATTTAGGAATATTTTGCAAGGGCACGCTCGACCAAGAGCCTGTTGAACACTGTTTTTCGGCCTTGTTTGCCTTTGGCAAAAATCCTGATCCGAGCTATTTAGATTGGCTAATGAAGGCTTGGGGCTGGACCTTGGCGGTTGCGGCCCTAGGTCTTATTCTTGCCTTGCTTCTTGGGGCACTAATGGGCACCTTACGTACCTTGCCTCCTGAGAATAAATTTAATAGATTCTTAGTCCGCTTCTCAACGGCGTGGGTAGAGTTATTTAGAAACATTCCCATCCTAGTACAGGTTTTCCTCTGGTATCACGTTGTACCGGCATTTATTCCCGTCCTCAAAGCTTTTCCTTCCTATTTATTAGTGAGTATTGCCTTGGGATTTTTTACCTCTGCCCGTATTGCAGAGCAGGTCAGAGCAGGCATACAGTCTTTACCTTCTGGTCAAAAGTCTGCTGCCACAGCCTTGGGTCTAACTACATTTCAATCCTATCGCTATGTGATCTTGCCTATGGCATTAAGGATTGTGATTCCTCCGCTTACTTCGGAAAGCATGAATCTGATCAAGAATTCTTCTGTAGCTTTCGCGGTATCTGTGCCTGAGCTAACACTTTTCGCAATGCAAGCACAAGAAGAAACTTCTCATGGAGTAGAGATTTATTTGGCGGTTACCTTGCTCTATGCACTATCTGCGTTCGCTGTAAACCGTGTGATGGCTTATATAGAAAAGCGTTCTCGTATTCCGGGATTTATTGTTGGTAATTCTGAAGTGGCGGCTCATTAATGATCAAGTCAACCAATCAAATGGTGTCAGCATGCTGAGCTTAGACTTAAGTTTCTACAACTGGGAGCTTTTCACCAGCTATATTTTGAAGGGTTTGCTCTTCAGTGTTCAGTTAACTGTTATTGCAACTGTTGGCGGAATTCTATTTGGCACATTTTTAGCCTTAATGCGTTTATCTGGTAAACCCTCTATGGCTTACCCAGCAACCATCTACGTCAATACCATGCGATCCATTCCATTGGTTATGGTGATTCTGTGGTTCTTCCTGTTAATTCCGATGTTGATTGGTCGCCCGATAGGTGCCGATTTATCAGCAACAATTACCTTTATCGCTTTTGAGGGCGCATTCTTCTCTGAGATTGTGCGCGCGGGTATTCAGTCTGTTCCCAAAGGTCAGGGTTATGCTGCGCAAGCCCTAGGGATGACATATGGTCAAAATATGCGCTTCATTGTTTTGCCACAAGCATTCAGAAACATGATTCCTGTCTTTATGACGCAAACCATTATTTTGTTTCAAGATACTTCTTTAGTCTATGCCATCGGCGCTTACGATCTACTGAAGGGGTTCGAGATTGCTGGTAAAAATTATGGTCGTCCGATTGAGACCTATATTCTGGCTGCGTTTACATACTTCATTATTTGCTTTTCACTTTCAAAGATTGTCCGCAAGGTGCAATCCAAAGTAGCCATCATTCGCTAATACTCGCCAATTTTTTTAAATAAGACTCAATAATTCATCATGATTGAACTCCAAAACGTTTCGAAGTGGTACGGTGACTTTCAGGTCTTAACGGATTGCAGCACCTCAATCAATAAAGGTGAGGTGGTTGTGATTTGTGGACCTTCGGGATCCGGAAAATCTACTCTGATTAAAACGATTAATGCTTTGGAGCCGTTTCAGGCTGGCCAAATTATTGTTGACGGCACACCTTTGCATGATCCAAAAACCAATTTACCCAAATTGCGGGCAAGAGTAGGGATGGTGTTTCAGCACTTTGAACTCTTTCCACACCTCAGCATTACAGAAAATTTGACGCTAGCGCAAATGAAAGTTTTGGGTCGCTCTGCTGATGCAGCCAAAACACATGGTCTGAAATACCTAGAGCGCGTTGGTTTGATTGCGCACAAAGACAAATTTCCAGGACAGCTATCTGGCGGTCAGCAACAACGCGTTGCGATTGCTCGTGCTTTAAGTATGGATCCGATTGTGATGCTGTTTGATGAGCCAACCTCTGCGTTAGATCCTGAAATGGTCGGCGAGGTATTGGATGTCATGGTGAAGTTGGCTAATGAAGGCATGACCATGTGTTGCGTTACTCATGAGATGGGTTTTGCACGGAAGGTAAGTAACCGGGTAATTTTCATGGATCAAGGTCGCATAATTGAAGATTGCCCTAAAGAAGAGTTTTTTGGCAACCCAGATGCGCGCTCTGATCGCGCTAAAGATTTCCTGTCAAAGATTTTGGCGGGATAGTGCTTTGAATATTCGGCGCAGTGCCATAGCTATTCTTAGTCTTTGCATTACTGCCTGCTCAGCAGCCAAGTTAGAGGCTCGATTAGAGGCCAACCCACAATGCAAGGATATTGTGAATCCTAAGACGGGCACATTAATGCCATGCCCAGGTTCTGATAAAGCTTTTTATCAATCTATTGGTCTAGTAGAGCCCACAAGACCAGCCCAAGTAGTTGCAGTTACCGCTGCTATTGCCCCAAGTTCATCTGCTTCAACATCCGAAGGTGGTAATACGCCTCCTCCAAAACAGCCTAATCAGATCAATCAGACGAATCAGTTAAGTTCGCCAACAGATTGCAAACCAAGTCTACATAAAAAGACGGGCGGTATATTGCCTTGTCCATCTCCTAATTAATATCGCTTGAATGCTAAACATAATGCGTAAATATTTTGCTCTAACCTTTACAGCTCTCTTAATCAGCTTTCTATTGGGATGCAGCAATACACCTAAGCTAGCCTCTGAGCCAATACCGCAATCTGGCTTTTTGCCAAATTACGCTTTGCTTCAACCGGTGAACATTAGTCATAAAGATACACGCATCTGGAGATACCGCAAACCAGGAATAAATCCAACAAGTTATACGGCAGTCATCTTGGATCCAATCTACTTAAATCAGAGTGCAACTAAAGAAATTAGTCCTGAGGCTATTTCTCAGGCGCAAATCGCCCTCCAAGACTCCATGGTCGCGGCAGTGAACGCACGTGGAAATATTAAGATTGTCACCAGCCCCGGTCCTGGAGTTGCTCGCTTTACTGTAGGCATCACTGGTGCTGAGAGTTCAACCGATAGCTTGCAGCCATGGAATTTCACACCCATTGGACTGGCCGTTAGTGCGGCTACCTACGCAGGTGGCGTGAATTCCAAAACACCCGCGCTACTAGTTGAAAGCAAAATTACGGATAGCCAATCTAAAGAATTGTTGGGTGAAGGCTTGGTTACAGTTCAAGGAGAGTCTTTTAGAACTGCATCTGGCTCAGTTGATTCTTTTATAGAAATGGCTAAGAAAGTAGTGCGTGTTGCAATGGAAGTTTCTGCCAACGCAACGCTACCAAATAAATAATATTGAATTTCATTCTTCGAGACTCTCCCTAGTTATGACGGTTACTTTTCCAGGTTTTGAGCAAAAACTAATTACCGTTCCGTCAGATGATGGTCCTATTGAAATAGCCTGCTTGGTTGGTGGAAGCGGGCCTGCTTTGCTACTCTTGCATGGCTTTCCTCAGACGAAAGCAATATGGCATCAAGTTGCCCCAGAACTTTCAAAATCTTTTACCGTAGTTGCCGCCGATCTTCGTGGGTACGGAGCTTCCTCTAAACCTCATGGCAAGGCAGATCACTCTACTTATTCCAAAAGATCCATGGCGCGTGACCAACATGCTGTGATGGCAGCATTAGGACATGAGCAATTTTTCGTCTTGGGGCATGATCGTGGCGCGAGGGTTTCTCATCGACTCGCAATGGATTTTCCGCAGAGTGTTCGTAAGCTCATGCTCTTGGATATTTCACCCACATTAACGATGTATGACAACACCTCAATGGCATTTGCAAAGGGATATTGGCATTGGTTCTTCTTAATTCAGCCTGAGCCTGTGCCTGAAACCATGATTGGAGCAAACCCAGAGTACTGGCTTAAGAATCACATGGGCCGTCATGCGGGGACAGGCATTTTTTCACCTGATCGCTGGGCTGAATACCTCTCTGGTGCTAGCAACCCACAAAGTATGCATGCGATGTGTGAGGATTACCGTGCCGCTGCATCCATTGATCTTATTCATGATCGCTCAGATAGACAGGCTGGTAAGAAGCTTCAAATGCCTCTTCGCTTGCTTTGGGGCGAGCATGGGCTGGTAAATCAGTGTTTTAATCCTGTATCCGATTGGCAGGCTATCTCTCAAGCGGAAGTGACGGGTAAGCCGGCGGCTTGTGGGCATTACATTCCGGAAGAGTTACCAGAGCTACTAGCCCAAGAGGCAAAAGCATTTTTTGCCTAAGGTATTGGATTCCAAAAATGAAATAACCTAAATAAATCAGTTATTTAGGTTATTTTTTTACAGATTAGGTAAGCTTATTCTGGGTGAAAGTTGTTGCTGGCCATAAAACTAATGGTGCGCTCAAATCCCAAAATACGGATGTAGCGCCAAGCAATATCGCGGTATTTGCTGTCTAAATACCCAATTGCGACCTCAGGCGTCCTCTTAGACAGATCGATCTGTTGAATTGCACGGGCCCAACGTTTAAGTCTTGTTGACATATTTGTCACCTCCATGACTCTCTAACGCCCCAAAAAGCGGCTGAGATGACAGGAAATGCAAAAAAATCTCAAAAATTGGAGTGGGACCCCTTAAATTGAAACCACTTTATGGGGGTTAAGAAGATTTTGAGGGTCTAGAGCTCGTTTTAAGCTTTTCATGAGTTCATGAGCAACTTCACCTTTATGGGCCCGTAAACCCTCTAATTTGAGCTGTCCGACCCCATGTTCAGCGGATATAGAGCCTCGATAGCGTTCGACTTGCGCATAAACCAACTCATGGATGGGTTTTTCATTTAATTGGTTGAAGCTCTTAGGCTCAGCACCCTCGGGGGCAGCAATGTTGTAGTGTAAGTTCCCGTCACCCAAATGACCAAAATTGATAATACGCACGCCAGGATATCGGGACTTAATTAAGGCATCTGTTTCGCTCATAAACTCATCTAAAGAGGAGAGTGGGATAGTGATGTCATGTTTTAAGTTGGCGCCTTCCTCGGCTTGAGCGAGGGTGATATGTTCTCGCATGTGCCAAAACGCATTCGCTTGAGATAGATTGCTAGCAATCACCGCATCTGAAATCAACCCAGATTCAAATGCCTCCTGCAAGATATCCTCTAAAAGTTGACGAACATGGGCTTCACTCTCATGATCCGACAATTCAATCAATACGGTGTAAGGTGGATTCCCTTTAAGAGGGTTTGCCATTTGCGGGAAGTGTTTTTCAGTTAGCAAGAGCGACTCATGAGTCATCATCTCGAACCCCGTTAAGAGCGAGGTAGCGCGCTTTTGGAATAGGTTGAGTAGCGCGATTGTGGAGTGGATGTCATCGACTGCTACCAATGTGGTCCATTGTGAAATCGGTAGTGGATACAGTTTCATTACAGCTGCTGTGATGATTCCTAAGGTACCTTCTGAACCCACAAAAAGATCACGAAGGTCATAGCCTGTGTTGTCCTTGCGTAGCCCCTTTAGACCATTCCAGATTTCACCTTTAGCGGTAACAACCTCAAGCCCTAGGCAAAGGTCACGAGTATTGCCGTAGCGCAACACATTGGTGCCACCAGCATTGGTGGCTAAATTTCCACCGATCATGCAGCTTCCCTCAGCTCCTAGACTTAATGGAAATAAAAATCCTTTTGCCGCAGTTGCTTCTTGAATGTTTTGCAGTATGCAACCAGCCTCAAGGGTAATGGTTTGGTTTGCCTCATCAATTTCAAGAATGGAGTTCATGCGCTTGAAATTCAAAACAATTTGATTGCCGCTTTGATCAGGCGTTGCGCCCCCGCAAAAACCAGTGTGGCCACCTTGAGGAACAATGCAAATACCATGACTGGCGCAAAGCTGGACGATCTTGGCAATCTCTGTAGAGGTGCGAGGTAAAACAACAGCCAGTGCTTTACCGGTATAACGTTTGCGCCAATCCGTTAGGTAGGGTTCTTTATCGAGATCTTTTGTTAATACGTATTGTTGGTCGATGATTTGCGTCAGCGCCTCAAGGAATTTATCTGTCATGAGGACAATCCTTATTTTGTTTTGCCAAGCTTTTCGCTGCCTTCTTGATTGGCTTTAAGTAAATCAGCAGACAAACGAAGGCGATAGTAGCAAGGAGTGTTTCTAACAAAGCAAGCCAAAAATTCGCACCACTTTCTAGAATTCGAACCAAACCTTCGGTGGCGTAGAGCAATATCAACATCGATGCCCACTGCATGGTGTAGACCTTGCCTTTCCATAAACCTGGAATTGCAAACAACAAGGGAATGCCCTTCAAGATGAGCCATGAGCCGCCAGGCCGAAGCGGAGAGATAAACCATTCCCAGACTACGCACAAAATAAAGAGGTCCACAAATGCAGCTACTGCAAGCAATTGATAGGGATTTTTATTGGCAAGGAGTTTGTGCATTATTTAATGAGTTTTAAGGCTGTCAGTGCGAGACGTTTGCCTTGGGCTTTTGCCAGCTTAGCTTCATCAGGGCTGATAGGTGCACGGCCATCTGCGTGAGCGTGATGGGTGACGCCGTATGGACTGCCGCCCGTAGTGGAAGACATGAGTTCTGGCTCGCTGTAGGGGAGACCCAATACCATCATGCCGTGGTGTAACAAGGGAATCATCATGGTTAACAAGGTAGTTTCTTGTCCACCATGCATGCTGCCAGTGCTAGTAAAAACACAGGCCGGCTTACCAATCAAGGATCCATTTAACCATTCAGAGGAGCTTCCATCCCAAAAGTATTTCATGGGTGACGCCATGTTTCCAAAACGAGTAGGGGATCCAAGTGCTAGACCAATACATTCCTTTAGGTCTGAATACTCAACATAAGGGGCGCCTTCGGATGGCACAGAGGGTTCTGAAACCTCGCACACAGTAGATACCGAAGGAACTGTTCTGATTCTGGCATTTACCCCGGGAATGCTCTCAATTCCCTCTGCTATGAGGCGAGCTAGTACCTTAGTGGCGCCATAGCGAGAGTAGTACAAAACTAAAATGTCATGTTGGTTCATAGTCTTTTATGATACGGCGATGCGTCTAATTCGTAACCCCCAATTATGGCTTTCTCTTGCAAAAGAGATCTGGGAGGGAAATCGTGACCAAAAACTCAATCAAATTGCCGCAAGTCTAGCCTACACCACGATTCTTTCCTTGGTTCCCATGATAACCATTGCGACGATTTTGATTGGTTACCTACCTAGAGTGATTCAGGTTAAGAATGCCTTTAAAACTTGGTTGCTAGATACCTATATGCCAGGGGGCATTAATCAGCAGGTGTTTATCTACTTGGACCAGTTCTCAGCTCAAGCAAGGGGGCTCACGCTTTTAGGTATTGCTGGTTTATTTGTTACTGCCATCATGACCTTGTCTGTCATTGAAAAGGCATTTAACCAAATTTTTAAAGTGCACCGCAGCCGACCTTTATTAAAAAAGGTAGTCATTTATTCAGCGGCAACATTTCTTGGGCCCATCCTACTGGGTGCAGGCATTTACTTAAGTGGCGCATTATTCAGCGCAACCGAAGGTTGGACTGAAGCGCTATCAGTTGGATTCAGTTTGATTGCTACGATTGCGCCGATTATTTTGGCAATCCTAGTATTTGCCGTTGTGTACAAGATATTGCCATACTCCCAGATTCTATGGAAGGATGCTATAACAGGGGCGTTCTTTGCTGCTATTAGTTTTGAACTCATGAAATTCGCCTTTGCCGTATTCTTGACTCACACCGCCTTCTACAAGACGGTGTATGGAGCCTTTGCGATTTTCCCATTGGCATTGCTTTGGATCTATCTGACATGGTGGATCACCCTGGCTGGAGCCGTATTGGTAGCCAACCTTCCTAGTATACGAAGTGGCATCATTAGGGTTATTCGTTACTAAAACGGAGCTCTAAAGCCTTGATTCGGTTAATGCTTGGGTCTATATTGAGCCTATATATCCACCGCACTCGGAGACAAAATGAAAGTTCGTGACATCTTGCGCGTTAAAGGCAGCACCTTGTTTACGGTTGCGCCTGAGACTGCATTGCAAACTGCAGTACTTGTGATGAGCGAACATGACATTGGCTCTCTAGTTGTCATGGAGTACGACAAGCTCGTGGGCATCTTAACTTTTCGTGAGGTGATCGCCGCTTTAGCAAAGCACCATGGAAAGTTGGATGGATTGCAAGTGCGTTCTGTCATGAATCAAAAACCGCTGACTTGTAACATGGAGACTGAAATCGATGAGGTGCGTCGCATGATGTTAGTTGATCATGCCCGTTACTTACCGGTGATGGATCAGAAAATGTTAATGGGCGTAATCTCATTCTATGACGTCGCAAAATCTGTAGTTGAGGCGCAAGATTTTGAAAACACCATGCTCAAGGCCTATATTCGTGACTGGCCTGAAGACGCAGAAAAAACGACAAATTAAGGCTTTCTAGCCTAATATTTCTGACAAATGACATAATGTTGGAATGTCAGGAAATACTCTAGGTCTTCTCTTTACCGTTACTACGTTTGGCGAGTCGCATGGCCCTGCAATTGGGGCTGTGGTAGATGGTTGCCCTCCAGGCATGTCATTGAGTGAGGCGGATCTACAGATTGATCTGGATCGTCGCAAGCCTGGCACCTCTCGCCACGTGACCCAACGCAAGGAAGAGGATAAGGTAGAGATACTTTCCGGTGTTTTTGAAGGTAAGACTACAGGCGCACCAATTGGGTTGCTTATTCGCAATACAGATCAACGTAGCCAAGATTATGGCGACATATTGCAGACATTTCGTCCGGGTCATGCTGACTATGCTTACCACCATAAGTATGGCTTGAGAGATCCTCGTGGTGGCGGCAGATCTTCTGCGCGATTAACTGCGCCGGTTGTTGCCGCTGCTGCTATTGCAAAAAAATGGTTGCGCGAACAATATGGCACTGAGTTTTATGGCTACATGAGTCAGCTTGGTGAAATTGAAGTTCCTTTTAAAGATGCTTCTCAAATTGAAGCAAATCCTTTTTTTGTCGCCAATTCAGAAATCATTCCTCAGCTAGAGGCGTACATGGACGAGCTACGCAAAGCAGGGGATTCTTGTGGGGCACGTATTGAGGTGAGGGCACGCAATATTCCCGTGGGACTGGGTGAGCCCTTATTCGACAAGTTAGACGCTGATATTGCGCACGCTATGATGGGCATCAATGCGGTTAAAGGCGTTGAGATTGGCGCGGGCTTTGCCTCTGCATCCCAAAAAGGCAGTGAACATGGCGATGAATTGTTCACCGATGGTTTTGCCTCAAACAATGCAGGCGGAACCTTGGGCGGGATTAGCAGCGGGCAAGATTTGCGCGTATCCATAGCAATTAAGCCAACCTCTAGCATTATGAGTCCCAAGCAATCGATTGATTTACAGGGAAATCCTATAACCGTTCAGACCAAGGGTCGTCATGATCCTTGCGTTGGTATTCGTGCAACGCCTATTGCTGAGGCTATGCTTGCTCTAGTATTAATGGATCATGCATTACGTCACCGTGCGCAATGTGGCGATGTCAAATTGAATCTCAAGCCGATTCCTGCTGCGAGACCTGGAACAAAGCGCGATTAATTGATTTCATATAAATGACGCCGGTACTTCGCTGGGCCTTCGGGTCCTTTTTCTTTTTATATTTCGCTTATGTAGGCTTGGTATCCCCATATGCAAGCTTGTTCTTTTTAGAACGCGGCTTCAATGTCATTGAAATTGCGGCATTGATGTCAATGCTACAAATCACCCGTATTGTGGGTCCATTTAACTGGGGTTGGCTATCGGATTACTTATCGAATCGTATCGGCATCATTCGTGTATGCGCTTGTTTAGCAGCCTTAGTGTTTTTATGTATTTTTTATTTGCAAACCTATATTGGCTTCTTCGTATGGATGTTTGTGTTGCACACTATTTTGAGCAGTCAAATGCCTTTGGGTGAGACGGCAACAATTCATGCGCTCTACAAGGACAATTCATTTGATAAACGCTACGGACGCCTTAGATTATGGGGTTCTATTGGCTTTATTACGATGGTGCTCATAGCCGGTGAGTTATTTCAACGCAAAGGAATTGAGCTTTATCCCTATGTTGGCACAGTGATTCTTTTTGCTCTTGCGGCAATTACTTTTTGTCTTCACGAGCCAAAAATGGAACGACGCAAAATGGTGAAGGGTGAGTTATTTGCGGTGTTACTAAATCCTGATGTACGTTGGTTTTTGGTATCTGGATTTTTTATGATTTTTGCTCATGCCTCTTTATATGTTTTTTATTCTCTCTACCTAGCCAATCTTGGCTACGATAAATTTCAGATTGGCTTATTTTGGGCTTTAGGTGTTGCTGCTGAAGTTCTCTTTTTCTATTTCCAAAATAAGATGCTCAGTCGAATTGATTCAGAGATCATTCTTCAAGGTGCCTTTGGTGTAGGGGTAGTGCGATTTGCTTTGATCGCTTTTTTCCCAACAACCTTGGTTCTGATTATTGCTCAACTGATGCATGCCGGTACGTTTGCCGCGCACCACAGCGCTGCAACTAAACTTTTGCAACGCTGGTTTACGGGACCCTTGCAGGCAAGAGGTCAGGCAATTATGGCGACCGTCTCGTACGGACTAGGCGGGACTATTGGTGGGTTATGTGCAGGCTGGATATGGGATCTGTTTCAGCCAAGAGATGTTTTTGTGATGTCTGCGTTAGCTTGCGGCTTAGCAGGTATGGCGATTCAAAAATTGCGTCCTCGCCGATACCCGCCTAGAAAAACATAATTACGATCGACTGGCTTATTGAATTTTTGCTTTTGAGCGAAGCTTCTGCATCATTTCTGCGAACTTGGCTTTTTGCCAGTTTTGGTCTGAGGCAATCATTTGTTTTAGTTCCGCCTTGAGATCATCGAAGCTAGGCGCTTTCATATCTCGGGAATCAACCATTTTGATAATGTGCCAACCAAATTGAGATTTAACTGGTTTATCGGTAACTTGCCCATTTTTGAGCTGCACCATTGATTTTGAAAACTCTGGCACAAGCGATTTTTCGGTAACCCAACCCAAATCACCGCCATTGGGTGCGGAGCCTGGGTCTTTTGATTTGGCTTTCGCGATATCCTCAAAATTTCCGCCTGCTTTCAGCTGCGCAATGATGGATTTCGCATCAGCTTCTTTTTCTACCAAGATATGCTCGACATGGTATTCCTTGCCAGTGTATTGATCCTTGACGGAATCATAAGCAGCCTTTAGTTCAGCCTCAGTAACACCTTCTTTTTCAACATAATCTTCAAAGACTGCGGCAACCAAAATACCCACTCGCGATTGCTCTAATTGTTCGCGCACGGATTCTTTTTGAATTACACCACGCTTATCCGCCTCTTGCAAAATGAGCTCTTTAGTAACGAGCATTTCACGGGCTTGATCACGAACCTGTGGGTTGTCAGGCTGACCAGATTTCTGAACCAATTTATCAAGCTGAGCCTTGGGGATCGATTTGCCATTCACAATGGCGGCATTTTGTGAGAATGCGGATGTGGAAGCGAGGGCGACTAGAGCTGCAATAGTGAGAATATGACGATTTTTTAACATGGTGACCGAGAGATTGAGTGATTAAGCGATTAAGTAGTTAATACAGGAAGTGTAAAGCAGCCTAGAGGCCCGCTTCTTGAGGTGTCAAGGCGGAGATAGTTAAAGCATGGATTTCCTTGGGAATATGGCGATTCAAAGCGGCATAAATGGCTCTATGGCGTGCCACAGATGAGAGGGAATCAAATTCAGGGGCTACTATACTCAGCTTGAAGTGACCGCCACCACTAGCTGCACCAGCATGACCGGCGTGCAGGTGACTCTCATCCTCAATAGTCAATCGATGGATTGAGAAGGCTTTTTCAAGATCCAGCTTGAATAACTTTATGCGCTCTTCATTGGTGTTCATGATTCTGAATGCTCCATATGCTTTGACAGCCAAACACCTTGTGCAATTACGAATACTATTAGCAAGCCCGTGCTACCAAATAGTTTGAAGTTAACCCACGTATCTTCGGAATATTCAAATGCAATGTATAGATTTAGTGCGCCCATGACAAAAAAGAATGCAGACCAAGCAAGGTTCAGCCGATGCCATACAGAATGCGAGCGTTCTGCTTTTAGCGTGACTTGCTTTCCCATCAGCACTTGAATCCAGTTCTTATTAAAAAATTGAGCGCTAATCAACAGGGCGCCAGAGAATAGCCAGTAAAGAGCGGTGGGCTTTAGTTGAATATATGTTTTGTCATGCAAAAAAATCGTTAAGCTACCAAAGACAATGATCATGACCAGACTTACCCATTGCATAGCATCAATTTTTCGGTGTCGATAGTAGACCCAAAGAATTTGTCCGATAGTGGCCACCATTGCCACGATGGTTGCTGTGTAGATATCACCAAACTTAAAGGCAATAAAGAAGAGAATGATAGGGAATAGGTCGAATAAAAATTTCATGAATAGATTATCTAGTTGGACGTCTTTATTGCGGGTTAATCAGGTTTGTGAGCATTCTGTGCATTATCACTCGGCTCAAAGTTAAGCGAAGCAGAATTGATGCAGTAGCGTAGGCCTGTTGGCAGGGGTCCATCATCGAAAACGTGTCCAAGGTGGGCATCACAATTGGCGCATCTCACCTCGGTGCGAATCATGCCATGCGAGGTATCCCGAATTTCTTTAATGACGGATTCTTCTTGAGGGGCGTTATAGCTTGGCCATCCACAACCAGCGTCAAATTTGGTGCTCGACAAAAAAAGAGGGGTTCCGCAACAAACACATGAATACTTGCCCTGAGTCCAATGGTCCCAATATTTACCGGTAAAAGGTCGCTCAGTGGCGGCCTCACGTGTCACGCGATATTCAATATCAGTCAATATTTGCTTATATTCAGGATCTGTCTTTTTCATGGATAACTCTCAAGGATTGCTTAACACCTATTTAGGAGGAACAGCTAACTTCCACTTTCTCTAAATCTGGGGGTGGGGGCATAGCATAAGTCTCATATTCTGGCTGCTCATCATATGGCCTACTGAGTATTTCAAGTAATCTCTTCACTTCTGAGAAGTCATGTTGCTTAGCCTTGTCGATAGCAGCTTGGGCCAAATGATTTCTCAAGATATATTTTGGGTTTGCTGCGTTCATGAGCTTCCGCCTTTCACCATCATCACTATTTTCAGATTTAAGGCGGTTGATGTAATCGGAAAACCATTGATCAATAGACGATCGATCTATGAAATGATCTCTCAGACATATTGTTTGTATATCCTGGTTCTGGCGAGTTTGGCTTAATTGTCTAAAGAAATAAGTGAAATCCACTTTGGAATCATGCATGGCTTGGAGTAAGCGCTCAATCAGTCGGATGTCCCCATCGTCCTCTGTCATCAAGCCGATCTTTTGCCTGAATAGAGATTGCCAGGCACTTGCATAGGCCACAGGGAATTCCTCCAGCGCTTCACGCAAGAGCGATTGCGCTTCACTGGCATCATTAGATAGCTCAAGCAAAGGCAGAAAAGCGCTCGCTAGGCAGGCCATATTCCAATGCATGATCTGTGGCTGGCGATGATATGCATATCGACCGCCTTGATCGCTATGATTGCAAATATGATCAATTTGAAATTGATCCATGAAGCCAAATGGTCCGTAATCCATGGTTAGACCGATGGCGCTGATATTGTCGCTATTCAGCACCCCATGACAAAATCCCACAGCCTGCCATTGCGCCACCAACTTTGCATTGCGCTGACATATTTGCTTAAATAATTCTAAATAAGGATTAGATGCGTTTTGGCATTCAGAATAGTGATCCTGAATTAGGAGGTTTGCCAGCTCTGCTAGGCGGGATGTATTTTGTAGTGATGCAAAGTGTTCAAAGTGGCCAATGCGTAAAAAGCTTGGTGCTAGGCGAGTGCATACGGCTGCTGTTTCCATGATTTCACGACGCACCGGCATTTCAGAGCCTACAACAGAGAGAGCTCGTGTGGTGGGTATTCCCAATGAGTACATTGCCTCGCTACATAAAAACTCGCGTATTGAGGAGCGAAGAACTGCACGTCCATCGCCCATTCTGGAATAGCGTGTTTTTCCAGCACCCTTGAGTTGCAATTCCTGACCTTGGATTTCTCCCAACAAGATCGCTCGCCCATCACCCAATTGTCCTGCCCACACTCCGAATTGATGGCCACTATATACAGTTGATAAGGGTTGTGTGAATTGATGGGATGTGGAGCTCAATGCATTGCCGGCACAAACCTCAAGCCATGTGGCATCAGCAGGGAGCTCATTAGAGCCAATCTCAAGGCCAATCAATTTAGCCGCAGAAGATGAAAAAGCAACCCAATATGGATTGGGAATAGGACTAGGGGGTGTTATTTGACAGGCGTCATCGCCACTCAAGGTAAATGCCATGAAGATATTCTAGGTGACTTCCCAAAACGGTGCTAAAGACCCTAAAATCTTTGGATGAACAAACAAGTCCAAATCAATCCCCAAACTCAACTAGCGAATTTAGGTGAGGAATTAAACGTCCCCTTTTTAAAACTTCTGGGGGTACGCTTTCTTAGCGCTGAAATGGGCAAGGGTGAAATTCTGCTGGCACTCAAGCCAGAACATACCAATACCTGGGCTGTTGCTCATGGTGGTGTTTTGCTTACCCTGATGGATGTTGCTATGGCTGTTGCCGCCCGCTCTGGTGATCCGAGTGATCGAAGTGTAGTCACCATCGAACTTAAGAATAATTTTATGCAAGCCGCCAATGGAATATTGCGCGTCAAAGCAGATACCGTGCGCAGAACGGCTACCATGGCTTTTTGCGAAGCTAAGCTTTACAACGATCAAGGCGAAGTATGTTGCATGGCGACAGGTACATTTCAGTACATCAAAAGGCTGCCGACTCGCAATGCCAAAGGTGAACGCGTAGTGAACGAGGACCTACGTTCAAGCTAGAGGTTTATTGTAAAAATTAAACCGAGAGGTTTGAGTCGGGAGCAGTGCTGAGGGCGCCAGTAATGACATCATGCCCAACTGTACCAGTAGCATCAAAGCGACGCTCTACCATTTCAAACTTTCCATCCTTGCGTACTCGAAGCAGGGTACTCGAACGTGTTCCATAAGATGGTGTTTTGATAAATGCAGGTGAGAGAGCTTTTTCCCACTCTTTGCTAACGCCAGTACTAGGCAATTCATGATCACTGGCATAGCGAGTATCTGCAAGAACTTTTAAGTATTGATCGGCATTTTTAAGCTCACCCTGGTCCATCGCTAGGGCTTGTGCAAAAGCGGCCACTCGATGATTGACCTTTGGCCAGGGAGTATCGAGCATGGCATTGGATAAACCATAAACACCTGGTGCTAATGGCTGATTGGGAAAGACTTTTCTAGGGCGAATACTTTGTCCCATCAGCATGCGATTACTGACCCAGTGCATTTCTGCATTTGCGGGGTCACTTAAGTCTGCCACCAGCAAGTTAAAACCGTTGTAAAGACTGAATCGTTTAGATTGCTGCTCTACAAAAGAGGCTGGCTTATCTTTGCTGGTTAAATACATTAAAGAAAGTTCACCCCTAGTGCGAGCATCTGGATTTTTCTCGCTTGGAGCCCGAACATTAGTAAGAGCTGCAAACTTACCGGCTTTACTAAAGCCCAACCAAGTACCTGGACTTCCCAATACATCTGCGCGATCTCTTCCAGCGAGAATATGGGGATGCTCAGACCAATAAGAAATACCTTCGGTATCACGCTCATAGAACTCATCGCGATTCGCAGCCACGACTAAAGAATAGTCTGGATGAGAATTCCATGCGAATAGGATGAGGCACATAATGTTCTAGGGGTTTATTAAATTTCGATCAAGGGGTAGGGTAATGGATCTAGTTTTAACACAGGCCCATCTATACTTCCTAGTCGTATTTCCCCATGCTCAAGCGCTTCTGATTTGCACTCAATTTGCAGGTCTATGCGGTCCTCGACAAAAGCAGCATGCGAAGAAAGAACCACCATTCCAGCTGGCTGGCTGGTATCCTCGCTATGAAATAGCTCTACGCCAGGATCAAAAGAGGCGCCATTTAGTTGATCGGTCGGTACATGAGCCAAGCTCAGTCGACGTTTAATGACGCCTCGGTATTGGCTACGGGCCACAATTTCTTGACCTGGATAGCAACCCTTCTTAAAGTCCACGCCTGCAACCGATTCTAAATTGATCATTTGCGGTACAAATTGTTCTTGAGTTGTTTGCACGATCCTGGGGATAGCGCTCAAAACCTCAAGATCATTCCATGTAGAAAGTACCCTGTCTTGATCTTCCATTGCTCCAGATGGTTGAGCTTGTGCAATCAAAACTCGTCCATACATTTGATTGTGAACCTCAACATCGGGCATTTGAAGTCCAATTTGATTTTCTTCGAGCGTTAATGAATTTACTTGATTGGTAATAGAGCAAAAACCCAAGACTGACCAATCATGTGAGGCGTCAGTGACTTTAACTTTGGATCGTAAAACATACATAGCCAAACGTTTGGCAATACCCGCGGCAATATCATTTGAGATAAATAAAGCAAAGCGATCATCTGATGCGCTATCTCGTGGAACCAATGCAAGCCAAGCACTAGCTAGTAATCTTCCTTTTGGGCTGCAATATCCCGCCAGTCGAACAGATGATGGCGTGCGCGCAATTTCAGGAGAAAGGGTGCGTTTTAATCCCAATACCGAATTCGTCAACTGATTCTGCAAAAAACTCGCCGCGTCAGGTCCTTCAATAAAGATTAATCCCCACTGATGCAAAGGACAAAACCCAAAATCACCAGGGTTTCTTTGTAATGGAACATTTTGGCTAGAGTTTGTCATCTTCCTTTTATCATAGCCTGATGCGCAAAAAAATTCAGAGGGGAATCCTTTTTAGGCAAAAAAAGTCCTCGGGTCGTGGACCGCTTCCATACTTATCAGTTTTAGTAGGCTTGGTGGCTGTTCTCTATGCGGCCATTTTTATGTGGCCGGTAGTGCCCAGTCTTTCTAATGTGGACAATAAACTTGTTTACCGCGTAAAGATTTCACCCCACTCTAGCTTGGCAAGCATTTCTCAGCAGTTAAAAGAACAGGGGCTTCTACTTACAACTATTCAGTTTCAGATTAGCGCACGCGCCATTTTTGTCGGTTCGAAATTAAAACCTGGCACCTACTTATTGCCAACAGGCGCTAGCTTAGGAAAAATATTGCTGCAGTTTGCACGTGGTGATCGAGTTCGAGAAAGTATTGCCATTATTCCAGGGATGACCATATGGCAATTGCGGGCGTTAATTGATTCACATCCTGCATTAATTCACCAAACAAAAGGTCTTAGCTCAAAAGCGCTACTGCAAAGTTTAAATCTGAATTTTCCAAGTGATGAAGGTATTTTTTACCCCGACACCTATCTATTTGATCCGGATGAGACCGATATCACCATCTATCAGCGCGCCTCTCAGGCTTTGCAAAAGCAGCTAGACCAAGCATGGGAACAAAGGGCGCCCGACCTCCCTTTAAAGAACCCTTATGATCTATTGATCCTATCGTCCATTGTTGAAAAGGAGACTGGAAAATCTAGCGATCGTGGTTTAGTTGCTGCCGTATTCATAAACAGACTTAAGCAGGGAATGATGCTCCAGACTGACCCAACAGTGATCTATGGCATTGGCTCCCGTTTTGATGGAAACCTTCGGAAAGCAGATTTGCGCAAAGATAATCCCTACAATACCTATATGCGTAAAGGTTTACCACCAACCCCTATTGCCATGCCAAGCAAAGAGTCGCTTTTAGCTAGTGCTCACCCCGCACAAAGTAAGGCTTTGTATTTTGTGGCCAAAGGTGATGGCAGTAGCCACTTTTCTGAAACACTGAACGAGCACGAATCTGCGGTTGATCGTTATCAACGAAAACCAGCTCTCGAACCAAATTAGCCAATTACATTTAGTTAACTGATATGAATCCTGGATATTTCATTAGTTTTGAAGGCATTGATGGTGCCGGAAAAAGCACGCACATCGATCGCTTTTGCAAGCTAATGCAAGATCGATACCCTGATCGAGAAGTAGTTGTCACGCGCGAGCCTGGTGGGACAGCTCTAGGTGAGCAATTACGAAGTTTGTTGCTTGATGCACCCATGAATATCGAAACAGAAGCATTACTTATGTTTGCGGCAAGACGTGAGCATATTGCGCAGATTATTGAACCAGCATTAAAAGCAGGAAAAATAGTGATCTCTGACCGCTTTACTGACGCCAGCTTTGCATATCAAGGAGGGGGGCGTGGGTTAAGCATCGCCAAATTGAATGACCTTGAGCGCTGGGTTCAGGGCCAAGCAGATGGCTCGCTACTGCAGCCAAATTTAACCATATTGTTTGATTTGCCTGGTGAGGTTGCGGAAGCCCGACGCTCAAAAGTTCGTGCGCCGGATAAATTTGAAAAAATGGATTTAAATTTTTTTGATAAGGTTCGTCAGGAGTATTTGAGGCGCGCCAATGAAAATCCCAAGAGATTTCATTTAGTGGATGCGACCCAGACTCCCGAGGCTATATGGAACGGCTTGGAGCGCCTGGATATAGAGTTGAAATGAACGATTTGATGTTTCCTCCAGAGCAGCATGAGAGCAATATTGCGCCATGGCTCAAAACACTGTGGTGTAGCTTAGATTTTGAGCGTTTTCCGAATGCCATTTTGATACATGGGCAATCAGGTGTTGGTAAATTTGCATTCGCTGTAGAGCTTGCCAAGGCATTGCTATGCGAATCCCCGTATTCAGCAGAAAAGCCCTGCAATCAATGCGATGGGTGTCACTGGTTTAGCACGGGAAATCATCCTGACTTTACGCCTTTAGTCCCCGAAACCCATCGTAAATTACTCCCACAAGCGGATTACGAATCTGATGAACCCGCTAAAAAGTCCCGCACTTCTCGAGGCGAGGACGATGCAGAGCCCAGCGAGAAAAAAGAGAGGAAGAATATTTCCATAGAAGAGACACGCAGCGCTATAGAGAGTCTCTCTATAGGGTCTCATCGAGGCGGAAACCGAGTCATTTTGATATACCCCCTGGAGATGCTTCGTTCTGATTCGGCCAATACGCTTCTTAAATCACTAGAGGAGCCACCCGAAAAAACGATATTCATCTTGCTGGCCGATAGAGTGGATCGCGTTCTGCCCACTATTCGATCACGCTGCAGGCTATTAAGTGCCCCAAGGCCCGATCAAGCTGAGGGCTTAGCTTGGCTGAAAACTCAATTAGGCGCCATCCCTGAAATCAAGGTAGCTGATGGTGATGTTGAGGCGATTTACAACGAGCAGGGTGGGGCACCCTATGCGGTGCTTGAGTCTTTGATTGCAAGACACAACAAAGATGAAAAAGATGAACTCACTATGTCCATTGCCGCATCCAGAATACTGCTTCAGTCAATGGCACAAGGTGCTCGAATCAATTGGCTTGAAACGGCAGAGAAAGTTCATAAAGCTCAGTATGCATTTTTGTTGGCAACTATGCAGCGCTGGGTTTCTGATTTACAAATCGTGATTGAAGGCGGGGTGCCTCGATACTATCCAAAGCACATAAATACGCTTAAGGGCCTCTCGCAAACGGCGCAAACTCTCAAACTTCTTCAATTTTGGAAATCACTTGTCCAATCAAGAAGATCCGAAAACCATCCACTGGCTGCCCGCGTCCAATTGGAGGCCTTGCTCTCCCAATATCAGCAAGTTTTTGAAGCCTAAGCAGAATCCTGAATTACCCCCATACCGTCTAAAATGAGAGTCTATGTTTATTGATTCCCATTGCCACCTCGATTTTCCAGAGTTTAAAAATCGTCTACCTGAGGTTTTGGCGAATATGAAATCTGCTCAGGTGAGCCACGCGCTTTGTGTTTCTGTAGATATTCCGGACTTTCCCAATGTGTTGAAGCTGGCTCAAGAGAATGTGAATCTTTATGCTTCAGTTGGTGTACACCCTGATTACGAAGATACCCCTGAGCCTACGTTAGAGTTTTTGGTGGAAACCGCGTCCAAACATCCAAAAATCGTTGCCATAGGCGAAACAGGCCTTGATTACTATCGTATGGGTGATCGAAGCTACGAATCCATGAATTGGCAGCGAGACCGATTCAGAACCCATATTCAGGCCGCACGAAGAACAAAAAAGCCATTAATCATTCATACACGCTCAGCTTCAGTTGACACCATCAAGATCATGAAAGAAGAGGGCGCCGATCAAATCGGCGGGGTAATGCATTGCTTCACCGAAAGTTATGAGGTAGCTAAACAAGCTATGGAATTAGGTTTTTATATCTCTTTCTCGGGAATAGTGACATTTAAGAGTGCGAAAGACCTCCAGGAGACCTGCAGGCAGATCCCTCTAGATCGAATGCTGATTGAAACGGATTCTCCTTATTTGGCGCCCATTCCGCATCGCGGCAAAACGAATGAACCCGCTTGGGTATCAAAAGTGGGTGAATTTGTAGCAGATCTAAAGGGGGTTTCAGTGGAGACACTTGCAGAGCAAACTTCAATTAATTTTAATCAATGTTTTCATATAGATGGAAGCCTTTAATAATGTATTTACTTAGAAATAAATCCCTGTGTTTTGGACTCCTTATTGCCATTTCCAGCTTTCAAATAGGCGCACAAACAAATGATCAGGCTGAAGATTTTGCTAAGGCGGCTAGGTTTGATGACGTTTCTGAGGTCAAAACCCTTATTTCTAAAGGTGTTAGCCCAAATACAGTTGATGCAAAGGGTAATCCTATGCTTGTTTTGGCCATCAAAGATAGGTCTACCAAAGTGACTGAGTTATTGCTTCAGAATCGCAATATTGACGTTGATTTGTCAAATAAGTATGGCGAAACACCTCTCATGATGGCTTCAATTGAGGGAGACTTGCCTATAGTGAAAACTCTCGTCTTACAGAACAAGGCTCGCATAGATCATATCGGCTGGACTCCATTGCATTATGCTTGTGCCAAGGGGAATCTAGATGTCGCCAAGTTCCTGGTGGCAAACGGTGCTGTAGTCGACTCCAACGCGTTAAATGGGACAACACCCTTGATGATGGCCGTTCAGTCAGGTAATGAGGATCTCATTCGTTTCCTATTGGAAAATGGCGCAGATATTCGATTGCGCAATACTCAAGGATTCTCAGCAATTGATATCGCCGAAATCTACGACAAACCTTGGATTGCTGATGGACTCAAATCACGCTGGCAAAAGCTATACAAACAGCCATATCCTGGACCTCAGAAGCAACTCTCTACGAAATCCTCATAAATAATATTTGCGTATAATCATTATTATGTCAAATAAGATATTTATGTCGGAATACCTCTAGCCAATGACCATGTTTAGCTTTATTCAAAATACAGACCTTCCAAGCTTTGCTACCCTGTTCAACGAAATCAATTTGGATATGGGCAATGGGCAGATCTGGGTTGTGGTGATGTTGGCTTGCCTGATGCTGGCAATCCATGCAATAGCAGTGTTAGGTATTGCTGGAGCATTTCACGCCATTGATGATGTCATGACAAGACGCCGGATCTATGGCGCTAGTTTTCTGTCGTATTTCATTGCAATCTTGCTAGTAATCGCAATTCATTTAGCCGAAATCGTTGTTTGGGCCTATATTTGTGTCGCACTTAAGGTATTTCCTACCAATCCGCAGACTTTTTACTTTGCCGGTGAAATGTATACAACCGTTGGTTATGGCGACTATAAACTCACCGAGCAATGGCGAATATTGCCCATCATTATTTCCTTTTCAGGGATATTTGCGGTATCGATGTCGGGTGCAGCTCTTTACACCATGATGGGCGCATTATTGGGCCATAACCGTCAGAATCAGAACCCAAAGTCAGGCTCAGGATTCTAGAGTTGCCGATTGGTCGCCACCGGATTCTTTTGCTTAAAGACCAACTCAAGTATTCGTCCATTTGCTTCTAGAGAACGAATGCGACCAGGAAGCCATTCAAGATCCTTAGCCAGCCATATATCTACTTGGCGTTTATAAGGATCATTTTCTCTTTGCATTAATGCATAATGCCGATTAACGGACTTACCTAGACTGGGTATATCTTCGTTGTTTGCTTCACCGTAGCTTTTGAAATGCCATTGATCTAGCGTGTTGTAATCGACCACTGGTATAGAACGAATCGTGCCTGGATCGTCTATTTTGGCGTCCCCATTAAGTAATGATGCCAACTGAAACATGAGGCTAAAGCGATCCTGGGTACCAGGAACAATGCTAGGTGTGAATTCCGGTTTCTCAGAAAAAAACATCTGCCCTCCTCCACTACCATCTCGATCAAAGCGTGAATAGCGTGGCGCCTTAGTACCACGTTGCGTCCAATATATAGCGGGAGCGATTCCAAATAAATCAACAGCTCCTCTAGATTCAAAGACGAACGGACCCACAAATGCATACGGTATGTTGATATGAAGGCGATAAGAATTGCCATCTACAACCCAATCAATCTCACCAGTTTGCAACTTCTGCCCATCAACAAAGGAGTCGTAATAAAGGGTCCCGGATTCTGGGAGTTTGAACAGAACACCGGGTTGATTTAGTGATCCAGATTGCGTGTTCGAGCTTAGTGATGAGTCATTCTCTAAGCTACTAGCTCTATTCGTTTTTGGGGGGTTTTGTTTTGGGGCTTTGGCTATTTGGATTTGTTTCGGAGGTTCGGTTTTTAATTCTGATCTGATGATTAAATCTTCTGAGGGATCTGGATTTCCTCCAAAGGTAATGAAGGGTAATCCGAAAAATAAAATGAAGTGACCCAATATGGATAAGAGCAAAGCAATCGAGAAAATGCGCAAGGAATGATTGCGAAGGGATGTACTCATAAAAACATTCATGCTGGACTGCGATACTAGCAAAGAATCGGCTCTAAATCAGAGCTTCAAGTAGACGACTATTTTTTGGGAGATTAGCAGCTAAAAAGTCCATTTGATCCGCCAAGATATTGCGTCCTTTCAGAATCATGTCCTCATAAAGGCTAGGCAAATAAGGCGTATACAGCAGACTCATTCCCGCTTGTTCGGGCGTTCGATTGCCTTTCCGCTGGTTGCATGGTCTACAGGAAATAACTAGATTCATCCAAGAGTATTTTCCACCCCTACTATTTGGAATAATGTGCTCTGCTTCCGCGCCACTCTCATGAATGGAGTCACCGCAATATGCGCAGAGCCCCCGATCACGTTTGAAAAGTTTGTGTTTAGTAATTACCGGAACTACATCGAAAAGATTAATTTTGGAGCTGCCTTTAACAGCAATGATGGAATGGAGTTCAATAATAGATTGTGTGCCGCTACTGCGAGAGATGCCGCCACGCATTCGCATGATGGGATCACCTAAAGTCCAAAGAACGCTGCTCTCTGCATAATGCTTAGTAGCTTCTTCTGCATTCACCCAGCCTTGGGGAATTCCACCAGCGTCTAATTTCAAGATGCTCAGCACAATCTCTCCTTTCCAGGCCGCCACCCTATCTATATGAAAGTGAAAACGGTCATTTTGCTCATATTACCGAATAAGCAAAAAGCAATCAAGAAAGAGCTAAGGCTGGGTTGAGATAAATTCCAGAACCCGCGGAAGGTGGTCCGCATAGTCGGCAATTCCATGGTCACTGCCATCCAGTACCAAGTGTTTTGCGCCAGGATAAAAGTGAACCATTTCTTGCCAATCCAAAAGCTCGTCGCCCTTTGCGGCAATTAAAAAGTAACGGGATGGATTGGTAATCTTTTCTACCTGCAATGCTTTGAGCTCGTCGATATATTCAGAGCGAAAATCAAAAGGCTCATCACTGTCATAAGCGGTCATCATGCCAACATGGGGTGCCAGTTCTCTGGCAGCCCGCACTGCTGGATTTAAAAGAACTGCCTTGCAATTATATTTTTCAGCGAGGTAATTTGCATAAAATCCGCCCAGTGAGGAGCCCACCACCACCATTTGATCAGCACCAGATTCCTGAATCTGTTTTTCAACCATCGCCATGCTTTCTTTTGGTGAAGCAAGCAATTGCGGGCAATACCATTGAATGGGATTGTCTAAGGTTGATATGGCATTAATTCCCTCGCCTGTCATTACTGCCTTACTAGAGCGAGGCGACGAGCGAAATCCGTGCAAATAAACTAATAATGTTTTACTCATAAGTACACTTCAATTAAGACTTCTGCCCCACTTCGAAATTCGCCATCATTTCTAGGGCCTTAACCATTGCAGAGTGGTCCCACCCTTTTCCACCATGTGCTGAACAAGAGTTAAATAGTTCTTGCGCTGTAGCGGTATTCGGTAAAGATACGCCAAGTGACTTAGCGCTATTAAGAGCCAAATTAAGATCCTTTTGATGAAGCTCAATACGAAAACCTGGGTCAAAGGTGCGCTTTACCATGCGCTCACCATGAACCTCTAAGATTTTTGAACCAGCAAAACCACCCATTAAAGCTTGGCGAACTTTAGTTGGATCAGCACCTGCTTTGGAAGCAAATAACAACGCTTCAGCGACTGCCTCAATATTAAGGGCAACAATAATTTGATTGGCAACTTTTGCCGTTTGTCCATCGCCATTACCGCCAACTAAATTGATATTCTTTCCCATCAGATCAAAAATAGGTTTGACCCTATTGAAAACGCCCTCATCACCTCCTACCATGATCGATAAGGTCGCATTCTTTGCGCCTACCTCTCCGCCAGATACGGGTGCATCGAGATAATCACAGCCAAGCGCATTGATTTTTTTAGCAAACTCTTTAGTGGCGATTGGGGAAATAGAGCTCATATCCACAACAACCTTCCCCTTGCTCAATCCAGCAGCCACACCATTGTCTCCAAACAGAACTTTTTCAACATCTGGTGTATCGGGGACCATTGTGAAAATGATGTCCGCATTCTGTGCAACTTCTTTTGGACTTGAGCACTGTTTTGCATTGGATTTCGCTAGCAACTCAGGAACTTTGCTGCGCGTGTTAATGAAGACAGCATGTCCAGCATTTACAAGATGGCTTGCCATTGGCGCCCCCATAATGCCAAGGCCAATAAATCCTAGTTTTAATTGATTACTCATGACGTCTCCGACTGTAGGTGTTTTATATATTAAGAAGTAAGTTGTTTTGTCCAGCCAAGACCTGCTTCAGTGGTAGTTGCGGGCTTGTATTCGCAGCCAATCCATCCCTTGTAGCCCATGCGGTCGAGATACGCGAAGAGGTAACGATAGTTAATCTCGCCAGTGCCTGGTTCATTGCGACCGGGATTGTCAGCAAGTTGAATGTGGGCAATACGTGGCAGATATTTTTGAATAGTATTTGCTAGCTCGCCTTCCATGCGTTGAGCATGATAAATATCGTATTGCAAATACAGGTTATCCGCACCCACATCATCCATGATTTCTATCGCTTGAGCAGTTCTAGATAAATAGAATCCGGGAATGTCGTAGGTATTGATTGGCTCGATTAGCAAGCGTAAATTTACCTTCTTTAATTCTGAGGCGGCAAAGCGTAGATTTTCAATAAAGGTAGCGCGCACAAGCTCGGGCTTAACGCCATCAGGAGTTTTTCCTGCCAAGCAATTTAGCTGGCTTACACCAAGGGTCTTGGCATATTCAATCGCCTTTGCAATTCCTTTGCGAAACTCTTCAACCCGATCTGGGTGACAGGCAATACCTCGTTCACCAGCATCCCAGTCCCCAGCTGGCAAATTATGCAGCACTAAATGCAAATGGTTTTTGCTCAGTTGATCTTTAATCTCTTGAGCGGAATGCGCATAAGGAAAAAGGAACTCAACAGCCTGAAAGCCTGCCTTTTCCGCCTTTTCAAAGCGCTCCAAAAATGGAACTTCATTAAAAAGCATGGTGAGATTGGCGGCAAACTGTGGCATTGGGTCCCTTTGATATACAGATTAAGCAAGAATCTTAACAAAGATAGAGATATTCATCCTGAGCCTAAATAAAGGTCCGTAATCACTGTTTTTGAATAAAATTGCGCTAATATTGTGAGCAAGATCGTTTACTTATAAGGAACAGAATGAATATTCAATTGATCAAAGCCTCCTTAGGGCTTATAGCGGCATCGACTATCTCAACTTTGGTTGTTGCGCAACCGAATGCAACTCCTGCAGCCAGCAAGCCAATGGTGATTGATGCTGCTGTCGTCGACAATAGTTACTCCCTATATGAAGGCGATGTTGTTAAGGTTGATAAAAAGACCCGCACTATCACCTTTAAGAATAAAGAAGGTGAATCTAAGTTTGTTGCAGGTCCTGAAATTACTAATTTCAATCAGATTAAAAAAGGCGATCACCTTAATGTGAATTATCAACTTGCAGTTGCCATTGAGTTGATAAAAACAAAAAGTGATGGTGTGCGTAGCAAGGTGGAGACCAACACAGTCACAAGCTCAAAGGCAAATGAAAAGCCATCTGAAACGATCGCAAATAAAACAACCATCGTTGCCGATATCGTTGAAGTGAATCGTGAAAAAAAGCTAGTGTCTGTTAAAGGGCCTAGCGGAAAAATCACGACTGTAACGGTTAAAAATCCTGCCCTGTTAGCTGACGTCAATGTTGGCGAGCAAGTGAAGGTGATCTATTACGACGCTATGGCTGCCTCGATTACTGCGCCTAAGAAGTAATTGAATGCGGTTATTGGTTGTTTGCTGTAAGGTATTAATTAGTTTAACCCTATCTACCCTGCTTCTGGCCTGCGCAAATTCAACAAGGTCAGGAGCAGTTGGTATTAATCGATCACAATTCTTGGCGGTATCAGCATCTGAAGTTGATCGCCTTTCTGCTGTTAGTTATAACGAGCAGAATCAAAAGGCTAAAGAAAAAAATATACTCGTTACATCTGGGCCAGCTTATGACAGACTCAAAGCCATTTCGAATCGTTTGATTTCTCAAACAAGCGTTTTTCGAGATGACACACAACAGTGGAATTGGCAGCTTGTTCTGATTGATGCGCCGATACTCAACGCAACTTGCGCCCCCGGCGGGAAGATTACTTTTTATACCGGTTTAATAGAAAAATTAAATCTGAATGATGATGAAATCGCCGCCATCATGGGGCATGAAATTGCCCATGCTCTAAGAGAGCATGGTCGAGAGCGTTTGTCACAAGCCATGGCTCAAAGCGCAGTTGCGAATATTGCGATGGCAGTTGCAGGGCCTTACGGGTCCGCCGTTAGTGCCGCCAATCAAGCGGCTCAATATATTCTTGTCTTGCCAAATTCACGCCAAAATGAATCAGAAGCGGATGCCATTGGATTGGAGCTTGCGGCCAGAGCGGGATATAACCCTAGGGCCGCTATTAGCGTTTGGCAGAAGATGAATAAAGCTACAGAGGGTAAAGGTAAGTTTGAGTTCTTATCTACCCACCCTTCTGGCGATACCAGGATAGAACAGCTTAGAGAGCTAATGCCGGCTGTAGAGCCGTTATATTTAGCTGCAAATAATCAAAATACAAATCAATTCATCCAAAAACAAAAGAAGTAGTTGAGTTTCTAATTATTTTTTGTTCTGCGCGCCAGCAGGATTTGGAGCTTGGCTAGTTTGACTGGCAGGGGCTGCTGGTGGGATAGGTGTAGTCTTTGGTGCCACTGGAGCTGCAGGTGCAGGTGCAGTTGGGTTTGGTTTAACGCTCCCAGTAGCGGATGTTGGAGATTTGGCGTCAAACGGATTAAATCCCAACCCTGCCGAATAGGCCGGCATAGCTACCAATAGAGAAATCAGGATTGCTGAAATTTTGTGCATTACAGCATTCTGACATAGTTCACAGGGATTTGCATTAATACGGCACAAAATATGCAATATTCTTAAGAAATTTGGTTTTTTGCCCTTTTGATTGCACTACTAGCCTCGCTAAGCAACTGGAAATTGCTGTTGCTTACTCTACTCGTAAGGTCGGCTTTGTAACGCTCGCGTTGAAGCCATTCAACAATTCCAACGGCTATCAAGGCAATGAGGATATAAGAAGCAAAGACAAATCCGTCCTGCGGGGTCGGCACATCAAATGAGTCAAATGGTGGGACAAAGAAAAAGAAGGCCAAAGGAACCGACAAAACAATTGTCAAGATACTGGGCACATAGCCATAAAAAAGAGCGATGACAATAGTATTTAGGATAAAAAATGTCATGGGAATATTGGCCTGCAAAAACCCGTGCAAGCTAAAACGTATGCAAAATGCAACAAAAACCCCGAATACTGCAAAGAAGTAGGCTTCAGCGCCACTTTTTGCCCACCGTCTCGAATTTAGTATTTTCATGGGTAATAATGAAGTCTTATTAAATGGGCCAATTTAAGCACCCGTATGAGCGATTTATCAAGTAAAAAAGAACAATTCGAATCATTCTATCAAGGTAAAACGGGGCATACAGTAGTTTTGCTTCCAGGCCTTTGTGGGTCAGCTCTAGAGATGGGTGCAATTCCTCGCTTGTTGCAGCAATCTGATTTAACCTATGTAATTCCTAAAATACCCGGTTATTCGGCGCATACCGCCCTAACTGATTACCCAGAATGGATTGAGTTTGTAGATCAATTGGTAACGGATTTGCAGGAAAGTCATGAGGCTATCTCGCTCGTGGGCCTCAGCATGGGGGCAACCTTAGCAATTTCTGTTGCTAGCAGGAATCAGAAAATTCAAAGCTTATGTCTTTTGTCGCCAGTGCTGTTTTTTGATGGATGGTCAGTTCCCTGGTACTACCCTTTTCTTTCCCTCATATATAAGATTGGAATACGAAATTGGCATTACAAGGAATCAGAGCCATTTGGTGTAAAGAATAAAGAATTAAGGCGTCATATCCGAAAGGCCGTACTAGCTAATAATGTTAGCGAGTTAGGGGCCGCCCATTTGCCTGCCAAGCATCTTTATCAATCACTCCAATTAATCAAAGATGCAAAAAAATCATTAGGCGAGATCACGGCTAATACATTAATTATTCATGCAATTGATGATGAGACTGCGTCACCAAAAAATCCAGATCTTATCCTTCATGGAATTTCATCTGAAACCAGAAGAGTTATTTGGCTTGGTAATTCGTATCACATGATTACCGTAGATAATGAAAGAGAAATTGTTGCTAATGAAGTAATTAACTTCATCGCGCAATGTAATGAGAGATCAACTTTGGCAAAGACTCTAAATTACAACACTCCGAATTTAATTATTAAAAACCGATTGACTAATCAACGTGTCATATAAACTTTCAAGTCTGATAATCGGTTTTTGTTTTGCAACATTTTATTCTGTTGCAAACGGTCAAAATTTGCCCCCATTTAAAACACAGGGCACAAACTTTCAAGCAATAACACTTCCCTCCTACCTGAGTGAATTGAATGAAAGAAATTCGAACATTAAGGTTAAAAAACTGAACTCAGATTCTGCATCGGCTGTCGCAAAGCAGGCTGGCATGCCACATCTAAGTCCCCTGCTGACCTATTCAAAAGGAAGTATCTATACACAACAACCATACATTGGCTATACCAATCCCTCTTCGAATACATTTGGGGCGACCGTAACTATTGAGGGATGGGGTAAACGTTCGGCTCGAGAAGCGTATGCGAAAGCTGAGGCCAATCGACAACTTGCTGAAATGGTGAATGAATCGCGATCCGTAGAAACACAAGCGATTTTTAATTACATTGATGCCTTGCGCACTAAATTACTTTGGCAATCCTACCAAGGGGCAATTGAGCAATTAAATTCCATTAAAACTGGCGACGCAACTAGATTCAAGGATGAATTTATTTCAGCTCAAAAAGTTCTCAATAATGATTTGAAGTTCTTTTCATACGGATTGCTAAATTACTTGGGCGAGACCGATAAGGCCCTTCCACTCCCTGTTGGCAACCTCAATATTGCGCCTAAGAAATTTAACGTTAGCGAGCTAGTAGTGCATGCTCTTGAAAAAAGGCCGGATGTATCCACCAATAGAGCATCCATTGAATCTGCATCCGCGAATTTGGAGTTGGTGCAAGCAAATCGAAATATCGACTTTATGCCAGGTGTTTACTACACTGAAACGCCGCCCTATACATCGAGTGGAATAGGATATGGATCCCAGAAATCGTTTAGTTTTATTTTGACGGTACCTCTAGGCAATGGCTTTGTAGACAATTCTGATGTTTTGGTTGCATCCAACACCGTTACAGAGCATGAAATTAACTTAAGCTCTACAAAAACTAAGATACTGACTGAGATTAACCAAACTTATTTGCAATATGAGTCAGCTCAGGAACGATTAAAAAATGCGAATTTAGCCTTTAAACAGGCAATTAGCCAAAAAAATGGTGGTATATCAAGCATTTTAAGGTATCGAGAGGCCGAAGGAGATCTGATAGAGGCTAGAGCCATTCATGCGAAAACGCTGATACTATTGGAACGATTGGGCGGCAATTTTGAAGTCCCGAGCCTGAATTGAAACAGAAAGGTAGCAAATGAAATCAATTGATAGTTTCTTTAAGAAAGTTGCTTTTCTGTCGGCAATTTCATTTGCAGCCATGAGTTTTTCAGTATTGGCTGCGGAATCCCAGACTTTAGCTCAACAACAAGCAGCAGCAAAAGCAGCTGCGGCTGCGGCAGCAGCAAAAGCAGCTGCGGCTGCGGCAGCAGCAAAAGCAGCTGCGGCTGCGGCAGCAGCAAAAACATCGGCAACCATTGCTGCAACAGCAAGACCCGTCGTTAGCCCCAGCTCTGTTGCATCCACCACAAGCACAAGTTCGACCAAGGTAGTCTCATCACCCGCAACTACTTCTACGTCCACTCCTGCTACTGCAAACAAAACTACAACTCAAACTGTTGCTGTTAAACCCTCGGCCAACTCAATATCAGGAAGTTATGACAAATCAACCAATCAGTCTACAAAACCAGGCGGCCCTACGGATAGCAATAACTTTGCGAGCACCTCACCAACGTCGCAATAATATCTGGAGCTATTAAATAAAAAGCCTCCACTTGGGAGGCTTTTTAATATGAATTTGGCGGAACGGACGGGACTCGAACCCGCGACCCTCTGCGTGACAGGCAGATATTCTAACCAACTGAACTACCGCTCCAAATAACATCAGGTACTGCAACTACATGAGCCAAAAAATTTGGCGTCCCCAGGGGGATTCGAACCCCCGTACTCACCGTGAAAGGGTGATGTCCTAGGCCTCTAGACGATGGGGACCTAGACTACTTTGTACGTCTTTTGTTCTGAAATCTTGGTGGAGATAAGCGGGATCGAACCGCTGACCTCTTGCATGCCATGCAAGCGCTCTCCCAGCTGAGCTATACCCCCGAAATCTCGCAATAAAACCACAAGAGAATCAAAACAATCCAAGATTTTAGCCTATTTTTGTGCAACTGCGCAAATTACCCACTAGACAAGCCTGGAGAGCCTATTTACCACCTCTTCCTTCCCCAATACAACCAAGACAGCATCAATTGCTGGCGTTTGGGTGGTGGCAAATAAGCCATAACGAACGGGCATCGCAAGTGCGGGCATTTTGAGTTGATGCTTAGCTAATACCTGTTTAAATGCAGCGCCATAAGACTCCTTGCTTGGCTCTGCAGTTTTAATCGCCTCAATCAAATCATTCAATGCAGGTTTGATTGCCTCAGGAATATTTTCTGCAATTTGTTCGGATGTTAGTTGCGGTGCTGGCAGATAAAAAAGTTTTGAGCCCTCTGCAATTTCAATCAAAGTGTTCGCTCTATCTTTTAGCAACCCAACAACTTGAACAAAGTCTGGCCCATGTTCGGTATCAATTCCCAACTCGTGAGCAAATGGCTTTGTTACTTCCGCTAACTTCGCTGCATCTGCATTTTGAATATATTGATGATTTAGCCAAAGTAATTTCTCAGGGTTGTGCTGTGCAGGGGATCGGCCAAGACTTTCAAGGTCAAACCAGCCTACAAATTGCTCCTTAGTAAACACTTCAGCATCGCCATGAGACCAACCTAATCTAGCTAAGTAGTTCAAGATTGCTTCCGGTAAATAACCAGCTTTCTGGTAATCACGCACGCTCATTGCACCATTACGCTTGCTCATCTTTTCACCGGCATCATTGAGGACTGTTGGCAAATGGGCATAGATTGGCGGTGTGCCACCAAGCGCTTTCATGATGTTGATTTGTCTTGGTGTGTTGTTTACATGATCATCACCTCTGATGACATGTGTAATCTTCATATCAAGGTCGTCTACAACAACGCAGAAGTTATAAGTAGGCGTTCCGTCTGGCCTGGCAATAATAAGGTCATCCAACTCATCATTAGAGATTTCAATTTGACCCTTCACTGCATCATTCCAGATAACTGATCCTCCAATGGGATTTCTAAAGCGAATGACTGGCAATACGCCATCGGGTATGGCCGGCAATGTTTTTCCTGACTCAGGCCTCCATAAGCCGTTGTAACGTGGCTTTTCCTTATTTGCCATTTGCTGATCGCGAAGACGGTTCAATTCTTCTTCGCTCATGTAACAGGGATAAGCTAATCCTGCATCTAGCATTTGCTTGATCACTTCACGATAGCGATCAATCCGCTGCATTTGATAAATAGGACCTTCATCAATATCCATGCCCAACCAGGCCATACCCTCGATAATCACATCAACGGCTTCTTGAGAAGATCGCTCTAAGTCGGTATCTTCGATTCGTAGAATGAAGTCACCCTTGTTATGACGAGCAAATGCCCACGGGTAAAGTGCGCTACGAAGGTTTCCCAAATGTATAAAGCCCGTGGGACTGGGGGCAAAGCGTGTACGAATATGCATAAACCGCATTATCTCAGGTCGGCATATTGAACGGCAATTTCAAAAAAAGTGGATACTTTCACTCATGAATGAGCTTCTTGTATTTATTTGTGATGGCGCCCCAGTTCGAGGGGAAATTGTTTCTATCGGCTCTGCCTGGCAAGCCGTCCTTGAGCGTCGCAATGACCCCCCTGCAGTACGTAAAATTCTCGGTGATTTCGTTGCTGCCGCCACCCTACTTAGCGCTAGCCTCAAATTTGATGGCACCCTAATAATTCAGGCCCAAAGTAAGGGTCCAATTCAGCTTCTAGTAGTTGAGTGCAAATCCGATCTCAGCATGCGTGCTACCGTAAAGCTGTCTGTTGATGTATCTCAAATTAACGATAAAGCTACCCTAGGTGAGCTATTAGATGCCAGCAATTCTGGGCGACTAGTCATTACTTTAGATCCTGCTGATCGAGAGCCAGGGCAAGCACCCTACCAAGGAATTGTTGCCCTTCAAGAATATGACGGCGATGTGCTAAAACCAGTTGCAAATGCTGCTGAAGCAATCGCGCTTTATATGCAAAATTCTGAGCAATTAGATACACGAATTTGGCTGAGCTCAAATGATACGAATGTTGGTGGTTTACTATTACAACGCTTGCCTGATTCAGGTGGACATGCCCATCTTGACCCGCAACTAGCAGCAGAAGGCTGGTCTCGCATTCAGACGCTTGGAGAGACCATCACCCATGACGAATTACTTACTTTGCCACCTCAAACCATCTTAAGACGACTATTCCTGGAGGAGTCCATGGAATATGGCGTTAGAAGCTTCCCGGTGCGACCGATACGATTTGCCTGCACCTGCTCGCGCAACAAAGTGGCAGATGTACTCAGAATGCTTGGCGAAGATGAGGTGCAAGGGATTCTCGAAGAACGTGGTTCCGTTGAGACCATTTGTGATTTTTGCGCAAAACCATATCGCTTTGATGCGGTTGATTGCCTTCAGGTCTTTAAAACAGACTTATTAAGCGACGCCACAAGGCCCCCATCAAAGGGCCATTAGATCGAGCTATTGTTTTGTGGCAGGTGTAGAGCTAGATTTATCTGCAGGCAAAATTTGTACGAAAAACTCACCTTCTTTGATGAGACCATGCTCTACTCGCGCGCGCTCTTCAATCGCACGAGTTCCATCTTTTAGATCTTTGACATCGCCAGCAAGCTTGGCATTACGAAGAGCCAAGAGGCTATTTTTAGCCTCTTGAAGCTCTACTTGCTTCTCCATTTCATAAACTTTTAGCCATCCACCCTTACCGAGCCAAAGCGGAAACTGGATTGCTATTAGCAATACCAGCATGGAGTAGATGACAATACGCATAAATAACGAGTGTATTAGCGGCTGAGGTTATAAAAAACAGACTTACCTGGATAAGTCGCCACATCCCCTAAATCGTCTTCGATGCGCAGCAGTTGGTTGTACTTAGCAATACGATCAGAGCGAGATAGTGAGCCCGTCTTGATTTGGCCAGCATTGGTACCTACTGCAATATCTGCGATAGTGCTATCTTCCGTTTCGCCAGAGCGATGTGAGATAACTGCGGTGTAATTCGCACGTTTCGCCATTTCAATCGCAGCAAAAGTCTCGGTTAATGTACCGATCTGATTGATTTTGATCAGAATGGAATTAGCAATACCCTTCTCAATTCCTTCTTTCAAAATACGCGTATTGGTTACAAAAAGATCATCCCCAACCAACTGAATCTTTTTGCCAAGCTTCTTGGTGATATCAGCCCAGCCATCCCAATCACTTTCATGCATGCCATCTTCAATCGACACGATTGGGAATTGGTCAGCTAATGTGCCTAAATAGTCGGAGAATTCGCTAGAGTTTAGCTGCAAGCCTTCACCAGATAAATGATACTTACCATCTTTATAAAACTCGCTAGCCGCACAATCGAGTGCCAGCACAACATCTTCTCCGGCCTGATATCCTGCGCCTTCGATTGCCTTCATAATGGTTTGCAAGCACTCATGATTGCTCTTGAAGTTTGGAGCAAAACCACCTTCATCACCGACAGTCGTTGGCATGCCTTGTGAGCCGATAATCTTTTTAAGCTCATGGAAAATCTCAGCGCCACAGCGGAGTGCATCGCGGAAGCTCTCAGCACCTACTGGCATCACCATAAACTCTTGAATATCTAAACTGTTATTTGCGTGCGCACCGCCATTCACAATATTCATCATAGGAACGGGTAATTGCATGCCGCCCGAACCACCGAAATAACGATACAAAGGCAAGCCAGCTTCTTCTGCAGCGGCTCTAGCAACAGCCATTGATACCGCGAGAGTGGCGTTAGCGCCAAGGCGTGCCTTATTGTGAGTCCCATCTAAATCAATTAAGGTTTTATCTAGGAATGCTTGTTCACTGGCATCCAATCCAAGGATGGTTTCCGCAATTTCCACATTGATATTTTGAACAGCCTTTAAAACACCTTTACCTAAATAGCGTGATTTGTCACCGTCCCGTAATTCAATTGCTTCGCGTGAACCAGTAGATGCACCTGAAGGTACAGCTGCGCGACCCATTACCCCTGACTCCAGCAATACATCACACTCCACTGTTGGGTTGCCGCGTGAATCTAGAACTTCTCTACCAATGATGTCAACAATGGCGCTCATGCACCTTCTCCTTAAAACAATATGAAATTGGGTATCTAATAAACGTAATTATTCGAATTAACTACTTGAAACTATTTTCTAAAAATGAATTGCTGGATTTCACTACCTGATCAATCGACAGCAAGGACTCTAGTAATTCCTTCATGTGTTTGAGTGGTACCGCGTTTGGACCGTCCGAAAGTGCTTTAGTAGGATCGGGATGGGTTTCCATAAACAAACCGCTAATGCCAACTGCAACAGCTGCACGAGCTAATACAGGCACGAATTCTCGTTGGCCGCCACTAGAGCTCCCTTGTCCGCCGGGCAGCTGAACTGAATGAGTAGCATCAAATACAACTGGTGCATTGGATTCGCGCAGAATCGCAAGACTGCGCATGTCAGATACCAGGTTGTTGTATCCAAATGATGCGCCTCGCTCACAAACCATGAATTGATCAGGAAGATTTTTCTCGGCCGCCGCAGCTCTTGCCTTATCAATTACATTGAGCATTTCATGGGGGGACAAAAATTGCCCTTTTTTGAAATTGACTGGCTTACCACTTTGCGCACAGGCGCGAATGAAGTCAGTTTGTCTACATAGAAATGCAGGTGTTTGAAGAACATCCACCACTTCTGCGACTGGTGTGATCTCGGCAATATCATGAACATCAGTTAAGACGGGAACACCAATCTGCTTTTTGACTTTCGCAAGTATCTCGAGGCCCTTATCCATTCCCAGCCCGCGAAATGAATTTCCGGATGAACGATTCGCTTTATCAAAAGAAGATTTATAAATGAATGGGATATTGAGAGAGGATGTAATTTCCTTTAGCTGTCCCGCAACATCAATAGCAGACTGCTCTGACTCAATTACACAAGTACCGGCAATTAGGAAAAAACGTTGATCTAAGCCAACGTTATATCCACAAAGCTTGAAAGCGCTCATCTCAGGCTACCTGTTTCAGTGCGGCATCTTGATGAACAAGTGCCGCATTAATAAATGCTGAAAAGAGGGGGTGGCCATCGCGAGGCGTAGATGTGAACTCGGGATGGAATTGAACGCCAAAGAACCATGGATGCATGGATTCAGGCAACTCCATCATCTCGGGCAATGATTCATTTGGTGTTCTTGCAGAGATGACCAAGCCAGATTGTTCAAGTTTTGGCACGTAAATATTATTTACTTCGTAGCGATGGCGATGACGCTCATTCACTTCAGCACCATAAATTCGATTGGCAAGTGTATTTGGCTTGATTGGACAGCGCTGCGAGCCAAGACGCATTGTTCCACCCAAATCAGAATCATTAGTGCGCTTTTCAACACGACCTTCACGATCTAGCCATTCAGTAATTAAGGCAACCACCGGACTATCTGTTTCAGCATCAAACTCAGTGCTATTTGCTTTAGCAATATTGGCAACATGACGAGCAAACTCAATGACCGCTAATTGCATGCCCAGGCAGATACCTAAGTAAGGGACATGATTCTCACGTGCATACCGAATGGCAGAGATCTTGCCTTCTGTACCACGCTTGCCAAAGCCGCCGGGAACCAAAATTGCATCTAAGTCCTTCAGGCACCCCACCCCATCCTTCTCAATTTGCTCGGAATCAATGTAGTTGATGTTTACTTTTGTATGTGTATGGATGCCAGCATGGCGCAACGCCTCGATCAGAGACTTATAAGACTCTGTGAGTTCAACATACTTTCCAACCATGCCAATGGTGACTTCGTGTTTTGGATTGGCAAGCTCATAGACTAAGTTTGCCCAAACGGAAAGATCGGCAGGTTTAGCATTTAGCTCTAACTCACGGCAGATGAGATCATCCATACCCTGGGAATAAAGCATTTCAGGAATCTTGTAGATGGTATCGACATCCCAAACAGAGATAACAGCCTCTTCTCTTACATTTGAGAAAAGAGAAATTTTTGCACGCTCGTCATCTGGTATTGGGCGATCCGCACGACAGAGCAACACCGTCGGCATAATGCCAATTTCCCTTAACTTCTGAACAGAGTGTTGCGTTGGTTTAGTCTTTAATTCTCCAGCGCTATTGATATAAGGGACTAGCGTCAAGTGCACGAATGCGCAGCTATGTGCCGGTAGACGCAGGCTCATCTGTCTAGCCGCCTCCAGGAATGGGAGTGATTCAATATCACCGACCGTTCCACCAATTTCGCAAATGGCGATATCTGCCTTGCCATCATGGCTTGCTTTTGCACCACGCTCAATAAAAGCCTGAATCTCGTTAGTAATATGTGGAATAACTTGAACGGTTTTCCCTAAATACTCACCACGACGCTCTTTACTAATGACAGATTCATAAATCTGACCTGTAGTGAAGTTATTGCTCTTACGCATCTTTGCGGAAACAAAGCGCTCGTAGTGCCCTAAATCTAAATCGGTTTCAGCGCCATCTTCGGTAACGAAAACTTCACCGTGTTGCAGTGGGCTCATTGTGCCCGGGTCAACGTTGATATAGGGGTCTAATTTTAGGAGGGTGACTTTCAGGCCGCGGGATTCGAGAATCGCGGCAAGCGAGGCAGCTGCGATTCCTTTCCCTAAAGAAGAAACCACACCACCAGTGACAAAAACGTATTTGGTCATCGCTTAAGCTCTGTTGGAAAAAGTAATTATAACGATAGACGTGGGTAATTATTGGTTTTAAAACGGGGTAATATGTATTTATATGATGAAAAAAACGGCTTCCCTCCTCCTTTTTTCCGCTCTGATTGGTTTGGGGGGTGTTGCATTGGCGCAGACCATGGACTCGATTGTGGGCACATGGAAAACCTTTGATGATGAAACAAATCAACCAGCCGCCTTAGTCCAAATCAGTGAAAAAAATGGAGTTTTTTCAGGCGTTATTACCAAGGTGCTGGATACATCAGGATCCCCGACTTGTGAAAAATGCACCGATTCCAGAAAGGATAAGTCAATTCTGGGGATGGAAATCCTTTCTGACCTTAAAAAACAGGGTGAAAGCTACTCTGGTGGACATATTCTGGACCCGGACGACGGTGAAATCTATCGCGCAGAAATGAAATTAAAGGACCAGGGATCTAAATTGGATCTCAGGGCTTATATAGGCATACCCCTATTAGGCAGAACTCAAACATGGGTTCGCGAGAAATAGAGTCTATGCGCCTGCTATTTGCCGTCCTAGTCACGATCCTATCCCTCTTTTATTTCCTGCCTTTTGCTGTTGCATTCAATAAGAAACGGGCTAATACAGGAGCCATATTTGCCTTAAACTTGTTTTTGGGCTGGTCCCTAATTGGCTGGGTTGTAGCCTTGGTTTGGGCCCTGAAAGAGGAAGGCATTGTTTAAGGCAGCTTTTCCCTAAAAATGCTTAGGGTTTAAACTCTTATATAAGACTTAAATTAGCAACTATAATGGCCTCAATTGGGTAAAAATACCCTTTTGGCCTTTCTATTGATCACTTTTACCGCATAGGAACCACCATGTTAGACGCCTATAACGCCCAAGTTGCAGAACGTGCCACCCTCGGCATTCCCGCTCTTCCACTTACCAAAGATCAAGTAGCTGAATTAGTTAAGTTACTCAAGAGCCCTCCGGCAGGCAAAGAAGCCGAGCTAGTTGAGCTTATTGCCAATCGCGTTCCAGCAGGTGTCGATGAAGCCGCAAAGGTCAAGGCTGAGTTCTTAGATGCAGTAGCCAAAGGTACAGAAAAGTCGCCATTAATTACACGTATTAAAGCAACAGAGTTACTAGGCACAATGCTTGGTGGCTACAACATCAAACCATTGGTTGAGCTTCTATCTGATGCTGAATGTGGCGCTGCTGCGGCTGCCGCCCTCAAGAAAACCTTGTTGATGTTTGATTACTTCCATGATGTTCAGGAACTTGCTGAAAAAGGCAATGCAAATGCCAAGGCTGTATTGCAGAGTTGGGCTGACGCTGAGTGGTTTACCAGCCGCCCCGCTGTTCCAGAAAGCATGAAGCTGACTGTATTTAAGGTTACCGGTGAGACTAATACTGACGATCTCTCCCCAGCACCTGATGCTTGGAGTCGTCCAGATATCCCCTTGCATGCAACGGTCATGCTCAAGAATCCTCGTGCCGGTATCGAACCAGATGAAGCTGGTGTGCGCGGCCCGATGAAGCAAATCGAGGCTTTGCAAAAGAAAGGGAATTTGATCGCTTACGTTGGTGACGTAGTCGGTACAGGCTCTTCTCGTAAATCCGCAACTAACTCTGTGTTGTGGTGGACTGGTGAAGATATCCCATTTGTTCCTAATAAACGTTTTGGTGGTGTTTGCTTGGGCACCAAGATTGCTCCTATCTTCTTTAATACCATGGAAGATGCTGGCGCATTGCCAATCGAATTAGATGTATCTCAAATGAATATGGGCGATGAAATCGAATTGCGTCCATACGAAGGCAAAGCATTTAAAGATGGTAAAGAAATCGCCACTTTTTCTCTGAAGTCTCCAGTGATTTTTGATGAAGTACGTGCTGGTGGCCGTATTCCATTAATCGTTGGTCGTGGCTTAACTGCAAAGGCACGTGCCGCCCTCGGTTTACCTGCTTCTACTGAATTCCGTGTACCAGTAAGCCCTCCTGACAATAAAAAAGGTTTCAGCTTGGCGCAAAAGATGGTTGGTCGTGCTTGTGGCTTGCCAGAGGGACAAGGCGTTCGCCCGGGCACTTACTGCGAGCCGCATATGACTACTGTGGGCTCTCAAGATACAACTGGCCCAATGACTCGCGATGAGTTGAAGGATTTGGCCTGCTTAGGATTCTCAGCAGATTTAGTAATGCAATCCTTCTGCCACACATCTGCGTATCCAAAACCAGTCGATATTCGCACTCACCATGAATTGCCAGCATTTATGACTAATCGTGGTGGCGTTGCATTGCGCCCAGGTGATGGTGTTATTCATAGCTGGCTTAATCGCTTGCTCCTACCGGATACCTGCGGAACTGGTGGCGATAGTCACACACGCTTCCCAATCGGCATCTCCTTCCCTGCTGGTTCAGGCTTAGTTGCCTTTGCCGCAGCAACTGGTGTCATGCCATTGGATATGCCTGAGTCAGTATTGGTTCGCTTTAAAGGAAAGATGCAGCCTGGAATTACATTGCGCGACTTGGTAAACGCTATTCCTCTCTACGCAATTAAGAAAGGCTTGTTGACCGTTGAGAAACAAGGCAAGAAAAATATTTTCTCTGGCCGTATTTTAGAAATCGAAGGTCTGCCCGATCTGAAGGTTGAGCAAGCATTTGAGCTTTCTGATGCTTCTGCAGAACGCTCTGCAGGTGGTTGTGCAGTTCAATTGAACAAAGAGCCAATTATCGAATACATGCAATCTAATATCACATTGATGAAGTGGATGATTGCCAATGGTTATGAAGATAAGCGCACTTTGGGTCGTCGCATCAAGGCAATGGAGGCATGGATTGCTAAACCTGAATTGCTCAAGGCTGATGCGAATGCAGACTATGCCGAGATCATTGAAATTGATATGAACGATATCAAAGAGCCAATCTTGGCCTGCCCTAATGACCCAGATGATGTGAAATTCCTCTCTGAAGTTGCTGGTGAGAAAATTGATGAGGTATTCATTGGCTCTTGCATGACTAACATTGGCCACTTCCGTGCTGCCGGTAAAGTGCTTGAAGGTAAATCCGATATCCCAACTCGCTTGTGGATTGCGCCTCCTACCAAGATGGATCAAATGGTTCTCACCGAAGAAGGTTATTACGGTATTTTGGGCCGCACTGGCGCTCGTATGGAAACCCCAGGGTGCTCACTTTGCATGGGCAATCAAGCGCAGATTCGCAAAGGCTCTACCGCGGTTTCAACATCTACACGTAACTTCCCAAATCGTCTCGGCATTGATACACGAGTATTTTTAGCCTCAGCTGAATTAGCATCTGTTGCTGCCCTCTTGGGTCGCTTACCGACACCTAAGGAATACCTTGAGCAAGTAGAGTCACTCAATGCGAAATCAGCTGAAGTCTATCGCTATATGAACTTTGACAAGATCAAGTCATTTAGTGAAGTTGCGGATACTGTTAGCGTTTAAGAGTCTCTAGCCCAACGTTTTTCGGGCAGACATTAAAAAGGCGATCTAATGATCGCCTTTTTATTTACCGTGGCTTATAGGCACCATTTAAATACTGAGCTTGCCCTCTTGACGAGCGTTGGCACGGCTAAGACCAGGCGCCCAATCTTTTGTTGGTAAACCGGTTTTTTCCATTATTAATTTGGCACGCTTGGCAACATCTTTCCATTCGACCTCTAACTTTGGACCTTTAAATGCCATAGCCACCACATTGCAATCATGCGACTCAGGGAACAGCAATACCCTATCATCGAAGGCTTCACAGATATTTTTTAGGTTGACGTCAAAACTTTTATGCCGTGAAAAAAGGTTTACTGTCATTACGCCAGGACTTTTGAGAATATTGAAGCAGCCTTTATAGAAATCAAGCGAGCTAGCTGCCGGCCCATCGCATATGGCGTCATATAAATCAACCTGCACAGCATCAAACTGATTCTTATGACTAGTGGATTTGACAAAGACTTTGGCGTCAGTCTGTAATGTTTCAAGTCTACGATCGTCATCCGGGGTTGAGAACATGGAGCGTGCAGAGACAATCACTGCAGGATTCAATTCCACTACCGTTGTTTTTACTGCTGGGCAATAGCGATGTTGAAACTTAGTGAGCGCACCTGTACCAAGCCCGAGTTGGGCAACCCTCATTCCGGGCTTTGTCTCAAGAAACAAAAGCCAAGCCATCATCTGCTGGTTGTACTCTAGATAAATTTCATCGGGATCACGAATGCGCATTGCACCTTGAATTAAATCTGTTCCAAAATGCAAATACCGAATACCGCCACTTTCAGAAAACGTTACAGGCTCCATTGCGAGCATATTTAATTAGCCCAAACGCGTGCATTGCGGAACAAACGCATCCAAGGACTAGCGCCGTCAGGCGTATTCAACCATTCTGGTGGACACCAACTCATTTGGGCAGTCCGGAAGACCCGCTCAGGATGAGGCATCATGACCGTAAATCGTCCATCAGGGGTAGTAACGCCAGTTAAGCCGCGAGGTGACCCATTGGGATTCATTGGATACACTTCAGTTGGCTTACCCGCATGATCAACAAAGCGAAGTGCAGCCAAGCCTTGATTTTGGATCTGGGCCAAATTGCCTTGCTGGCTAAAATTAGCGAATCCTTCGCCATGGGCAATTGCGATTGGTAACTGACTGCCTTCCATTCCTCGAGTAAAGATCGATGGAGAGGTCAATACTTCAGCCATTACTAAGCGAGCTTCATATTGCTCAGATTGGTTACGGGTAAATTTTGGCCAAGCTTCAGCACCCGGAATAATTCCTGAAAGATTGCTCATCATTTGGCATCCGTTACAGACACCCAAAGCAAAACTATCTTGTCGGTTAAAGAAGTTGATAAATTGATCGCGTAATTGCTGGTTAAACAAAATGGTTTTTGCCCAACCTTCTCCGGCCCCGAGAACGTCGCCATAACTAAATCCGCCACAGGCAATCAAACCTCGGAAGTCATCCAGCCTTGCTTTACCACTTAAGAGGTCTGACATATGGACATCGTAACTATCAAAGCCTGCCCAATGAACGGCATAGGCCATTTCCACATGGGAATTCACTCCTTGCTCTCGCAAGATGGCTACCTTGGGTTTTGCATTCTTATTGATAAATGGCGCAGAAATATCATCTGCAATATCAAAACTTAATTTGGGAGACATGCCAGGGTCTGCAAGATTGTCTAACAGCGCAAATTCAGAATCCGCACATGCTGGGTTATCGCGCATACGGGCAATTTGATAGCTCGTATTAGTCCACATCTTTTGCAGTACTTCACGTGGTTCAGCAAAGATACTCTTTGCATCACGCCAGATTTCAATACGACCATTGGCGTTGGGTTTGCCAATGACATGGCTAAATGCACTTAAGTTAAGCTTACGTAATGTAGTGAATACCGCATCACGATCATCTCTACGAACTTGAATAACAGCGCCGAGCTCTTCGTTAAATAAGGCGCACATAGTCTGCTCATGACGTCGACCAGAAACTTGTTGTGCCCAATTCTTGGCATCTCCATGATCAGGTTCTTGCCCTACATCAACCGCAATCATGTCGACATTAATCGAAATGCCAGTATGGGATGCAAAAGCCATTTCCGCTACACAAGCCAGTAATCCGCCATCAGAACGATCATGATAGGCAAGCAATCGATTCTCTTTACGAAGTTCAATGATGGCTGAAGCTAAATTCTTAAGGTCTTCCGGGTGATCAAGATCGGGGGCAGTATCGCCAGATTGATTTAAGACTTGAGACAAAATGCTGCCGGCCATCCGGTTTTTACCACGGCCCAAATCAATCAAAACCAATTCAGTTTCTAAGGGAGAGCCATCTGGGTTGTTCAGTTTAAGCAATGGTGTTGTCGTTTTGCGAACATCACCTACAGATGCAAATGCAGAAATGATCAAGGAAACTGGCGCGACCACTTTCTTAGCCTCATTACCTTCTTTCCACTCGGTTGCCATCGATAAGGAATCCTTACCCACTGGAATGGAAATTCCAAGGGCTGGACAAAGCTCCATGCCAACTGCTTTTACTGAGTCATACAGTTTTGCATCTTCACCGGGCGAACCACAGGCGGCCATCCAGTTTGCAGACAGCTTGACGCCTTCTAGGTTTGCAATATCAGCAGCCAATAAGTTGGTAATTGACTCGCCGACAGCCATACGAGCTGCTGCCGGAGCATCGATAACCGCAACCGGGGTGCGTTCACCCATCGACATTGCTTCACCGCAATAGCCTTTGTAATCCATCATAGTGACGGCACAGTCCGCTACAGGAACTTGCCATGGACCAACAAACTGATCACGAGCATTTAAGCCGCCTACAGTGCGATCGCCAATCGTAATTAAGAATGATTTGCTTGCTACTGTTGGTTGCTGAAGAACCCAGGCAATTGATTGAGCTAAATCAGCATCGGTGACATCCAGCTCCGAAAAAGATTGCAAATCACGCTTTACGTCGCGATGCATGCGTGGAGGCTTACCAAGCAGCACTTCCATTGGCATATCAATCGGTAAGGCATCGTCTGATCCAGAAGCCTGCTTAGAATCCAAGAGTCGCAACTGACGCTCTTGGGTTGCCTCTCCAACTACCGCAAATGGGCAGCGCTCCCGCTCGCAAAATGACTTAAATAACTCTAAGTCTTTAGCGTCGATTGCCAATACATAGCGCTCTTGAGACTCATTACACCAGATCTCCGCTGGACTCATACCGCTCTCCTCAAGCGGTACGCTGCGTAACTTGAATTGGGCGCCTAGCCCTGCGCCATCAGCCAATTCAGGGAAAGCATTCGATAATCCACCAGCACCAACGTCATGAATGGACACAATTGGGTTTTGATCACCCAATGCACGACAGGCATTAATGACTTCTTGAGCGCGACGCTCCATTTCTGGGTTACCGCGTTGGACAGAATCAAAATCCAGATCTGCGGTATTGGTGCCAGTAGCAACAGAGCTACCAGTTGCACCGCCCATACCAATGCGCATGCCAGGACCTCCAAGCTGAATCAGTAAATGGCCAGATTGAATCTCTTTTTTGTGCGTATGAATGGCGTCAATACTGCCGATGCCGCCAGCAATCATGATGGGCTTGTGATAGCCACGACGCAAACCACCAAGGGTTTGTTCAAATACACGGAAATAACCACCAAGAATGGGTCGACCAAATTCATTATTAAATGCAGCACCGCCCAGAGGGCCTTCAGTCATGATTTGCAATGGCGTTGCAATACGTTCTGGTTTACCGTACTGCTCTTTTTCCCATGGGAGATTGGTGCCCGGAATATTCAAGTTAGAGACAGAAAAGCCAGTCAATCCTGCTTTGGGGCGCCCACCAATTCCCGTAGCGCCTTCATCACGAATCTCACCACCCGCTCCAGTTGAAGCGCCAGGAAATGGCGCAATCGCAGTTGGATGATTGTGCGTCTCAACTTTCATTAAGGTATGAACTAAACGAGTATCTCTCACATAATGATGATCGTTACCTTGAGGAGCCCAAGTTTCCGCTTCACAACCAGCCATGATTGCCGAGTTATCTGAATAAGCAACAATCGTGCCCTCTGGTTGCAATTGATGGGTATTTCGAATCATGGCAAATAAGGATTTGTCTTGATCCTCGCCATCAATAGTCCAGCTGGAATTAAAAATCTTGTGTCGGCAGTGCTCACTATTGGCCTGCGCAAACATCATCAACTCTACATCACTAGGATTGCGATTGAGGCGCACAAAGTTTTCAGCAAGATAAGATATTTCATCACCTGACAATGCCAAACCAAGCTCTTGATTAGCCTTATCCAATGCTGCTCTACCTTCTTTCAAGACTGGTATACGAGACAAAGGACGATCATCCAATGTTTGATAGAGCTGATTTGCAGATTCAACCTCTTCAATCACCGACTCTGTCATACGATCGTGAATCGCAGCTAAAACGAGTTGATGTTGTTCAGGGTTTAGAGTTTTTTTGGACTTCCATGCAAATTGAATGCCACGTTCAATACGCAAAATATCTAGACCGCATTGTTGAGCTATGTCAGTAGCCTTACTAGCCCAAGGTGATACGGTGCCAAAACGGGGTACAACAATCGCGCCTTGAATATCGCCAGATCCCTTTCCAAACCAGGATTTGCCTGCAGAAATTTCAGAGGCAAAAGCTTGCCCATAGGTCAGCAAATTCTTAAGGACCTCTTCCTTATCCAAGCCGATCTTTTGCTCAGACCAAATGAAGTGCAGAAACTGCGCTTCAATAGCTTCAAGCTCCACTCCTTGAGCTTTCAAGGATGCTAAGAGACGTTGTTGACGGAAGGCAGAAAGCGCAGTGGCGCCAGGCAAAAAGTGAAAAAAGGACATCCCTAGATTATAAGGTTTTACCTACGCTAAACGACCGCCCTGGAGGTGAATTTGGCGCTGGCACCTGCCGGCCAAGGCGGGATCATGGGTAACCAGAATTAAGGTGGATTGGTTTGCCTGGTTTAAGTCAAAAAGGAGGTCAATTACCCGCTTACCACTGACTTCATCCAGGCTTCCAGTAGGCTCGTCAGCAAATAAAATCTTGGGTTTACATATAAAGGCTCTTGCAAGCGCTACACGCTGTTGCTCACCCCCCGAAAGCGTCTTGGGAAAATGAGAGAAGCGACTCTCAAGCCCCACCTTTTCAAGGCAAGCTTGCGCTTCAGGAATGGCGTTTTGAAGGCCTTGCATTTGGGCCGGTAAGGCAACATTCTCTAAAGCCGTCAGATGGGATAGCAATTGAAATGACTGAAATACAAATCCTACATGGGTGCCGCGTAACTTTGCCCTACCGTCTTCATCCAGCTCATTCAGATTTTGACCCATTAATGAAATATGTCCTGAGCTGGGTAGATCTAAGCCAGCCATCAAACCAAGTAAGGTGCTTTTTCCAGAGCCAGAGGCTCCGGTAATGGCTACACTTTCGCCATGATTAACGGCAAAGTTAATGTCGTGCAAAATAGGCAGAACACCATCGCTTGATAAAACTGCTTTACCAAGTTGATTGGCAATAAGGGCTTTAGCAGAAATATTCATGTATGCATCAAAAACAGATAACCAAACTAATTGAAAAATGTACCTTAATTGGTCTATTTTGCCTGTTATTTATCCTAAGCTCTTGGGTGCATGCCAACCCCACCATTCTGATCATGGGGGATAGCCTTTCTGCTGAATATGGCTTGCCACGAGGAACTGGCTGGGTCAGGCTTCTCGAACAGGATCTGCGCAAAAACGAGAGTCCCTGGTCTGTGTTTAATGCCAGCATTAGTGGTGAGACTAGCTCAGGTGGCTTAACAAGACTGCCTTCTCTCTTGCAAGCGAAAAAACCATCGATTGTATTTTTAGAGTTGGGTGGAAATGATACTCTGCGCGGTCTAACGATAGAACAAACCAAGGAGAATTTGCGCAAAATGATTCTCCTCTCAAAAAAATCAGGCGCAAAAGTCCTTTTATTTGGAATGCAAATCCCACCAAACTACGGTCAACAATATGCCAAGCAATTTAAAGATCTGTACCCAGCATTAGCCTCGCAGGAAGCCGTTCAATTACTGCCATTCTTTTTAGAGGGTGTTGCTCAGCATAAGGAGTTATTTCAGTCAGACAATATTCACCCGAATGTGGATGCTCAACCCATCCTTTTAAAAAACGTATGGGGCGCTATGGCCCCATATCAATCACTATTACTGCGAAAGTAACAACTAGATTAGCTTCCGGAGCTACTAGACATAGGCTTAAGTGGGTTAATCACTTTTACGCCAGCTGCATCGCGCCAGTAAGCCATGAATCCAGCAAACTCAGACTGAGCTGCTAAAGCCTGTATTTGTTGGGCTTGAGCCTTATGCACTTTGGCATCCGCTCCACTCGGCTGACGAACTTGATCAACCCGATACAGTGTTGCTCCCACACCAGGATTATTTACTGAAACCACGGCAGGGAATTTATCAGGGTTAATAGACATTACATCGTCCATGGCCAAACCAACTAAATTGTTAGGCTTGTTGCGAGATACCCAGACTGGCGCAGTAAATCCAGACGCATTTTTTGGGTCTTTTTCGAGTGCAGAATACTTCTCAGCAGCTGCAGCAACAGCCAATTTTTCTGCCGCACGCTGACTAACTTGTCGCTTTACTTCGCTTGCAACATCTTTATACGGGAGTATTTGCGCCGGATGAAAAGTAACAACGCGTGCCGATACAAATACACCAGGTGCAGTTTGAACGGCTTCAGTATTCCTTTTGTTTTTAAGCGCTTCATCACCAAAAAGAGCTTGAACTACTTTGGGATTTGCCAAAGGATGGTCTTTGGATACGCCAGATGGACCAGAGCGCGTCATGCCCTTTTGACTTTGAACTGTTAATTTCAGCTTATCGGCAGCCGGCTTCAAGCTGTCAGATTGGTCATAGGTCATATTCGCAAATTGATCTGCCTTCTCGCTAAATGCCTTGGCGTCCTCCTTGGGGTCAGCCTTTAAAACAATATATTCAACATCAACAAACTCAGGGCTTTCAAATAATTTACTGTTGGCGTTATAAAAAGCCTGCAGCTCTTCTTGTGAAGGATTTACCTTACTCAAATAATCCTTTGCATTAAAAGATAAAGACTGAACTTGACGCTCGGTTTCATAAAGCGTGGAGATGATTTCAGATAATTTAGGGGTGCCAATTTCAGTCCGCGCAACAGAGTTCACTAGCTGGTTAATCTTCAAATCAAATGCTTGGCTTGCGTAGAATTGCTCTTCATTTAAACCATTGCTGGCGAGTAACTGTTTAAAACGAACATCATCAAAACTGCCGTCTTGACGATACAAGGCACGAATTTGCGGAATACTCTGCAAGCTTTTAATCAGCGCTTCCTTGCCAACCTGTAAGCGTAAATTTTGCACGGCAAAACCTAGAATTCTCTGTTGGAGCAATTCATTTAATATGGCCTGACGAAATTGCAGGCTTTGCGCAATCTGTAAATTGCCTCCAACTCTCTCAGCTTGTCGTTTGGCTGCGTTATCCACTTCTTGAGCGGTAATAGGCTTACCACTTACCTTCACCAAGTCTGTTTCCTTATCCATAAAACTGGAATAACTGGAAATTCCAAACATCACAAAAGATGGGACGATGAACAGCATCAAAACTAATTGAAGAATTTTTTGATGCTTACGAACGGTATCAAACATGAATTATTTCGCTAGTAAAGTTAGGCAATAAGGTGCACAACTATGAGATTTTACTAGGCTAATCAGGATTCAGAGGAGAAAGCCCAGAACAGGCTTCAATGGTAAATTTTGGTGGGCGCTGAGAGGCTCGAACTCCCGACATTCTGCGTGTAAGGCAGACGCTCTACCAACTGAGCTAAGCGCCCCAAAACATTACAGGTGAGATTGTAACCTAAGCGTGGATTTTTTGATGAAAACCCGCCAAACCCAGCTTGTTTAACAGCTAGGCTTGGCGCATAAATCCTCTAAATAGGTGCCTAGTGCTTAAGCACTTTACTCGACGCGGCAGCCTCAGAAGCTTTGCTTGCTTCAGCGGCCTTCTTAGCCAACTCCTCAGGCGTGAGCTCTGGAAGCGACTCTGGCATACGTTCCAAGGCCAGTTCCAATACCTTATCAATCCAACGCACAGGAACAATTTCAATTGCATTCTTGACGTTATCTGGAATATCAATCAAATCCTTTACGTTTTCCTCGGGGATCAAGGCCAATTTGATTCCACCACGATGCGCAGCCAGCAATTTTTCCTTCAAGCCACCGATAGGCAGAACTTCGCCACGTAAGGTAATTTCACCCGTCATAGCTACATCAGATCGAATCGGTATTCCTGTGAAAACTGAAACCAAAGCTGTAGTGATCGCAATACCTGCTGACGGACCGTCTTTAGGGGTAGCACCATCTGGGAAGTGAATGTGGATATCTTTCTTCTCAAATGATTCATCTTCGATGCCAAGTCTTCTTGCTCGTGAACGAACCACTGTACGAGCAGCTTCAACAGACTCCTTCATGACATCGCCAATCGAACCCGTTCTAGTGATCACACCCTTACCTGGCATCACAGCAGCCTCGATCGTCAAAAGATCGCCACCGACCTCAGTCCACGCAAGTCCTGTAACTTGCCCTACTTGGTTCTCTTTGCCTGCTAAACCGAAGTCAAACATGCGTACCGACAAGAACTTCTCCAAATTTTCAGCATTAACAACCACTGGAGCAGCTTCTTTCTTCAACAGCAGTAACTTCACTACCTTACGGCAGATCTTGCTGATTTCTCTCTCTAAAGAACGTACGCCAGCTTCGCGCGTGTAGTAGCGAATCATATTGCGTACAGCACTGTCTTCAATCTTTAACTCATCCTTCTTCAAACCATTATTTTTGATTTGTTTTGGAATTAAATAATTAACAGCAATGCTTGTCTTTTCATCCTCTGTATAGCCCGCTAGACGAATAATCTCCAGACGATCCAGTAATGGACCAGGAATATTTAATGAATTCGAGGTCGCTACAAACATCACATCTGATAAGTCAAAATCCACCTCAACATAGTGATCTTGGAAAGTGTGATTCTGCTCAGGATCTAATACTTCCAGCAAAGCACTAGCAGGGTCTCCGCGGAAGTCCATACCCATCTTATCAACTTCATCCAAAAGGAATAATGGATTGCGGACGCCTACTTTTGTAAGGCTAGTCAAAATCTTGCCAGGCATAGACCCAATGTAGGTTCGACGGTGACCACGAATTTCAGATTCATCTCGCACACCACCTAAGGCCATGCGCACAAACTTGCGGTTAGTTGCTCGCGCGATGGATTGACCCAAAGAGGTCTTACCTACACCAGGAGGCCCAACCAAGCAAAGGATTGGAGCTTTAACGCGATCAACTCGTTGTTGGACCGCGAGATATTCCAAGATGCGCTCTTTAACTTTATCTAAACCATAATGATCTTCATCTAATACCTTTTCGGCATTAGACAGATCGTTATTGATCTTGGTCTTTTTCTTCCATGGAAGATTAACGAGCGTATCAATAAAGTTACGTATCACGGTGGCCTCTGCAGACATTGGTGACATTAACTTTAGTTTCTTAAGCTCAGACTCGGCCTTTTTAAGTGCTTCCTTAGGCATACGAGCAGCTTTAATGCGCTTCTCTAGCTCCTCAAGATCTGCGCCCTCTTCACCTTCTCCCAACTCTTTTTGAATGGCTTTGACCTGTTCATTCAAGTAGTACTCGCGCTGACTCTTTTCCATCTGGCGTTTTACACGACCACGGATGCGCTTCTCCACTTGAAGGATATCGATTTCGCTTTCAAGGTCTGCCAAGAGACTTTCGAGACGCGCAACGACATCTGTCATCTCAAGCAATTTCTGCTTTTGCTCAAGCTTAACCGGCAAATGTGCACAGATAGTGTCTGCTAAACGGCTTGGGTCATCAATACCACCTAAAGAAGAGAGAATCTCTTGAGGCACTTTCTTATTTAGCTTCACATATTGATCGAACTGCGCCATGATGGCACGACGCAAGGCTTCTGTCTCATGCGCATCAACTGCGTTGATCGCAGTAGGAGTAGCTTCGCAATTGAAATATCCAAGACTATCTTCAATTTGACTTACTTCAGCACGCTGCACGCCTTCAACAAGAACCTTTACAGTTCCATCTGGCAATTTCAGCATCTGCAAAATATTGGCAATACAACCAACCTCATAGAGGTCTTCAATTCCCGGCTCATCTTTAGCAGCAGTTTTTTGAGCTACCAACAGAACATTTTTTCCAGTCTCCATGGCAGCTTCAAGCGCTTTGATGGATTTTGGACGTCCCACGAAGAGTGGAATCACCATATGAGGAAACACCACGACATCCCTTAATGGGAGCAATGGCAATTGAATCGGTTCAGAGGGTAGTAATAAGTGGCCAGGCATAAAGGCAATTCCTCCAAGTAATTAATCCTCAAGCGTCCTATCTAGTATTTTTATGTTGCTGAACCACTAAATAGAGACAATATTCTTGAGTAGCATACTACCTATATGGGTAGTAGTTTTAGAAATTCAAGGGAAAAAAGTGCGAAAAATGGGCAAAAATGCCCAAAAAATAGCGAAAACCCTAAGAATTTAAGCTTTTTTGCTTAAATCAGGCTGCTCTAAGTCCTGCTTATAGACCAAAAGTGGCTTTCCACCTTCAGCAATGCAAGATTCATCAATAACGACTTTTTGAACATTCTTTAAAGAAGGCAGGTCGTACATCACATCCATTAAAGAACCTTCTAGGATAGATCTTAGGCCGCGAGCGCCTGTTTTGCGCGCAATAGCCTTCTTCGCGATTGCAGAGAGGGCTTCGCGGCGCACCTCGAGCTCAGAGCCTTCCATGGTCAAAAGGGCTTGATATTGCTTTACCAGTGCATTTTTTGGCTCGGTCAAAATGGCAATTAATGCTGCCTCATCCAGTTGTGCCAAAGTGGCCACCACTGGCAAGCGACCAATCAACTCTGGAATTAAGCCGAACTTGATCAAGTCTTCTGGCTCAACTTCTAGCAATAGATCGCTTACACCGCGGTCATCTTTACCAGGAACGGTTGCATTGAAACCAATACCCGTCTTAGCGGTACGTTGTTGAATGACCTTTTCTAAGCCATCAAATGCACCACCACAGATGAAAAGAATATTAGTGGTGTCAACCTGCAGAAAATCTTGGTTAGGATGTTTGCGTCCACCTTGAGGTGGCACCGATGCCATGGTGCCCTCAACCAATTTCAATAAAGCCTGTTGAACTCCCTCACCTGATACGTCACGGGTAATGGATGGATTATCTGATTTACGTGAAATCTTATCAATCTCATCAATGTAAACAATGCCACGCTGGGCTTTCTCTACGTTGTAATCACAAGCTTGTAGTAATTTTTGGATGATGTTCTCTACATCCTCACCAACATAACCAGCTTCAGTTAAGGTCGTTGCATCAGCCATCACAAAGGGAACATCCAGCATACGAGCTAATGTTTGGGCTAACAACGTCTTACCAGAGCCCGTAGGTCCAATCAACAGAATATTGCTCTTTGCTAACTCAACGCCATCAACGATTGCTTTTGCAGGTGCCTTAGATTCTTTTTTATCGGTTGCCTCCACAGGCTTGCCATCTTTATCCAACTTCTCTTTTTTCGGCTTTGGCAAATACTGCAAACGCTTGTAATGGTTGTACACAGCTACAGCCAAGGTCTTTTTCGCCTGATCCTGACCAATGACGTATTGATCTAAGTTCTCACGAATTTGATGTGGCGTAGGCAAAGAATCATCGCCCTCTTCTTTAGGAAGCTTAGCAATTTCTTCTTGAATAATATCGGTGCAAAGATCAATGCACTCATCACAGATAAATACAGATGGACCGGCAATCAGCTTTTTTACCTCGTGCTGACTCTTGCCGCAGAAAGAGCAATACAGTACCTTATCGCCAGAATTTGCTGTTGTATCGCTCAATGTATTTACCCAAAGAGTATTTAAATAGATTTGCTTAAGGACGCTTTTCGATAACCGTATCGATCAAACCATATTCACGAGCTTGTTCAGCAGACATGAAGTTATCGCGATCTGTATCTTTAGCAATGGTTTCAATTGATTGACCAGTGCGATCAGCCAAAATTTTGTTGAGGCGCTCACGCAAATACAAAATTTCACGAGCTTGAATTTCAATATCGGAAGCTTGACCACGTGCACCACCCAATGGCTGGTGAATCATTACTCGTGAATTTGGTAATGCAAAGCGCTTACCTTTTTCACCTGCGCACAATAAAAAAGCACCCATGCTTGCAGCCATGCCCATACACAAGGTGCTCACATGCGGCTTAATAAACTGCATGGTGTCATAGATAGCTAAACCCGCAGAAACCGAGCCGCCAGGTGAATTAATGTACAAAGAAATATCTTTGTCTGGATTTTCGCTTTCCAAAAACAATAATTGGGCAATAACAAGATTGGCTGTCTGATCGTTAACTTCCCCGACCAAGAACACAACGCGCTCACGCAAAAGACGTGAGTAGATATCGTAAGCACGCTCACCACGACCAGAGGTCTCAATAACCATCGGAACCAAACCCAGACCTTTTGGCTCTAGACTTTCAGCTTGTAAATGGCTTTGACTCATTTAAGACCCCTTTTTAATAATTGAATTAGTTTAGCTTGCTTAATTCTTCGAAGCTAATTGCTTTTTCATTTACCTTGGCAAGTGATGTGAAATGCTTAATGACGTTGTCTTCAAGCACCAAGTTCTCAATATCTTTTAAACGACTTGGATTGCTATAGAACCAACGTACCACTTCTTTTGGATCTTCGTAAGTTGCAGCTTGCTCATCAATTTCTGCCTTAATTTGGTCTGCCGTAGCCGCCAAGTTGTTTTGCTTTACTAAATCACCCAAAATTAAGCCCAAACGCACACGCTTCAGTGCTTGTTCAGCAAAAATCTCCGGTGGGATTGGTGCGTCTTTTGCATTTGGAACACCGCGCTGCATAAGGTCTTGGCGGGCACCTTCAACCAAACGCTCTTGTTCAGACGACACCAAAGATTTAGGAACATCTAACTCGCATAATTCGTTGAGTTTATCCATCACATCATTTTTTAATAAAGAAGTGATGCGACGTTTTACTTCGCGATCTAAATTCTGTTTAACTTCTTCGCGCATCTTAGCAACGCCACCTTCAGCAACACCTAAAGAGAGTGCAAATGCATCATCAACTGCTGGCAAATGTGCCCAGTTGACAGATTTCACTGTAATGGTGAACTCGGCTGTTTTGCCTGCAACATCCTTGCCGTGATAGTCGGCTGGAAAACTCAATGGGAATGATTTGCTCTCGCCAGCCTTTAGCCCTAAAGTGGCCGCTTCAAATTCCGGAAGCATGCGTCCTTCGCCTAAAACATATTCAAAGTTTTCTGCTTTACCGCCTGCAAACTCAACGCCATCAATTTTGCCTACGAAATCAATCACCACCTGGTCACCGTTTTGTGCGGCCGTATTTGCTCCGCCATCACCATGAGGACCTGCTTCGCCACGTGGATGATAGTGAACTTGCTGCTTACGCAATACATCGAGCGCACGATCAATTTCAGCGTCGCCAATTTCAGTTGTGTACTTAGCTACTTCCGCTTTGCTGAAATCACCAATCTTCACCTCGGGCAATACTTCGAAGAAAGCGTCAAACACAATCGTGTCGGCATCTAACTCACTTTTAGGCTCAAGGCGTGGTTGACCTGCTAACGCAATGCCTTCTTTTTTGCTGTGCTCAAAAAAGAGTTCAGATGCTTTGTCGAACTGAAGTTCAAAATCAACTTGCATACCATACTGCTTTTCAACCATGTTCTTAGGAACTTTACCTGGACGAAAGCCAGCCATTTTCATGGTCTTACCAACTTTAGCCAATCTTGCTTCGCGTGCTTTTGCCAAATCAGCGCGAGCAAACTCCAAAGTCATCTTGCGGTCTAAAGAACCTAAATTTTCTATCTGCACAGCCATTCTCGTCTCTTAATTGAAGATCAGGAAATATGAAGTCCAAGCCAAGTAGTAATCTTGTGGTGCGAGGAGGGGGACTCGAACCCCCACACCATTTCTGGCGTCAGGACCTAAACCTGGTGCGTCTACCAATTTCGCCATCCTCGCGAATTCCGCAAACACTGCCAAGCTTAAACTTCACTCTAAAGACCGTAATTCTACAATGTTTAGGGTTTTAGAGACGGTTTTAGGCCTTATAGAGCAAAGCCACCGCATGGACGGCGATACCCTCACCCCGCCCCAAATGCCCTAGGGATTCGTTAGTTTTAGCCTTGAGGTTGATATGGCTGGGAGTTACGGCCAAGTCAGTAGCGATATTTCGAAGCATTTCAGGCAAATATCCCGCTAGTTTTGGCTTTTGGCAAATGATGGTGGCATCAACATTGCCCACATGGTAGCCAGCCGCTTGCACTTTTTGCAAAGCGGCTCTCAATAAAATCCGGCTATCCATATCTTTAAATTGAGGGTCATCATCCGGGAATAATTGGCCAATATCATTGAGACCCGCAGCCCCCAATAAAGCATCGGTTAATGCATGCAATAAGGCATCGGCATCAGAGTGACCTAGCAAACCTTTTTCATAAGGGATGTGAATGCCACCTAAAATTAACTTACGGCCAGCAACCAAGGCATGAACGTCATAACCCTGACCAATACGAAATTGGGGAATGTGAATATTTGTTTGCGTCATATCAAATAGCTTAGCTCAATAAGAGTTGCATGAGATCCCAATCTGCGGGGTGCGTCACTTTGAAATTTCGGGTTGCGCCCTCAATCAACAACGGTTTCTCGCCAGCTAGCTCCATCGCGCTCGCCTCATCCGTCACATCAGACTCTTGACGAATGGCCTCCTCTAAAGCCGCATGTAGATTTCTTAGACCAAACATTTGAGGAGTTTGCGCTTGCCATAAGTGCTCGCGTGGAATCGTCTTCACGGAATGCGGAAAGTTTCCAGCAACAACAGAGTTGAGATCGGCTTGCTTCAATGTATCCGCCAAAGGCATCGCCAGCAAGCCTCCAGAACACGTACCTTGAACGGCCTTTATCAGTTTTTCAATCAAGGCTGGAGTAATTCCAGGCCGTGCTGCATCATGCACCAATACCCAGTCTTCCGAGTGGATTCCTGCATGCATTAATGCAGCTAATGTATTGCGCACTGTTTCTTGTCTAGTAGACCCACCTGTTGGCAGAAAATTAATGGGCTTACCGATATTAGATATGCCCTTCAAAATGGGATGATCAATAAAGTGCGGTGAAACACCCACCCAAATAGACTCAATCTGCGGACATTGAGCAAACGCACTTAATGCATACGCCAGCATAGGCTTGCCGGCTAATTGCTGAAATTGCTTTGGTAGCTCACCACCTAACCGAGAACCAGTACCGGCAGTTGGCAAAACTGCGTGGCAACGATTGGATTGATTTGGCGCTTGGTTTCCAGTGCTCATACCTGATTCTATAATGAGCCTAGATGTCTGATGCATTAAATCTAGCACCCCCCATACCCGCTCCCCGGGCTGGGCAGCGCTTTACCTTTTCAGGGCTAGTCGGCTCAGCGGATGCCGCCCTGATAGCTCAATCTGCCATTCGTTACCGCAATGATTTCTCTGTCATGGTGGTTTTCTGTGCCCAAGCTCAGGAAGCGCAAAGACTTGTAGAAGAAATCCCTGCATTTGCGCCCCAGCTAAAGGTTCGCCTATTGCCTGACTGGGAGATCCTTCCCTACGATCATTTTTCGCCACACCAAGATTTGGTGTCTGAGCGTTTAGCGACGCTATATGAACTTCTTAATGGAAGCTGTGACATTGTCTTGGTACCTGTGACAACAGTATTACAAAGACTCGGCCCACCACAATTTCTATCTGGTCACACTTTCTTTTTTAGACAGAATGACAAGCTCAATGAAGCTGCATTAAAACTTCAATTACAGCAAGCAGGCTACGACCCCGTTAGCGCGGTAATGCGTCCTGGCGAGTACAGTATTCGTGGTGGCTTAATCGATTTGTTCCCAATGGGCTCTAGCCTACCTTATCGACTAGATTTGTTTGGCGATGAAATTGAACAAATTAGAGCATTTGATCCTGACACGCAACGCAGCCTCTACCCCGTTAAAGAAGTCCGCATTCTCCCGGGGCATGAGTTTCCCTTTGATGATGAGGCACGCACAGCCTTTCGGGGTCGCTGGAGAGAAGTCTTTGAGGGTGACCCAACACGTTGCTCCATTTACAAAGATGCAAACTTAGGTATTCCTAGTGCGGGCATCGAATCGTACTTACCACTCTTTTTTGATGAGCAGTCCTGCCTTTTTGACTATCTCCCTAGATCCGGGGATCCTGTATGGCTAGTGAATATTGGCGATGTAGAGCAATCAATCAAAAACTTTTGGAAAGATACTCAGTCGCGTTATGAATTTCTGAAGCACGACCTTGATCGACCAATTCTCCCGCCCAATCAATTATTTTTGAATGCTGATGAATTCTTCACTAACGCAAAGACCTATGCACGATTAGCCTTAGAAAATGCTTCTGACAACAATTCAGATTCCAGCGCTTTTCAAGCTGTGCCAGATGTTGCAGTTCACCGACGCGATAACGATCCGATTGCCCGTTTACGTAGCATTGTTTCCCAAGAGAAGCTACGCGTATTAATTTGTGCTGATAGTGCCGGACGAAAGGAATCCATTCGTCAGCTTTTAGATGAAAGTAACGGGGTTGCAGGACAAGATGGCAAACCCCTTTATTCGCTTTTGCCAGAAGGTTTTGATGGTATTGCTGACTTCATCAAGAGTGATTCACGCTTTGGCTTAGTAACCGCCCCACTCTTTAATGGCTTTCTTTGGACTTCAGAAAACTTACTAGTTTTAACTGAGGCTGAATTATTTACCTCAACTGCAAGACAGAGACGTAAGGGTAAAGGCAGTGAAAATGCCGACCCCGATATGCTCTTTAAAGATTTATCAGAGCTCAAAATTGGGGATCCCGTAGTTCATTCCGAGCATGGCATAGGACGCTATCAAGGCTTAGTATTGCTGAACTTAGCGACACCAAAAGAAGCGCCTGTTTTTGAAGAATTCCTTCATTTGCAATATGCGGGTGATGCCACGCTGTATGTACCTGTTCAACAATTACAGATGGTTACTCGTTATGCGGGGTCAGATCCGGATTCTGCCCCCTTGCATCAACTAGGTTCAGGTCAATGGGATAAAGCAAAACGCAAAGCAGCACAACAAATTCGGGACACTGCTGCCGAGCTTTTAGGTCTGTATGCAGCACGGGCAATTCGCAAGGGCCATGCATTTGAATTTTCTGCGCATGACTATGCAGCATTTGCTGAAAGTTTTGGTTTTGAAGAAACCCCAGATCAAGCTAATGCTATTGCCGCCGTTATAGGCGATATGACCAGCGGTACACCAATGGATCGACTGGTATGCGGTGACGTTGGGTTTGGCAAGACGGAAGTTGCATTGCGAGCAAGCTTTGTAGCGGTAATGGGCGGCAAGCAAGTAGCCATCCTTGCTCCGACCACTCTTTTGGCAGAGCAACATGTATCCACATGGAAAGATCGGTTTGCCGACTGGCCCGTCAGAATTGTTGAGCTATCACGATTTAAAACTACCAAAGAAATTAATAGTGCTTTAGAGGCAATCGCCAAGGGTGAGGCCGACATCATTATTGGCACTCACAAATTGCTATCTAAAGAAACGCAATTCGCCAATCTAGGTCTTGTGATTGTTGATGAAGAACATCGCTTTGGTGTGAGGCAGAAGGATGCCCTTAAAGCTTTACGGGCAGAGGTTGATATCCTCACCCTTACAGCAACTCCAATACCAAGAACCTTGGGTATGGCCATGGAAGGCTTGCGTGAGTTCTCCATTATCGCGACAGCACCTCAAAAGCGCCTTGCCATCAAAACGTTTGTGCGCCGTGAAGGCGATGGCGTAATTCGGGAGGCAGTCCTTCGTGAAATCAAGCGTGGCGGTCAAGTCTACTTCTTGCATAACGAAGTTGAAACGATTGAAAATCGAAAACATGCGCTACAAGAGCTCATCCCTGAAGCACGAATCAGCGTAGCCCACGGACAAATGCATGAGCGCGAGTTAGAAGCTGTTATGCGTGAGTTTGTGACGCAACGCACCAACATATTGCTATGTACTACCATTATTGAAACGGGCATTGATGTGCCAACAGCGAATACCATCATCATGCATCGGGCCGATAAATTTGGTTTAGCTCAACTCCATCAATTGCGAGGACGTGTCGGCCGATCCCACCATCAAGCCTATGCATATCTTCTCGTTCCAGATCCGGAAGCCCTAAGCAAGCAAGCACAATTACGCTTAAATGCTATTCAAGCGATGGAAGAGTTAGGTTCGGGCTTTTATTTGGCGATGCATGACTTAGAAATTCGCGGTGCTGGCGAGGTGCTGGGCGATAAACAATCCGGCGAAATCCATGAAATTGGCTTTCAACTCTATACGGAGATGCTCAATCGAGCCGTTAAATCCCTACGTAGCGGCAAAGAACCTGACCTACTCTCACCGCTACAAGCTACAACTGATGTGAACCTAGGTATTCCAGCGCTTTTGCCTAATGACTATTGCCCCGATGTGCATGAGCGCCTTTCTCTATACAAACGATTTGCCAATTGCAATGATTTTTCTGAGTTAATGGGTTTACGTGAAGAATTGGTTGACCGCTTTGGAGATCTGCCGGACCAAGCGAAATCGTTTTATGAAACCCATCGTTTACGTTTAGAGATGCAAGGTTTTGGCATTAAGAAGATAGATGCAAGTCCACTCTCAATCCAAATTCAATTTATTCCAAACCCACCTATTGACTCAATGAAGATTATTCAACTCATTCAGTCATCTAAACACGTTCAATTGAATGGACAAGATAAGTTGAAGATTACTCCACAAAAGGAGCGTGACTTTGAGAAATTAGAGCAGCGTCTTGAGGCCATACGACAAGTGCTTCGGCGCCTGAACGACTCCGCAGTATTGAGTGCGGCCAAAGTGAATTAAAAAATACCTTTCTCATCTATTATTAAGTCATGACCGAACACCAAACCCTTGTAGCCTTGTCGCGAGAGCCTATTTCAGAAAAGCTCGTTTTTGAAATGAAGAGTCAGGCCTCTCAGTTTGGCGCCACCTTGCATACGCTTGGCGGTCAAATCAATAATGGTACTTATCACTCTGAACGCTGGGCTTGCAGCCAACATCTTGATGTATTACAGAGGGAACTGCTTCGATCGCTCTGCTATCAACACAAAGCCGATCTTTGTTTTTTAAATGCAAGTTTGTCACCCAAAGATATTCGTATATTGGCAATGGATATGGACTCCACGCTGATAAACATCGAATGCATTGATGAGATTGCCGATTTCACAGGCAAAAAATCAGCGGTTGCGGAAATTACCGAAGCCACAATGCGCGGCGAAATTAAAGACTTTAAGGAAAGCCTGAGAAAACGCGTTGCCTTACTAGAAGGAATCCATGCGGATGCCCTTGAGGCTGTATATCGCGAGCGTCTGCGCCCAAACCCTGGCGCAGTTGAGTTGCTTGCGGGCGCTCAACAACGTGGCCTGTATACCCTTCTAGTTTCAGGAGGGTTCACCTTCTTCACAGAAAAACTTCGTGAAAGACTTGGATTCAAACAAACTCAAGCCAATACCTTAGAAATTATTGATGGCAAGCTTACCGGCAGAGTTTTGGGTGACATTGTTGATGGCCTCGCCAAAGCTGCTCACCTAGATGATGCTTGTCAACGTTTGGGCTGCACTAGAGCAAATGCCATCACCATGGGTGATGGCGCTAACGATCTCATCATGATGAATGGCTCAGGCATTAGCGTGGCTTATCAAGCTAAACCAGTAGTCAAAGAAAAAGCCGACGCGGCTTTTGACCACGTCGGCTTGGATGCTGCTCTACTCTTAATTGGCTAGCTAGCCAATTAGCTCATTACATGCGCTCAAAAATGGTGGCAATACCTTGACCACCACCAATACACATCGTTACCAAAGCATATTTACCTTGAACACGTTGTAGCTCATGAATTGCTTTTGTCGCAATTGCCGCACCTGAACAACCAATAGGGTGACCTAAAGCGATTGCACCACCATTGACGTTGGTCTTAGCAGGATCCAATCCCAGTCCTTTAGTAACCGCAAGTGCTTGCGCCGCAAACGCTTCGTTAGACTCAATCACATCCATTTGATCTAACTTTAAGCCAGCGCGCTCTAATGCAAGCTTGGTCGCAGGAATCGGGCCTTCACCCATAATGTGATTTGGCACGCCAGCAACCGCATAAGAAACGAGACGTGCGATTGGCTTATGACCAGCCTTTTTGGCTGTCTCAGCATCAGCCAATACAAAGAACGCAGCGCCATCATTAATGCCCGATGCATTACCAGCAGTAACAGAGCCGCCCTCTTTTTTGAACACGGCTTTCATTTTGCCGAGTGTTTCCATAGTGGTTTCAGGCTTGCAGTGCTCATCTGTATCAAATACCACGTCACCCTTACGAGTTTTGATCGTAATGGGAACAATCTGAGACTTAAAGCGGCCTTCTTTGATGGCGTTTGCTGCGCGGCGATGAGACTCCACAGCAAGGGCGTCTTGCTCTTCACGAGTCAATTTCCATTTTTCAACTAAGTTCTCTGCAGTCACACCCATATGACCTACGCCAAACGGATCTGTCAAAACAGAAACCATCAAATCGAGCATCTTGGTATCACCCATGCGAGCACCACTACGCATTGCTGGTGAGCCATACATGCCACGAGACATGACTTCAACACCACCACCAACGCCATAATCGCAATCACCCAACATGATTTGTTGAGCAGTTGTCACAATCGCTTGCAAGCCAGAGCTACACAAACGGTTCAATGCCATTGCTACAGACTCCATTGGCAAACCTGCTTGAATCGCGGCGACGCGCGCTACGTAGGCATAGCGGCTATCTGTTGGAATGGTATTGCCAACAGTTACGTAATTAATTTTTGCGGGATCTACTCCAGAGCGGGCAACCGCCTCTTTCATGACGATTCCGCCAAGCTCGGAGGGCTCAAAGCTACTGAGCGAACCGTTAAAGCTACCAATTGCGGAACGAACTGCACTTAAGACAACGACATCACGACTCATAACAATCCCCTTACGGTGAATAAGCCCATCCATTGGGCCAAATTAGTACTAAAACAGCCAAAACACCAGTTTTATTGCATTAGTCAAGTTTCGGCTATTAGGTCATGCCCTTGGGAGCTAATCACCGTAGCGCGGATGATTTCACCTGTCCGATAGCGTTTGGAAGGCTTGCTGGGGGGTAAAACCCTCACCAAACCATCAATTTCAGGGGCATCACCGATAGTTCGGCCGATGCCGCCTGAGTCATCTAAAGAATCAATTAGTACCTGGATGCGCTTGCCCACCTTTTGAGATAGACGGCGAATTGATATTTCTTCTGCCTTGGCCATGAATCGAGCCCTACGCTCCTCTCGAATAGCATCAGGAACTGGGTTATCTAGCTGATTTGCTAAAGCGCCATCCACTGGTGAATAGGCAAAACATCCCGCACGATCGATTTGCGCCTCGTCCAAGAAATCCAATAAATATTGAAATTCTTCTTCGGTTTCTCCAGGAAAGCCAGCAATGAAAGTGCTGCGAATGACTAAATCTGGGCAAGCTTTACGCCATGCCAAGATACGCTCTAGATTTTTCTCGCCACTCGCGGGACGTTTCATGCGCTTGAGTACATCTGGATGAGCGTGTTGCAAAGGGATATCCAAGTATGGCAACACCCCATAACCATGTTCAGAAAACTCAGCCATTAAAGGCAACACATCATCCACGTGAGGATAGGGATAAACATAATGCAATCTCACCCATGCCTGATGCTCGCGCGCAATCTTGTTTAAGGCATTCACCAAATCAAACATCCTGGTTTTGACTGGCTTGCCATCCCAAAAGCCTGTTCGATATTGAATATCTACGCCATAGGCACTTGTATCTTGGGATACAACCAGTAATTCTTTAACGCCTGACTCAAATAAGCGCTTCGCTTCCAATAAAACTTCACCAATCGGTCGTGATACTAAATCGCCGCGTAAATTCGGAATGATGCAGAAAGTGCATCGATGGTTGCAGCCCTCAGAAATCTTCAGATAAGCGTAGTGCTTGGGGGTAAGTTTGACACCTGCAGGAGGAACTAAATCCGTAAATGGATCATGTGGCTTAGGCAAATGCAGATGGATCGCCTGCATGACTTCATCAGTGGCATGGGGCCCAGTAACTGCTAGCACTTTAGGGTGAATGCTTTGAATTAAATCGCTACCGTCGGCATTCTTTCTAGCACCAAGACAACCAGTTACGATAACTTTGCCATTTTCTGCCAAGGCTTCTCCGATTGCGGAGAGACTTTCCTCAACAGCAGAATCTATAAAACCACAAGTATTAACCACAACAAGATCTGCGCCAGAATAATCTTTTGCGGTTTGATACCCCTCCGCACTCAATTGCGTCAGAATCAGCTCAGAATCAACTAATGCCTTGGGGCAACCCAAGGAGACAAAACCAATTTTTCCAGCCACAACTATTCTTTTTCAGATTTATTCGACTGTTGTGCAAATGGAAAGCTACCAAACATATTGTGCGAGCCTTGCATTTGTTCTTGCATCTTCACGAACAAATCCTTGCTTTGCTCCATGTAGTTGCCCATCAGATTTTGCATCAGCGGGTTTTGCAAGTTGAGCATTTGCGCCCAAGCTTCTGGAGTACTGCCGGCACCAAGACCTTTAGTCTGGTCACCTAGTTTGTTGTGAATATCCACAAAAGACTGCATTGTCTTTTCTAAATAGTTCCCCATGAGGCCCTGCATAGAATTGCCATAAAAACGAATGATTTGGGAAAGCATTTGGGTTGAAAATACTGGTGCACCACCAGCCTCTTCTTCCAAAATAATTTGCAGCAGAATATTGCGCGTTAGATCTTCGTCCGTCTTGGCATCTACAACCTTAAAATTTTCACTTGTCATCACCAAGCCTTTGATGTCGGCTAAGGTGACATAAGTACTAGTTTGTGTGTCGTAGAGGCGACGATTTGGGTACTTCTTAATAAGCCGATCTTCACCAGCTTTTTTGGAACGGGTAACCATTTTTTTCCTTACAGATTACTGCAACGCAACATCAGCATAGTTTAGCCTTAGTTTGAACAAAAGGTAAACAAGCTGATTTGCGCCCCTTCAATACAGCAATTTTGGCCAAATTAACCTGTATGGATACCGCCGTTTAGCGAGAAGTCTGCGCCCGTAGCGTAGCCACCATCATCTGAAGCAATCCAGCAGCAGATAGATGCGATTTCTTCTGGGGTGCCCAAACGCTTCACTGGAATGCCAGAAACAATCTTCTCAAGGACGTCCTCGCGAATGGCCTTAACCATATCTGTGCCGATGTAGCCAGGAGAAACAGTATTAACAGTTACGCCTTTAGTTGCCACTTCTTGAGCCAAAGCCATCGTGAAACCATGCAAGCCAGCCTTAGCAGTGGAATAGTTACATTGACCAAACTGGCCCTTTTGACCATTCACAGAAGAAATATTGATGATGCGGCCCCAGTTGTTATCAACCATGCCATCAATCACTTGCTTGGTGACATTGAACAAGGAGTTAAGGTTGGTATCAATTACAGCCTTCCATGCATCTGGAGTCATCTTACGAAATACGCTGTCACGAGTAATGCCCGCGTTATTAACTAATACATCCACACGGCCCACTTCTGCCTTTACTTTTTCGAAGGCAGCTACAGTGCTATCCCAATCAGACACATTACCCTCAGAAGCAATGAAGTCATAACCCAAAGCCTTCTGCTCACCAAGCCAACGGTCTTTACGCGGCGAATTAGGACCGCAACCCGCGATTACCTTAAAGCCATCTTTAGCCAAACGTTGGCAGATGGCGGTACCGATACCACCCATACCACCAGTTACATATGCGACTTTTTGCGACATTACTTTCCCCTTGTAAAAAACCTTCGTTAAATTGTGATGTTGTTTGTTCTACTTAGAAATTTTTTCTTTGACATAAACACCTGGCGCAGCCTCTTTCTTTTTATGCTTTTCATTGCCATAGGTGTCGCTTGCAGGTTTACGTTCACCAGCATGCTTCTCCAGCCATTCGGTGTAATTTGGCCACCAGCTTCCCGGAATTTGTTTTGCTCCTTCGAACCACTCATGCGCTGTTGGAGCAATAGCATTGTTTTCAAACCAATAGCGCTTATTCTTCGCAGGTGGATTAATCACTCCTGCAATATGACCAGACGCGCCTAAAACAAAGCGGTTGTTGCCCTTAAGGATATGAGTGGATTCATATGCGGATTGCCACGGCACAATGTGATCTTCCTGTGACGCATATAAATAGGCTGGGCATTTGATCTTGCCCAGATCAATCTTTTCACCGCAAATGGTGACCTTACCCGGTTTGATCAAGTCATTTTGCAAATAGGTGTGACGTAGATACCAGCAATACATATTGCCCGGTAAGTTTGTAGAGTCACCGTTCCAATAAAGCAAATCAAATGGGGGTGGTGAATTTCCTTTAAGGTAATTCTCAACGACATAGTTCCAAACTAAATCATTGGGGCGCAAGAAAGAAAAGGTATTGCCTAAATCTAAGCCAGACATCATGCCGTAATTGCCTGTTTTGCCACCAATCGTGTTTTCGCGTAACTCCACCATCGCTTCATCAATGAAGACATCCAAAATACCAGTGTTAGTGAAGTCCAATAAGGTGGTAAATAAAGTCAAACTTGCTGCAGGGTGTTGATCCTTAGCAGCCAATACAGCCAGCGCAGAAGTGGTTAAGGTGCCGCCTACACAGAAGCCCAAGATATTAATCTTCTTAGACTCGCTGATTTCTTGAACAACATCAATTGCTTTGATCACGCCCTTGCCTACGTAATCATCCCAGCTGACTTCAGCCATCGATGCGTCTGGGTTCTTCCAAGAAACCAGGAATACCGTGTGGCCCTGAGCCACCATATGGCGAACTACAGAGTTATCAGGTTGTAAATCAAGGATGTAATACTTATTAATGCAAGGTGGCACCATCAGATAGGGGCGCTCAAAGACTGTCTCAGTTAATGGCGTGTACTGAATCAGCTCAAATAACTCATTTCGAAAGACCACATACCCTTCAGTAGTGGCAATATTTTTACCAACCTCAAATGCACTCTCATCCGTAATCGAGACCTTACCTTTTTTCATATCGCCGAGCAAATTGACGATACCCTTTTGGATGGATTGCCCTTGCGTGCTAATGATGTTTTCTAGCACCTCTGGGTTGGTAGCAATAAAATTTGAAGGTGATAATGCATCAATCATTTGCTCAGTAGTGAACAAGATTTTTTGACGCGTCTTCTCGTCCGTCTCAACTGCTTTTGCAAGAGACATTAAATGCTTTGAATTGAGTAAATATGTGGCAGCAATGACTTTGCTCCAAGAGGAATGCCATGCTTTGCCAGCAAACCGACGATCCTTTACTTCAATCGCCTCGGGATTAGTGGCGAGATGCGCCAACTCCGCAAAATATTCCTTTTGGATTTCTGCCAAACGTTCTTGAGGGATTAACGCCATATGGTGCGGTGCCAAAGATGGCGTCGCACCTGTATTCATGCCTGCAAACATAGTCTTCTCTTCTATTTATTAAGAGCATTCTCCACCTGTATATGCAATTGAGTTATACGCAATAACCCTAGAAGTAGGGTTAAGCTAGTAATAACCCTCAGTGCATAGGTAATGCTTAGAAAACAAACCAGAAGATAAATCAGACTACTAAGACTAGGATATCCAAATCAAACTTGCAAACCTACCTGTTACCCCATCCCTACGGTAGGAAAAAAATTGTTCTGCTTGGGTAACAGTGCAATAGTTGCCACCGTAAACCTGCTGAAGGCCAATTGACTCTAAGCGACTGCGCGCCAATAGATACAAATTGGCCAAATATTTACCTGGTTTATTTGGTATAGCCGTGAAGGATTCATCTGGAAATGGAATTTCTGCATCTTGAAAAGCCTCTAGGACATCTACGCCAACCTCAAAAGCCTGGGGTCCGATAGCAGGGCCCAAATAGGCCAATATACCCCTCGCAGAATTCACCCCGGACAAAATTTGCATTTCTTTTACGGTGTTTTCTAGTACGCCATTACATAAGCCTCGCCATCCTGCGTGCGCAGCACCAATGACACTACCCGAATCGTTAGTGAATAAAACGGGCAAACAGTCAGCAGTCATGATTGCCAAAACTTCACTCACTTGATTCGTCACAATCGCATCCGCTTCATCGAGGCGGGAACTCGGAACACTAACATTTACTCCATGCACTTGCTTTAACCAAATAGGATTACTTGGAAGAGACTCTTGTAATAAAGCACGATTTAATAAAACCGTTTTAGGATCATCACCAACGTGACCCCCTAAGTTAAGAGAATGGTATGGAGCTAGACTATACCCTCCGGCTCTGCAAGTTATAGCCGTGCGTACCTGTAATGGCGCAGGCCACATAGGGAGAAGCAATTGGACTCTTGGTTTGGCATCGCTCATTTAGCGTCTTGGCCCTGATGAATCGTGGCTAATACCACCTGCTCTTGCGGAAGATCTACGCTCGACATGCCTATCTTTGGCAATAGCTTCATTAAATCTGTTTGAGGATCCCTAAACCAACTCACAAGCTCATGGGTCTGAGGATGTTGCAAACTGAGCGCAAAGGCATGTAATGCTTGTCGTGTAAATGGCAAAGACTGTGCTGCCCCAGGAGTTTTCTTGCGATATACAGGATCACCCAGCAAAGGAAATCCTAATGACTCAAGATGCACCCGAATTTGATGTGTGCGTCCAGTTTCAAGGCGGCACTCAAGCAAGGAAACGGGATGCTCCAGAAATGTTCCCTTTGCCAGCCTACGATAGGCAGTTGCCGCAGGTTTGCCTTGTGGGCTAGCGGCAGACATCTTTAGTCGATCACGTTGATCTCGACCCACCGATGCCAGCACCTTACCTTGAGCGGGTGTATCACCCCAAACCCAGGCCAAATATCGACGCCCTACCGTTCGATCTTGTAATTGACGAACCAATGCAGTCTGAGCATGAGAGGTTCGTGCCACCACCATCAAGCCAGAAGTATCTTTATCTAAGCGATGAACAATGCCTGCACGTGGCAGCAATTTGAGTTCTGGGTATCTAAATAGCAAACCATTCAATAAAGTCCCCGACCAATTGCCAGCGGCAGGATGAACCACCAAGCCAGGTGGCTTATTGATCACAATCAGGGATTCATCCTCATAAACCACGTCAAGAAGAATGTCTTGAGGACTAAAAGCATGTTGCTCAGGCATCTCCTGCGGAAATACCTTAATACTCTCTCCACCCCTTAATAAATAGCGCGCTTTGGTTACCTTGCCATCTACCATGACAGCGCCTGCCTCGACCCATGTTTTGAGGCGATTACGGGAATAATCCGGCAAAGATACCGCCAGCGCCTTATCTAGGCGTTCACCGGCCATCTCCATAGGCATTTCTAGAGAGATGAAATCCTCTTCATCGATATAATCAATGGGATTCGAATCAGGAGTTTGCGGCAATGCCACGCTTAAAGAGCCTTTCAGTTATGTCCGGAGCAATATCAGACGCCAGTTTAAGGCTTACTGGATCTTTTGGGCTACTAGCCATGCTTATCTGCAGCGCACTCCTCCTAGGCGGTTGTGCTGGCAGCGATGGCCAAAAAGATGACACCGATATCTGGTCAGAGTCTAAGTTGTATTCAGAGGCAACCGATAAGCTTAACGATGGCGATTTTGCTAAGTGCGGAAAATACTTTGACAAACTTGAAGCACGCTTCCCCTTTGGCCCTTATTCACAACAAGCGCAAATTAATGCAGCCTACTGCTACTGGAAAGCTCAAGAGCAAACCCAGGCCTTAGTTGCAATTGATCGCTTTATTAAATTACATCAAGGCAGTCCAACCTTAGATTACGCCTATTACCTCAAAGGCTTAATTACCTTTAATGATGACTTGGGTTGGCTTGGAAAGTTTACTGGTCAAGATTTAAGCGAACGCGATCCTAAAGCGGCCAAAGAAGCATTTGAATCATTCAAAACCGTAGTTGAGCGTTTCCCTAACAGTAAATACGCCCCCGACTCCTTAGATCGCATGCGTTACATCGTGAACTCGTTGGCTGAAGCGGATGTCATCGTGGCTCGCTTCTACTACCAGCGTGGCGCTTATCTAGCGGCGGCCAATAGAGCTCAGCTAGTGATTAAAGATTATGACCGAGCCCCCGCGGTTGAGGAGGCCCTGTACATCCTAACGAAGTCTTATGAAAAGCTAGGTCTAACCCAGTTAAGTAATGACACATTACGGGTCTTTAAACTGAACTTCCCAGACAGCCAAATGATGGAAACTGGGCAACGAGTTCAGAAAGAACGTCGTTGGTGGCAGATCTGGAATAAATAAATCCAAGCAATTTATCTTTGCTGAGTTAATAAAAAATCCTCTTTTATAGAGGATTTTTTATTGCTGCATGCCAATCAGTAAATTGGATGCTTTCATTTATTTAATAAGCTATTTAATTGATACTGGAACTCTAGGTGCCACAGCGCAAAGTAATTCGTAGCCAATAGTGTCACTCATCCTCGCCACTTCATCTACTGGTACCTTGCTTCCCCATAACTCGACTACGCTACCAATTTTGGCATCAGACGCATTTCGCAAATCAACTGTCAGCATATCCATCGATACACGTCCAACAAGCGGACATATAACACCGCCATTAGAGTCAATTGAATTACCCACCCATACAGGTGTACCATCTTTTGCGTGACGCGGGTAACCGTCAGCATAGCCGCAGGCAATAATGCCTATGCGCATATCCTCGGGAGCAATAAAACGACCGCCATAACCAATTCGATCTCCCTTGTGGAGATCTTGTATATCAATGATTTCGCTACGAAGCTGCATGACTGGCTTCAGGTGAGCATGCTCAATATCTGAATATAGGCCGGTTGGTGAAGCGCCATAGAGCATGATTCCGGGGCGAACCCAGTCACCGAGTGCATTACGGTGCCACAAGATAGCAGCTGAGTTTGCTAATGAAGTAGAACCTGCAAGACCGTCGGTAGCTTGGCTAAATATTTCAAGCTGACTTCCTACGGTAGGCGCCTGATTAATTTGATCGGCATTAGCAAAATGTGTCATGTGATGCATGTGATAACCGGCTACATGCAATCGATGGAAAATCGTTCTGTAATTTTCTGGTTTGAATCCCAGGCGATTCATGCCGGTGTTCATCTTCAAAAAAACACTAATAGTCTTATGGACTTTATCGGCGTACCGCTCTAACCAGTCCACCTGAGCATCACAATGCACTACCAAGTCACAATGCAACTCTTGGGCTAGATCCAATTCATTTTCATGAAAAAGTCCTTCCAGGAGCAAAATACGACCCTGCCAACCATGCTCTCTAAGCCAGACAGCATCTTGGATGTCTAGAAGCGCAAAACCGTCAGTAGAGCCAAGCCCCTTGAGGGCGGCCTCAAACGAATGGCCGTAGGAACGCGCCTTTATGACTGCCCAAATTTTCGACTCAGGAGCAAGCTCGCGGACACGGCTCAAATTGTGCGCAAAGGCCTGGGTATCAATAGATGCCAAAATTGGTCTATTAATCAAGCCATTAGCTGAAGCACCCATATCCACCCCTCCTTTCATGTTTTAATTGTATTAATGACTAGATTGTACGAATGAACCGTAGTTTTTACATCATTATGGCGGCGCAATTTTTTTCGTCGCTAGCTGATAACGCCCTGCTCATTGCAGCAATTGCTCTTCTGGCCCAGCTTAGCGCTCCGGCCTGGATGACTCCTTTGCTCAAATTATTCTTCGTATTGTCCTACGTAGTGCTCGCCGCATTTGTTGGCGCCTTTGCGGATTCCCGCCCAAAAGGCAATGTTATGTTCATTACCAATACTATTAAATTCATTGGTTGCGTTGCGATGCTTTTTGGTGGGCACCCATTACTGTCCTATGCGATTGTTGGCTTAGGTGCTGCGGCATACTCTCCTGCTAAATACGGAATTCTGACTGAACTCCTCCCTGCAGAAAAATTAGTAGCCGCAAATGGCTGGATTGAAGGTCTCACTGTTGGCTCTATTATTTTGGGTACAGTACTAGGTGGTGTATTAATTAGCAGCACTGTTTCACAAAGCTTACTTGCATTAGATATGCCAAGTTTTGATACCGGCATCGATACTCCAGCGGAATCTGCAATTCTCATCATCATGATGATTTATGTCGTTGCAGCCCTGATTAACCTCAAGATTCCGGATACAGGGGCACGCTACGTCTCTCAAAAGACAAATCCCATTGCACTGATTAAAGATTTTTCCATATGTTTTAAAACACTTTGGAACGATCGTCTTGGACAAATCTCGCTAGCGGTGACCACCTTGTTTTGGGGTGCTGGCGCGACTTTGCAATTCATTGTTATTAAATGGGCGCAGGTTGCCTTGCATATGAATCTTTCTCAGGGTGCAATATTGCAAGCCATTTCAGCGGTAGGAGTGGCTGGAGGAGCTGTATGGGCCGCTTGGCGCGTTCCACTACGAAACTCTCTCAATGTATTGCCATACGGCATCGCCATGGGCTTAGTAGTTTGTGTAATGGCTATCTACAACTCGGATCTACTACCTAATACACCACTCGTGACAATCGGAAAATTGCAAGTTACATTGAACTTATTGCCTGCATATGGATTGCTCATTTTGGTTGGCTGGCTTGCTGGTTACTTTGTGGTGCCCATGAACGCTCTGTTGCAGCATCGCGGACATGTATTGATGTCGGCGGGCCACTCTATTGCAGTACAAAACTTCAATGAGAATATTTCCGTTCTAGCAATGTTGGCAATCTACTCCTTGCTAATTTGGCTAGATGCACCTGTTCAAGGTGTCATAGTTGGCTTTGGGCTTGCTGTCAGTGGGATCATGTGGCTTGTAATCAAGCGTCACGCTCGCAACCAAGCGGAATATGATTCCATGCATCTCATCGGTGAGCATAAACACTAATTATTCAGTACTTATTAAGTACCACTTAGTAGCTATTGGCGCAATTAACTATTTTGCAAAACAGATTTAGCTAATAACAAGTCTTGCCAAAGCGAGGCCTTCTCTTGCGGCTTATTAACGACTTGCGCCAGGTCTTGCGATGCCACTACCGGAATCTCATCATCGTTACCGGTATTTAAGGCCAGTATGGTTTCACGCAATTGAGGCAAAAGATCTCGTTCACCCGTGATCTTTTGCGCAGCCGGACCTCCAAAGGCAACCGCAATAACAGGCAAACCATCCTCTGGTAATTTCAACTGAGATAAATCATCGGCCGGAAGTCTCCATGACCATTCATGAGATGACAAACCCAAAACCTTGATCACATTCTGAAACAAAAGCTGAGCATCACCCTGCGGCTTAGATCCAAAAAACCACCAATGTGAACGAGGGGAAGGCTCGCTGTCTTGTGGCACTGAGGCTTCAGGTGAAGCTTCTGGTGCAAGCACAGAAGACGCAGTGGTATCACGGGACACCCACTCTGTGATTCCCATTTCCTTTAGATAGCTTGCGTGTGTATGGCTCATGGCTCTAGCTTAATGGATTTTGCCATCACAATTGCATCTTCACGAATACCTGTCTCTTGACTGGCTGGGTAGTAGCCTTTACGAAGACCGATCTGCTCAAAGCCTAGTTTTTGATATAAAGACAATGCCGGCTCATTAGTAGGTCGCACTTCTAAAATAATTCGAGGCATTTTTTGTTGAGCCGCAACCCCTTCAATTGCCTCCATCATGCGAGCGCCCAACCCTAGCTTTCTTAATTCGGGTGAGACAGTAATATTCAGAAGATGAAGCTCATCTACCGCAGGATACAGAATGCAGTAGGCCCATAGGGCCTGAGAATCCAGAAAGGTACCCGGAACTTCTTCATCTTTACTAAGGCTTGGTCTAATGCAATATGCCCAATGCGCGGCGGCCAATGAGTCAGAGAAATTTCCCCTGGTCCAAGGATGTAAGTGAGAAACGGCCTCAATCGCTAATACAGCATCTAAATCAGTTAGCTGCATTGGCATAAAAGAAAGCTCAGCCACGTCTTTTGGGCTTGTCATTGTTATTCGCTTTTCTTAAACGCCTGCTCACGCTCTTCAGTAGTAAGAGCTACCTTATTGCGAACATAAAGCGGCTCTAATTCATGAACGGAAATATGTTTGCCACTCGCAAACTTTGGTATGGCGCAATTTAATACGCCCAAGGCAGATACATTGATATCCCCATCCAGACGATCCTTAGGTAACTCACGATGCTTAAATAAGCGATTGCCGAAAGCAGGTATTGCACTACCAGCTAAATACTCTGCACCATTAAGATCAATTGACTCGGGACTACTCAGATGAATATCACCCAATCTCTTGGGGGCTATTCCTGGAGACTTATATTCATATTTTGCCCAGTAAATTTCATCCATACGTGCATCTATGGCAATGACAAATTGACTTGGGTGTACTTTTTGAAAGTTTGGATTGGCTATCAACTGCATTGCAATTGAATCTAGGCTTGCAACAGGAATCACTGGCAAGTTTGCAGCTACTGCCAATCCTTGAACAGCAGCAACCCCCAAGCGCACGCCGGTGAATGCGCCAGGGCCAACACCAACAGCAACCGCATCTAAATCTGCAATGGCAAGCTTAGACTCTAGAAGTAACTCTTCAATCCAAGGCAATAGCAATTGACTGGCACCAGCGGCAACCGGCTGGTGTCGAAATGTAGGCTCTGAATCACCTAAAGATAAAGCCACCGAACACCAAGCTGAAGAGGTGTCGATGGCCAATATGCGCGTCAAATCAAACTCTTTTTGCGTTGGCCAAAACCCAAATTATGAACGCAAACCTACAATCACCTCTGGAGGTGCTTGAACCAGTTCAATTAACACCCCTTCACCACTCATCGGAAACTCGTCATTTCCCTTGGGATGGACGAAGGTGATGTCGTGACCACCGGCGCCTTTGCGAATACCACCAGGCGCAAAACGCAAGCCATTCGCGGATAACCACTCAACCGCCTTTGGCAGATCATCAACCCATAGGCCAATATGATTTAGTGGAGTTTGATGTACAGCTGGTTTTTTATTGATATCTAGCGGCTGCATGAGGTCAACCTCGATCTCATGTACGCCACTGCCAATAGCACAAATATCTTCATCCACATTCTCACGCTCAGAAACAAAAGTGCTTTTGTACTCAAAACCAAACAAATCAACCCAAAGTTTCTTTAGGCGATCCTTATTTTCGCCACCAATAGCAATTTGTTGAATCCCGAGAATCTTAAAAGGCTTTGCTGTCATTTGATTTGCCTCTTATTCAAAACGAATAATCAATTGATCAACCGCCAAACTGTCGCCTTCTTTGGCGCAAATCTCAGCGACAACACCATCCTGAACAGCAGAAATCGTATTCTCCATCTTCATTGCCTCAATAGAAGCTAGCTTTTGACCTGCTGTCACAGATTCGCCCACCTTCACAGCTATCTTCGTAAGCAAACCAGGCATTGGTGACATGATTAGTTTAGAAGTGTCTGGTGGAAGTTTCACTGGCATACGACGTTGCAATTCAGCACCCAAAGGACTGAGAACCATGCACTCATAATGCGCGCCATCAAGAACTAAATAAAACTTTACACCCTTGCGCTCCACTTGAGCAGTGATTTTTTGGGTGCCATTAATGGTCGCATTAAGACAAATTTGACCGGGCCTCCAATCACTCACGATGTCATAACGGCTAACACCGTCTTTTTCATCGATATAAACAGAATAGACACCGTCTTTTAGCTCAACACGAATTGGAACCTCGTACGGATCAGTCATTGAGCCCGTTTTTTTGCCCGTTACAACGACAAATTTCTTAGCAATCACCATCTCATGACCCGCCAACTGTCCATCGATCATCTTGATGTGCTCAAGGTAACGATAGCGCATAAATGCAGCCAATGCGGCTAATCGCTTAGGGTCAGCAGGTTGTACCGAATCCTTCTTAAAGCCCTCTGGGTATTCTTCAGCAACAAAACCTGTAGTGAAATCGCCATTCACAAATCGCGGATGTTGCAACAAGGCCGCCTGGAAAGGAATATTGGAATGAATGCCGCGAATCACAAAATCATTCAGTGCAGAGCGCATTTTCTCAATGGCCTCACTACGATCTTTACCATGCACAATCAACTTCGCAATCATGGAGTCGTAGTACATCGGAATCTCGCCACCTTCGTATACGCCAGTATCCACGCGAACGCCATTCACAGACTCTGGTGGACGATATTTCACAAGGCGTCCTGTTGAAGGCAAGAAATTACGGAATGGGTCATCCGCGTTAATACGGCACTCCATTGACCAACCGTCTAATTTCACATCTTCCTGTTTGAATGCCAATTTTTCGCCAGCAGCAACACGAATCATTTGCTCCACCAAATCCAGCCCAGTGATACTTTCGGTAACTGGATGCTCTACCTGCAAGCGAGTATTCATTTCAAGGAAGTAGAAAGACTTGTCTTTACCAACTACAAATTCCACCGTTCCAGCAGACTGATAGTTAACAGCTTTTGCGAGTGCAACAGCTTGCTCACCCATAGCCTTACGTGTCGCAGGATCAATAAATGGGGATGGCGCTTCTTCAATGACCTTTTGATGGCGACGCTGAATAGAGCAATCACGCTCATTCAAATACACTACATTGCCATGTGAATCACCCAACACCTGAATCTCAATATGTCTTGGGCCTTCGACAAATTTTTCAATAAAGATCCGGTCGTCACCGAAACTATTCATTGCCTCAGTCTTACAGGCCGCAAAACCTTCGGCTGCTTCTTTATCATTAAATGCAACACGCAGGCCTTTACCGCCGCCACCTGCAGATGCTTTAATCATGACTGGATAGCCAATGCCTTGAGCAATCTTGACAGCCTCTTCAGTGGTATCAATTGCATCGTTGTAACCGGGGATTGTATTGACTTTAGCCTCTTGTGCTAATTTCTTAGAAGCGATTTTGTCACCCATGGCTGCAATAGACTGATGCTTAGGACCAATAAAGGTAATACCCTCTTGTTCGCAGCGCTTTGCAAATTGCTCATTCTCAGACAAGAAGCCATAACCAGGATGAACTGCTTCTGCGCCTGTATCTTTACAAGCCTGAATGATTCGATCTATCACCAGATAGGACTCTCTTGATGGAGCAGGCCCAATACAAACTGCTTCATCGGCGAGCTGTACGTGTCGAGCTTCTTTATCCGCCTCTGAATACACGGCAACCGTTTTGATACCCATCTTTTTGGCGGTTTTCATCACACGGCAAGCAATTTCACCGCGGTTAGCAATCAAAATTTTCTTAAACATTTTCGTAGTCATTTTTATCAGCGCCTTTACAGAGGAATATTGCCGTGTTTACGCGCAGGATTTTTCAAGTCTTTATCTTTTAGCATTGCCAAAGAGCGGGCGATACGTTTACGGGTCTCATGCGGAAGAATGACGTCATCAATATATCCACGCCGACCTGCGACAAAAGGATTTGCAAACTTCGATTTGTATTCCGCTTCGCGCGCGGCAATCTTTTCGGGGTCTGATTTCTCTTCCCGGAAAATAATTTCCACTGCGCCCTTTGGTCCCATTACTGCAATCTCAGCAGAAGGCCAAGCAAAGTTGACATCACCACGTAAGTGCTTGGAAGCCATTACGTCATATGCGCCGCCATAAGCCTTACGAGTAATCAAGGTGACTTTCGGCACTGTGCAGTCCGCATACGCATAAAGCAACTTCGCGCCATGTTTAATGATGCCGCCGTACTCTTGGGCTGTACCAGGCATGAATCCAGGAACGTCAACCAATGTCACGACTGGAATATTGAAAGCATCGCAGAAACGTACAAAACGTGCAGCTTTGATGGATGCCTTAATATCCAGGCAACCTGCAAGCACTAAGGGTTGGTTCGCCACGATACCGATTGAGCGACCTTCCATGCGAGCAAACCCGATTACGATATTCTTTGCGTAATCTGGCTGGAGCTCAAAAAACTCACCATCATCCACAATCTTCTCAATCAACTCCTTCATGTCATAAGGTTGATTAGGGTTAGAAGGAACTAACGTATCTAAGGAGAAATCTGGCTCTTCAGTACGGTTCGCGCCTTTAATCAGTGGCGGTTTCTCACGGTTAGATAAAGGTAGATAGTTAAAAAAGCGGCGCAACATCATGATGGCATCGACATCATTGTCAAAAGCCAAATCACACACGCCCGATACGGTTGAATGCGTCACAGCACCACCCAACTCTTCAGCAGTGACATCTTCATGTGTCACTGTTTTCACCACTTCAGGACCTGTTACGAACATATATGAACTGTCTTTCACCATAAAGATGAAGTCGGTCAGTGCCGGTGAGTACACGGCGCCACCGGCAGATGGCCCCATGATCAAGGAAATCTGCGGAATCACACCAGAAGCAGTGACGTTACGCTGGAAAATTTCTGCATAGCCGCCCAGAGAGGCTACACCCTCCTGAATACGAGCGCCGCCAGAGTCATTCAAACCAATCACTGGTGCCCCTACTTTCATGGCCTGATCCATGATCTTGCAAATCTTTTCAGCATGCGCTTCAGACAAAGAACCACCTAAGACTGTGAAATCCTGTGAGAACACAAATACCAGGCGTCCGTTAATCATTCCATAACCAGTGACTACGCCATCACCAGGAACAGTTTGGTCACCCATGCCAAAGTCGTGGCAACGGTGTTCAACAAACATATCCCACTCTTCAAATGTGCCCGCATCAAGCAAGAGCTCAATACGCTCACGGGCTGTCAACTTACCCTTTGAGTGCTGAGCCTGAATACGCTTTTGCCCACCACCAAGGCGTGCCAGCTCGCGCTTTGCCTCTAGTTGTTGAATGATTTCCTTCATTACCTACTCCTTAGAAAAATTCATGACCCATGGACTCCAACAAGCGTCTTGCTGCTACTGAAGGCGCCATGGTTCCTTGATTAACTTCTGCAACTAAATTTGGTAGAAGCGCTTGTACCGCTTCATTACTACGAAATGCGTTCTTCAGACCAGCATCAATACGGTCCCACATCCATGCACCAGCTTGATTCTTACGGCGCGAGTCGAACTTGCCGTTTGCCTTCTGTAGCCTTTCAAAATGAGAAATCTTCCCCCACAATTCCGGCACACCTCTACCCTCAAGGGCACTCAAAGTCATTACAGTTGGATGCCAAAAATCAGCATCGTGGGAAGCATGGTCTGGATTTCCTTGAAAGCCCAATAAGCGCAATGAACTGGTAATAAAGAGCTGTGCACGCATTGCGGCATCGGGATCAATATCGACTTTATTAATCACGATTAAGTCTGCGATTTCCATGACGCCTTTTTTGATCGCCTGTAAATCATCACCAGCATTAGGCAACTGAAGTAACAAGAACATATCCGTCATACCCGCTACCGCTATTTCACTTTGGCCAACACCCACTGTCTCAACGATGACAACATCAAAGCCTGCAGCCTCAGCCACTAACATTGCCTCACGGGTTTTCTCAGCAACACCACCTAAGGTTAAGGACGATGGGCTGGGCCGTATAAAAGCATTCTCCAATACCGAGAGGCGCTCCATGCGAGTTTTGTCGCCAAGGATTGAGCCGCCAGATAAGCTAGATGAAGGATCAATTGCTAGTACCGCAACCCGATGACCTTTTTCAATCAAATACAGCCCAAGTGATTCAATCAGGGTTGATTTGCCAACCCCCGGAACCCCAGAAATACCCAAACGAAAAGACTTCCCCGTTTTTGGCAACAAGGCATTAAGCACTTCATCGGCACGCTTGCGATGATCCAGACGAGTCGACTCAAGCAGAGTGATGACTTTCGCTAGCGCTCGACGCTGTTTAAGCGAAGGAGCGCCAGTGAGTTCATTCACTAAAGCCTGATCAACTGCTTCGAGCATTTTGTCTATCCCGCCTAGATCGTATTAAGCAGGTTTAACTGATTTACGAATTTGCTCAAGCACGTCTTTTGCTGAAGCTGGAATCGGTGTGCCGGGACCATAAATACCTTTAACTCCCGCTTCGTACAGGAACTCATAGTCCTGTCTTGGGATAACGCCACCCACGAATACGATAATGTCGTCAGATCCTTGCTTTTTTAACTCAGCAATGATTGCTGGCACTAAGGTCTTGTGGCCAGCTGCGAGTGTAGATACACCCAATGCATGCACGTCGTTTTCAATTGCTTGTCGCGCGCACTCTTCAGGAGTTTGGAATAGAGGTCCAATATCCACGTCAAATCCAAGATCGGCATAAGCAGTTGCCACAACCTTTGCCCCGCGATCATGGCCGTCTTGACCAAGCTTGGCAATCATCACGCGCGGACGGCGGCCAAACTCTTTTGCGAAATCAGCGATTTCTGTTTGTAATTTTGCCCAGCCCTCTGCTGAGTCATAAGCAGCTGCATACACTCCGGTCACCTTTTGAGTATCGGCGCGATGGCGCCCGTAAACTTTTTCCAAAGCATCAGACACTTCACCAACTGTCGCACGCAATCGAATTGCATTCACAGAAAGTTCCAATAAATTGCCTGTGCCCTCCTCGGCGGCTTTAGTTAAGGCCAGCAATGCAGCTTCTACCTTTTTACTATCACGCTTTGCCTTGATATTCTTTAGACGCGCTACCTGTCCATCGCGAACCTTGTCGTTATCAATCATTAATACGTCAACTAGATCCTCTTTCGCTAGCTTGTATTTATTCACGCCAACAATCACATCAGAACCAGAATCGATTTTTGCTTGCTTCTCAGCAGCAGCTGCTTCAATTTTGAGCTTTGCCCAACCACTTTCAACAGCCTTGGTCATGCCGCCCATTGCATCAACCTCTTGAATAATCTCCCATGCTTTGTCTGCCATTTCCTGGGTCAAACTTTCCATCATGTATGAACCAGCCCAAGGGTCGATTACGCTAGTGATGTGAGTCTCTTCTTGTAGGATAAGCTGTGTATTACGGGCGATACGGCTTGAGAACTCCGATGGCAAGGCAATCGCCTCATCCAAAGAATTGGTATGCAAAGACTGCGTGCCACCAAATACGGCAGCCATCGCCTCAACAGTTGTTCTCACCACATTGTTATACGGATCTTGCTCAGTCAAAGACCAGCCCGATGTTTGACAGTGCGTACGCAACATCAATGATTTTGGATTTTTTGGTTCAAAGGACTTCATAATGCGCCACCACAGTAATCGTGCCGCGCGCAACTTAGCCACTTCAAGATAGAAGTTCATGCCAATAGCAAAGAAGAATGAAAGACGTCCAGCAAAACCGTCTACATCCAGACCTTTTGCCAATGCTGTTTTTACATACTCTTTACCGTCAGCCAAAGTAAACGCCAATTCCAATACTTGATTAGCGCCCGCCTCTTGCATGTGATAACCCGAAATGGAAATCGAGTTGAACTTTGGCATGTTCTTTGCGGTGTATTCAATAATGTCACCGATGATTCGCATCGAAGGCTCAGGTGGGTAAATATAGGTGTTACGCACCATGAACTCTTTCAGAATGTCATTCTGAATCGTCCCAGACAGTTGCTCTTGTTTAACCCCTTGTTCCTCGCCAGCAACAATGTATCCTGCCAATACAGGCAATACCGCGCCGTTCATCGTCATTGATACGGATACCTTATCTAACGGTATGCCATCAAACAAGATCTTCATATCTTCCACAGAATCAATGGCTACACCAGCTTTACCAACGTCACCAGTTACGCGAGGATGATCAGAGTCATAGCCACGGTGTGTAGCCAAGTCAAATGCAACAGAAACACCTTGACCACCAGCCTCTAAGGCTTTGCGATAAAAAGCATTTGATTCTTCTGCAGTTGAGAAACCGGCATACTGGCGAATCGTCCAAGGACGGACTGAATACATTGTTGCCTGAGGGCCACGTATAAATGGTTCAAATCCCGGTAAAGTATCTGTGTAGTTAAGATCTTTAGCGTCAGAAGATGTGTAAAGTGCTTTGAGATGAATTCCGTCAGGAGTTTTCCAGCCAAGCTGATCAACATCTCCATTGGGCGCAGACTTTTGCGCTGCTTTATTCCACGAATCTAAATTGACATCCGGAAATGATGGCCATTCTTTGTTAGATGGATTTTTCTTTTCTGAACTCACAAAACACTCCCTAGTTTTTTGTTGCATTGCATATAAGATTCTCTAATTCTGCTTGACTATTTGTCATTTGTCTAGATATCATGTATTCATAATTATGAATACAAAACTGAATAATAGACCCCTATATGAAGACGTTGCAGATCGGCTTCGGGAGCAGATTTTCGCCAAACAGCTTGCCCCAGGAAGCTGGTTAGATGAGCAAAGCTTGGCGGATCAATTTGGTATCAGTCGCACCCCCATGCGAGAAGCCATCAAGGTTTTGGCGTCTGAGGGGCTAGTAACCATCAAAATGCGTCGCGGGGCTTATGTCACCGAGATTGCTAGAAGCGACTTAGAACAAATTTTTACCATTCTCTCCCTGCTTGAAGGCGAAGCGGCAAAACAGACTGCTCTCAAGGCATCAGAGGAAGAACTCAACCAACTTGACTATTGGCATCACCGCTTAGAAAAAGCTGCGGCCGATAGGGACATTGAGCAATTTTTTGAAATCAACGGGAAATTCCACGAGCTCATTCAGGAAATTGCTGGTAATCGTTGGATGAATGGTGTCATCGCAGATCTTCGCAAGGTGTTGAGGTTACACCGCCGTGACTCTCTTACGAGCACAGGAAGACTTCAAAATTCCCTGCTTGAGCACCGAGAAATTCTGAAAGCTCTTCTAAAGCGTGATCAGACAGGTGCAGAGATGGCAATGCGGAAACACGTGGAACGAGGACTAGAAGCGCTTAGGTAAGCCTGCCTAGTTAAGTTTGATAAACAAGTTGCTTGGTAAACGAGTCTTTAGTAGCCCTGAAAACAACAAAGGCTTAGAAGTTTATCTAAGCCTTTGCTTTTTACTGCGATCAAAAAGAATTACTTCTTGTTTACAAAATTCCCTGGTAAAGATGCCACGTACGCAGCAATGTCGTGCAAGTCAGCATCAGAGAAAGACTGAACCTGAGAGCCCATCACCGCATTGTTGCGGCCAAATTGCGCATTGCCATTGCCTACTTTGTAAGCCTTTAATGCGTAGTAAATATAGTCAGGGTATTGGCCGGCGAGCTTAGGATAAGCGGGCAAGATCGGGGCATTTAATCCAGCACCATGACAAGAAGCGCAATTTGCCTTCTCTACCAAAGCCTGTCCTTTTTCAACGCTTGCAGCATTGGCCGCACCTACCATACCAATACTGGATAGCAATACTGCTGTAACTAGTGCAAATTTCATAAACGCCTCTATTACTTCAATGGGTTATTCGGTGAGCTGGCAGTTTGCGCAGCATAGTATTCGCCAATGTCAGCCATATCTTGATCAGACAAGCTCGCTGCAATAGAACGCATTGTTGGATGCTTTCTTTCACCCTTCTTGTACTCAGACAAAGCAGTAGCAATATAAGCGGCATTTTGACCGCCCAACATTGGCACTCGATATACCAATGGATAATCAGCACGGTAATCAGGAATTGAATGGCAGCCTACACAGAGCCATACCTTGGCGTTACCTGCGCTAGCATTACCCTTAATTTCATCAGCCTGGACTGCAAATCCAGCAAAAGCTAGGCCAGCACAGACAAACAATTTCGAAAGAATGGAGAGTTTTTTCATAGAAATCAGTATTAATGAGTTTGATTTAAATCAACTGGGGAGAGTATAGCGGAGAGTACGTCATTTAACCCGCATTTGAGCCAGACTTTGGCCCTTACGGCGCCAAAAATCAGTAGAAATACTGAAAAACTGACGCCATTTACCTATACTGGAACACCCCATGGAACGGATTTTGATTGGCCAAAATGAGCTCAGCACAGAAGACTAAGAACCCTAATACCCCAAAGCGCTTCGATGGAAGCCAACAATATGTGGCAACTGATGACCTCAAATTGGCTGTAAATGCTGCCATGGCGCTTCAACGACCTCTCCTGATTAAAGGAGAGCCTGGTACGGGTAAAACGATGTTGGCTGAAGAAGTGGCTGCCGCCCTCAATATGCCGCTCCTGCAATGGCATATTAAATCCACCACAAAAGCGCAGCAAGGACTCTATGAATACGACGCGGTTAGTCGCTTACGTGATTCCCAGTTAGGCGATGAAAAGGTAAAAGACATTCGCAACTACATTGTGAAAGGCGTCTTGTGGCAAGCATTTGAAGCAGATCAACCCACTGTGTTACTCATTGATGAGATCGATAAAGCAGATATTGAATTCCCAAATGATCTTTTGCGTGAAATTGATCGTATGGAGTTTTATGTATATGAAACTCGCGAACTCATTAAAGCAAAACATCGTCCCTTAGTCATTATCACATCGAATAATGAGAAAGAATTACCAGATGCATTCTTGCGTCGATGCTTCTTTCATTACATTAGTTTTCCAGATGCAGGCACAATGCAAAGTATTGTGGATGTACATCACCCCAATATCAAGCAGGATTTACTCGATGCGGCTTTAAAAGCCTTTTATCAAATCCGTGCTTTGCCTGGGCTAAAGAAAAAGCCCTCCACCTCTGAGTTAATTGACTGGCTTAAGCTCTTGCTTGCAGAAGATATTCCACCAGAGGCACTCTACTCACAAGATGACAAAATTGTGGTGCCACCCCTACATGGAGCTTTGCTCAAAAATGAGCAAGATATTCATCTATTTGAGCGTCTTGTAATGATGAATCGCAACCATCGTTAATGCTTCTGTCTTGCCTTAATAACAAACTAAAGCAATGTTGATTCCATTCTTTCTGAAACTCAAAGAGGCTAAGGTGCCTGTTTCCGTTAGAGAGTTTTTAACCTTATTAGAAGCATTGAAGTCGGGTGTAATTGCTCCATCTATTGATGAGTTTTATCAACTCTCACGTATGACACTAGTGAAAGATGAACAGTACTTTGATCGCTTTGATCAAGTGTTTGGCAGTTGCTTTAAGGGTATAGAACAAATCATCGCCCTATCACAGGATATACCGGAGGATTGGCTAGAGAAAAAATTGCAGCGGGTTTTGTCTGAGGAAGAGAAAGCAGCACTGCAAAAACTCGGCGGCCCTGATGCACTTCGAAAGCGACTTGAGGAGTTACTCAAAGAGCAAAAGGAATGGCACGGTGGGGGCAATAAATGGATAGGCGCTGGCGGCTCGTCCCCTTTCGGCCATAGTGGCTACCACCCAGAGGGTATTCGTATTGGTGGCGAGAGTGCTGGCAATCGCACGGCCATCAAAGTTTGGGAAGCGCGTGAATTTAAGGATTACGATAGCAACTTGGCCCTTGGCACCAGAAATATCAAAGTAGCTCTCAGGCGATTACGTCGTTTTGCTAGGCAAGGCTCCGCACTTGAGCTTGATTTAGACAAAACGATTCATTCGACTGCAGCTAACGCTGGCATGCTTGACATTCAAATGCGGCCAGAACGTCATAACCAAGTCAAAGTATTACTTCTGATGGATGTTGGTGGCTCAATGGATGACCACATACTCCGGATTGGTGAGCTATTTTCGGCAGCCAAAGCGGAGTTTAAGCACTTAGAGCACTACTATTTCCATAACTGTGTTTATGAAAACCTTTGGCAAAGCAATCGTCGTCGCAGAGATCAAGTTACCGCTACACAGGACATTATTAATAAGTATGGCCCAGACTATAAATTAATTTTTGTCGGCGATGCCACCATGTCTCCATATGAAATTCTCAGCCCTAATGGATCGGTTGAGTACAACAATAAAGAGGCTGGCGCAGTATGGATCAACCGCCTCCTTGAACACTTTCCACGCTTTGCTTGGCTCAATCCCGAACCTGAATCCATTTGGGAATATCGTCAATCCATCGACATCATGAAAAATCTCATGAAAGACCGCATGTATCCCGTTACCTTAACTGGGCTAGAGGCTGCTATGCGACAACTCTCAAAATAAACTATCAGTAAGATTTACATTTAGCCCCTCTCTTTTTATTAACCATTGACCGAGAAAATGATGAGCACTATCAACAATCGACTAAAAACCCTGGGTATTGATTTACCGCCTCCGGGACCACCCGCTGCAGCCTATGTCATGGCGTCGACTACTGGCAACACTGTATTTCTGTCTGGACACATTGCCAAACAGGATGGCAAACCCTGGGTTGGTAAGCTTGGTAAAGATATGAATACCGAAACTGGTAAGGCTGCCGCAAGATCTATTGCCATTGATCTCATCTCTACACTACAAAATCATCTTGGCTCACTCGATAAAGTCAAACGCATTGTGAAAGTAATGGGCTTAGTGAACTCTACTAGTGAATATACAGAACAACACCTTGTAATTAATGGCTGTTCTGAATTATTGTTCGAGGTCTTTGGGGAGGCAGGCAGGCATGCTCGCAGCGCATTTGGAGTTGCGCAAATTCCGCTAGGAGCTTGCGTTGAGATTGAATTGATTGCCGAGATTTAAGCTCGCGTAACACCAAGGTTCTGGATGTCCGCATCTGTATCGACATCCAGAATATATGCGTCATTATCAGAATTAAATATTTTGATTCGTGCTGGATGCTGATCCATAAAGGTTCGGCATACCATTCCCGGTGCTATCAACATCTCTTCTACCGATTTTTTGGAGAATAGCGCGGGATTGCCACGCTGACCACCCACCATCGGCATCAACACATCTTGATGCGGCTCACGATCAATAAATTGATTTAGCAAGGTAATTAGTTCATCTTCACCAATCTGGGGTTGATCACTTAAACACATAGCCACTACGTCAAATGCGCCATCTAAAGATTCAAGAGCAAGCCTTACCGATGAGGCTTGGCCGGCAGAAGCATTTGGGTTATGAATGATAGTGATGGATAGATCCATCAACTTAGCCAATCTATTAAGCTCTTGCTCTATTGGCAACGCATGAAATCCGGTAATGACAATGAACTGAACTGGATCAAATGATTTGATTGAAGTGCAAAATCTCTCTACTAGGCTTTTGCCATCCTTTTGTAGTAATGCCTTCGGTATAGAGCCCATACGACTACCCTCCCCAGCCGCCAATAGGACAACTGCCAGCCGTAGATCAGAAGGTTTACGTAATAAAGTCATTAGAGTGATAATAAATAAGAATTTAAATATAAAGATAACGCATGAATAGCACCGATCTGAGCGTACTCAAATCCGCCGTGAACTGGCTTCAAACAGGTCATTCTGTTGCCATTGCAACCGTTGTGCAAACCTGGGGTTCAGCCCCACGCCCTATAGGATCATGGCTCGCCATTCGGGATGACGGACAAGTTGCCGGTTCTGTCTCTGGCGGATGCGTGGAAGACGACCTCATTAGCCGCGTACAAACTGAAATTTTGACTCGCGATACCCCTGAGATAGTGGTCTATGGTGTAAGCCAAGAGGAAGCGGCGCGCTTTGGCTTGCCTTGTGGTGGCACCTTGCGACTATTGGTTGAGCCTAAGCCTGAACTTACCATTCTGGAAAAGCTCTTGGAATGCATTAGCTCCCATCAAATTACCAAACGATCCGTCAATATTGCAACAGGCAAATCTACTTTAGAACCAGGTACGCGTAACGACGAATTTATTTGTAGCGCTACTGAGATGCAAACTACCTATGGACCACGATGGCGCATGGTGATTATTGGCGCCGGCCAACTCTCCCAGTACACGGCAGACTTTGCAATCGCCTCTGACTTTGAAGTCATCGTCATCGACCCTCGGGAAGAATATGCCGAGGGTTTAAATCGCTCCGACGTCACCTTTATTCAAGGTATGCCTGATGATGTCTTGCTTGAGATTGGTGTAGATCCTCACACCGCGGTGGTAGCCCTTACCCATGACCCCAAACTGGATGATATGGCGCTCATGGAAGCTCTCAAATCTTCCGCGTTTTATGTAGGCGCTTTAGGTAGTCGCAAAAATACCCAGAAACGCAAAGAGCGTTTACTAGAATTTGACGTTAGTAATGAAGAGGTAGAAAGACTGTATGGCCCTGTCGGACTATCGATTGGGGCGCTCACCCCACCAGAAATTGCTGTTTCTATTCTGGCGGAAGTGATTGCCGTCAAATACGGTGCCAGCCTACCTAAAAAAGGATAACTTTCTTAGTTAGCTTTCTTAGGCAGCCGATTAATTAGCTTTTAGCTTGCCGTCTTTCAAGCGTGGCTCAACAAAGTGGCCTTTACGAGCACGATTACCAGCAAACGATTTGAGAGTTTTCGCATCTAAGCTGAGTTCGGTTGGCTTACCAGCACGTCCTGCACCAGAATAGCTTGCGCCATTTGGGCCTACTGCGATAGCTGATGACATAAATTCTTTATCATCGAGCCCCATCAGAATGACGCCTTTACCGCCTGTAGGCAAACGCTTTAACTCATCCAATGGGAACACCAGCAACTTCGAGGCAGCTGACAAGCAAGCCACTTGCTTCATGCCCACCTCTACCTTAGCAGCGCCAAGCGGTGCATCACCAGCAACTTTTGCATCGATGCTAATGAATGACTTGCCCGCCTTATTGCGCGTACTCATGTCAGCTACATTTGCCAAGAATCCATAACCTGCTTTTGTGGAAAGCAATACCAAGTCATCAGACTGGCCAGCGTAATAGGCGACCATCTGTGATCCCGCTGCTAGATTGACAAAGCTGGTTAGCGGAGAGCCATCACCACGCGCACCTGGCAGCTCGCTCACAGGCACTGTGTATACACGGCCATCGCTGCCAAAGCCCTGAATTACGTCGACGGTACGCACTTCAAACGTAGCATAGAGAGCATCGCCGGCTTTGAAGCTGAACTGCATTGCATCATGTTCATGACCCTGGCGAACACGCACCCAACCCTTTTGTGAAACGATCACCGTTACTGGCTCATCTATTACTTTTGTTTCGGCAACGGCGCGCTTGTCTTCCTGTATCAGCGTTCGACGATCATCGCCAAAATCTTTAATATCTGCTTCGATCTCTTTGATGATTCGTTTACGTAAAACAGTATCACTCTGTAACAACCCCTCTAAGTCATCACGCTCTGACTTGAGCTCTTTGAGCTCTTGCTCAATCTTGATACCTTCTAAGCGAGCCAATTGACGCAGGCGGATATCCAAAATATCTTCAGCTTGACGATCGGTAAGCTTGAACTCTTTGATCAAATCGGCTTTTGGTTCATCGCTGTTGCGAATGATCTTGATGACCTTATCGATATTCAGAAGAACGGTTAATCGCCCTTCTAAGATATGCATCCGGTCTTTAACCTTGCCTAAGCGGAACTGGGTACGGCGCGTGACGGTAGCCACCCTGAACTCAATCCACTCTGAGATAATTTCTTTCAAGCCCTTTTGGCGTGGACGACCATCATTACCGATCATTACCAAATTCATCGGCGCATTAGACTCAAGCGAGGTATGCGCTAACAAAAGATTAATGAACTCATTCACATCAATGTTCTTGCTCTTGGGCTCAAACACCAAACGAACTGGGGCGTCCTTGCTAGACTCATCGCGTACACCATCAAGCACATTCAAAATGGTGGACTTCAGATTATTCTGTTCGGGAGTTAATGTCTTCTTGCCAACTTTTACCTTTGGATTGGTAATCTCTTCGATTTCTTGCAAGACACGTTGCGAAGATGTTGAAGGTGGCAATTCATTAACGACGATTTGCCATTGACCACGCGCTAACTCCTCAATAGACCAACGAGCGCGCACCTTAAGGCTACCCCGTCCAGTCTCATAAATCTGCGCTATCTCTGCTGTAGATGAAATAATTTGCCCGCCACCTGGATAGTCAGGCCCTGGCATGATTTCTAGTAAATCAGCAGTAGATAGTTTTGGCGACTTCATCAAAGCAATTGCTGCAGACGCTACTTCACGTAAATTGTGTGAAGGAATTTCCGTTGCCATACCCACAGCAATACCAGACGCACCATTTAGCAGAACAAATGGCAAACGCGCAGGCAACAATTTCGGCTCTTGGAATGAACCATCATAGTTGGGCGCAAAATCTACCGTACCTTCGTCTATTTCACTTAAGAGCAAGCCCGCAATTTTGGTTAAGCGCGCCTCCGTATAACGCATCGCAGCGGCACCATCACCATCACGTGAACCAAAGTTACCCTGACCATCAATTAGTGGATAGCGTAGAGAAAAGCTTTGAGCCAAGCGTACTAATGCATCGTAAGCAGATTGGTCACCATGTGGATGAAACTTACCCAATACATCACCAACTACACGAGCGCTTTTAACAGGCTTAGCATCAGCGCGCAGACCCATCTCATTCATCGAGAACAGAATGCGGCGCTGAACTGGTTTTTGACCGTCAGCAACTTCTGGTAACGCGCGGCCTTTGACAACACTAATCGCGTAATCCAGATAAGCTCGCTCGGCATACACTGCCAGCGTCAGGCTGTCTTTGTTGTCCTCATTTAAGTCCATTGTCTTGGAATCATGAGGGTCTTTGGGTCCATTAGAACCACTAGAGGATGTAGCCACCTTAGGCGATTCATCGATTTCAACAACATCCATCTCTTCGATGGCGTTAGTAAATAAATCTGCCTGTTGATCAGGCTTATTCTTGCCTGGTGTCTTCTTAGTTGCCATTAGATATCCGCCTCAACTTCATTGCCGCGCTCTTCTAGCCAATCGCGACGCGCACCAGATTCTGATTTACCCATCAACATATCCATGGTTTTAAATGTCTCGTCTTCCGTCCAAGAGCCTAGAGTTACTGGGAGTAAACGACGCGTATCCGGATTCAATGTGGTGTCCCACAATTGTTCAGCGCTCATCTCTCCCAGGCCTTTAAAGCGAGAGATTTGCCACGCTGTTTCTTTCACACCGTCCTTACGCAATTTATCCTCAATCGCTTGAAGCTCGCTGGCATCCAAAGCGTAAATCTTTTGAGCTGGTTTTTTACCTCTAGCAGGTGCATCCACCCTAAACAAGGGCGGCCTCGAAACGTGCACGTGACCTAAATCGATTAACTTGGGGAAATGTTTATAGAACAAAGTGAGGAGCAAGACCTGGATATGCGCACCATCCACGTCCGCATCAGAAAGAATGCAAATCTTGCCATAGCGCAAATTAGATAAATCAGGATTGTCATTGGGACCATGGGGATCCACACCAATAGCAACTGCGATGTCGTGCACCTCGTTATTGGCAAATAAACGATCGCGCTCAGCCTCCCAAGTATTTAATACCTTGCCACGCAAAGGCAGAATGGCTTGATATTCTTTATTACGCCCCATCTTGGCAGAACCACCAGCGGAATCACCCTCTACAAGGAAGATCTCATTTTGAGCAATATCTTCGCTCTCGCAATCAGTTAATTTGCCTGGCAATACCGCCACTCCGGAAGATTTTTTCTTCTCCACCTTTTGTCCGGCACGTGTACGGGCTTGTGCTTGCTTGATAACCAAATCAGCCAGTTTGCGACCATAGTCGACATGTTGATTGAGCCACAGCTCAAGTGCTGATTTTGCATAGCCAGACACCAAGCGCACTGCATCACGCGAATTTAATCGCTCTTTAATCTGTCCTTGAAATTGAGGATCTAAAACTTTGGCAGACAAAATAAATGAGGCGCGAGCAAATACATCTTCAGGCATCAGTTTCACACCCTTTGGTTGCAATGCATGCATCTCAATAAAACCTTTTACCGCATTAAACAATCCTTCGCGCAGACCACTTTCATGCGTACCGCCAGCGGGCGTTGGAATTAAGTTCACATAACTCTCACGAACAGGGGCACCATCTTCAGTCCAAGAGACCACCCAAGCCGCGCCCTCACCTTCAGCAAAGGAATCATCTTCACCAGTTCCCGTTGCGTACTGTTCACCTTCAAACGGCGGAATGACTTCTGGGCCATGACCTGCCTGAGCAATCGCTTCATTAAGATAGCCACGCAAACCTTGAGCGTATTGCCAAGACTGACTCTCACCAGACTTCTCTTGAATGAGGGTGACCTTAACACCAGGTAATAGGACCGCCTTCGATCTAAGTAGACGAACCAGATCGGCCATGGGTATAGCAGAGCTATCAAAATATTTGCCATCAGGCCAGGCGCGTACACGCGTACCGTGAGACTTATCTTCTTTTGTTGCAGGCTTCGATTTGAGCTTTTCAATCACCTTGCCATCAGCAAAGATGAGTGTGGAAACTTGGCCATCACGCCATACAGTCACTTCAAGACGCTTAGAGAGTGCATTCGTTACAGAAACACCAACACCATGCAAACCGCCTGAGAATGCGTAAGCACCACCAGTGCCCTTTTCAAATTTACCGCCTGCATGCAATTGGGTAAATACGATTTCTACTACAGGCAACTTTTCGGTGGGGTGAATTCCCACTGGAATTCCGCGACCATCATCCTCAACGCTCACACTGCCATCCGTGTGCATGGTCACAATGATTTGTTTGCCGTACCCGCCAAGCGCTTCATCGGAGGCGTTATCCAAGACCTCTTGAATGATATGAAGGGGATTGTCGGTTCGGGTGTACATTCCAGGCCGCTGACGGACTGGTTCCAGCCCTTTGAGGACCTGAATCGACGATTCGCTGTATTCGGAAATTTTACGGGTAGCCATGCGCCAAAATTGTAGCCATGTCTGGGATGAGGTCGGATTTTTCTGATATTCCCCTGCTATCCATGCCAAAATTGGGTATGGGAGCCTTAAGTCATATTCGTGTTTTAGACCTCAGCCGCGTGCTTGCAGGTCCATGGTGCGCTCAGAATCTAGCTGATCTGGGAGCGGATGTCATCAAAGTGGAGCGCCCAAAGGTGGGTGACGACACTCGGCATTGGGGGCCTCCTTTCGCCAAAGGCCTTAAAGGTCAAGATACCGAAGAATCTGCCTATTTTATTTGCATCAATCGCAATAAACGCTCAATTACGATCGACATCAGCAAACCTGAAGGTCAAGACATGATTCGTCAGCTAGCCGCTGAGTCCGATGTTGTCATCGAAAACTATAAGGTGGGCGATCTTGCGAAATACGGCTTGGATTACGAAAGTCTTAAGCAGGTTAAACCGAATCTGATTTATTGCTCCATCACTGGATTTGGTCAGACCGGCCCCTATGCACATCGACCTGGCTATGACTTCATCATTCAAGGTATGGGCGGCTTCATGAGCGTGACCGGTGAAGCTGAGGATGTTGTGGGGGCAAGTCCGCAAAAGGCTGGTGTCGCCATCGCCGATATTTTTACTGGCATGTATGCCACCACTGCAATACTAGCTGCCGTAGTGCACCGCGATCACACAGGCGAAGGTCAATATATTGATATGTCCCTGCTTGATACACAAGTGGCAGTCATGGCCAATGTTTCTAGCGCCTATTTAACTTCAGGTGAAGTTCCGCGCCGCTGGGGAAATGCTTCACCTATTATTGTTCCCTATCAGACTTTTCCAACCTCAGATGGCTGGATGATTGTTGGTGCAGGCAATGATGGTCAGTTTCGTCACTTTGTCACTGCTGGTGGTGAAGCCCATCTAGCGGATAACCCGCTTTACCTCACCAATCCTGATCGAGTCTTGCAACGCAAGCAACTAGTTCCTTTGCTTGAAGCGATGACACGCAAAAAAACAAAAGGGGAATGGATTGCACTGCTAGAAGAAGCCAATGTACCTTGTGGCCCTATCAATAACTTCAAAGAAGTATTTGAGAACGAACAGGTGATTGCTAGAAAAGTGCAGATTGATGTGCCGCACCCTACTGTTGGAACCATGAAACTAGTAGCAAGTCCGATGAAATTATCTAAAACACCTACGGAAGTTCGCATGGCACCACCAACATTAGGACAGCACACCGACGAAATCTTGCATGAGCGTCTTCGCTTAGATGATGCCGCTATCGCTCAACTAAGAGAAAAAGGAATTATTTAATGAGCGCAAACCCAAAACCATCCTTGACTATGGCCCAAGTGTTGATCTTTGGCGGATTCATGGTGACGATGTCCATGGGAATACGCCATGGCTTTGGGTTATTTAATCTCCCGATCACTATGGCTAACGGTTGGGGTCGCGAAACCTTTGCGCTCACCATTGCACTGCAAAACCTAATCTGGGGTGCAGTGCAACCTGTTACAGGCGCTCTTGCTGATCGATATGGCGCGTTTAAGATCATGATTGCAGGTGGGGCACTGTATGCATTGGGTTTGATTGGCATGGCGATCTCAACAGATGCCCTCAACTTCACACTGGCCGGCGGCTTACTCATTGGTCTTGCACAAACTGCAACCACCTATAGCGTGATTTACGGCATTTTGGGACGTAACGTTCCCGCAGATAAACGGGTATGGGCGATGGGCATTGCCGCTGCTGCAGGATCATTTGGTCAGTTCTTAATGATTCCGGCTGAGCAAGGATTATTAAGTGCATTTGGAGCGCAAGATGCATTATTGATGTTGGCGTTAATGGCCAGCCTGATGATTCCGACAGCCTTTCTATTACGCGAGAAAAATTTTGTACATCAACATAGCCACGGTGATCAAACCATTAAAGAGGCGCTAAAAGAAGCGGTTAACAATCCTAGTTTTCGTTTACTGACTTTAGGCTATTTTGTTTGTGGATTTCAGGTGGTCTTTATTGCGGTTCACCTTGCACCCTATCTGAAAGATCTTTCTTCTATTTATCCAGCAGTGGGTGCTCCCGCAGTGGCTACCACTGCCCTAGCCCTCATTGGCCTCTTTAATATCTTTGGAACCTATAGTGCTGGCATTTTGGGGCAACGATTTCCAAAGCGGTACCTGTTATCGAGCATTTATCTCGGGCGCGCCATTGCAATTGCTGGATTTATATTATTGCCGCTGAGCCCTGCAACAACATACATATTTGCCGCAATCATGGGATTCCTTTGGCTATCTACCATTCCACTGACGAATGGCATCGTTGCACAAATCTTTGGAGTCAAATACCTCACCATGCTTTCTGGCTTAGTATTTTTCTCGCACCAACTAGGTAGTTTTTGTGGAGCCTTTTTAGGTGGTTATTTGTTTGATCACACTGGCTCTTACCTTATCGTTTGGCAACTTGCCATTGGATTGGGAGTTTTTGCATTCTTAGTGAACCTGCCAGTTAAAGAGCGCGCCATACATCGAGTTGCCAATGCGTAAGCTAAGCAATACTTCTTATTGGAAAATCATTGCATATGGTTTTGCACTACTGATACTGCTATTAGTATTTTCTGCCTACTATGCCCCCGAAATGATGGTGTCAATTACCAATCAGGTTTGGGCGCTCTGCGGTTGGTGAAGGATGCGCGAGATTACTTTTATCGGTTAGCATTCCAACTTAATTACCTAGCATACTTTCTATGAGTATGCATCTCGCCGTAGCACAATGGATAGTGCACATGCCTCCTAAGCGTGGGATACAGGTTCGATTCCTGTCGGCGGGACCACTAATTTGTCAGAACTTATCCACAGGCCATGTGGATAAATCCACAAAAGTTTTCGTAAGTCGAGGATTTGTATAGAGAGACCTAGCTTGCTTAATTTGTGTGCAGAAGATTCTGCTACAAAATTCAATATCCTTATAAAAGATACTACTAAGGATATTAATCACTTCTAATAATATTTGTGGTAATAAAGCCTGAAAAAACACTCTATTTTCCGAAGTTCCCTTACACTAAACCGCATGTCCGCTCTCACTACCAGCACCATCGCAGCCCTTGAAGAAATGCTTCAAAACACCGCAAGGCCTGCCCCTGCGGATTTCATGCCCATCTATTTTTGTCGTGGCAACCAGGAAGACCTCCTGATCGGACACCTCAACCCAGACTTCATTCCTCACTTGCAAGAGTTATTTAAAAAACAAGCTGTAAATCTAGCGAGAATGTCACATGATCGACTCTCCATTCAACTGGGTCGACCAAAAGAATTATCAGCAACACTAAGCCTCTTAGCAAATCATATGCGTCAAGGTGGCTTCATTCCAGGTTGGCGCAATGAAGAATTTGCCTGGGTCGACCAGAATGGTCATAAATACTTTCGTCTAGAACGTTCCGCATTTAGAACCTTTGGTTTTCGCAGTATGGCTACGCACATTAATGGTTATACAAAAGCTGACACCATTTGGCTCGGACGACGAAGCGAAAACAAACCCACCGATCCTGGAAAATTAGACAATCTTGCCGCCGGCGGCATTAGCGCCGATGAAACACCATGGGTAAGCGCGCGCCGCGAATTATGGGAAGAAGCAGGGGTACCCGAGCAAATTGCAGATGACATTGAGCCCATCGGACGAATTCATATGCGCCGCATGGCAAATGGACGTGGGTTTCATGATGAACAACTATTTATTTATGATTTAGAGCTTCCGAAGCAATTTATTCCAACCAACCATGATGGTGAGGTCAGCGGTTTTATTGAGGTTTCTTATACAGAAGCTGCCGCCCGCATCTTGGCCGATGAATTCACCAGCGATGCCGCCTTTGTCACAGCAGACTTCATTTTGCGACGCAATAAGTAAGCTCAGCTAGCGCTAAGTAGGCAATTGACCAGGGTCATATGCCCTGCCGTCTTTTCGTGGTTAAATCTACCCTAAGGATGAAACAGGGGTGCCCTTATAAGCGGATTTTGCTTAGAGGCGCTGAGAGAGACCCTAAAACCCGATCCAGGTAATGCTGGCGTGGGGAGTTACATCAGACCGACACCCGGTTTCGTCCATCTAAAACAGCAAGGAGATGGACATGAGTTCAGGTAACCCAAAATCAAGCAAACACGAAATCCCAAGCCTCAAGAGCTTGGAACGCGACTTCGGACAAAAGTTTGCATATCCCGCATCGACTAAAACCTATCTACAGGGATCACGTGCTGATATCAAAGCGCCGATTCGCATGATTGATCAATTGCCAACTCGTGCTGGCGAACAACTTATCCCAAATCCTCCTGTTCCGGTTTATGACACTTCCGGCCCTTACAGTGATCCCGATATTGTGATTAATCTGGAAAAAGGTTTGCCAAGATTACGTGATGCTTGGATTGCTGAGCGCAACGACACAGAACAATTATCTGGGCCAAGTTCTGACTATGGTGTAGCGCGCGCTAATGATGCCGCAACGCAAAGTTTGCGATTTGCCCATATCAGCGCCCCACGCGTAGCCAAAGCTGGTCATAACGTCAGCCAAATGTATTACGCACGCAAAGGCATTGTCACGCCTGAAATGGAATACGTAGCCCTGCGTGAATCCATGGGTCTAGAGCAATTACGCAAAGACCCTGCATATAAGCAATTGCTCAAACAGCATCCCGGCAAATCATACGGAGCCAATCTTCCAGAAATCGTTACAGGTGAATTCGTACGCTCTGAAATTGCTGCGGGTCGCGCCATTATTCCGGCCAACATCAATCACCCAGAATTAGAGCCCATGATTATCGGCAGAAACTTCCGCGTGAAGATCAACGGTAACCTTGGTAATTCAGCGGTGACTTCCTCAATCAATGAGGAAGTAGAGAAAATGGTTTGGTCTATTCGTTGGGGCGCAGACACCATCATGGATCTCTCTACCGGCAAGCATATTCATGAAACGCGCGAATGGATTATTCGCAACTCTCCCGTACCAATTGGCACGGTTCCAATTTATCAAGCTCTTGATAAGACTGGTGGTATCGCTGAAGATCTCACATGGGAAATGTTCCGCGATACTTTAGTTGAGCAAGCAGAACAAGGTGTTGACTATTTCACAATTCATGCTGGAGTACTTCTCCGTTATGTGCCATTAACAGCAGATCGCATTACCGGCATTGTGTCACGTGGTGGCTCGATCATGGCGAAATGGTGCTTAGCCCATCATAAGGAAAACTTCCTTTATACAAAGTTTGATGAGATTTGCGAAATCATGAAGGCTTATGATGTTTCTTTCAGCCTGGGTGATGGTTTGCGTCCTGGCTGTATTGCTGACTCAAATGATGCTGCGCAGTTTGGCGAGCTGCATACGCTTGGCGAACTAACCGCCAAAGCCTGGAAGCATGATGTTCAAGTGATGATTGAGGGCCCCGGTCACGTTCCAATGCAACGCATCGAAGAGAACATGACTGAAGAGCTAAAGCATTGCTTAGAGGCGCCCTTCTATACCCTTGGGCCATTGATTACTGATATTGCTCCTGGCTATGACCACATCACCAGTGGTATTGGCGCTGCGCAAATTGGTTGGTATGGCACTGCAATGCTGTGCTATGTCACTCCCAAGGAGCACTTAGGTCTTCCTGATAAGGAAGATGTGCGCGAAGGCATCATCACCTACAAAATTGCGGCTCATGGCGCAGACCTTGCTAAAGGCTTACCTGGCGCCCAAGTACGCGATAACGCACTCTCTAAAGCGCGCTTTGAGTTCCGCTGGGAAGACCAATTTAATTTGGGCTTAGACCCAGAACGCGCGCGTGAATATCATGACGCAACACTACCAGCTGAAGGAGCAAAAATTGCGCACTTCTGTTCAATGTGTGGGCCAAAGTTCTGCTCAATGAAGATTACACAAGAGGTTCGTGACTACGCAGCCACTCTCAATGCCGATGCCAAAGTGATCCCCATTGCGCAAGCAAATGATCCAAGCAAAGGGATGGAAGAAATGTCTGCAGAGTTCCGCAAACGTGGCAGTGAAATTTATCAGTAAGCACTTTAGATGAGCAGCCTCTCCTTCGCACAAAAACGTTTTGCCATCGTTGGTGCCGGCCTGATGGGTCGGTTACTAGCATTTGCCTTGGCAAAACTTGGTGCCAAGGTTGAATTATTTGAGCGTGGTGAGGCGTGCGCAAATGATTCCGCAGCCCGGGTTGCTGCAGCGATGCTAGCCCCACTTGCAGAATCCGTGATTACTGAGGATTCTGTGGTGCGGATGGGCATTTACAGCCTGCCTCGTTGGAAGACGCTAATTGAGGAACTATCCTCACCTGTATTTTTTCAGCAAGACGGCACTTTGATTCTGTGGCATCGACAGGATGTCGCAGAAGCCGAACGTTTTACCAGTCATTTGGATAAAAACTGTTTACACAATAGTCAGTTAATTCCACCCAGTCGTCTCGATTCTAAAGAATTACATCGTATTGAGCCGGAAGTTGCAGATCGTTTTACCCAAGGACTATATCTTCCGCATGAAGGTCAGTTGGATAATCGACAACTACTAGATGCGCTACTGCTTGAATTAACTACACTGGGCGTGCAATGCCATTGGAATACCGAAGTAGACCCAGAGGCATTAAGAAATAATGCCTCTTATGAGTCTGTGATTGATTGCCGTGGAAATGGGGCAAAGCAGGCATGGTCTTCCAATGCAAATAGGCTGCGTGGAGTGCGTGGCGAGGTTCTCCGCCTACACGCCCCCGAAGTGAAGCTTCGCAGGCCTACTCGCTTAATACATCCTCGCTACCCTATCTACATCGCCCCCAAAGAGAATGATGTGTATGTTGTTGGTGCCACTGAGATTGAATCTGAAGATTTATCGCAGATGAGCGTTCGCTCTGCGATGGAATTACTCAGCGCGGTCTACACAGTGCATAGTGGCTTTGCGGAAGCACGAATTCTGGAGATGGCAACACAATGCCGTCCAACCCTAAAAAACAATCTTCCTGAAGTGCTGGTGAAAAAAGAAAAAGGCTTGGCGGATTTAATCATGATCAATGGTCTCTATCGCCATGGCTTTATGATTTCTCCAGCGGTACTCGATGCAACGATAGAGCTATTAGAAAGCGGTCAAAGCAATACAGCTCTCGAATTGGGCTTAAGCGTTAACAATATAAGTCATGAGGCAAGCGTATGCGCATAACTGTTAACCAGGTGGCATACGATCTACCATCACACAGCATGGTTGCTGATGCACTCAACTTAGTAAATGCAAAGCCACCTTTTGCAGTCGCCGTGAATTTGAACTTTGTTCCAAAATCGCAATATACGCTGCATGCCCTTCAAGAAAACGACCAGATAGAAGTGATTGCTCCGGTTACTGGAGGATAAATACCTATGACAGCACCATTGCCCAACCAACTCAATAATGCCGATGCACTCGTCTTATACGGCGAGAGCTTTGCTAGTCGATTGCTATTGGGCACCTCGCGCTATCCATCCCCCCAGGTTTTAGAGAATGCCGTACAGGATGCCAATCCCGCAATGATTACGGTGAGTCTGCGTCGCCAAGGCACTAGCACTACTGAAGCACATAGCGGTTTTTGGGAACTACTAAAAAAAATGAAAGTTCCCGTCTTACCCAATACCGCAGGATGTCATAGCCCTCAGGAGGTCATTACCACAGCCCAGATGGCACGTGAAGTATTCGAGACCAATTGGATTAAGTTAGAACTCATTGGCGATGATTACACCTTACAACCTGATACTTTACGCTTAGTACAGACTGCTGAAACCTTAATTAAAGACGGCTTTAAGGTATTGCCTTATTGCACTGAAGATTTAATCTTGTGCCAACGTTTAGTAGATGTTGGCTGCCAAGCAATCATGCCATGGGCTGCTCCAATCGGCACCGGTCAAGGACCACTAAATCCATATGCCATGAAGCTATTGCGAGATCGCATCAAAGTACCTCTGATTGTTGATGCAGGTCTTGGCCTTCCATCGCACGCATGCAGCGTCATGGAATGGGGTTTTGACGGTGTACTACTCAATACTGCAGTGGCTCTTTCTGAAGATCCGGTGGCAATGGCAAAAGCATTCGCAATGGCAACACATGCCGGGCGCAACGCTTACCTATCTGGCGCTATGAAACCGCAATCCTCTGCACAGGCTAGCACTCCATTGGTTGGTACGCCCTTTTGGCACCAAAGCTAAAGGAATAAAGGGATATAGGGATCGATATGAGTTTAGTCAGAGATCTTGCCGATCAAATTATTTCAGCGCATCGCAATGATGAATTGTGTCTACCAATTCCTCAATACTCGATTAATTCACCTCCGCCCAGAATTGATAATGAATTAGCAACCGATCATTACGAGCTTGCTGGAGCACTCGCTGCTATTGAGATGGGTTTTATAGAATCTGATGCCAAGACGCTAGGAAAAGCGTGGTCACGCATGACGATTCAGGATGGCGGCTTTAATCCCTTTAAATGGCCGAGCAGACCTGAACATTTTGATTTGCTGCCATGGACTCGCAATATGAACCCTAAGGCATTTAAGGAGTGTCCAAAGCGTCTTGGTCTCTACGGCGTCATGCCAGATGCCGATTGGGTAAAACGCATGGTGGAAGCTGAACTCCCTACGGTCCAATTGCGGTTTAAGTCTGAAGATCGATACAAAATCAGAAAACAAATCAAAGAAGCGGTAAAAGCAGCAGAAGGTAGCAAGACACTGCTATTTATTAATGATTACTGGGAAGAGGCAATTGATGCGGAAGCCTATGGGGTTCACCTCGGACAAGAAGACCTAGAGATCGCTGATCTAGAACAAATTAGATCTGCTGGACTTAGGTTGGGCTTGAGCACTCATGGCTATGCTGAAATGGTTCATGCGGATCGCTTCTGTCCAAGCTACATTGCCATGGGGGCAGTCTTTCCAACCAACCTCAAGAAAATGCCAACGGCACCTCAAGGATTGGGTAGGCTATATCAATACGCCAAACTCATGAGTCACTATCCATTGGTTGCGATTGGTGGAATTGATCAAGAAAGCATTCATGCAGTTGCCAAAAGTGGCGTTGGCTCTATCGCGGTTGTACGCGCAATTACGCAAGCTAAAGATCCCAAAGCCGCTGTAAAGCACCTGCAAGAACTGATGCGCGCCTAGCGCATCAGTTCTTCGCATCAACATAACGGGCTGGATTACCCTTTTTCTTTTTCGTCCAATAAAGCAGTTGGGTAGAAATCGTGCATATGCCATAAAGGGCCTGGCCCTTCACCAATACTGAGAAAGCGCCCCGCCTCTAGACCGGCCTCGACATAAGCAATCGCTTTAGCTACAGCATGAGGTAAATCATGGCCACCTGCGAGGTAGGTTGCTATTGCCGATGCCAGAGAGCATCCTGTACCGTGCGTATTGGGAGTATTCACTCGATAGTGTTTAAATTCTTTAGACTGCACCACCTCGAGACCATCTTCGATGGTGCGCCACATTAGATAATCAGTAATTTGGGTATGCGTAGCATCAAGATGACCACCTTTGATCAACACAGCTTGTGGACCCATATCCAATAACTCTTGCGCAGCTAACTTGAAATCATCTGGGCCGACAATATCGCGACCCAATAATAAAGATGCTTCGTCTAAATTCGGCGTGACCAGCAGGGCCAAGGGAAATAAATCACGAATAATGGCTTGCGCTGTATCGTCACCACCTAAGCTAGCGCCAGATGTTGCGCGCAAAACTGGATCTAAAACGACTTTTTTTATCCCATGCTTGCGTAAAGTTTTTGCGACCGTTTGTACGATTTCCGGGCTAGCCAACATCCCAATCTTCACGATATCAGCGCCAATATCAGACAAAACAGCGTCCATCTGCGCTTCAACAACGTCCAACTCAACATCCTGAATACGTGTAACCCCGAGCGTATTTTGTGCCGTGATGGCAGTAATCACCGACATTCCATAGCCACCCAAGGCAGTTATGACCTTGAGGTCTGCCTGTAAGCCAGCCCCACCGCCACTGTCGGAGCCAGCAATTGTCAGTACTTTGGGGATCTGCACAGAAGTGGGAAGAAGTGTTTCCATCTTGCTATAATATCGGCTTATTCCTCGATAGCTCAGTCGGTAGAGCGCCGGACTGTTAATCCGTAGGTCCCTGGTTCGAGCCCAGGTCGAGGAGCCAAATATGTGAAGGGTCTAGAGAAATCTAGGCCCTTTTTCATTTTGAGCCCTCAATCAGCTCTGTTATGCTTAAATTCAAACTAGAAGTCATCATCAGAATGATTCGAACTAACAGGAGATAGCAATGATTCAAAGTGGTTCATTTAAAGCCCATATCCGCGCAATTCAATTCCTTGCAATACTTGTCGCCTTATTTGGTTACTACCAAACTTCTATTGCCCAATCAGACTACCCAAATAAGCCCATTCGTTATGTTGTGCCGTTTCCTGCTGGTGGTGCCACTGACAATATTGCAAGGCCATTACAAAATGAACTATTAAATTCCTTCAAATGGAATGTAGTGATTGATAACAAGCCTGGGGCTGGCGGCAATATCGGCGCTGAGATTGTTGCCAAATCTGCACCTGATGGTTACACATGGCTCATGGCTTCTGTGGGAACGCATGGGATTAACCTGCCGCTCTACACCCAAGGTGGCGGCAAAATGCCATTTGACCCAATCAAGGACTTCACACCTATTTCTTTAGTGGCTGAATTACCCAATGTTCTGGTTCTGAATCCCGAATTTGCTGCCAAAAATAACATAAATAGTGTGAATGATTTAATTGCCTATGCAAAAGCCAATCCAGGAAAAATCAATATGGCATCTAGTGGCAATGGCACATCCATTCATATGGCGGGTGAATTATTTAAAACCATGACCAAAACCTACATGGTGCATCTCCCCTATAAAGGCAGCCCTCCGGCTGTAACTGATCTGCTTGCAGGTAATGTGGACATCATGTTCGATAACCTACCCTCTTGCATTAACTACATTCGTGCAGGACGTTTAAAAGCCTTAGCAGTCACTAGCGCAAAGCGCTCGCCCGCCTTTCCAGACTTACCAACTATTGCTGAAGCCGCTAATCTTCCAGGATACGAGGCTACCTCTTGGTTTGGCGTGGTTGGCCCGGCCAATATGCCAGTGGATATTCTCAATAAAGATAGCGCTACATTAATGGCCGCAATCAACAGTCCATCTGTGAGAGAAAAGTATTTGGCTATGGGCGCACAACCGGTTGGCAATACGCCAGCGCAGTTCTCCACTTTCATCAAAAATGAAATCGCCAAATGGACTAAGGTTGTTAAGGACTCTGGCGCAAAAGTTGACTAACCCACAAGAAATGCAATTGAATCTGAATTGCTAAATACAAAAGAGGGCTAACTGCCCTCTTTTTTACTTGCTTAACGACATCCCCGGCTATTTGCCCAATTGCGACAATAATTTACTTGGTGATATGACCTCTTGATCCAAGATCAGCTCGATGAGAGCGCCCTTCTTGCTTGCCAGAGCCTTGGTAAAGGCGGGAGCAAATTCGTCTGTTTTGCTTACCCTGAAGCCAGGAATGCCAAAGCTATCAGCAAACTTTACAAAATCAGGGTTAGTTAAACCAGTTGCAATAACGCGGGACTTAAATTCTCGCTCTTGATGCATGCGAATCGTCCCCAACATACTATTGTTTACAACAAAAACGATTGGAAATGCTTCATACCTTGCCGCGGTAGCTAACTCTTGGCAGTTCATCATGAAATCCCCGTCGCCACAGACTGCAATTACCACCTTATGTGGATGAACAATTTTTGCTGCAATTGCCGCCGGCAAGCCATAACCCATTGAGCCGTTGGCTGGAGCCAACTGCGTTTTAAAAGGTCCGTAGGGATAGAAACGATGTACCCATGTTGCAAAGTTTCCCGCGCCATTCGTAACGATGGAGTCGCGAGGAATGGAATTTGGCAAAGAACTCATAATCTGGGCTAATTGCAAATCACCGGGCACGGTTACAGGACTTGCAAATGCTAAATATTCAGCATGGGCCGTTTTTAATTCATCTGGATTGTGATTACCGCCCATCTTTACGCCATTTAAGGCAGCGCAAAAATTTTCTGGACTGCAATTGAGTGCAAAGTCAGGTCGATAAACGCGGCCCAATTCCTCTGGACCGGAATGCACATGTATTAATGTATTTTTTGCTTTCGGAACGCTTAATACACTATAGCCTGCAGTTGTCATTTCACCAAGACGCTCACCAATCACCAATAAAGCATCAGCGTCTTGCACCCGTTTCACCAATGCAGGATTGGCACCAATACCTAAATCACCAGCAAATGCAGGATTCAGATTATCTAAAAGATCTTGCGAACGAAAGCTGGTGGCAACGGGAACGCCCTCTTGATTTGCCCAAGCCGTTAAACTATCGCATGCAGCGCGGTTCCAATTTCCACCCCCTGCAATCACCATGGGGCGTTGAGCATTAGCAAAAACTTGCATCGCTTGATCAAATACCTTTGCATCAAGCCCCGGCTGAACGATATGGGCTGGAGCAAGCGGATGTTCATCGCCAATCATATAAAGAACATCCTCTGGCAAAGCTAATACAACGGGCCCCTTACGTCCTGCTTGCGCCACATGAAATGCGTGAGATACAAACTCATCGATACGATCGACACGATCAATACTGCCAACCCATTTTGCGCATTCAGAATACATACGGCGATAGTCAACTTCCTGAAATGCCTCACGTTCAACCATGTCCGTTCCCACTTGGCCAACCAATAAGACCATTGGGGTGGAATCTTGATATGCGGTGTGCACTCCCACCATCGCGTTTGATGCGCCTGGACCACGAGTGACCATCAACACCCCTGGCTTGCCTGTTAATTTTCCATAGGCTTCCGCCATGTATGCGGCGCCGCCTTCTTGGCGACAGGTGATAAATTGGAATTGAGGATGATCCACTAAGCCATTTAATAATGGCAGGAAACTTTCCCCAGGCACCCCAAAGGCGACATCTACTCCCTGTCTCACTAAAGCGTTTGCCAAAATTTGGCCGCCATTAAGCGACTTACCTAATGTCCCCATTCTTTTTATGCTTTCTCTTTATTCTATCTAATAGATACTGAAGTCTATGGTGCGTTTATTGAAAGTTATCACACTTTGCCCCCATTCAAGTGAATTCATAGCCTTGACTGACATATACTTTGCAAAACGATTAAAAACTAGACCAATTCAGCAGGAGACAAGGACATGAGGCTTTTTTCTTATCGAGCATCAGACAGCAAGGAAAGTGTTGGCGCACTAATTCAGGGTAGCGATAATGAATTCATAGATCTATGCTCTACCGACACACAGCTACCCAATAGCTTGCAGTTGATTATTCAAGATGAACAACTAATGCGTCGAGCTGATGCTGCCCTCAAGAATCCAAAAGCAGTACGTGGCAATATCAAATCCATTGCATTCAAGACTCCTATTGATAGACCTGGAAAAATTGTTTGCATGGGCCTGAACTATGCAGATCATGCCAAAGAAGGTGGAAATGCAAGGCCTGAGTACCCCAGCTTTTTTATGCGCGGGCCAAGTTCACTGACCCCGCACCTGGGCCCCATCATTAAACCCCGCGTTTCAGACAAGCTAGATTACGAAGCAGAACTTGCATTTGTTGTTGGCAAAAAAGCGCGTCACCTCACTTTAGACAATGCATTAGATTGCGTAGCTGGCTATAGCATTTTTAATGATGGCAGCATTCGTGATTACCAACGTAAAACCACGCAGTGGACTATCGGCAAAAACTTTGATCAAACCGGCGCATTTGGTCCGTGGTTGGTAACGCCAGATGAACTTCCCGCTGGATGTAACGGACTAAATATCCAATCACGACTCAATGGTCAAGTGATGCAAAATGCAAATACCAAGGATTTTCTTTGGGGGATTGCGGAGACGATTGTTCTGATCTCTGAATGTATGACTCTAGAGCCAGGTGATGTTGTAATCACCGGCACCCCCGCAGGCGTCGGCTATGCCAGAACTCCTCCTGTTTTTATGAAAGCTGGAGATATTTGCGAAATTGAGATTGAATCCATTGGCATATTGCGCAACACCATTGCTGACGAGTAAGCCCAAAGCTGATCGTTGGCTATACAAAACACTCTCTAAGGCTGTTTAAAGCGGCATTTTGAGTGGTTTCTGGCCAGGCAAGCACCCTAATCAAGCATTAAAATGGGGTCATGATGAAAACGCCTGAACTCCTTGCCCCAGCGGGCAGCCTACAGATGCTCCAAACTGCTTTTGATTTTGGAGCAGATGCTATTTACGCTGGCCAACCACGCTACTCCTTACGCGTACGAAATAATGACTTTGGAAAAATAGAGGTCTTAAAGCAAGGTATTGATACCGCTCACGATTTAGGCAAGAAGTTTTATTTAGTCTCAAATCTATTGCCTCACGGAGCAAAGACTCGCACTTACATTCGCGACATGTCCCCTGTAGTGGCATTGAAACCAGATGCTTTAATCATGTCGGATCCTGGCCTCATCATGATGGCAAGAGAGGCTTGGCCGGATATGCCAATTCATTTATCGGTTCAAGCTAATACGGTAAATGGTGCTTCTGCTAAATTTTGGCGTTCTGTTGGCATCAGTCGCGTGATTCTGTCTCGTGAATTGTCTTTTGATGAAATTGAAGAAGTTCGCCAAGACTGTCCTGAGATGGAGTTAGAGGTTTTTGTTCATGGTGCTTTATGTATTGCTTATTCTGGACGTTGCCTTCTTTCAGGTTATATGTCTCATCGCGACTCTAACCAAGGGGCATGCACCAATGCTTGTCGCTGGGACTATAAGGTAAAGCCCGGACAACAAAATCAAAGTGGCGATGTCGTCTTACTCCAAGAAGCTAGACGACCAGATGATTTAATGCCCATGGAAGAAGATGAGCATGGCACTTACATCATGAACTCCAAGGATTTACGCGCCATTGAGCACATTGAAAGACTGACCAAAATGGGTGTGGATTCTTTCAAAATTGAAGGCCGCACAAAATCACCATACTATGTAGCTCGTACTTGCCAGGCATATCGCACTGCGATTAATGATGCTGTTGCTGGAAGGTCATTCGATACTACATTACTCGGGAATCTAGAAGGTCTAGCCAATCGCGGATACACCGATGGCTTCTATGAACGTCATCACGATAAGGAATATCAACTCTACATGCGTGGCCACTCTTTATCAGGAAGAAGCCTATACGTGGGCGAGACTTTGGATATTGATCATACAAATGGACGAGTAAGGATTGATGTAAAGAATCGGTTTTCTGTGGGCGACAAATTAGAGATCATTGAGCCCAATGGAAATCAAGACATCGTTTTAGATCAAATGTGGAACATGAATGGAGAGCCTATTTCTGTTGCGCCAGGATCTGGCCATTTTGTGTGGATCAAATTAATACCAAAAGGTAATAAAGCATATATTGCGCGCTACACCAACGATCCCGCACCAATTGAGACCAACTCCTCTTGCTCGAATAGCGAATCCTGCTGTAACGCTTAATTCCGATTGATTGAAATCCACATATGAATACAGCCCTCGATGCCAACCCAACAAAATCAACCTTTAAAGAAAAATTAGTTGATGAAGCCAAGAAGGCATTTATTCTCACTCTATATTTAGGCACATGGTTCTGCGCTCTTGCATTTTTGGCGGCAACTTTACTTGATGAGCGCCCCATCCCCCTTAGCATTTTTGGATTTGCGTTAATCAAGGCCGGCATTACTGCGAAGTTTTTATTGATTGGGCAGGCTATTTACCCCATTACAGTGAATAAAACTCATGGCATTGTGAGATCGCTTCTAGTTGAATCACTCATTTACATCGCAATAGTTTTGGGCTTGAACTATGTAGAGGCTGGCATTGATGGTGTCATTCACGGGAAAAACTTTTTAATCTCCGTGACCGCCTTTGGACAAGCAAATCCATTGAAAATAGTCGCCTTCTCTTTTGTGTATTGGCTCATTATTTGGCCGTATCTAATGCTTGCCGGCATGCAATTAATGTTAGGCAAAGAGCATATTTGGAGTCTATTTTTTGGCTCCAAAAATTCAAGTAGAAACTAACTTAATGAAATTGAATTTGCTGACTAGATCTTGGTCATCATTTCAATTATTGTTTTTCCAGGCTGGAGTTTTATTTGTAGCGCTATTACTTTCATTGAATACATACGCACAAGAAATTGAAGCGCGAGCCTACTCCAATGCCCCCATCGGCATGAACTTTATTACTGGCGGCCTGGCGCAAGCAAAGAGTGGTTCCTACACCCTTAATACGCAAGCCTTAAGTCTTACTCATGTGATTGATGTGGCAGGTCAATCAGGCAGACTTACATTAGTTCTACCCTATGCTGAGCTAACGGGCACCGGTCAAGTGGGCGCACAAACCATTAATGCTTCTGCAGAAGGTCTATCAGACCCTCTCATTAAAGCCTCAGTGAATCTCTATGGGGCTCCAGCACTTACTAATAGTGAGTTCATGAGCTACCGACAGGATTTAATTATCGGCGCCAGCATTGCCGCCTCGATACCCTGGGGGCAATACAACAGCAATCAGATGATTAATGTTGGCGCCAATCGATCACTCATTCAACCAGCAATGGGGCTCTCTCAAGCAGTTGGACCCTGGAGATTAGAACTTGCAGGTATGGCAACAATCTATACAAGCAATAACAATTTCATGGGGAACAATACGCTTTCTCAGAATCCAATGTATTCAGGTGAGACTCATGTTATTTACTACTTCCCTAATACGGCCTGGATTTCTGCTGATGCTACGTATTACACTGGCGGCCAAACCTACGTGAATGGTCTGGCAGTGAGTGGCGTACAAGAGAACTGGCGTTTTGGTAGCACCCTGTCTTATCCAATTGATAAAAATAATTCTATACGTCTAAGTGGCAGTAAAGGGGTTTACTCACGAACCGACACTAGTTACAACGCGGTTGGTATTTCTTGGCAATATCGCTGGGGTGGCACCCCTTAGCCTTTAGTCCTGAACCCTTAGGCACCGCAATGTAGGTATCGCTACAATCGAGTTAATTACATCATTATTAGAAATAAACCGAGACAATCATGAATTCCAAACCTAAAGACCCTAAAACTCCACCCGAAACCGGCCTTCGTAAGGGTCTTACTAGCTATGGAGACAAAGGCTTCTCTTTGTTTCTACGTAAAGCCTTTATTAAAGGTGCTGGGTACACCAATAGCGCTTTAGATAGACCCGTCATTGGCATTATTAATACTGGCAGTTCATATAACCCATGCCACGGTAATATGCCCCAATTGATTGAGGCAGTGAAGCGTGGAGTCATGCTTGCCGGCGGTCTACCAATGGACTTCCCCACTATCTCTATTCATGAGAGTTTTTCCTCCCCCACTTCAATGTATTTACGCAACCTGATGTCGATGGATACCGAAGAGATGCTGCGTGCACAACCAATGGATGCCGTAGTCATGATTGGTGGTTGCGATAAGACCGTCCCAGCACAAATGATGGGCGCAGCTTCTGCGGGCTTGCCAGCTATTCAACTTATTACTGGCTCTATGCTCACCGGCTCTCATCGCTCCGAGCGTGTTGGCGCCTGCACCGATTGCCGTAGATATTGGGGCAAGTTCCGTGCTGGTGAAATTGATGAAGTACAAAAGGATGAAGTGAATGATCAATTGGTCGCCAGTGTAGGTACCTGCTCCGTCATGGGAACCGCTAGCACCATGGCTTGTATCTCGGAGGCCTTAGGGATGACCGTACCTGGTGGCGCATCGCCTCCTGCAGTAACTGCTGATCGCATTCGGATTGCTGAGGAGACAGGAACCAGAGCCGTTCAAATGGCCAAAGATGGTCTCACGATTGACAAGATTTTGACTGCTGATGCTTTTGAGAATGCTATGCGTGTATTGCTAGCCATTGGTGGCTCAACCAATGGCATTGTTCACCTAGCCGCGATTGCCGGTCGCATGGGCCTAGAAATTGATCTCGATGCCCTAGACAAGATGGGTGATGAGACTCCCGTATTGTTAGATCTAAAGCCATCAGGCGATCATTACATGGAGAACTTCCATGATGCGGGCGGTATGACCACATTGTTACGCGAGCTCAAACCCCTTCTCAAACTCAATGCCATGACCGTTACTGGTAGAACCCTAGGTGAAGAGATTGATGCGGGACCCGCTAGCTTCAAGCAAGATGTCGTGCGTAAGTTCAATGACCCAATTTACCCTCGTGGCAGCATTGCCGTTCTGCACGGCAACCTTGCTCCAGGTGGCGCCATCATCAAACAATCAGCTGCTAATGAAAAGTTAATGGAGCATGAAGGTCGTGCGGTTGTCTTTGAAAATGCTGAAGACTTGGCGAACCGCATTGATAGTCCAGACTTAGATGTCACCGCGGATGATATTTTGGTTCTCAAGAATATCGGACCTAAAGGCGCTCCAGGTATGCCTGAGGCAGGTTATATCCCTATTCCGATGAAGTTAGCAAGAGCTGGCGTTAAAGATATTGTGCGGGTATCGGATGGTCGCATGAGCGGTACAGCATTTGGCACCATTGTGCTGCACGTCACTCCAGAATCCGCTATTGGCGGTCCATTAGCTTTTGTACGCAATGGCGATCGTATTCGTTTATCGGTCAAGAATCGTGAGATCAGCCTTTTGATATCTGATGAAGAACTGGCTAAACGGGCTAAAGACAACCCTGTCACCATTCCAACCGCAGAACGTGGTTACAAGAAATTATTCTTGGATACGGTGACGCAAGCAGATAAAGGCGTGGATTTTGACTTCTTGCGAGCTGCAAAAATGGTTGGCAAAACGCCTAAGAGATAAATTCTCGTGCCGCCCGTAAGCCACAAGATCTTATAGTTTTCGGAGTTCGCGCCGTAATATCTTCCCAACATTGGATTTGGGAAGTTCATGCGCGAATACAACCTTTCTGGGCCTCTTATAGCTAGTTAAGGTTTCTTTGCAGTACTGCAATACATCTGCTTCCGTTAGGTGATGGTCAGACTTGACGATATACGCCTTCACTATCTCGCCGAGCTTTCGATGCGGAACGCCAATCACCGCGCACTCTTGTACACCGGGCATTTGTGCCAAGACATCCTCAACATCATTCGGAAAAACTTTAAAACCAGCAACTACGATCATGTCCTTCTTGCGGTCCACGATTTGAATATGACCACTCTCGGTAACGAGTCCAATATCACCTGATTTAAAGTAGCCATCCGCAGTCATGCAGTGTGACGTCTCTTCAGGCTTATTCCAATAGCCTGCCATTACTTGAGGGCCTTTGATACAGATCTCCCCAGGAGCGCCATTGGGTAACTGAACCCCATCATCGTCCAGAATAACTACGTCTGTACTAGGCATGGGAGGCCCAATATGCCCAGTGAAATGACTTTCTAATGGGCTATTTACACAAACGACTGGTGAGGTTTCAGATAGACCATAGCCTTGAGCAATTGGACAACCTGTAATGGCTTGCCAGTGGTCAGCGGTTTTTTTATGAACAGCCATACCGCCACCAATCGTGACTAATAGATTAGAGAACTTCACCTTTTTGAATTCAGGTCGATGTATCAACGCATGAAATAAGGTATTTACACCCGGGAAGATATTGATATTGGGATGTTTGATGAGCAACTTAATAAAGCCATCGATATCTCGTGGATTAGCTACCAATATCAAGGTAGCCCCCTTTGCGATGCCCAAAAATGCGCATGCAGTCAATGCAAATATATGCGTCATTGGCAGAGCACACAAAAATTGCAATTGCTGATCCGCTTTCTTGAGGCCTGGATTTAGCCACATCTCAATTTGCGCTAAATTAGACAAGATATTTCTATGGAGCAATACAGCGCCTTTAGATATTCCGGTAGTACCACCGGTGTATTGCAAAAAAGCAATGTCATCTAATCCAATAACAGGTCTCTGAAATTGACGCTTACCACTCGCTCGTAGTGCCTCTTTGAAACGAATGTGCTCAACATCCCACAAGGGGATCAGTTTCTTAATGTTGCGCGCCACCCAATTAATAATGTATCCCTTTAAACCCAGCAACTCTCCAGGGCTGCTCACAATGACTTTTCTAAGAGGGATTGAATCGGCAACTTGCTCATAGATATGAGCAAAATTTTCCATCATGACTAATACACTTGTTCCACTATCGAGCAACTGAGTCTCTAGCTCTCGCGCTGTATATAAGGGATTAATGTTTACTACAACATATCCAGCACGCAATACACCAATCATCGATACAAGATACTCAATTACATTGGGGTACATTAGGGCGATGCGCGCACCCTTTTCGAGATTCAGACCCTGCAAATAGGATGCAAAGTCTTTTGAGAGCCGATCAATCTGGCGATAAGTAAAAAATCTACCCATTGACTCGGCAGCCTTACGGTTACCAAAGTGGTCAAATGAAGTCTCAAAGAATTCTGGAAGCGATGAATAGGCCAAAGGGCCGATTTCTGGATCCACTCCAGGAGGATAGTTTTTAATCCACGGTTTTGAGGCGCTCATGCCGTTTTCAAATTCTCATAAGTACGCTAATCAGTTAGCTCCCTAAACTAACTTTTTGGCACCTTTCAAAACCTTAATGGCACCCCATCCAAGAGCCAAAACTTTGCTTGCCAATTTGGGCTTGTAATGCGCTAGCGCTGCAAAAGCACTTGTCCAAAGTAGAGGATTGTCCCTAACAAAATGAAATGCATCGATACCCTTGTCAGCCCAAGATAAAGGCTTTTCCCAAGGCGTAAAGTGTCTTGCAAATTCAAGCCGCTCCTTCTGTGATTGCATTTGAAGCTCCGAGCGCCTAAGTAATAAGCTTTTTAGCTTTTGATTCATAAATTAACGATTTAGCTCTTCAGCATCTTTTGTCAACTCTGCAATAGACGCCTCAAATAGTTTGGGCATCGTACGCAGAGACTGAATCACAAGTGCGGACAAAATAATACCAATGGATATAAAAGCACCTGTCAATAAACTAAGTGCCAGCATTCGATCGGACTCCCAACTATAAATCACGATTAAGAGCGCAAGCATCACCAATCCAAAGAATAGAAAAAATAATGCTGACACGATCATCACCAGAGACTGCAGAAACTTACTTCTAGCGATTTGCACATCTACCGAGAGTAACTCTAAGCGTGTTTGGGCGATTGATGCGCCCGTGGCAACTAGATTTTTTATTGATGAAAGTAAATTTTCTTGTGACATAAATACCTAGCGTCGACGAATAAAAAGGCCGATCAATAAGCCTAATCCTGCGGCCACTCCAATGGCCTCCCAGGGATTACGATGCACAAAATCGTCCGCTCCAGCAGCTACAGCTTTTGCCTTATCGGTCAGATCGCCCTCAAGACTGGAAATTTTCTCTTTTGCACCAGAAATTGTTTCCAGCGCCTTGTTGCGTAAATTACCGATCGTTTCACCGGGGTGATCTTGGGTTGCCTTGATTAACGTTTCAGCATCCGCCACTAGGGATTTGAATTCATCGATTAATTGATCTGCGTGCTCGGATTTTTTTGCGGTCATGATAGTTTCCTGTAATCACGTCTATTCTAAGCACTTCTATAGCTAGACCCAAGCAGTAACACCGTCATCCCAGCATTAGAGGCTTTGAAATGCCTCAAATAGCGCTTAAGACTGGGGCGCTTCTTCATCAAATCGTGATATGCAGGACTTCCATAGGGAACATTTTCTCCGTAAAAATACTCACCCACCCGGTCTGCATAACGATTAGTTTCAAGAGCTTCATGTATCGCTCTCTTAATATGGCCGCCCTGGCCGGATGAACCATACCCGTGGATTAGGATGATTGCCTTGATTCCTAAATCCTGAGCCGCCCTAAGATATTCCGTCAATTGATCAAGAGCCACTTCTACTGTAGGAAACCCCTGCTTAATATTGAACTCAAATGCATCAGTCAATACATTAGGCAACGCTGTACTGGCACAAGACTGGCACGAACCCATCATATGCCTGGGGTTTCCACAATCAGAGCACTCAAATTCATGACCCATATGATTCCTGCTATAAATACATAAACTATTAAAAGGAGACAAAGATGTATAGAAGCATTATCAAGGGTCTTGCGCTAGCCTGCATCCTGGTGCCGATCATTTCACTTGCCCACAAACCCACAGACCCACCGCACCAGCAATACCCCGAAGGAAATTTCCAACTAGAAAATGGTTCGGTCATTCAAGACTTTAGCCTTTCTTATACCACCCAAGGCACCCTAAATTCCGACAAGAGCAATGCCATCCTCATGGTAACCGCCATCGGAGGCAACCATCACCGCATTGACTATCTGATTGGGCCAGGTAAAGCTTTGGATACTAATAAATACTTTGTGATTTGTACTGATGCAATTGGCAATGGACTAACAACCTCCCCATCGAATAGCAAGGCTCAGCCAAACATTAGCTTCCCTGAATTCAACATACGAGATATGGTGAATAGCCAACATCAATTAGTTGTAAATCATTTTGGCATTAATAAACTGGTAGCAGTAATAGGCGCCTCTATGGGTGGTATGCAAGCCTTGCAGTGGGCTGTTTCTTATCCCGATGCTATGCAGTCCGTCATCCCAATAATCCCCTTGGCTAAAACTCCCGCATGGACTACTGGTGTCCTTGAAATGCTTCGTCAAAGCATCATGACAGACCCAACATACCAAGGCGGAAAATACGATAAACCTGTTGAGCAAGGGATGCGGCTTTGGGCTGGATGGCTAAGTGGTGTAATCGTTAGAACACCTGCATATCAAGATCAACTAAACCCCACCCCAAATGCCGAAATTGAATACCTGAAAAAAATTCAAGACGCCGGCTGGAAACGTATGGATGCTAATGACTGGATATGGCAATCGCGAGCCTATGATCGACACGATGTAGGCTTCACCAAGGGATTTGATGGCAACACTACCGCCGCACTGAAATCTATTAAAGCAAAAACATTAATTCTGGCGGGAACTGGAGATTTACTTAATCCAGAGTCTGATGCCAAATCTACCGCCAAGCTTATTCCTGGAGCAAAATACATTGCAATTAATGATCGACTACCGATGGGTCATCTATCTGGCGCTGGCATTACTGAAGCTGAAAACGATCTTCAAAATAAATCAGTAAAAGCCTTTTTGTCCACCATAAAGCAGTAGACAAGGAAATCCTTCAAGCAACACACACCAACCCCGCCATTTGCGGGGTTAATTATTTATTGCCTTAAGAGCAGTACTTTGACTCGAGTGTGGCTGCGTTACTAGACTTATCATCCACCATCAAATTCAACTTTTTATAAGCCATCTCTTTATTTTCTGGTGTCTTGAGGTGGCGTTCAATCAAACTAGCGACATCCTTACGAATGGATGTATTGCCATACTGCAGACCTTTTAATGTTGATACTGCTTCAGCAGAAATTTTGCATTGCTGACTTACCAACGCAGATGAATCGGACGATGTACTTGCATACGCAAATGCTGCAAGTGAAATTGTTACACCTGCTAATAGAGTTTTTTTCATCTTAGTTCCTTATTTTGTGACCACATGTTGGACAGCAACCCATATCTTTTGCTCTCGTCTTTCTAAGAGCGGCATACACACTGGATTCTGAAATCTCCATCTTTCTAGCGGCTTGAGCTGCGCTCATGCCCCTCCCTATCCACTCCAAGGCTTGATGTGTTTTCGGTATCTGTCTCTTCATTTCATCTCCCAGTTCATAGACTATAACACAACTTCACAACTTGTGAAGTTGTGAAGTATAGTAATTTCATCATGACAAACCCTAATAAACGGTGTCATTTTTTGAAATTGACGAAAAGTGATCCAGGAAACCCCAGAAATAGTCTTGGGGTGATTGGAATAGTATGATTTGGGGAAACTAAGGAGCCATATATGTACCGTCTTGCTTTGCTTATCTCTTTTGCCTTGGGTCTAAGCGCTTGTGCCAACAACGATAAAAAAATCAGCTCATGGGAGGTAAATGATGTTTACCAATCCACTACCGTTACCCCAAATCCATCAACTGGTGGAAAAACTTATCTAGGGCCATCAGTTAATACGATGGATGAGTCTAATACCTATGAAATGTTTAATCTTCGTTCAGCAGAATCGCTACAAGGATCGAAGGCATACGAACTACAGATACATCTCACCTATTTCAATCAGGTGCGCGACTACAACTCTGCAAGACTCATTAACGGACCAGTGAGCAGCTTTAAGGTCATCTCAAAAGAGGCTGGACTTTGCGAATCTAGAGGTTGCATGTTTAAGGAGTTGCTATCCATCAAAGTAACTGACGCATTCTTAAAACAGAATATGAAAAATGGTTTTGAACTGAAGATTGGCTCTAAAGCTGGGGTTACAAGCGTTGTATACATTCCACCGCAGTACATACAGGGATACTTGAAAGCGGTAGATGGTGTTGCTTACTAGGTCCTAGTGGTAAAGGTCTTGCCGCCCTTGCTTGATTTTTTTGAAGCAACAAAAAACCGCCCGAAGGCGGTTTTTCTTTTGACAACTAATACTAATTAAGCAGCTTTGCGGCTTTTAGCAGCTGGCTTAGCTACAGCGTATTGACCTTGAAAGTTAGCCAATGCAGCATCAACATTCTTTTCAAAAGTAGCGAATGCGTCAGTAGCAGTTGCACGAACTTGGTCAAATTGTTGAATAGAAGCTTCGAAAGCAGTTTTGAATGCAGAAACAAATGCCTCAGAACCAGCAGGAGCAGATTTAGTAGCTTCTTTAACAAACTTAACTAAGTCATCACGTGCATCATCGATAGAAGCATCAACAACTTGAGCAACTTCTTTGTTGCCATTGCGAACAACTTTGTTTACCTTGGCTTGGTAAGCAGCAGCATATTTAGCAGCTTCTTGAGCAGCTTCTGGCTGAGCCAACTTAGCTAATTGCTGAGCATCTTTAATAGCCAACAACTGTGCGCTAGCATCTTGTGCAGCAGCCATTGCATCTTTAGCAGCAGCTTGATTGATTTCTGCCAATTCTTGAGCACTTTCAACTGCTACTTGTGCCAAATGTTTAGCATTCTCAACAGCTTTAGCTTGAGCTTGAGCGATTTGATCGTTTAATTGATTCTGGAACATGATTAATCCTTTAAGAAAATTTGGTTACGTTTTTTGTTGCGATGCACCATTGTTCCAAACTTTTTGCTGTATTGCAACAATTATTTGCTGCTTAGCAACAAATTAATAGGTATATATTATTTTATTGTTTATTTTCAATGACTTAGGAGTTAACAATAGGCAACAAAAAACCCAGAAAATCAATAGATTTACTGGGTTTATTTGAAAAGTACTGGCGGAGACGAGAGGATTCGAACCTCCGATCAGAGTTTTAGCCCCGATGCTCCCTTAGCAGGGGAGTGCCTTCGACCAGCTCGGCCACGTCTCCGTACTTTTACAACTGTTTACTACTAAATGCGCCCCACAGTTTAACGGATAACCGCTTCAGAGGGGTTTTACTAGCCTTTTGAGGGACTTACTTCTGATCCAACTCAAACGCCTTATGTAGAGCTCGTACCGCCAATTCCATATATTTCTCATCGATCACAACAGAGATCTTGATTTCGCTAGTAGAGATCATCAGGATATTGATACCCTCTTCTGATAGGGTGCGGAACATTTTGCTAGCGATACCAACATGCGAACGCATGCCAACACCGACTACAGAAACTTTGGATACTTTAGGATCCCCTGAAATTTCTTTAGCCTCAATGTGCGCTTGCACTGTGTTCTTCAGAATGTCCAGAGCCTTTTGATAATCAGCACGTGGTACCGTGAATGTGAAATCTGTCTTTCCTTCAACAGACTGATTCTGAATAATGATGTCCACATCAATATTTGCATCAGCGATTGGTCCTAGGATTTGATACGCGATGCCTGGGCGATCAGGAACTCCAAGTACGGTGATCTTCGCTTCATCACGCGCAAAGGCGATACCGGAAATAACGGCGGCTTCCATAGTGCTATCCTCTTCAAATGTAATCAAGGTGCCCGACTTCATTTCTTGGTCTAAAGGCATCAATGGATCTGTCAACGATGACAGAACACGGGTTTTAACTTTGTACTTACCAGCAAACTCAACAGAACGAATCTGCAATACCTTCGAGCCTAAGCTAGCCATCTCAAGCATTTCTTCGAAAGTAATCTTATCCAAGCGTCGCGCATCTTCGCAAACACGTGGGTCAGTTGTATAAACACCATCAACGTCGGTATAGATTAAGCACTCATCCGCTTTTAGTGCGGCTGCCATTGCTACAGCAGACGTATCCGAACCACCACGACCTAATGTAGTGATGTTGCCATCTGGGTCAACACCCTGAAAGCCAGTGACAACAACCGCACGACCCGCATTCAGATCATTCAGAATCTTCTTGTCATCAATGCTCTTAATGCGCGCTTTGGTAAACGATGAATCCGTATTCACGGTCACCTGCCAACCAGCGTAACTCACTGCATCGATACCCTCATTCATCAATGCTAATGCCAGCAGACCTGAGCTAACTTGCTCACCTGTAGAGGCAATTTGATCCAACTCACGTGGACTTGGATTTGGATTAATTTCTTTTGCCAAACCGAGCAGGCGATTCGTCTCGCCTGACATAGCAGATGGCACAACCACAACTTGATGGCCAGCACGCATCCATTTAGCAACGCGCTTTGCAACATTCGCGATGCGCTCAACTGAACCCATCGAGGTGCCGCCATACTTATGAACAATAAGAGCCATAAAAACTGTCTGTTCCGTCTTTTAAAACAGGAAAAGTATTCCTGAGGATCTAAAAAGGTCTTATTTTACAGGGTTTTACACCCTAGATAGACGTCTGCAGCCACTCTGGCCAAACCCGAGGCCCGGAATCCATTAAATGCGGATAGCTCACCCCTACTCCAGCGATCGCAATCAGCTCTTTATCGATATAGAGCAAAGGCGCATGACGTTGCCATGGCGGAACATCGCTCTCCTGAAATAGATTTTTTAAGGATCTGCGTGGTGAATTAGCTTTGATTTGTAATTTCTCAGCGCCCGATCTCACCCTAAAGGAAATCAAACCTTTCTTTTGAGCCTCTTTGACCCAAGCAGCACTTAATCCGGGTTTTTTACTTCTGATTGGAACCGGTTGAAAGATCCACTCCCCATCCAGCTCTGCAGATACTTGTATCTGCCCCCTCCAAAGTCGAATGATTTGACCGTCATGCATCCATTCCAACTGCGCATCCGACTTCACCGTAGCAAGATCGCGCCACCAAGAGGCTAGCCGCTCTTGAGAAGGCATTCCAAGGCCCTTGGTTTTGAGCCAATAACGCATAACATTGTTTGCAGCCGGTAAATCTCGATTGGCTAAGGCTTTCAGTTGCTTGCTATCCAGAGCCTCTTCTTGGATGATCACTTGACCATCCATTTCAGCCAAGCGATCCAACAACATCTGAGACTCACTCATCAAGCTGGCACTTCTGGAAAGATTCGCAACTGCTTCAGGTTGAATTTTTTCTAATTTAGGAATAATTTGCTTACGAATAGCATTGCGCTTAAAGACATCATTCTGATTACTTGGGTCCTCTACCCACTTAAGCTTATGTTCTTTCGCATAAGACTCTAATTCTGCGCGACTTTGATTCAGTAGCGGGCGCCATAAAGTAATTTGATTGGTTGGCGTCTGTAACTCGCGAATATTCGGCATGCCAGATAAGCCGGCAACACCAGAGCCTCGTAACAACTGCAAGAGAACAGTCTCAGCTTGATCGTTCTGGTGGTGTGCCAAGAGAAGGTCAGCAATACCATACTCCTCACAAAGCTCTGCCAGCGCATCATACCTACCCTTACGAGCTCTTGCTTCAATATTGCCCTCACTCTTTTGATCTGCTAGATGTAGTAGGCGAAAGTCAAAATGGATTTGATATTTTTTTGCAAGCTTCTCACAAAATAGCAACCAATCATCAGCCGGCTTTTGCAAGCCGTGATGAATATGAAAGGCGTAGATTTCTACAGCGGGATTTTTACTCTTGGCCTGTGAACGACAAGCCGTATCGAGTAACACCACCGAATCAAGGCCACCGCTTAAAGCAACCGCAATTCGTTTTGGTGCTTTAGGACTTAGTCGCAACTTCCTTGAACTTGCCATAACTCATTAAGCGCTCATGGCGACGCTCAAGCAACGCGTCCGTTTTCATGCCATCAAAAGTTTTGAGGGATTCAGCAAGTGCTTTGCGCATATTGCCCATCATCACATCATAATCACGATGCGCACCCCCAATAGGCTCGGAAACAATCTTGTCAATTAAGCCAAGCGCCTTCAAGCGCTGAGCCGTCAGGCCTAATTGTTCAGCAGCCTCCGAAGCTTTATCTGCCGTCTTCCACAAAATCGAGGCACAACCCTCAGGTGAGATCACGGAATAAGTAGAGTTTTGCAGCATCAAGACGACATCACCCATCGCAATTGCCAAAGCCCCTCCAGAACCGCCCTCACCAATAATGGTGGCGATAATTGGAACTTCTAATTCAGCTTGAACATACAAGTTACGTCCAATTGCTTCAGATTGATTTCGCTCTTCAGCATCAATTCCGGGAAATGCACCCGGTGTATCAACAAAGGTAAATACCGGAATACCAAATTTTTCAGCAAGACGCATCAAACGCATTGCCTTGCGATAACCTTCAGGGCGACTCATGCCAAAGTTGCGTAATGCACGCTCTTTTGTGTCGCGACCTTTTTGATGGCCAATGACCATGCATGGTTGATTATCAAATCGAGCTAAGCCGCCAATGATAGATTGATCGTCTGCAAAAGTGCGGTCACCATGTAACTCATGGAAATCAGTAAATAGTGCGCCCACATAATCTAAGGTGTAAGGTCTTTGAGGATGTCGCGCAACTTGAGAGACTTGCCATGGGGTTAAATTGGCATAGACATCCTTAGTGAGCTGAAGACTCTTTTCAGAAAGCGTTTTGATCTCATCGGAAATATCTACCGATGATTCATCTTGTACAAAACGCAGCTCTTCAATCTTTGACTCTAATTCGGCGATTTGCTGCTCAAAATCCAGGAAAGTCGTTTTCATAGTCTGATTTTAATATTCAACCGGGATGGGGTCGATACTTCTCCACATATACCAAGTGGCAACCGTACGCCATGGGGCCCAATTAGCCGCCACTTCCCTAGCTTCATGACGGCTTACAGGCTCGCCACTGAAGTAATTGAGGGAAATAGCCTTAATTAGTCCAACATCGTCCAAAGGAAGGATATTAGGGCGAATCAGGTTAAAAATGAGGAACATCTCGGCAGTCCAGCGCCCAATACCCCGAATAGAGCTTAATTCCTGAATTACGCTCTCATCGTCCATATCTTGCCATTGATTGGCATGGAGTCGCCCAGAATGAAAATGGTCCGCCAAATCCTGGATGTATTCCACCTTGCGCCCAGACAAGCCTGCGGCACGCAACTCTTCAACCGAAAGCGCCAGAATATTTTTGGGGTTCATCTTTTTCTTGCTGGCGATAAGCACCCTATCCCAAACAGCTTGTGCTGCCGCTACAGAAATTTGCTGACCAACAATTGCTCTTGCCAATGTTGTGAAAGCATCACCACGTGTTACCAAAAAACCAGATCCATACTTAGGAATGATTTTTTTTAAGATCCGATCTTGCTTCATTAATTCACGGCAAGCTTGCTCCCAATATTCGGGGGCACCATCTACAGGAATTCGCTTCTCTTTAACTGTTGCCACTACGCTCTTCGCCATTCGGTAACGCCACCCGGCTTATCCTCTAGAACAACGCCCTGCTCTAGCAAGGTTTTACGAATGAGATCTGCCTTAGCAAAATCCTTGGCTTGCTTGGCTGCAACTCGAGCAGTAATTTGCTCTTCAATGTAATCCGCTTGTAAACCATCTTCGCTCTTAGACCCCATTTGTAAAAATTCAGTTGGATCTTTTTGCAAGAAATTGAGCATGCCCCCAAGCGTCTTAAGGGTGGCGGCAAGGGTTACCTTGTCCTGACCTTGCGCACGATTCACCTCGCTCGCCAGCTCAAAAAGAACCGCTATTGCTTCTGGTGTATTGAAATCATCATTCATCGCCTCCGTGAAACGCTGAACCCACGAGCTTTTAGGGTCTAATGAAAAACTGCTGATGACAGGTGCCTGCGCTAAAGCGGTATACAAACGCACCAATCCAGAACGTGCTTCCTCTAATTGTGCATCGCTGTAATTGATTGGACTACGGTAATGAGCTTTGAGCATGAAGAATCTCAATACTTCCGGATCAAAACTTTTTAATACATCTCGAATCAAGAAAAAGTTGCCTAATGATTTAGACATCTTCTCTTCATTTACGCGAATGTGGCCGTTATGCATCCAATAATTAACAAATGGCGCATCACTGTCTTTGCGATTCTGCCCGTACAAAGCGCCTTCGCTTTGAGCGATCTCATTCTCATGATGCGGAAACTGTAAGTCAGCACCGCCACCATGAATATCGAAATGCTCACCCAATAAATCACATGACATTGCAGAGCACTCAATATGCCAGCCTGGTCGACCTTCGCCCCAAGGGGAAGCCCAACGGGTATCAGCCGGCTCTTCTGGCTTCGCGCTCTTCCACAAAACAAAGTCGAGTGGATCGCGCTTACCGCCTCCAACAGCGACGCGCTCACCCGCATTGAGCTCATCTAAAGTTTTGCCAGATAGTTGGCCATAACGCGGCAGCAAACGAACCGCGAAGTTCACATCGCCATCTTCCGCCTGATAAGCAAGCTCATTCTCAATCAACTTACCAATCATTCCTTGCATTTGTTTAATGTAGTCAGTTGCACGTGGCTCTTGATCTGGATGCATTAAACCCAGCTCATCTGAATCAGCGTGCATGGCATCGATAAAGCGATTGGTTAATGCTGCGATTGGCTCGCCATTCTCTAGCGCGCGATTAATAATCTTGTCGTCGATATCGGTGATATTGCGTACATAAAGCACTTCATATCCGCTTGCTCTTAACCAACGAACCACCATGTCAAACACGATCATGACCCTAGCGTGGCCAATATGACAGAAATCATAGACCGTCATGCCACAGACATACATCTTCACCTTGCCCGGCTCGATGGGCTTAAAAACCTGTTTTGAACGGTTAAGAGTGTTATAGATTTGCAGCATAGGGCTATAAAGGAGGGGGAAGGCGGTGCTAATTTGTTAGACTGAGCGCTGAGTATATCGAATGAGCCAGTTTTTCACCTTCATCCCTATGTTTGAGTCCCGAAAAGTAGCGTTAGTACCATTTTCAAGTCCTTTCAAGGCTTTTGCCATTCTTGTAGGCTTAGCGGTGCTTAGCGCTTGCAGCACCCCTGCACAACAACTAGCGGATGCCCAAATTGCAGCAGTGAATAAACAAGAAGCGAAAACACCGGAAGCACAAACTCAGGCTTATTTAGGCAGCTACGGTCCGGGAGATCCTCCTCGCCTATCAACCGATGCGCCCTATGATCCATTGAATCCTGAATTGTCAGAAACAGTTGGTGTTCCATTTTTATCGTTTCTGATTATCGAGCCAGATCCGGTGACCAAAAATGCTGTGCCGTCAGATATTGAAAAACTCGTTAAGGCTCGCAAATATCAAGATGCAATCAACGCAATTAATGACCGTCTGAAAAAGACTCCACGCAATGTGCAGTTACGTTATGTAAAAGCACGTTTACAAATTGAATTGCGTGACTTTGATGGCACCAAGAAAACCTTAATTGAAATCACCCAACAATTTCCAGAGCTACCAGAGCCTTACAACAATCTTGCAGCAATTGCAGCCAACCAAGGTAAATGGATTGAAGCGCGTGATTATCTTGAGTTAGCACTCAAGCTCAGACCAAGCTACAGCCTTGCTGCCGCTAATTTAGGTGAAGTCTATGTTCGCCTAGCCGCGAAAGCCTATGAAGACGCTGCCGCCAATACCCAATTAAATCAACGCCTCTACACCAATCGGGCCAAATACCTATTAAATCTATTGAAGCCACAAACCAGAGGCGCCAATAACGCAGTTACTCCCGTATCGAATTCTTCAACTAACCCACCAGAAGGTAAATTAAGCAATGGCGAAGGTACTCCTAAAAACCAATAAGGGTGATATCACCCTCTCTCTTGACTCTGTAAAAGCGCCTAAAAGCGTTGCTAATTTTTTGCAATATGTAAAAAGTGGTCACTATGACGGCACGATCTTCCATCGCGTCATTGATAACTTTATGATCCAAGGTGGCGGCATGGCACCAGGCATGAAGCAAAAGCCTACTGGCGCTGAGATTGAAAACGAAGCTAATAATGGTCTAAAAAATGAACGCGGCTCCATCGCAATGGCTCGTACCAGCGACCCCCATTCTGCGACTGCGCAATTTTTTATTAACATCAACAACAATGATTTCTTGAACCACACCGCTCCGAATGCTCAAGGCTGGGGCTACGCGGTATTTGGCAATGTGACCGATGGTATGGATGTGGTTGACGCCATTCGCAAGGTGAAGACTGGTAATGCCGGCTTTCATCAAGACGTTCCCACCGAAGACGTCGTCATTGAGAAGGCAACCGTTCTCGAGGAATGATCCCGCAACACAAGAGCGCACTGCTCATTTCAGATTTACACCTGACGCCGTCAATGCCCTTGACGGCGCAACGTTTTTTTGACTTCTGTGAAAAGGACGCCTCGCAAGCCGAGGCAGTCTTTATATTGGGTGATCTGTTTGAATATTGGGTTGGCGATGATGCTGCAAACCATTCCCCTTTTCAACACGAGGTAAAGCAAGCCCTTGCAAATCTATCAAGCAAGGTGAAGACCTATTACCTACACGGCAACCGTGATTTTCTTTTGGGACCGAGCTTCTTAAAAAAAACCGGAATGACCGCACTAAAAGATCCATCCCTAGTTGAGGTAGCTGGCAACCAATACCTCCTCGCTCATGGTGATGCTTTGTGTACTGCCGATATTGGGTATCAAGTATTTCGTGGATGGGTTAGAAAACCTTGGCTGCAAAAATTGTTTCTGACTCTACCGATCACCTGGAGACGCTCCATTGCCAACCAGTTACGCATGAATAGTCATGCGAATTATGAACGTGGTGCTCAAGCCTCTTATCAGCAGAATCAAATAAAAACGGATGTCACCAAGGAAGCATGTGCGGCATTACTAGGTACGCATTCAAGCAATAAATTAATTCATGGGCACACCCATAGGCCATCGCACCATCATGAATCATTAGGCGACCACTCTTGGCAACGCTGGGTGTTGTCCGACTGGGACTTAGATCACCCAGAAGCCGCTGCTCCGCGCGCAAATGCCCTACTGATCAACGCACAAGGAGTGCGCGCAATTGATTTAATAAAGGCCTAGCAGGCAGAATATTTTGAGAGCGACTGCACCATTTGTGCATAAATTCGGGGGTTAGCTGCCATTACCTCACCACTCTTCAAGAAGCCCTCTTCTCCGCGGTAGTTGCCTACTAAACCACCCGCTTCAGTAATCAGCAAGGCACCAGCGGCCATATCCCAAGGCTTAAGATCGCTCTCAAAGAATCCGTCATAACGACCCGCTGCGACATAAGCCAAATCCAATGAGGCTGCTCCTGGACGACGTAAACCAGCGCACTGACGTGACATCTCAGCAAAAATCTTTAAGTACTTTTCTAGATCTTGATCTTCACGATAAGGAAAGCCCGTACCAATCAATGAATTACTCAAGCGATCTTGTGTCGCTACGCGTAGACGACGGCGATCGAGATAAGCCCCTGCTCCGCGGGTTGCTGTAAATAATTCATCGCGGTTAGGGTCATAGACAACCGCTTGTTGAGTTACACCATTTACCGCTAGAGCAATAGATACGGCATATTGCGGAAAACCATGTATGAAATTCGTTGTGCCATCCAATGGATCAATGATCCAAACGTTTTCAGCATCAATGTTTTGCTCGCCTGTTTCTTCAGCTAAGAAACCATGTGTTGGATACGCTTCGCTTAAGGTCTCAATGATGGCCGCTTCAGCAGCTTTGTCCACCTCAGTCACAAAATCATTGTGCTGCTTGCGATCCACCTGAAGCCTCTCTAAATTCAGAGATGCACGATTGATTACAGTTCCTGCGCGACGGGCGGCCTTGACGGCCACATTTAACATGGGATGCATAGATTGGATGGACAAATTAAATAAGAACAGGGCTGTAATATTGCCCAAACTGCATGACAATACAAAGCTAATATCATGATTCTAAACGATTTACCCTTTTACCCCCTCAGCACCTAAACCATGAACCTTGATAAAGCCCATTTGCTACGCTGGATTCTGGTGGAAACTAGCCACCCCGGCAATGTGGGGTCAGCTGCCAGAGCCATGAAAACAATGGGCTTTGATGATTTGCGCTTGATCAGACCCAAAATTCAGGGAATTGGTAACGAAGCCGAGGCAATTGCCCTTGCCAGCGGTGCAGCCAACCTGCTTGAGTTAGCAACTGAACATGAATCACTTGACCAAGCCGTCCAAGGCTACTCATTAGTATTGGGCCTCACCAGCAGAGATCGAGAATTTGGCCCGCCTGCTCTTGACTGGCAATCTGCACTAGAGCTAATTGCCGAAAATGCTCAAAATCAATCAAAAACCGCTTTGGTATTTGGTCCAGAAAGAACGGGCCTAGAAAATCACCATCTATCTTTATGTACCCATCGGGTATGGCTTGATGCCAACCCAGACTACCCCTCTCTGAATCTTGCCCAAGCCCTAATGGCTTGCGCCTATACCCTTCGGCAAACACTGCAAAACAATGCCTCAGGTGACACCTCTAAAAATCGAGATTCCACCCTCGATTTAGCTGACCCAGCCGCCATCACTGCGATGCTTGAGCATTGGCGATCGGGGCTTGAAGCAATTGGCTATTTGGATCCATCTAATCCCAAAAAACTGATGCCCAGACTGGAAGCGCTATTTGCCCGCAGCAGACTACGAAAAGAGGAAATTGATCTTTTACGGGGTATCGCAAAACAGATGCTCCTGAGAAAATAATCTAGCCCCGTTAAAATCAAGCCATGTTTAATTCACTATTCGACCAAGTTGACTCCATCATTGTCCGAGATCCGGCTGCAAGAAACCGTCTCGAGGTGATTACCTGCTATCCGGGTTTACATGCCGTCTGGTTGCATCGCATCTCCCATTTTTTTTGGAATCTTGGCTTAAAGTGGATCGCACGATTTCTGTCGATGTTTTCCAGATTAATTACCGGCATTGAAATTCATCCTGGTGCAAAGATTGGTCGTCGCGTATTTTTAGATCACGGCCTAGGAATTGTGATTGGCGAAACCACCGAAATTGGCGATGACTGCACCATCTATCAAGGGGTTACTTTAGGGGGCACCTCTTTATATAAAGGCGTTAAACGTCACCCAACATTAGGTAAAGGTGTTGTTGTCAGCGCAGGAGCAAAGGTGCTGGGTGGCTTCACCGTTGGAGATGGCGCACGCATTGGATCAAATGCAGTTGTTCTGAAAGAAATTCTGCCCGGCGCTACTGCTGTCGGCATACCTGCACGCGTTCTACACCCTGACTTGCCACAAAGCACAGATAGCAAAACGAAAGAATATTTTTCGGCTTATGGCGTTACGCCCAATGTCGATGACCCTGTATCTATGGCGCTCAAAGGGTTAATCGATGCAACGATCCAACAAGAGGCGAAGATTGCTCAACTAGAAAAAGCGCTCGCTAAACTCAGTAATACCCCCGCTGAAGTCGGCACTGTCACCGATACAAAACGCGATCTTGGCGCCATTAAGGAATGGCTTAAAGAGTAATTAGTGAAGCGTTCTTGAGGCATGACCTTGAAGACCGAGAGCTTTCTCTAAAAACTCTTCCTCATCATCTTCAGCGTCATTTGGCATACCAAATGTGAAATTCTCGCCCCCTTCTGGATGACGATTTTCAATCTCATCTTCAGTAGCAGCTCGAACATCCTCAACCCGAACCCAAAAGCGTAACGCCATTCCAGCTAATGGATGATTACCATCTAAAACCACTTGATTATCGGCAACATCCGTTACCGTATAAATCAACGGTTCCGCTTCAGCATCTTCATCCTCTTCTGCGCCGGCTTCTTGCGTGGCATCATCAGACTCCGCATCCACCTCTGGAACACCCTCAAACTGCATCCCCACTTCTAGAGGCTCAGGAAAACGAGCACGCGGTTCAATTTTGAGCAACTCTGGATCATACTCACCAAACGCCTCGTTCGGCTCCAGCTGAATTGTGGCTTCATAGCCAATATCCTGACCGTCGAGCAATGCCTCAATTTTCGGGAAAGTCCCCTCATAACCTCCATGCAGATAGACCATTGGTGAATCTGGCTCTTCAATCACATTATTTTGTGCATCGGTGAGCTTATATCGAAGGGATACGATCGTATTCTTTTGAATCTTCATGCGCAATTTGTCGTACATTTATTTTGAATGATTTACTGCTGCTTTACACTGACTTGTATTGCCAGCTATTTGGCCTTTAATTGATGAGTATTTTACTTGAGCAAGCCCTATCAACCGCCCCTAGCCCCCAAAAACCTGCCTATTAGCGATCCATGGGCCCTATTTGGCGGAATTAGCCCCAAGCGCTTCATGCAGGACTACTGGCAAAAGAAACCGCTTTTGATTAGAGGTGCAATACCGGCATTTTCAATGGCCTCTCAGAATGGTGGGCCTACTTTAGCAAGTCCGATTTCTTATGTGGAGTTGATTCAGCTTGCCAGCCAAGAAGAAGTCGAAAGCCGCTTGATCCAATCTCAACCATGGCGCTTTGAGCATGGACCCTTTCAAAAGAAAGCAATTCCGAGTCTTAAAAAATCAAGCTGGACGCTACTCTTGCAAGGCATGGAAGCGCATCACCCAGCTGCAGCAAATATTCTGTCTTGGTTTCGCTTTATACCGGATGCCCGTCTTGATGACCTCATGATTAGCATTGCCGGCGTTGGTGGCGGCGTTGGACCACACTTCGATTCATATGATGTATTTTTAATTCAGATGGCTGGGCGCAGGCAGTGGCGAATCTCAGAGCAAAAGGATTTAAGCCTCAACCAAAAATTGCCTTTAAAGATTTTACAAAACTTTCAATGCAAGCAGGAATGGGTTTTAGAGCCAGGCGATATGCTTTATCTGCCGCCTCATGTGGCCCACGACGGAGTTGCACTGGATGCCGGCTGCCAAACTTGGTCTGTTGGGTTTCGCTCGCCCAGCTTTAAGGAGTTACTGCAGGAGGGTCTATGGCGCCTTGCAGAGTCTCTTGAGAATATTCCAGAACTCGAGCAAAAGTTTGCCGATCCTAAACAGACTGCCACTACAAATGCGGAGCAACTTCCCGCTGAGCTGATTAAACAGCTGAGCACTCAGCTACAAAAACTTAAGCTGCACCAAATAGATGCATTTCTCCCTGGGGTCACTGCTTACTTGTCCGAACCTAAGCAGCAGGCTTTTTTTGATGGTCCTAGCAAACCTCTGAATCCAAACGCTTTTCTAAAAAAGCTGTCGCAAAAGCACCTAAAACCAAGCCCGCAAACTCGAATCTTAAGCCTAGGAAAAACGGTCTATTGCAATGGTGAAGACGTCACTAGAGACCAAGCCCCTAAGGTGATTGCGGCGTGGAACACCCTTTCTGCTAATAAGCTTTTCAAAGCTTCCGTCATGAGCGATATTCAAGGCTCAAGCCTTTATGAAGCCTATCTTGCTGGGTGGCTGATTTTCGAGCAATAAATAAAGACGTGGCTATAATAATTACAGGAAAATACTTAGGGATTTGCCCTTGGTTTATCCAACAACAATTATCGATAATTGATGTTTAATTTTTTTAAGAGGAAATTACAAATGAAGAAGTCACTCGTATTCGCTGCTATGTTAGCTATCGCTTTGGCCGCTTGCGGTAAAAAAGAAGAAGCAAAACCTGCTGAAGCTCCTGCTGCTGCTCCAGCCGCTCCTGCTGCTGAAGCTCCTGCTGCCGCTCCAGCTGCACCTGCTGCTCCAGCTGCACCTGCTGCTGACGCTAAGAAGTAATCTTCTTCATGAAGAAAAAAGCCGCTCTAGGGCGGCTTTTTTATTGTCTAAATTATGTGCTTGTTTAGTAATTTGTAATTACTTGGTTAGCTGATCAGTCAAGATCGTTAGCAACTGTAAACCAGCCGGAGTATTTTCAGGCTTGCCATCGGCATCTTGAACATACACATTCGCAGAATTTTCACCGGTACTCTTAACCACAACTTGATATTTCTTCGCCTGTAGTTTTGAATCATCTTTGCTACTAAAGAGATTGCTAAAGAAGCCTTTCGAGTCGCCCACATCCTTCGCATTGACGTAGCGCACAAAATAAACGCCTGCAGAACGATTGCGATCTTCCACGGTAAAGTTCGATCGATCAAGCGCCAAGCCTACATCCCTCCAAGAGCGATCAAAACCAGCGCTGAGCTCAATATGGGCTTTATTGCCACCCTCTTCAATGAACTTCGCCTTAGGTGTCTTTGGCCCTAAAGGTGTTGCAACCATGGCTTTTGCCTGCTCTTGAGTCATGCCCAGACGTTCCATCAAGCGCGCCAAGAAAACAGCCTCAAGCTCAGGATCATTTGGACGTGGCGTCCAAATGGTTGAGAGACAGGCACCAGTTGAATCGGTTGTACATTTCTCAATAGCGCCGCGCTGAGTAATATAAATCTCGGTTTCACCGGGCTTAGTTACTTCTAGACGCGTCTTATATTTATCACGCTCGCCAGTGTCGTAAATAGAATCCCCAAACACACCAAGTACATTAGTACGAATCCAGTCTTGTGCAATCTTGGCTCGGTTCTCTGCCCAATCGGTTTCCATGATTCCAGTGGAAGGTGAATCTACTACCAATAAGAATCCATTTTCTTGCCAAAAATCTTTTACCTGTGGATACAGCTCTGCAGCAGGCTTCTCAACTACCAACCAGCGGCGCTCTCCATCTTTAGCAATACGCATACCCGGAATACCCGTCATGACATTGCTACGCATTTGTGCGGATTTCTTAACGGCAGCGTTGTACTCAGACATAGTTGCTGTGCCATCCTGAACAATGTAACGGCGATCCGCTTGGGCGGTGATCAAATCAGGAGGGTAAGACAAATTAGGCCCACGAACTGCTCCTGAACTCTTATAGTCAACAGTATCATTGCTGGTGACTGACTTACAGGAACTCAAGACCAATGCTACTGCAAGCATAGTCAAAATGGACGCCACTAAGCGCGACAAGGAAAACACATTCTTCATAGTAAATTGGCCTGTTTTAATGCCGCCTTCAAAGGCTCTCTTAATGCGTTACTTAGGGGGGTTAAAGGCAAACGAATGCCTGCGGTAATCTTGCCCATTTCATGAAGCGCCCATTTCACCGGAATTGGATTTGCTTCAGTGAACATGGCTTTATGAACAGCGATTAATTGATACTGAATTTCGCGGGTACGCTTCACATCATCGGACATAGCAGCCACGCAGAGTTCATGCATCAGGCGAGGCGCTACGTTTGCAGTAACGGAAATATTTCCTTTTCCACCCATCAACATCAACATAGCCGCAGTTAAATCATCGCCAGAAAATACAGAAAAATCACTGTGGCCAGCACGCTTGAGATCCGCAATCAATAAGGTTCCCCGCTCTAAGCTACCAGTTGCATCCTTAATGCCAATAATGCCTGGTACACCAGCCAAGCGAACCACGGTATCGCCAGCCAAGTCTGCTACGGTACGACCAGGAACGTTGTACAAAATCACTGGGAGATCAACAGACTCTGCAATTTTTTTAAAGTGGGCATACATACCCTCTTGAGTTGGCTTGTTGTAGTATGGAACCACTTGTAGGCTTGCATCTGCGCCCACTTTTTTCGCAAACTCAGTAAGCTCTATTGCTTCTGCAGTGGAATTGCCGCCCGTACCTGCAATCACTGGAATACGGCCAGCAATGTGCTCAACAGTCACACGAATTAACTCGCAATGCTCTTCAACAGAAACTGTAGGGGATTCGCCACTGGTGCCGACAATCACAATGCCATCAGTGCCTTCGGCCACATGCCAATCCAATAATGATTTAAGTGCACCAAAATCAAGACTGCCATCCTCAAACATCGGCGTCACGATGGCAGGCATGCTGCCAGAAATGGTCTTTTTGCTACCTTTGGATTGAGCTGTATTTGTCACCGAATGTACACCGATTTTTAGCTGTCTTAACCTTGAAATTGTAACGGAATGCGCGCTTTTTACCCTTCTTTTACAGCACAAAGGCGTTGAACCATGGCTGGTTTAGGCTCATCTTGGTAAATATCCTCGTAGGCAAGGACTTTCAGACCATGGCCTTGAGCTAAGTCCAGCAATTCCCCTGTTTTTAAAAGGAAATTTGGGTTGGAGGGTCTGCCAAATTGCTCGTTCCCCTGCGCAAAGGTTTCATAGATCAAAACCCCTTTTTTCTCCAACATTTCTGGCAGACGCTCTAAGTGGGGCCTATAGAGATAGTTTGTCACCACAATGCCACTAAATTTGCTCTCCGCCAAAGGCCAAACTTCCTCTTCTAAATTGAGTGCTTTTGAGCAAATCAAGGAGTTATTGCTTTTCTCAATTTGATGAATATCTTGATCAACAGCCAAAACCGCATAACCCATTTGGGCCAACAGAAAACTATGTCGCCCTCTTCCACAGGCTAAATCTAAAACGGTACCCGTTTTAGGAATCTGAGAAGCAAAACGCCTCACCCAAGGTGAAGCGCTCTCCATTGATACATGGGTGGTTGTCAAAATATATTCTTTAGTCGTATGCCAGCCCCATGGCTTCACGCACTTCCCTCATGGTTTCTTGTGCAACTTTGCGCGCCTTATCGCATCCATCAGCAATGATCGATCTAAGCAGGCTAGGATCATCCAAATACTTCTGGGCACGCTCAAACATTGGCTGTTGTTCTGCCAAAATCGCATCGATAACGGGCTGCTTGCATTCTAAGCAGCCAATGCCTGCAGACTTACATCCTTTGTCAACCCACTGCTTGGTTTCTTCGTTGGAATAAACCGTATGCAACTGCCATACCGGGCAACGGGCAGGATCACCTACGTCGGTTCTACGAACGCGCGCAGGATCAGTTGGCATAGTCCGAATCTTTTTAATCACATCTTCTGGTTGCTCGCGAACACTAATCGTATTGCCATAAGACTTAGACATTTTCTGGCCGTCAATGCCTGGCATACGGGATGCTGTTGTTAAGAGAGCCTGAGGTTCGGGAAGAATAATTTTCCGCGCGCCTTCCAAGAAACCAAAAAGTCTTTCACGATCGGCCATAGACAAACTTTGTGACTCTTGTAGCAACGCTTTTGCCTGCTCCAATGCCTCTTCATCGCCACGCTCTTGAAATGCAACGCGTAATTCTAAATACATTTTGGCGCGCTTACTACCTAACTTCTTAGTGGCTTCTAGCGCCTTTTCCTCAAAGCCAGGCTCACGACCATATAGATAGTTAAAGCGACGCGCTACTTCACGAGTCATTTCTACATGGGGAACCTGATCCTCACCCACTGGAACATGCTGCGCACGGTAAATTAAGATATCAGCCGCCTGAAGCAATGGATAGCCCAAGAATCCATATGTCTGCAGGTCTTTTTCTTTTAGTTTCTCTATTTGATCTTTATAGGTTGGAACGCGCTCTAACCAACCCAAGGGCGTGCCCATAGAGAGCAGTAAAAACAACTCGGCATGCTCAGGCACCTTGCTCTGAATAAACAAAGTCGCCTGATTAGGGTCAACACCTGCCGCCAACCAATCAATCACCATATCCCATACAGATTGCTCGATGACTTCTGGAGATTCATAATGAGTGGTTAAAGCGTGCCAATCTGCAACAAAGAAAAAACAAGGATATTCAGATTGCAAGCGCACCCAATTTTTTAATACGCCGTGGTAATGCCCAAGGTGTAAATTACCCGTAGGTCGCATACCAGAGAGAACACGTTCAGCAAACATTGTTTTTCTTATCTTTAATGTGAAATGAATTAATGAAACACTGACCAAACGGGGGTCAGATGATCAGGAAGATGTGGCAAAGTACCTAAGTCAATATGGCTTTCCCCTGGATCATGAAAGTCAGACCCTCGTGAGGCCAAGAAACCGTATTGTTGCGCAACTTTTCCGTAAGTGCTGTACTGGTCTGGGCTGTGACTACCGGTAATGACTTCAATCCCAAGTCCGCCAATATCCTTAAAGTGCTCGTACAGCTCGCTCATCTGCAGCGCGCTCAAATTATAGCGACCAGGATGGGCAATGACTGCCACACCACCTGCAGATTTAATCCACGCAACCGCATCATCCAAAGATGCCCACTGGTGTGGAACAAACCCTCGCTTATTTTCTACTAAGTATTTTTTAAATACCTCTTCAGTATCGCGACAAACCCCCTGCTCCACTAGATATCGTGCAAAGTGTGTTCTAGAGATCAGTTCAGAATTCCCAGCAAAATGCAAAGCGCCTTCGTATGCCCCGGGTATACCAGCTTTTAACAGTTGCTCTGCCATCAACTTAGCGCGTTCACCACGTCCACCTCTAGTGCGACGCAAGCCTTCAATAATGCCCAGATGGTTTGCATCAATTCCTAATCCGACAATATGAATGGTTTGACCCGCCCAAGTGACTGAAATTTCCACCCCAGATACGTAATCAATGTTGAGTGCTTTTGCAGCATCACGGGCACGCTCTTGCCCGCCCAATTCATCATGATCGGTAAGCGCCCATAAATGAACCCCATTTTGCTTCGCGCGCTCTGCCAACGCTTCTGGCGTGAGAGTGCCATCAGACACCACAGAATGGCAATGTAAGTCGGCGTTTAGGGTGGAAAAGCTGCTCATACTCCTATTTTAGGTCAAGCTTGTGTCAATGACACGGCGGGGAGCATCCAGGTAGTCACGAGACTGCATCTCAATCAAACGGGAGACGGTTCTAGAGAATTCGGCAGTAATTTGACCTTCTGTATATAAATCTGGTGCCGGCACCTCAGCAGACATAATCAACTTGATTTTATGATCGTATAAAACGTCAATTAACCAAATGAATCGACGGGCCTCATTGGTCATTTTCGGAGGCATATAAGGAACCCCAGACAAAATCACCGTATGAAATTGGTTGGCGATTTCCAAATAATCATTTTGCGATCGCGGGCCGCAACAGAGCGTCTGAAAATCAAACCACACCACACCGTCAGCCATATGCAATGGTCGTAATTCGCGAGACTCAATGTTCAAAACGGGATTGCGCGCTTCTTTTTGATTACCAATCAAGGTTTGAAACATTTTCCCCAAGGTAGCTTGAGTTTCTGCGTTGACCGGGGTCAGATAAGCTTCCACTTGCGCCATTTGTACGCGACGATAATCATTTCCCGCATCGACATTTAAAACATCGAGTTTTTCTTCTAGCAACTTAATTGCGGGAAGTAAACGATCTCGATGCAAGCCATTGGGATAGAGCTGGTCAGGACGGTAATTAGAGGTCATAACAAACTGCACTCGATCCATAAATAGAGCATTGAGTAATCGATACAGAATCATGGCATCAGCGATGTCATTGATATGAAACTCATCGAAGCAAATCAGGCGATAACGATTGGCAATTCGCTTGGAAAGCTCATCCAAGGGGTCCGCTAAGCCTGAAAGTTCATGCAACTCCCGATGCACTTCTCGCATGAATTCATGGAAATGTATGCGAATCTTTTTTTCTAATGGGGAAGCAGCATAAAAGCAGTCCATCAAGAATGACTTGCCGCGACCTACGCCACCCCAAAGATACAAACCCCTTGGCAGGGTTGGTTTAAATAATTTTTTCTTGAGATTGTTGCTGCGGATTTCCTTATAGGCAATCCACTCATCTTCACATTTTTGTAAACGCTCAACAGCATGAAGCTGCGCGGGATCACTTTGATACCCGCGCGTCTTTAACTCTTGCTGGTAATACTCAATGGTTTTCAATTACATGTTGAGTGCGCGTTGATCTGTCGCCAATGCTGCTTCGCGCACCACTTCCGATAAGCTTGGATGTGGATGACAGATACGTGCAATATCTTCAGCTGCCGCCTTGAATTCCATCGCAACCGCTGCTTCGGCAATTAAATCAGAAGCATTTGGGCCAATGATATGAACACCCAGGATTTCATCGGTCTTCGCATCAGCCAAAACCTTAACGAAACCATCAGAGCGACCCATACCCAATGCGCGACCGTTAGCCATAAATGGGAACTGGCCAGCCTTATATGCAACGCCAGCCTCTTTCAAAGCCTGCTCTGTTTTACCAACCCAAGCGATTTCTGGATCAGTGTAAATGACCCAAGGAATGCAGTTGTAATCAATGTGCGGCTTCTGACCAGCAATGACCTCAGCAGCCAATACGCCCTCATCTTCAGCTTTATGCGCCAACATTGGACCACGTACTACATCACCCACGGCGTATACGCCAGGTGCGGCAGTGGCACAAGTATGATCGTCAATTGGAATGAAGCCGCGCTCATCCACTTTGAGACCAATCTTGTCTAAACCCAAGTTGTCAGTATTTGGTACGCGGCCAACAGAAACGATCAAACGATCGCATTCCAATTTAGCTGCCTTACCAGCACTGTCGGTGTAATTAACGACTACACCTTTTTTATCCGCCTTCACATCGCCGATTTTCACACCCATATTGATGTTCAAACCCTGCTTGGTGAAAAGCTTTTGTGCTTCTTTAGCGATGCTGACATCACAAGCAGCCAAGAATGAAGGCAATGCTTCCAGCACAGTCACTTCAGAGCCGAGACGACGCCAAACAGAACCGAGCTCTAGACCGATAACACCAGCACCAATCACGCCCAATTTCTTAGGCACAGAATCAAACTTCAATGCGCCTTCGTTATCGCAAATCAATACGTTATCAACTGGTAATCCAGGCAAATGACGAGCTTTAGAACCAGTAGCGATAATCACGTTTTTAGCAGTTACCGTTGCCTTATCTTTACCATCAATCTTGACTTGATATCCGTCAGCGCCTTTGCCTTCAAATGAAGCATGGCCTTTTAACAAGGTAATTTTGTTCTTGCGGAATAGAAACTGGATACCGCCAGTCATCTTGGTAACGATATCATCTTTGCGAGAAACCATTTTTTTGGAATCAATGCTGACTGAAGCAACTTTGATTCCATGGTCTGCTGCGTGATGACCAATCTTCTCGAACTCTTCAGATGAGGCTAACAAAGCCTTTGAAGGAATACAACCAACGTTCAAGCAGGTTCCGCCTAAGCGTGGCTCACCTTTTGGATCATCATAGGCATTCGATTCAGCGCAGGCAACCTTGAAACCTAGTTGCGCCGCACGAATGGCGGCGATGTAGCCACCTGGGCCACCGCCAATTACGAGTACATCAAAAGCTTGGCTCATGATCTTCCCTTCTTACAAATCAAGAAGGAGACGTGAAGGATCTTCCAAAGCATCCTTCATGGCAACCAAGCCAAGCACCGCTTCGCGACCATCAATAATGCGGTGGTCATAAGATAAAGCGAGATAGTTAATTGGACGAACTACTACTTGTCCATTCTCAACCACTGCACGATCCTTGGTTGCATGGATACCCAAGATCGCAGACTGAGGAGGATTAATGATTGGCGTAGAGAGCATAGAGCCGAATACGCCACCGTTAGAGATGGAGAATGTGCCGCCGGTCAACTCTTCAATCGACAACTTACCTTCGCGTGCTTTCACGCCAAATTCAGCAATCTTCTTCTCGATATCAGCCAAATTCATTTGATCAACATCACGTAGGATAGGCACCACCAAACCACGCGGTGAGCTCACCGCGATACCAATATCAAAGTAACCGTGGTAAACAATGTCATTTCCATCAACAGACGCATTCAACAATGGGAATTTCTTCAATGCGTGAGTTGCTGCCTTAACGAAGAAAGACATGAAACCGAGTTTTACGCCATGAGTCTTCTCAAATTGATCTTTGTACTTATTGCGCAACGCAATCACTGGACCCATATTGACTTCATTGAATGTTGTCAAAATCGCGTTGTTTGCTTGAGACTCTAACAAGCGTTCTGCAATACGAGCACGCAAGCGGCTCATTGGAACTCGCTCTTCTGGACGATCACCCGTTGGAATTGGCGCGCTTGGTAATGCAGCAGACTTAGCGCCGCCAGCAGAAGCGTTTAACGCATCACCTTTAGTAATACGACCATCACGTCCTGAACCGGCTACCTGACCTGCATCCACATTCTTTTCAGCCAAAATCTTTGCGGCTGAAGGTGAGGCGGCAGCACCAGAAGCCTTAGCAGGAGCAGCAGCTTTTGCAGGTGCTGTGGCTGGGGCAGCTGCAGGAGCGGGAGCAGGCGCTGCAGCTACTGGGGCAGCTGATGCAACAGCGGTGCTATCGATCTTCGCAATTAACTGATCAGCCACTACAGTGCCGCCATCAGCAACTACGATTTCAGTTAACACACCAGCAGATGGTGCTGGCACTTCAAGAACCACTTTATCGGTTTCGATTTCAATCAAGATCTCGTCTTGACCTACCGCATCGCCGACCTTCTTTTTCCATTGCAACAATGTTGCTTCAGCAACTGACTCAGAGAGTTGTGGAACTTTAACTTCAAAAATAGCCATGATTAATCCTGTTTATCTATATGTGTATGAGTAATGAAGACGATTATTTCGTGATCACGTAACCTTTTAATTTGGCAAACGCCGCATTGAGAAGAGACTTCTGTTGTTCTTGGTGCAAATGGGCATATCCGCAAGCAGGAGAAGCAGATGCAGGACGTCCTGCATACGCCAACTTCATACCGTCAGACATGTTTTCCAAGATATTGTGCTGAACAAAGAACCATGCACCTTGATTTTGTGGCTCATCCTGACACCAAACAACTTCCTCTAGCTTTGGATATTTCTTCAACTCTGCAGCCAAAGCCTTGTGTGGGAATGGATACAACTGTTCAACACGAATAATGGCAACGTCAGTTGCTTTCTTTTCAGTGCGTTGCTTAACTAAGTCGTAATACACCTTGCCAGAGCAAGCAATCAAACGGGTCACTTGCTTAGCGTCAATTGTTTCATCACGCTCGCCAATTACCGTTTGGAATCCACCTTTAGTAAATTCTGAAAGTGGAGAAGCGGCATCTTTATTACGCAACAATGATTTTGGTGTGAACAAAATGAGTGGCTTGCGGAATTGACGGATCATTTGACGACGCAGCACGTGGAAAATTTGTGATGCGGTTGTCGGCTGAATCACCTGCATATTGGTATCGGCACATAACTGCATGAAGCGCTCCAAACGTGCAGATGAGTGCTCTGGACCTTGTCCTTCGTATCCATGTGGCAACATCATGACCAGGCCATTCGCACGGCCCCACTTCACTTCGCCAGAGGCGATGAACTGGTCAATCACAACCTGCGCACCGTTTGCAAAGTCGCCAAACTGGGCTTCCCAAATGGTTAAGGTATTTGGCTCTGCTGCTGCATAACCATATTCAAAACCAAGTACTGCTTCTTCGGAAAGAATGGAGTCAATCACCACAAATGGCGCTTGATCTTTAGTGACATGCTGCAAAGCTACATAGGTGCCGGTATCCCACTTCTCACGATTTTGATCATGAAGTACTGCATGGCGGTGGGTAAATGTGCCACGACCACTGTCCTCGCCCGATAGACGAATTGGATAACCACTAGCAACCAGCGAAGCAAACGCCATGTGCTCACCCATACCCCAGTCGATATTCGCTTCACCGCGACCCATCGCAGCACGATCGTTGTAGACCTTCGCTACCAATGGGTGCGCTTTAAATCCTTCTGGAATGGTAGAAATCTTTTCAGATAAGCGCTTCCACTCCGTTAATGGAATGGAGGTATCAGCTTCATCAGTCCACTTCTTGTTTAAGAATGGAGACCAATCCACCGCAAACTTACCTTTAAAGTTGCTGAGAACTGGATCAGATGTCTGCTTACCTTCATCCATCGCAGCACGGTACTCCTTAACCATCAAGTCACCAGTACCAGCAGGCAATACGCCTTGGGCCTCTAACTTGTCAGCATATAACTTACGAGTGCCAGGGTGGGCCGCAATAATTTTGTACATCAAAGGCTGCGTCATAGCGGGCGTATCTTGCTCGTTATGACCCAACTTACGGAAGCAAATAATGTCAATTGCTACATCTTTATGGAACTTAGTACGGAACTCTACCGCTAGCTTCGTTGCCAATACCACCGCCTCAGGATCATCGCCATTCACATGCAACACAGGGGCGTCGACAATCTTCATGATGTCCGTACAGTACAAACTAGAACGTAAATCGCGCGGATCAGATGTCGTAAAACCAATCTGGTTATTAATCACGATATGTACCGTGCCACCCGTGGAATAGCCACGAACCTCAGACATCGCCAAAGTTTCTTGCATCACACCTTGACCTGCAATCGCAGCGTCACCGTGAACCAATACAGGCATCACCTGCTCACCCAACATATCGCCACGACGCTCCATACGCGCACGGGCAGATCCCTCAACCACAGGATTAACGATTTCAAGGTGAGATGGGTTAAAAGCGAGTGATAAGTGAACTGGGCCACCTGGGGTAGAAATATCGCTAGAGAAACCTTGGTGATACTTCACATCGCCTGCCGGTAATGTTTCAGGGCCTTTGTGCTCGAATTCGGCGAACAAATCTTTAGGCATCTTGCCTAAGGTATTCACCAAAACGTTGAGACGACCACGGTGAGCCATACCAATGACGATTTCTTGCACGCCTTTGCTACCCGAATCACGGATGAGCTCATCCATACAGGCGATAAAGCTCTCACCACCTTCTAGTGAGAAACGCTTTTGACCTACGTATTTAGCCTGGAGGTAACGCTCTAGACCTTCTGAAGCAGTCAAGCGATCCAAAATCTGACGCTTTTCATCCACATTAAATCGTGGGGTTGAGCGAATGGACTCCAGCTTTTCTTGCCACCACTTCTTAATCTTTTGGTCAGCGATAAACATAAATTCGACACCAATCGTGCCGCAGTATGTTTCGCGCAATGCCTGCAGCAAATCGCGCAGAGTCATTTCATTTTTGCCGAAGAATGTATTGCTTGTATTGAAGACGATATCCATATCGCCATCAGTAAATCCGTAGAAGGCAGGATCAAGCTCAGGAATATCCTGGCGTTCCGTGCGCTTTAAAGGATCTAAGTTAGCCCAACGATTACCGACGTTACGATATGCGGCAATTAACTGTTGAACTGCAACGCGTTTACGTCCCAACTCGGAATCAGCCGAATCTGAAATCGTTCTAATCGGACCTTGTTTAGCGCGCTCAGCAAATGAGGCAACAATTGGTCCGTGAGCAATATCGGTTCGCGATGAACCATCGACCGCTGGAACTTGTTTCACATTATCGAAATAATCACGCCAATGATCCTCAACAGAGGCTGGGTCGTGTAGATAAGACTCGTAGAGTTCTTCTACGTAGGGGGCGTTTCCGCCGAAGAGATAGGATTTATCTCTTTGATCCTGCATCATGATGCTCACCTTTCATCGGGTTTCCCGAATAAAAACTGTGGTTATAACCATCCGTTACACGGCTGTACCGCTTCACGAATTGCTCTGTGCAAATACTGGTACTACGACAGTAATTTAACACGAGTGACCATAGGCATATAAAGGGCTTTCCCTGATTTCATGGGATTTGGGGGTATATCCCTATAAATCAAAATGAATAAGAAATTTCCTACCGCTCTTTCAATATTTACGGACAGATTCAAATGAAATTCATTTTTATTCTCTAAATCTTCAAGTGAATTAATGAGATTAAGGGGAAATATGAAAGCAATTACGCCTGAAATGGAATATCTAAGCACCAGACAAAGCGCCAAGGTTTTACAAGTTTCCTTAGGAACAGTCCAAAAAATGGTGGAATTAGGAGAATTAATCGCATGGAAGACTCGCGGGGGTCACCGGCGCATCCTTGCAAGCTCTTTAGAACAGCAACTACAGAGGCGTAAACGCGCTATGCGTCAAAAAAGTACTCAAAATTGCGTGGCCATGGGCATCTTTCGTCGTACCGAAAACAGCATTGCACTTATGCAGGCGATTCAAGATTGGCAGCTCAAGGTCGAAATGGAGGTAGCAGTAGATAGCCTAGAGGGCCTCATGAAGGCTGTGTCGATTGCGCCAGACCTAATTTTCTTGGACGCCCTGATACCCCCCGTTGAACAGGTTCATTTAATTCATTACCTAAGCAAAAACAAGGACACACAGCGTATTCCTATACTAGTAGATGAAGGATTTATCAAACTGCACCCAGGGGTGGTCACCCTAGCCGATGAGAACGCTGGGGCCCGATCCCGCATTACAGAGGGGCTTAAGGAAGAGCTAGAAGACGGCTTAATTGACCTTAATCCGCTCATCATAGGATATCCCGCCACCGATCCCGAGATGGATGCAGCACTCAACCCTGATAATCGCCACGAATTACTAGAACCCCTTTTTCTGGAGGCATTGTCACGAAAGTGTATTTAGGAGGATCAATAAAAAAGGCCACTTTGGTGGCCTTTTTAAATAAATCAATTAAATCAGTATATTAGATCAGGTAATTACTACGATCTCTACCCTCAATCCATTTTGGAGCCTTACCGCGGCCTGTCCATGTTTCACCAGTGGATGGATTACGGTATTTTGGCGCTACTTTGCCACCAGCGCTTTTACCGCCAGCTTTGCGACTAAATAAGTCAGAAGCGGATAAGCCATATTGCTCAATAATGAGCTTTGCTTTAGCAATTCCGTCCGCTTTTTCACGGGCAATTGCCTCTTTAATCTGCTTATCTAATTGCTCACGTTGAGCCAATAGTTCTTTGTAAGAAGACATTGATGGGTTTCTCCAGATAATAAGTTATAGAAATACATATTAATTCGATATTTCAACTAAATATTATATATAGAAACACGATTATGGGTAAATATCCTCAAAATTAGCTTATTAACCTATATTTATCATGGGTTTATGTTTATCAATAATAATAAAATAAACATAATCATTCTAAATAATATTATTAATTAAACCATTAGTCGGCCCAATTAACGTCTTAAAACAAAAGTGCCGCTGGCCTTTGCAGTAATTTCCCCGGCCTCATTAAAAGCAACGGCCTCGCAATAATTAATCGATTTACCGGCTTTTAGAAGCTTTCCTTCAACCACGATCTTGCCCAAACTGGGACGTAAAAAGCTCGTTGTCATATCGATAGTAATTGCACCGAGCTGATGATTCGACGCGGTACGGGCCGCAGCCCCCATTGCAAAATCTAGAAGAGTCATAATCACCCCGCCCTGCGCTACATGAAAGCTATTAGTGTGCTCAGGTTGCACAACATAACTAATGCGAACTATGCCATTTTCCGAGGATATTGGTACCACTCCAAGATGATCCAAGAATGGAATATCCAAACCAAAAAAGGTGGTTCGTTGATGTTTTTGAGTATTGGGGTCAGATGTAGTCATACTGTTTAGATTAACGCAATACGTTGATGGTCGGGGCGAGAGGATTTGAACCTCCGACCACTTGCACCCCATGCAAGTACGCTACCAGGCTGCGCTACGCCCCGACGAAAGACAAAATTGTATCAGTAACTACTTGGATAGAATTTGCAAGACTGCAAGCAACTCATCACGCAAACGTAGCTCTCCACGCGCTTCCTCGAGACGATTTCTGGCGCCACTGATCGTAAATCCTTCTTCATAAAGTAAGGCTCGAATTTTACGAATCAATACTACTTCGTGATGTTGATAGTAACGGCGATTACCGCGGCGTTTTTGAGGGCTTAATTGAGAAAACTCCTGCTCCCAATAACGCAACACATGAGAGCGAACGCCACAAAGATCGGCTACCTCACCAATCGTGAAATAGCGTTTAGCTGGGATGGGAGGAAGTTGAGAGCTCGGTAGCGCCGAGCTAGCATCAAACTCGGTTTTCTCGAGCATGTGACTCCACTACATCTTTGAGCTTTTGACTTGCATGAAATGTCACTACACGTCTAGCAGCGATTGGAATCATTTGACCTGTCTTTGGATTTCGGCCGGGACGAGCCGATTTATTGCGCAACTGAAAATTACCAAAACCTGAGATCTTCACTTCCGTGCCAGACTCGAGCGATTGACCAATGCGATCAAAAAACGCATCGATCATATCTTTCGCTTCACGCTTATTCAGACCTACTTGATCAAAGAGCGCTTCAGATAGCTCATTTTTGGTTACGGTATCGTTAGAATTTAGTTCGCTCATCGTCGGATTCTTTTCTGAAGTGTCTCTGTTTTTTCTTTAATGTTTTGTAATACTAAACCTAGCGCAGACGAGCCGCACACTTTTTCTCAACGGCACCTAATAAGGCGCTCATTACAGCATCAATTTGAGCGTCTTGCAAAGTTTCCGCAGGATTTAACAGGGTTACCCGAAACGCCAAACTCTTTTCATCATCTGCCATACTGCTAGAACCCGCTTTTGGCTTAAACTCATCAAAAAGCTCAATAGCACGTACAAAATTCTGTTTACTTGATGTCATTGCATCTAATAGAGATTGGGCAGAAACCGCTTGTTTCACCACTAAAGCTAAATCACGTTGAACTGCAGGAAATTTACTTAATTCCTCAGGTACGGGCAAACCTAGATTGCGAATCGGCTCTAAATCTAACTCAAACATCACTGGAGCCAGGGGTAACTCGTAGGCCTGTTGCAAACCAGGATGCAGTTCACCAATCCATCCCACATCAATTCGACTCTTGGGGGTTACCAAGAAAACCTTCGCACTGCGGCCAGGATGTAATGCAGGGTGCTGCGCTGCTTCGGTAACTATGTGCAAAGGATCAAGAATGCGCTCAAGGTCACCCTTGACATCAAAGAAATCAACAGCTCTTGTTGCATTCGCCCATTGCTCTGGCACAAATGTACCGTAAGCAATACCACCCACTTTTTGTGGCTGCGTAAAACCAGCAACTTTGCCAGCTTCTTCTTGAACTTTGGGATCTCGTTTGAATACTCGCCCGGTTTCGAATAAGCGTACTCGCCCTATTCCACGGTTTAAGTTTGATTTAAGGTTAGACAGCAAACCACCCCACAAGGTGCTGCGCATCACGCCATACTGATTGGCAATTGGATTGAGAACTGCAATCACATCTTTGTCAGTGGCGCCTGTTAAACGCTGCTCACTCTCTAAATCAGTAAATCCAAAATTAACTGCCTCTTGATAACCCTGAAGCGCCAAACGTTGACGCAATAAATGGATACCTCGCTTAGCCTCAACCTTGGCGTTCATCTTGAGTGATGCAACAGGAGGCTGATCAGGAATATTTTCAAAGCCATACATACGTGCGACTTCTTCAATCAAATCTTCTTCAATTTCGATGTCAAAACGATAGCTTGGAGGCGTAACAATAAATACATCGCCATCTTGTTTGAATTCAAAACCAAGACGCTTAAACACATCCAAGACGATGTCATTAGTCAGTGGAATCCCAATCACTTTTTCAGCTCTAGCCAAACGCATTTTGACCTGTTTGCGCTCTGGCACATTCAAAATCTGATCATCTACTGGACCAGCTTGACCACCGCACACTTCCAGAATTAATGCCGATAGATATTCGAGACATTGAACAGTATTCTGCGGATCAACACCACGTTCAAAGCGATGTGCAGCGTCAGTGCTGAAGTTAAAACGGCGAGCGCGCCCTTGAATAGCAGATGGCAACCAGTAAGCTGCTTCAACATAAATGTTCTTAGTGTCATCGCTGACTGCGCAATGATTGCCGCCCATGACCCCTGCTAGGGCAACGGGGCCTTTTTGATCTGCTACCACTCCAGCTTCCTGAAGCTTGCCTGCAGAGTCAGGACCCTGCAAAGTAACTGTTTGTTCATTCAAAAGCTCAAGCTTCTCATCCGCCTTAGCCCAGCGAACGGAAATATCACCTTCAAGCTTATCGATATCAAATACATGGGTTGGCTGACCCATTTCAAGCATGACATAGTTTGATAAATCAACCAAAGCGGAAATGCTTCTTTGTCCAGCGCGGGCTAAACGCTTCACAATCCAATCAGGCGTTTTAGCCTGAGGATTCACACCTCGAATCACACGCCCTGCAAATCGACCGCAAAGCTCTTTATTTTCAACAGTAACTTTGCGCTTTTCATCAATTGCGACAACCGGTGCATTCCATTTCGGGGTGCATAGTGCAGCCCCTGTAATTGCAGATACTTCTCTAGCGACACCAATTAAAGAAAGGCAGTCTGCTTTATTCGGGGTCAATTTAATGACAAAGATTTGATCATCTAGGTCAAGAAACTTGCGAATATCCTCACCCACCGGAGCATCGGCTGGCAATTCCAAAATACCTTCATGATCATCGCCAAGGCCCAGCTCACGACCTGAGCACAACATTCCTTGGCTTTCTACACCGCGTAGCTTGCCAACTTTAATCACAAAAGGTTTACCACCCGCTTCTGCTGGGGGCAACTCAGCCCCTACCATGGCACATGGAATCTTGATGCCAGCACGAGCATTGGGTGCGCCGCAAACAATTTGCAACTCTTGGCCTGTACCCGCATCGACTTTGCAAACACGTAAACGATCCGCATCAGGATGTTGCTCAGCAGACAAAATTTGCGCAACGACGACTTTAGTAAAGGCTGGCGCTACAGAGTGTTGCTCTTCCACCTCAAGACCTGCCATTGTTAAAGCATGGCTCAACGCATCACTATCAAGCGATGGGTTTACATATTGACGTAGCCAGGATTCTGAAAATTGCATAGCGCTTTCTAATAATGATTTTGTTATGCAGGGAACTGCGCTAAGAAACGCAGATCATTTTCAAAGAAGAGGCGCAAGTCATCTACGCCATAACGCAACATCGTTAAGCGCTCAAGACCCGATCCAAAAGCAAAGCCGGTGTATCGCTCTGGGTCAATACCCATATTGCGCAACACATTCGGGTGTACTTGCCCAGCTCCAGAGATTTCTAACCAACGACCAGCCAACTTACCGCTACCAAAAGCCATATCGATTTCAGCAGATGGTTCAGTGAAGGGAAAATACGATGGACGGAAACGTACTTGCAACTCATTCGTTTCAAAGAAGGTTCTCAAGAAATCGGTGTAGACCCCTTTGAGATCAGCAAATGAAACGCTTTCGGCAATCCACAAACCCTCCACCTGATGAAACATCGGTGAATGGGTTGCATCACTATCCACGCGATATGTTCTACCGGGTGCAATGACCTTAATTGGAGGCATGACATCTGCATTTGCAAATTTCTTCACATGCTCACTGGCATAACGAACCTGAATCGGACTCGTGTGGGTACGCAACAGCAAAGGTTTTCCTAAGGAATCTTTGCCGTCAATATAAAAGGTATCCTGCATTGAACGAGCAGGATGATTCTCCGGGCTATTGAGTGCCGTGAAATTAAACCAATCAGTTTCAATTTCAGGGCCATCAGCCACATCAAAACCAATGGAGCGAAAGATTTCTTCTACGCGCTCCCAAGTACGCATTACAGGATGCAAACTACCAACCACTTGACCGCGCCCTGGCAAGGACACATCAATAGATTCAGCAGCGAGACGCTGTTGCAATACGGCATCAGCCAAAGCTTGGCGACGCTCTTGTAATGCAGTCTCTACTTGAGTTTTGATTTGATTAATTTGGGCGCCAGCACTCTTGCGCTCCTCAGGCGACATTCCACCAAGCGCTTTTAAACGCTCAGTGAGAACACCTGATTTACCGAGATACCTGGCTTTCGCGTCCTCAAGAGCCGCCGAATCGGCAGCTCCAGAGAAATCACGTTTGGCATCCTCGACAATTTGGTCGAGAGAAACCATTGCAGCTTAGTTCGCTTAGAAACTAAGAATTAAGCTGCAGCGTTTACTACGGATTTGATCCGTGTAACCAAAGCAGCGAAAGCTGCTTTGTCAGCAATGGCCATATCAGAAAGTACTTTGCGGTCGAGCTCGATCGCAGCCTTCTTCATACCATTCATGAATACGCTATAGGTCATATTGTGCTCACGCACTGCCGCATTGATACGGGCAATCCACAAAGCACGGAATACACGTTTCTTATTACGACGGTCACGATAAGCATATTGACCAGCACGCATAACCGCTTGCTTAGCAATACGGAATACGTTTTTACGACGACCGCGGTAACCTGTTGCGGCATCGGTAATTTTCTTATGACGGGCTCTTGCAGTAACCCCACGTTTGACTCTTGGCATTGAATTCTCCTAATCTAGTCTGAGGTTAAGCGTAAGGAAGCATAGAGCGAATTGACTTAACATCAGATTTCGCAACTTCTGTGGAACCACGTAAATGACGCTTGTTCTTAGTGGTCTTCTTGGTGAGGATGTGGCGTTTGAAAGCCTGACCTCGTTTGATGGTTCCGCCTGCGCGAACCGTGAAGCGCTTTTTAGCGCTACTCTTGCTCTTCATCTTGGGCATAAAGCACCCCTTCTTCTACTTGTGCAACATAGGTGGTAACCGACGGTTACTCTTCCTGTACCCAGAAGCACTTCTCTACTGCCAGCATCTTCAGTAATTTACTGAGGATGCCTCCCTACATAAGAACTAGATTCCTTACGAACCCAGTTACTTAGCCTTACGGACGGGGGCCAATACCATCACCATCTGGCGGCCTTCCATCTTTGGAAACTGCTCAACTTGGCCATACTCTTGTAAGTCCAACTTCAAACGTTCCAACATTCTTGCTCCGATTTCTTGGTGAGCCATTTCTCGACCACGAAACCGCAAGGTAATTTTTGTCTTATCGCCATCTTCTAAAAAGCGGATTAGATTGCGTAGTTTCACACCATAGTCACCATCATCAGTACCAGGACGGAATTTCACTTCCTTTACCTGAATCACTTTTTGCTTCAGCTTTGCTTCATGCTGACGCTTGGCTTCTTGGTATTTGAATTTGCCAAAGTCCATGATGCGGACTACAGGTGGAACAGCTGTAGGAGCAATTTCAACCAAATCGGTATCTTTCTCTTCTGCTGCAGCCAGGGCTTCACTCAACTTAACTACACCGATGGGTTCACCATCGATTCCAATCAAACGCACTTCAGGAGCAGTAATTTCCCGATTAATGCGCTGCAATTTTTCAGTAGCGATCTTCTTAATTCCTTTAAAAATTCAATAACAAACCGTACAAATATCCACCTGAGCCCTAGCTAGGCTCGGGTCCGACTTTCTGGGAAATATCCTGCTGGAGTCGGGCAACGAAGGCATCAATAGGCATTACACCCAAATCCACTCCGCCACGGGCACGAACGGCCACCGAATTACTTTCTGATTCCCTATCCCCTACAACAAGCAAAAATGGGATCTTCTGTAATGCGTGCTCGCGTATTTTATACGTAATTTTCTCGTTCCGCAAATCCGCTTCGACTCTAAACCCTTGTTTTTTCAGGATTTGCTGGACTTGTTGTGCATATGCAGCAGAATTTCCTGAGATATTAAGGACTACAGCCTGAGTCGGAGCCAGCCAAACTGGCATATTTCCAGCGTGGTTTTCGATCAAAATGCCGATAAAACGCTCTAAAGAGCCCACAATTGCTCTATGCAGCATCACTGGAGTCTTACGGCTATTGTCCTCAGCCACGTATTCCGCCCCTAAACGAGCTGGCATTGAGAAATCCACCTGAATGGTGCCGCACTGCCAAGTACGGCCAATAGAGTCCTTAAGGTGATATTCGATCTTGGGGCCATAAAAAGCCCCTTCTCCAGGCAATTCTTCCCATTCCTGACCGGACGCCTTCAGAGCCCCACGTAATGCTTCTTCAGCTTTATCCCAAATAGCATCATCACCCACTCGCTTAGCTGGACGAAGGGCTAATTTGACAGCAACCTCGGTAAAGCCAAAATCTTGATAAACAGCGCGTACCGCTTTATCAAAATCAGCCACCTCAGACTGAATCTGATCTTCAGTACAAAAAATATGTCCGTCATCTTGAGTAAAACCGCGTACACGCATCAAACCATGCAAGGCGCCTGAAGGTTCATTACGGTGGCACTGACCAAACTCACCGAAGCGCAATGGCAACTCACGATAGCTATGCAAACCAGAGTTATAAATTTGCACATGACCCGGACAGTTCATCGGCTTTAATGCATACGCACGATTTTCCGACTCTGTCGTAAACATGTTTTCTTTGTAGTTTTCCCAGTGGCCAGATTTCTCCCAAAGCGCGCGATCCAGAATTTGGGGGGCCTTCACTTCTTGATAACCCTCTTGCTGATACACGCGACGCATGTATTGCTCTACCTCTTGCCAGATTGACCAACCTTTTGGATGCCAGAAAATTAAACCCGGTGCCTCTTCCTGGAAATGAAATAAATCTAATTGCTTACCTAGCCGGCGATGATCACGCTTTTCAGACTCTTCAAGCATATGCAAATAAGCATCTTGATCTTCTTTGCGTAACCAAGCTGTACCGTAAATACGTTGCAGCATCTCATTCTTGCTATCGCCACGCCAATAGGCGCCAGCAAGCTTCATGAGCTTAAATACTTTTAATTTGCCTGTTGAAGGCACGTGCGGCCCACGGCATAAATCAGTGAACTTACCTTCCGCATACAGTGAGACATCTTCTCCCTGTGGAATGCTCGCAATAATTTCTGCTTTGTAATGCTCGCCTTGATCTTTGAAGAATTTCACTGCTTCGTCACGAGGTAAAACACTGCGCACTACTGGATCGTCTTTTTTGGCCAGCTCAAGCATCTTCTTTTCCAGAGCAACTAGATCGTCTGGCGTGAATGGGCGGTGATACGAGAAGTCATAGTAAAAACCATTCTCGACAACAGGACCAATCGTTACTTGCGCTTCGGGAAATAATTCTTTAACAGCGTATGCCAGTAAGTGTGCAGTTGAATGACGCACTATCTCCAAAGCTTCTGGACTTTTGTCTGTAATGATGGCGAGCTGAGCATCTTTATCAATTACAAAACTGGTATCCACCATCTTGCCATCAACGATGCCGCCCAAAGCGGCTTTTGCTAGACCACTTCCAATGCTTTGTGCCAAATCCGCAACGCGAACTGGGGCCTCAAACTCTCGTTTTGATCCATCTGGCAGAGTAACTACTGGCATGACAACTCCATCTTCTTAACTGAACTCCAGTTTCACTACAAAGACCTAAAAAGAAAGCGCGGGAGCTTGTGGGCAACCGCGCATCTTGGGTCATTATTCGTTGGTAGGCTCGATTGGACTCGAACCAACGACCCCCACCATGTCAAGGTGGTGCTCTAACCAGCTGAGCTACGAGCCTATACAGCCCTAGAGTTTATCACCGGCGACGTACTTGCGTGACCCCTTTAAGCTCTTCTAGGCTATTTTGAACCACCCGCAACACCTCAGAGTCCTTAACCTCGACCGTCAAAAGGATCTGGGCCAAGCCCTTTTTTGCAGATTTTCGTAAATCAATCACATGGACGCCTTGGCGAGTCAGTATTTCAAATAACTCACGCATCAACTCCGGACGATCCAATCCCGAGACAAGCAAATCCGCAGGGAAGACACGTTTTTGGTCCGACTTTTCATCTGAATCGACCGCTGAGGCAGTCCAAGCAGTTTGAATCACGCGTTCAGGCGCTCTATCCAATAAACCTCTGAATGTTTTGCATGAACGACGATGAATTGATACGCCTCTACCTTGCGTAACAAAACCTGCAATGGCATCAGGTGGTACAGGACGGCAACATCTTGCAAGTTGCGTAAGTAATGAATCTACCCCGACTACCAACACATCCCCACCTTGACCTGCTTTGCGACTACTGTGGCGCAGAACAATCTCGGGGGTAATGACTTTTGCTTCTGCAGCTTCTGTTTTTGCCTCTGAACCTTTTGGAACAATAGGCGCCTCAACATCATCTAGAGCATTGAACCAGGCGCGCACTCGTTGACGTGCTCGTTGAGAGCCAACATAGTGTTTATCAGGACTAATCCAATCTCGTGAAGGACCACCATCTTTTACGGCGATGATCTCAATGGTTTGTCCATTTTTGAGTGCGGTTTCCAGAGGCACCATCGCGCCGTCAACCCGAGCTCCGCGACAACGATGACCTAGGTTGGTATGCACCGCATATGCAAAATCAATTGGCGTTGAGCCCTTCTCCAAAGAAATCACTTTACCCAATGGAGTGAGAACATAGATATGGTTATCAATCTCGTGATGCTTCAGTTGATCCCAAGCATCTTCCTTCCATGAGATTAACTGTCTCGCCCACGCAATTTGGCGCTCATAGGCCACTTCCGCACTATGTGTTCCGGCTTGATGGGTAACTTGGGGCTTGTTACCTTGATTTGGTTTGGCTTGGTTTGGCGGAGTTGCCATCCCAATATATGCACCCTCCTTATAGCGCCAGTGCGCAGCCAAACCAAACTCCGCTTGTTGATGCATTTCATGGGTACGTACTTGAATTTCAAATGCGGTACCGTCTTCATTCATCACTACGGTATGAAGCGATTGATATCCGTTCGGTTTTGGTCTAGCGATGTAATCATCAAACTCGCGTGGCACTGGTTGCCAAATGTTGTGGACGATTCCTAAAACGGCATAGCAGGTTTTGACATCATCTACCAATACCCGAAATGCACGAACGTCATAAAGATTGGCAAAGTCTAGAGACTTGCCCTGCATTTTTTTCCAAATACTATAGATATGTTTTGGCCTACCAAAGACTTCACCAACAATTTGTGCGCCCCTTAATTCGTCTTGAAGCTGTTGCACAATCTTCTCGATAAAAGCTTGTCGCTCAATGCGTTTCGCATCAAGCATCTTGGCGATATCACGATAGGTATCTGGCGAGAGTGCCCTAAAGGCAAGGTCTTCCATCTCCCATTTCATCTGCCATATACCCAGGCGATTGGCTAATGACGCATCGATATCCAAAATCTCTTGTGCCCATCGTGTTGGCACTGAAATCTTTTCTTGTGTGATCCAACGCAGTGTTTGTAAGCGTGAGGCAAGGTAAATAAGTACCACTCGTAAGTCATCACCAAATGCCAACAGCATTTTGCGCAACATCTCCTCTTGCCCTGAGACACTAAGACCACCATCCTCGCGTACAAGCTTGGCTTGGGCTTGACGTAAGCCGCGATAGCCAATCAATAACTTTGCTGACTCCTCACCTATTAACTTAACGAGAGCCTCTTTATTGTGAGTGCGGGCGATATTATTCGCAGCAACGAGAGTCGCTTCATCAAGATTAAGCCCTTGCAAAATCTGCGCAACACCTAAAGCATGGATTTCCGATGGCTCGCCATACCAGGCATCTACAAAAATGGCGGGTTTACTAGAGGTATTTGCCATAGGCAAAATTAATGAATGGGATTAACTGAAGAATTCTTTTGCTAGTGCAATTTGTTCAGACTTAACAAATGCTGGCGCATGACCGACATTCGGAATCTCAATACTGCGAGCATAAGGATTCACTTTGCACATCTCTGCAACCGTTGCTGCCGAGAGCAAATCAGAATCAGCGCCACGAACGATCAACATGGGTATGTGTATTTGCTTAAATGCATGCCACATTGCCACCTCACCCGCTTTTGCCATGATGGGATTGACAGAGGCAAAGGGAACCGCAATATTAGGGTCGTAGTGCATCAGCCATTGGCCATCGCGTTGCACCAACATCGGTCCGTTATAAATTTCCCACTCTTCAGGGGTGTGCTCACCAAAAGTAGCGCAGATTTGATTCAGGCGGCTTAAAGCGTCGGCACGATTGGCAAATACAAAAGGCTGGCCAACATAAGAACCCAATCGCTTAATCGCATCTGGCTCGATCTTTGGTCCAACATCATTAATCAACATTCTGCGGATGGGTGAATTTGGCATCGCGGCGTATACCATGCCAATCAAGCCACCCATGGATGTACCCAACCAATCTACTTGACTTACTCCTAGTTGCTTAACCAGTTGCGCGATATCGGCAACGTACTGCGGGACAGCGTATTGCATCGGATTGCTTAGGCGATCTGAGTCGCCACGGCCAACAACATCTGGACAAACCACGTAATAGTCTTTGCACATGGCTTGCGCAAGCGTTTTAAAGTCACTACCACGACGAGTTAAGCCATGCACACACAGAAGCACTTTAGTATTACTGGGATCACCCCAAGCGTGATAGGCCATGCGATGAGTAGATTCGCCACTTGAACATTGCACATAGAAAGTGTCGCCCGCATGAATTACGTTGGCTTGCTGATGAAATTGGTGTGCATCACCATCCTCAACGCAATCAATCACTGCATGCACTTCTTCTGGTTGCAGAGTAACGTGATCAATGCCGTGCTTTTCCAAAAGCATCTGATTAATTCTGGTCATGATTTCTGGCCATTCTTGAATATTGGCTATTTCAATATGACCAATCAGCGCTGGAAAACTAGGAGTCATTTCCCAAACATGCAGATCGTGGACCGCAAGTACGCCAGGGACACCTTTTAAGTCTTTGCCCACCTGCAGGTAATCAATATGCAGAGGAACGCCTTCCATTAAGAAGTGGTACGACTCATGAAGAATTGAAATAGTGGATTTCAGGATGAGCAGCGAAACCATAATAGATAAGATGGCATCAATTGGCATCCAGCCAGTCAACTGAATCACCACACCAGCCACCAATGCTGCAATCGAGCCCAATAAGTCGCCCATGACATGGACTAATGCAGCGCGTGTATTCACACTCTTTTTGTCTCGCGATAGAACCCATGCCACCACGATGTTCATCAACAAACCAATCGCAGCAACAACAGTTACCGTAAGACCATCTACTTTATGAGGATCATAAAAACGACTAATCGCCTCAATCACAATCCAAACAACTAAGCCAAGCATCGCAATACTGTTGACGAATGCAGCCAGCGCTTCCGCCCTACCAAAACCAAACGAATGCTTTGGCGATGGTGGACGACGAGAAATGATTTGCGCCAAAAGCGCGAGGCCTAATGCAGCTGCATCAGTCACCATATGACCTGCATCTGAAATCAAGGCTAATGAATTTGCAAAATAGGCTGCAGCGCCCTCAACCCCCGAAAAACCAAGAGTCAAAACTAATGCAATCAGCAGTAAGTTTTGATTAGAGACTTCTTTGCTATGGGAGTGCTTTGCATCGCCCTTCTTATGCGCATGCAAGGTGGGATCAACACCAGAGTGAGCCTGGTGCTTATGCGATCTTGAATGGAAATGATGGGATCCCGACATGGTGAACCCATTATTCCATTAAATGATGACGATTGTTAGAAGCCCGTTGTATCAACAGGGGCACCTGTTTTGGCGATAACCTCTTCCTTGGTAACACCAGGAGCCAACTCAATCAACTTCAGACCTTTGGGGGTGATATCCAATACACAGAGGTCAGTAATGATCTTGCTAATCACCTTTACACCTGTCAATGGCAATGTACACTTCGGCAAAATCTTGAGCTCTTCAGTGCCATCTTTCTTTTTGGCAACGTGCTCCATCAAAACGACTACGTGCTTTACACCAGCAACCAAATCCATTGCTCCGCCCATGCCCTTAACCATCTTTCCTGGAATCATCCAGTTAGCTAAGTCACCATGCTCGCTCACCTGCATTGCACCCAAGATAGCAATGTTAATTTTTCCACCACGAATCATCCCAAAAGAATCTGCTGAGGAAAAGATCGAAGAACCAGGCAAGGTTGTAACAGTTTGTTTGCCTGCGTTAATCAAATCAGCATCAATCGTTGCTTCCGTTGGAAATGGGCCAATACCTAATAAGCCGTTTTCAGACTGAAGCCATACTTCCATATCTTTTGGCACATGGTTTGCTACCAATGTAGGCATACCAATACCCAAGTTCACGTAGTAACCGTCTTTTAATTCTTTTGCAGCACGTGCTGCCATCTCATCTCTATTCCAAGGCATGTCGTTCTTCCTAATTCTTTCCAATAATTAAGCGGCTGAGAGCGTGCGTTGTTCGATACGCTTCTCTGGAGTTTTGTTGATGACTAAACGGTGCACATAGATGCCTGGAGTATGAATCTCATCAGGATGTAATTGACCGTTCTCCACAATCTCTTCTACTTCAGCCACGGTGATCTTGCCCGCCATTGCCACTACTGGATTGAAGTTACGCGCAGTGTAGCGATATACCAAGTTTCCAGACTTATCCGCTTTCCAAGCTTTCACTAAAGAAATATCGGAAACGATAGAACGCTCCATGATGTATTTCTCACCATCGAATTCTTTTTCTTCTTTGCCTTCCGCAACCAATGTGCCTACACCAGTTTTAGTGTAGAACGCTGGAATACCACATCCACCAGCACGCAATTTCTCCGCCAAGGTTCCTTGTGGAGTAAATTCCAACTCCAACTCACCCGCTAAGTATTGACGCTCAAACTCTTTATTTTCACCAACATAAGAGGCAACCATTTTCTTAACTTGGCGTGAATTTAATAGCAAGCCCAAGCCAAAACCATCTACACCCGCATTGTTTGCAATCGCCGTGAGATTTTGCGCACCAAGATCCTTTACCGCTTGAATCAGTGCTTCAGGAATACCGCACAAACCAAAGCCACCTACGGCGATTTTTTGTCCGTCCTTCAAAATATCCCTCAGGGCATCAACTGCCGATGGGTAAGTTTTATTCATAACTTTTGTCCTAATATTGCCGAAAATGGTAAAAAAGCAATCATAACGCTTTAGGCACCTAAGCCCAGCCAGTCCTGGTAGTGAGCCATTTATGGACACTTGGAACTAAACTAGATGGGCTGAAATACCCCATTTTTTAAGAAATCTCGGAGAAATTGCATGAATCCAGCGCAGTTACTAGAACAATTCGGGCCACGTGAATCCATGGATTATGACCTTGTGATCGTTGGGGGCGGACCCGCTGGTTTGTCAGCCGCTATCCGGGCCAAGCAGCTCGCCAGCGAATCCGGGAAAGAAATTAGTGTCTGCGTACTAGAAAAAGGCTCTGAAATTGGCGCGCACATATTGTCTGGTGCCGTCATGGATCCCAAAGCCTTAACTGAATTGTTTCCAAACTGGAAAGAGTTAGGTGCCCCTCTCGATACTGAAGTTTGCCAAGATCAATTTCTCTTTTTAACCAAAGACAATTCATATCAAGTTCCCAACTGGATGCTCCCACATTGCTTCCAAAATCATGGCAACTATATAGTGAGCTTGGCTAATGTGACACGTTGGCTGGGCGAACAAGCTGAAGCACTTGGTGTTGAAATTTTCCCTGGCTTTCCTGCAGCAGAGGTTTTGTATAACGAGCAAGGTGCAGTTGCCGGTGTGATTACAGGAGCAATGGGGCTCGACAAAGAAGGCAACCCAACTGATCAGTTCCAACTCGGCATGGAATTACGCGGTAAGTACACCCTCTTCGCCGAAGGTGCACGCGGCCACTTAGGCAAACAATTGATTGCCAAATTTGCTTTAGATAAAGACTCTGATCCTCAAAGCTACGGCATAGGAATTAAGGAATTGTGGGAAGTCGAACCGTCTAAAAGCAAGCCTGGCTTGGTTGTTCACACCGCTGGCTGGCCTTTGGAAAGCGATACCTACGGTGGCTCCTTTCTATACCACCTAGGAGACAACAAAGTAGCCGTTGGACTTGTTGTTGGGCTCTCTTATAAGAATCCTTATCTATCACCCTTTGAAGAATTTCAACGCTACAAGCTACACCCCAAGATTCGCGAAACCTTTGAAGGCGGTAAACGCATTGCCTATGGTGCGCGCGCATTAACAGCTGGTGGACTTAATAGCTTACCTAAGACAGTCTTTCCCGGTGGCGCATTGATTGGTTGTGATGCGGGCTTCTTGAATGCCTCTCGTATTAAAGGTAGTCATGCTGCTATCAAAACTGGCATGTTAGCCGCGGAGGCGGCCGTTGCTGCATTAGCCGACAATCGCTCAGCAGATGTACTCGCAGGCTACCCTACTGCATTTCAAAATAGCTGGCTACACACCGAACTCAATCAGGCGCGCAATTTCAAAGCTTGGATGTCTAAAGGCCTTTATCTTGGCACCTTGATGGTGGGGCTAGAGCAAAAGGTCTTAGGTGGCAATATGCCATGGACAGTGCACCTCAAACATGCAGATCATGAGTGCCTTGAGCCAGCATCACAACACAAGCCAATTGACTATCCAAAGCCAGATGGCAAGATCAGCTTTGATCGCCTGTCCTCGGTATTTATTTCCAATACCAACCATGCAGAGAGCCAGCCGATACACCTTACCCTGAAAGATGCGGCTATTCCTGTAAGTCTTAATCTGAAAACTTACGCTGGTCCTGAGCAACGCTACTGCCCTGCCGGCGTTTATGAATATGTTGAAGCAGATGGTCAACCCAAACTTCAGATCAACTCGCAGAACTGTGTGCACTGCAAGACTTGTGACATCAAAGATCCAAGTCAAAACATTGTTTGGGTTACGCCCGAAGGTGGCGGTGGCCCCAATTACGGAGCTATGTAAGTCATGATGCTATTGCACACCATGCTGCGGGTTGGCGATCTCCAGCGTTCGATTGATTTTTACACCAAAGTGTTAGGCATGAATCTCTTGCGCACTACCGAACGACCAGCACAAAAATACTCTTTGGCTTTTGTTGGTTTTGGTAAAGGTAATGCAGATGGTCAAGCGGAAATTGAGTTGACCTATAACCATGGTGTTCACTCCTATGATTTAGGTACCGCCTATGGTCATATTGCGATTGGAGTGCCTGATGCCTATGCTGCTTGCGAAAAGATTAAAGCGGCTGGCGGCAATGTCACTCGTGAAGCTGGCCCTGTAGCCGGCGGGGATACCATCATAGCCTTTGTAACTGACCCAGATGGATACAAAATCGAGTTAATTCAACGCTAATTTTGTATGAGCAAGCAACAATCCCAACAAGACGGATCGCACTCACTCTCCACCGGGGATGATGAGTCTGATTCGCCTTGTATCGGTGTATGCACCACCCTATACGATGAGATCTGCCAGGGATGCGGCCGCACGCTCAATGAAGTTAGTAACTGGGTATTTCTATCCGACGAAGAAAAAGCTTCTGTGTGGAAACGCATTCGCGCAGATGGAACAGCAATGCGTTTTCAGCGCCAGCAGAAAGAAAATAAGCCCACTTAATGGTGGGCTTATTTTTAACTTAGCTCTATTAACCGTATCAACCAGCTAAGGCTTGACTGCGTAAATACTCTTCGTAGGTACCCGAGTAATCCTCAACCGTGCCATCCATTTTGACTTCTAAAATGCGGTTGGCTAAAGCCTGCACAAACTCACGGTCATGAGATACAAAGATTAAGGTGCCTTCAAACTTCTCAAGCGCAATCTGCAAACTCTCGATTGACTCCATATCCATGTGATTGGTTGGCTCGTCCATTGCGAGAACGTTATGTTTTTGGAGCATCAGCTTGCCCCAAATCATACGGCCCTTCTCACCACCGGAAAGGACTTTGACATATTTGCCAATGTCATCGCCCGAGAACAGCAAGCGTCCTAGAGTACCGCGTACAACCTGATCATCATCGCCAGTGTTACGCCAAGAGCTCATCCACTCCATGAGCGTCTCTTCTTTAGCAAAGAGTTCTGTATTGTCTTGCGGCATTACGCCTACATTTGCATTCTCGGCCCACTTCACATCCCCACTATCAGCAGCGATACCATCAAAGCGTTTACTCAGAATAGTTTTTAAGAGCGTAGTCTTACCAGCGCCATTTTGGCCAATAATGGCGATCTTCTCACCCGCACGAATACCGAGTTTCAGATTCTTGAAAATAGTTCTGTCATAAGCCTTAGTAAGCGCATTGCATTCCACTGCCATGTTGTGCAACTTCTTTTCGTAATCAAAACGGATAAATGGGTTTTGACGAGAGGATGGCTTGATTTCAGCAACCTCAATTTTTTCCAATTGACGCTGACGTGATGTTGCTTGGCGCGCCTTAGAAGCGTTTGCCGAGAATCGGCTTACGAAGGCCTGTAATTCAGCAATTTTTTCTTTAGCTTTTGCGTTGGAAGCTAATTGCTGAGCCCTTGCTTGGGTAGACGCCAACATATAAGAATCATAGTTCCCCGGATAAACCTTTAGAGTTCCGTAGTCCATGTCGGCCATATGCGTACACACCTCATTTAAGAAATGGCGATCATGGGAAATGATGATGATGGTGCTATTAAATTGATTGAGGATTTCTTCTAACCAATGAATAGAGTGAATATCCAAGTTATTGGTTGGCTCATCCAACAATAGAACATCAGGATCCGAGAACAAAGCCTGCGCAAGTAACACACGCAATTTCCAGCCAGGCGCAACATTACTCATTGGTCCATTGTGTTGCTCAATTGGAATTCCAATGCCTAATAACAACTCACCCGCTTTTGCTTCTGCCGTATAGCCGCCGTACTCTGCATACTTACCCTCAAGTTCTGCAGCTTTCATGTAATCTTCATCCGTTGCTTCTGGGTTCGCATAAATTGCATCGCGCTCAGCAGCGGCTTTCCACATCTCTTCGTGACCCATCATCACTACATCGAGAACACGTACATCTTCGTAAGCAAATTGATCCTGACGTAATTTACCCAGACGAATACCTGGATCTAAGCTTACGTTACCGCTTGATGGTTCTAACTCGCCACCAAGGATTTTCATGAAAGTCGATTTACCGCAACCATTAGCGCCAATTAGGCCGTAACGATTGCCACCGCCAAATTTCACGGAAATGTTTTCAAACAGAGGCTTCGCCCCAAACTGCATGGTGATATTAGATGCGGACAGCACGGATGTTTCTCTAACTTTCTAAAAATTCAAATGGAACGAATGCGCACAGCACATTGGCAATGCGGCCCCATATGAGGATATGAGGCAAAGACTGTTATTTTAACGGTTTAAAGGGGTAAAAGGCTAAGGACGTAGCCCGCTTAAACTTTGACCCGAAATGGCGTGAAATTCGTATGAATATCGTAGTAATCCTCGTTTTCCTTGCGTTTGAGGAAATTCACGACCCAATACGTTACGGGTGTAGCCAATACTTCCCAGCCAGTTTTTAGAGCATATTGAGCCAAAGCCACAGCAATCACTTCCTGTGTCGGCCAAATGCCATAGAAGGCCAGCATATAGAAAAAAGAGGAGTCGACCAATTCACCTACCGCTGTAGAAGCAATAGTTCGCATCCAAAGATAACGACCTTGCGTCCAAATTTTCATTTTGGCCAAAACAAAGCTATTAGTAAAACTGCCGCACCAGAATGAAAACATCGAAGCCAAAGCGATACGCCATGAGTTTCCAAACACTGTTTCTAAGCCCTGTTGATAGTTAGCCATGTACTCGCCAGGTGCGACAGGCAAAGCAATCACAATTTGCGCCATGATTGCAGCAAATAGCAGCGCCGCAAATCCCACCCAAACCGCCCTCCGGTCATAGGCATAGCCATACACCTCAGTCAAAATATCGCCAAAGAAATAAGAGATGGGGAAAAATAAGATCCCGCCCCCAAAAGGCAACTCACCGAAATAAGGCAAGGCAACTACTGCGGCTTTACCAGCGCCAATGAAGTTCGAGCACAGCAAGACAACTACAAAAGATGCCAGAATCAAGTCGTAATAGCGATGGTGTCGTCTCGGGCTGTCCATAAGCTTAAAAAATGGATAATAGAGAAAGAATATCCCCTTTCAGCAAAGTACGCAGAAAGTGGGATAAATGAATACCAGCAATTAATAGGATGACTAAAGACGATGAGCAAAGCGAGCTTTAATTGGGAAGACCCCCTTCTACTGGATACACAACTGAGTGAAGATGAGCGCATGGTGCGTGATGCAGCAGCAGAATACGCTCAAGGCCGTCTGATGCCGCGCATTTTGGATGCCTACCGCAATGAGACCACCGATCCCGCTATCTTCCGCGAAATGGGTGAACTGGGCCTGTTAGGCATCACGATTCCAGAACAATACGGTGGAGCCAATCTCAATTACGTTTCTTATGGATTGATCGCCCGCGAAATCGAACGAGTCGACTCTGGCTATCGCTCCATGATGAGCGTTCAATCCTCTTTGGTCATGATTCCCATCAATGAGTTTGGCAGCGAAGCGCAAAAACAAAAGTATCTTCCAAAACTTGCAAGTGGCGAATGGATTGGCTGCTTTGGTTTAACAGAGCCTAACTACGGCTCCGATGCCGGCGGAATGATCACCAGGGCCAAGAAAGTGCCTGGAGGCTTCTCGCTAACCGGTTCAAAAATGTGGATCTCTAATGCCCCGATTGCTGATGTATTTGTGGTGTGGGCCAAAAATGATGAAGGCGTGATTCGCGGCTACATTCTTGAGAAAGGCATGAAGGGTTTAAGCGCTCCGAAGATCAGCGGCAAGATGGGTTTAAGAGCCTCGATTACTGGTGAGATCGTGATGGATGAGGTCTTTGTTCCTGATGAAAATGAATTCCCTGAAATTTCTGGCCTCAAAGGCCCATTCACCTGCCTTAATTCAGCTCGCTATGGCATTTCTTGGGGCGCATTAGGTGCTGCTGAATGGTGCTGGCATGCAGCTCGCCAATACACCATGGATCGCAAGCAGTTTGGCAAACCGCTGGCGTCCAATCAACTGATTCAAAAAAAGTTGGCAGACATGCAAACGGAAATCGCACTCGCACTGCAAGGTTGCTTGCGTTTAGGACGCATGAAAGATGAAGGCATTGCTGCACCTGAAATTACCTCCATCATGAAACGAAACTCCTGCGGAAAATCATTAGATATTGCGCGTATGGCACGTGATATGCATGGCGGTAACGGCATTTCCGATGAATACGGCGTTGTGCGTCATATGATGAATCTGGAAGTTGTTAACACCTACGAGGGCACACATGATATTCACGCTCTCATCTTAGGTCGCGCTCAAACGGGAATTCAAGCTTTCAGTTAATCAGCACTGAAGCTGATTGACGATGGCCTTAGCTGCTTTTGCAAAGGCCTCGTCGCTATCATTTTCTAGCTGTACATAATTATCAGCACGATACTCGGGAAAATTACGCACAATCGAAGATTGATACGATGGGTCGTAGTGCTTTATTAATAGCTCTTCCACCAGGCTTGGGAACTGCCCAGCATCAATAGCCTCATTCCATTTTGCTATTTGCACTTTTCCGTAATGGGCCGTTAATAGTGCTAACTTACTTTTAAAGTTATTGGTGTCGGTTAAAAAATGATGGTATTCACGTATTAACCAAGAAACGCGTGTTTGCGGACTTGATCTCAACTCAATGCAAGCGCCACCACGAATCTTTTCCATTAGGGCATCAGGTATGTGAAGCCCGCCTACTTTCTTGCTTTCCGATTCCACTAACACAGGCTTGGTCGGATCAAGATTTCGCAATGCATTCCACAGAGCTGTCTCAAATCCCTTTTGGCTTGGCTGCTCAATATTGGGCTCGTTACCTAAGACAGACCCTCGATGTATCGCCAAAGCTTCTAGATCTAATATTTGGGCGCCATAATTTTTCGCCTCTTGCAGAACCCGAGTCTTTCCACTTCCTGTCATGCCACAGATAACCTGAAAAGAAAAAAGTTTGGCAGCCTCGTCCAAGCTATCAATCACCGTGCGCCGGAAACATTGATAGCCACCCTCTAACTGCATGGCTTTCCAACCAATACGATTCAATATATGGGTGAATGCCCCACTACGCTCGCCACCACGCCAGCAGTAAATCAATGGACGCCAGGTGCGTGGAAAGCCTTGAAAATGTTTTTCTAGGTGATTTGCAATATTGCGAGAGACTAATGCAGCGCCCAGTTTTTTAGCGGCAAATGGTGAGTCTTGTTTATATAAAGTACCGATTTGAGCGCGCTCTTCGTTATTTAGAACGGGATAATTCACTGCACCAGGAATGTGATCTTGAGCGAATTCAGCCGGCGAACGTACATCAATGATGCAATCAAAAGAATCTAACTCAGCTACAAATTTATCTCGCGCTAAGATCTGTGGATTGCTTGGCTGCATATCTCGCAGTTAGCCAATCTTTTGCAAAATATGATCAGGCCACGGTGCTGATTTATTTGTGGTGAGATCAACCCAGACCATGGTTGCACCGCCAATGGCTACCTCTTCATCAGGCGTAGTTGTCAAAGCCATACTGGTATAGACATCCATACTGGTGCGACCGATAGCACCAATTGAAGTTTTCAGAATTAAATCCCCAGGATATGAGAGTTGTTTATAGAAATTGCAAAAGCCATTCATCATCAGCATCGATTCTCGACCTGGCGCAACCTGATAACCCAAGGAAGTGATCCACTCTACTCGAGCCTGCTCCATATAACGAAAGTAGATCGTATTGTTGACATGCCCATATGCATCCATGTCGCCCCACCGAATTGGTGCGACCATTTCATGAACTAGTTTTCGATCTTCAGGGATGACGATACGCATTGGTATGTCGACTTAATGGATCGTTTACTTTACTTGCAAAGCAAGTTGATACAGATTTGTTGAACGCGCACCAGAGCGACAAAAAGCCAGTACAGGACCAGGCAAGGTTTTTAGCAAACGTGCCATCTCAATCACTTGATCTGGCGTGATAGCACCAGAAACAACTGGCAGATATACATAATTCAATCCTAATTTTTCTGCCTCTGCTTGTATGTCAGCGTTTTTAGGCTGATCAGGACCACCCTCGCCATCTGGGCGATTGTTGATAACGCTTTTGTATCCCTGCTTAACGATTTCAGCCAAGTGGGCTGGTTCAATTTGGCCTAAAGTACCAAATTGGTCGTTATGACATGCGATAGGAAGACTCATGACATCCTCTGATTTAAATAGGTTTTTAAAAAAATTCATTTGAATCTGTATGGCGCTATTTTAATAACGATTCATCTATGGATTACTTTGGCGCTTGTTTATGTGCGGTAAAAAATCGCTCGCAAACTCGCATACCAACCAGCATTGCCACAACAAACGCTAAAGCCTTTAAGTATCCAGCGCCCAAAGCTACCAGCGCGGGGCCAGGGCAAATACCAGCAATTCCCCAGCCAATACCAAAAATAAAACTGCCAATCACTAAGGCTCTTGATATATCTCTTCTAGTCGGAATATGTAAAGCGCCACCAAAAAATGCTTCGCTGCGCTTTTTAACCAGATAGAAGCCTGCAAGGCCTACCAGGATTGCGCCTAGCATTACAAAAATCAAAGATGGGTCCCATAGGCCAGCCAGATCTAAAAAGCCCAATACCTTTTGGGGATTGCTCATTCCAGAAATAATTAAACCAAAGCCAAAAAGCACCCCAATAGCGTACTGACTAAGTAGGCCGAAATGTTTTTTCATATCAACCCCCTATCAAATGACGCATAACAAATACCGTCAAAAATCCTGCGCCCATGAAAGTCAATGTTGCTACCAATGAACGAGGGGATAATCTTGATAAACCGCAGATTCCATGACCACTAGTACAACCAGATCCATACTGGGCACCAAAACCCACAAGTAATCCAGCCACCAATACTGCATACCAATCTGTATCGATTTGCACAATTGGACGAATATCGAAAAATAAGGCGGCCCAAAGTGGCGCAGACAGCAACCCAAGCACCAAACTTAAGCGCCACACAACATCATTTGGCTTGGGGTGAAGCAGGCCCGAGACAATTCCACTGATACCTAGAATCCTGCCATGAAGCAGAACATATAGGGCTGCAGCAATGCCCAATATCACTCCACCCAATAAGGATGGAATGGGTGTAAAGGAGAGCCAATTAATTTGCATGTAAATGCCTATGAGGAATTATGCGCAGGGATTAGGCGCTAATCGCAATTGAAGATAACGAACACCGAGATAGCCACCAAAAATAAAGCCGGGTAATGCTAATAAAGAACTCAAAGCCAAGGTTGATATACCACTCAAACCCTGACCTACCGTGCAACCCAAAGCTGTGATGCCACCAAATCCCATTAGTGCCGCACCCACCAAATGATTGGCGGTATCTTCTGCATTTCTGAAGGTTTCCCAACGAAAGGTCTTGCTTGAAATGGCAACTACAGCAGAGCCCAAAATCATGCCTATAACAGCTACTATGCCAACGGTCAGCACTTTCGAAGTATCGCTGTACATCATCAGCCAATCCAACGAATAGGCATATGGCGCTACAAAAGATAAACTTTCCATGCGACCAGAATTTGTTACTAAAAATACTTCTTCTAATGTATTGGGATCCTCAGCAACATGGCCCAAGGCACCAGAAACCCACCATACAGCGGTAATTGCTAAACCAACTGAAATGCCAGCAAAGAGATTTTCAAAGTTTCGGAATGCTTTATCAGCCAATGCAAACACAATAAATGCACATCCAATAAAAAGTCCAAGGGCTAAATGCAAATTCGCCCTCTCAACCCCCAAGGGACCAGCAAGTAGACTTGGCAAGTCTTGCGGGGTTGCAAAGCTGACAAATACGAGATCCACAGTATTTGTACGAATGACCCCCAAAAATCCACGCAATGTCATGTAAGCCGTTAAGCCCAAAACCATAAAGACCATTACTGACTTTAGGTTGCCCCCACCAATACGTATTAAGGTTTTGCTGCCACATCCAGAAGCCAACACCATTCCAAAACCGAACAAAATGCTTCCTAAAAGAGTCGAAAGCCACAGAAACTTATTACCCGTATAAATTGTTTTAAGCGAATCAATCAATCCAAGGTGCGCCAAAAAAGTGAATCCAAGAATCGCAGTACCGATCGCTAAGAACCATTGTCTAAAACGATTCCAGTTGGAAATGATAAAAACATCTGATACAGCGCCCATGCTGCAAAATCCTGTTTTTTGCATCACCATACCTAAAGCAAACGTAATTGCAAACGTTGCCCAAAGGACCGTTTTGCTTAAAAGAGGTATATCTACTGCTTCCATAGAAAACTTATTAAAAAATTATTGTTTAAATTTATAGAACTGCTTATTTAAATAAGCAGCAACATCTACCTCGTCTTCAGGAAATAAATCAAGACGTAACTCAGTATTACAGCGCTCCACCATCGTTTTTAATTTCGCAAGTGAGTTCACCTTGCTATCGGATCGGGTATAAATCATGTCCCCATTTCCAAAGCCAGTTTTCTTGGCATGGCAAGCGTAGCACTTGTTCTGGTCAATTTGCCTGCCATTCTCAATATTGATGTTCGCCATAGCGCTAGCGCTCAAACCAATCATGGCGCAAGCAAAAACCTGACGAGAAAATACGATAAATTTCATTACAAATTGGCATTACGCGGGCAAAAGGCTATTTTAGAGCCTTCTTGCCAATTTCGCCCTCAAGCCCTACTCGGCCTGAATTGATAAGTAGACGTTATAAGCATTCATTCGATTGGCGGCCCTAAATAATGGCATTCCTTCGTATTCAGACCAATCTGTCGACTGATAGACCCCCTCGAACGGATCTAAATTAAGAGCAGCGGCACTCATAGATTCTCGCAAATACTTCAAGTAACTTCGTGTAAATGCAATATCTTCAATTGGCTTGATAGAGTATGTGCCGTGACCTGGAATTACTATATCCGGATTCAGCCTCTCAATTTCATCCAAAGCCTGCAACCAACCTTTACTATCTGCATTTCCAACAAATGGGATACGTCCGCGGAAAACCAGATCTCCTGCAAAAAGTACTTTTTCTAAAGGCACGTAAACCATTAAGTCTTCAGGTGCATGTGCTGGACCTACCCTAGTAATGAAGAAATTCACCCCACCAACCTTGAGGACAAATGTTTTATCAATCCAAATATCCGCAGGAACCAGTCTCGTCTTCTCGTTAACCCATGGCGCAAAATCCACCCTCGAGGCAATTAATCGTTGCATAGCCGTCTCAGAAGAAAGATAGTTCCGACCTTCACCCTGAGCGTAAATGGTTGCGCCGATCTTTTTAAATTCTTGCAATCCATAAATATGATCTGCGTGGTAGTGACTCACAATAACAGCAACAATCTTCTGATTAGTCACCTTCTTAATTTCAGCGATTAATTTTTTTGCTAGCACTGGAGAACCAAGAGCATCTACAACAACGACTCCACCAAGCGTGACAACAAAACCCGCATTCGAAATAAAGTTTTGATTTGAACTGCTACCCATTTCTGGGCGACCCTGAACAAAATAGGTATGAGCCGCCACCTGAACGGGTTTGACAAGAACCTCATCAGCTAATAGTGTGTTTTGAGCAAAGACTAGCCCACAGAAAACAAAGGACCCAATCAGGATCCCAAGGCGAAGCTGGATAAGGCGAATACAAGTTACCATTTCAGAAATTAAGGCTTGATATAAGCAAAGCCATCTTTATATTGAAGATCGGCAACCCGTACCACGCCGGATGGCGTGAAATCAGCATCCAATATGAATTGGTCTTTATTGAGCTTGCGATTCTTCAGAGTAATTTCACAGACCTCAAATTTAACGCCACGTGATTTCAGCGCAGAAACCAATGGTGCATATTCGATATTGTTCTTTTTATCCTTAGCGCCTTCGATCAACATATCAACGCCATTCGCATGGGTGACCACAATAATGGTGGTGTTTGGAGCGGTATCCAAGTGATTACGAATATTGCGCAATCCTTTGATACCCTGTAACTCAGCATCGTCGATGTGGTAAACCACTTTTGAACCAGCTGAAGTCTGCGCAGAAGCAATCGCAATACAACCGACTGCTATTGCAAAACAAATCATTGATTGAAAGATTTTTTTAATCATATATACCTTAGTCAGCCGATTAAATTGACACCATGCCAGGATTATTAGCAACGCCTTTGATTACAGGCTCATTGAGCTTAACAGCCTTGACCGTCTTCACCTCTTTCAAGTGGCGCTCGATCACGTCCCAAATTGCTTCGCCGCCTGCATTTTTGGCGTCTTCACTAACCGGCGCCCAACCCGCAACTTTATAAGTTTTTCCAGCTTCAATTGACTTGCCGTTAAGGCGCATTTCCGATATGCGATTACCGGCAGTCTGTGCTGGATCAATTGTGTATTGCATGCCCCCAACGCGAACCATGTCACCGCCCTGCTGATAATACGGGTCTGGGTTAAATAAGTTATCCGCCACGTCTTCCAGGATGGTTTTAATCGTCTCACCAGTCATGTTGGTTACGGTGGTGTATGGATAGGTAATTGCCGTTTGATCCATGAGGTTCTCACGCGTAATCGCCTGACCAGGTAACAAGCTGGTTCCCCAGCGGAAACCAGGAGAGAACGCAATCTCCGCATTTTTCTGTGACATTAATCCATCCAAGATTAATTGATCAAAGCTGCCGTTGAAGTTGCCGCGACGATACAGAAGCCCATCGGTGGTGGCCAATTTTTCTCCCAACTTAGCCTCAAATGGCGCCCTTACCTTCGCAATCAATTTCGACATCGTTGGATCAGCCGGAATCATATTTGAGAAGATTGGTAAAAGCTTGTATCGGAAATCAACTGGCTTACCGCCCTTAACATCAAAATCGAGCACACCCAAAAATTTTCCATTTGAGCCAGCATTGGTAACGAGCGTCATGCCACCGCGATTCTTGACCTGCACTGGAACAGGTACTCCATCATGCGTATGGCCACCCAAAATGGCATGTAATCCACTAACACGTGACGCCATTTTTAAGTCCACATCCATACCATTGTGCGAGAGTAGTACCACTACTTTCGCGCCTTTTGATTTCACCTCATCAATCGTCTTTTGAAGATTTTCCTCTTGAATACCAAAGGTCCAATCTGGCGTGAAATATCTTGGGTTTGCGATTGGCGTATATGGAAATGCTTGACCGATGATGGCAACTTGAACGCCATTCATATTCTTCATGACATATGGGTTGAATACCATATCGCCAAAATCGGATGTTTTAATATTTTGCGCAATGAATGACACTTTTCCTTTGAAATCGCCATTCACAATTTCCATCACACGCTTCTCACCTAGCGTCATTTCCCAGTGAGGCGTCATCACATCCACGCCTAACGCAAGCGCTGCATCCACCATATCTTGGCCATTAGTCCATAGTGCTGTACCTGATCCCTGCCAGGTATCACCGCCATCTAATAGTTGCGCGCCAGGACGTCCTGCTTTTAATTGCTTGATGAGCGTTGCCATATGCGCAAAGCCGCCCATCTTTCCGTAGTTTTGAGCTGCCGCAACAAAGTCCAAATAGGTAAAGGCATGGGCATCACGTGTACCTGGAGCGATACCATTTGCCTTTAGAAAATACTCTCCAACCAAATGCGGTGTTTTGCCTTCTTGCGCACCAATGCCTAGATTGACATTGGGCTCACGAAAATAGATTGGTAATAATTGCGCATGGCAATCAGTAAAGTGCAGCAGATGAACATTGCCAAACTTTGGCAGGTCGTAAAATTTTTGAGCCGCAACTTGTGCGCCAGCAAAATTAGACTGCAAACTCATTCCGCCCGCTGAAGCAAAAGCTAGCGCTTGCAAGAAATCGCGACGACTTAAAGACATATATTTCCCCTGATAAAAAACAGGCCTTACGGCCTGCTTTTGTTTTATTGATTTACTGGTGAGGCGGGATCCAGTAATAGAGCCATTAAGTCCTGAATCTGCTGTTCATTCAGCAACTTAAAGTGTGCAAAGCGTGGCATATTGCTACAAGCGTTATACGCCTTGGAATTATTGATACGGTTCCAGGTGTAGACCACCAACTCCTGCGAGTTTCCACGCAACTTGCCGTAATTCCAAAGAGATGGCCCGATCGTGCCATAAGAAATTTCCTTCTTATCGATTTGATGGCAGTTATAGCAACCACCACCAATCGGGGTATCCGCTTTATCTGTCCAAGTGGCACCACGACCACTTTGTGCAATCGCCTCACCCTTCTTCCAATCCCCCATGTATTTGCCATCTGAGGGCTGCTTGATGCTATCCATATTAATCTTCTGGATCTTTTCGCGCATCGCTTGACCTTTATCGCTATTCGCAAAGACAGGGTCAGAGCAGAACTTTTGGGTTTCATCTTGATCGATGCGATCTAGGCCGGCAATACCTTCTGCCCGGAAACCATCCTTCATCATTTTGTTAAATTTCGGATCATTCGCTTGCTGGGCAAGAACAGAACCTTGAAAACCAATTACTGAAATAGCAATCGCGCTAAGGGCTAAGAGGGATTTAATGTTTTTCATATGCATATTCTCTGTCTCTTATCCATTAACGCTTTAAACCTGGGGTTTCAACCGTACCGCCATTGGCATTCTTTGCCATATACATTGACAAGGCTACAGTCAGATCAGATCCGTAAATAGGGAACGGGAAGCGCTGTTGGCGATAGCAATCATTTAAACGTTGTTGCATTGTCCAAAACTGGCCGCTAGATACACGATATGCAGGCCAATAACCCCAACCCAAGGCTGCGCCTTTTTGCGTGGTCAAATTCGGCAGGTCCTGCAAGCGAATACGCTTTCCATCTTCGCCATGGCAAGATGCACAGGAGAAATCCATGGGGCCACCCTGGAAATAAAATGCGCGCTTACCAAGCTCATACATTTCTTTTTCTTTTGGATGATTGGTGCTGACTTTAATTTTGTCGCCCTTGGATGCAGTAACTACATAAGCAACAATCGCTTCCATGTCCTTCTTGGGACCCTTTTGAAATGGTGCATCCACCATCTCTTGAGGGTTACGACCTTGCAGTCTTTGCATGCAAGTCATCAAACGAGATTCCAGATCCTGAACCTTGTTGGTATCCTTAAAGTAACGCGGCAATTGTGCAGCGGCACCCTTTACAACACCCGGGCCTAAACCTAAATCACATTTCTCTAGGGTTGCGTTTTTTGGTCCAGCAGGCTTTTTCCATAAATCCTCGCCTGCAGCCTCATACAGCTCTGAAGGGTTTCCATCCGCAATCATTTCACGATATTTTGCAATCTCATCTGTTGCCGTTTGGGCGAACACAATCGATGAAATCGACAAACTTGCCACCAATATTCCCGAGGACAAGCCTAAGGTGAATTTACGCTGCATTTGATTCCCTTTCAAAGCCATAATGAATAAGAGCACTTAAGAAGCAGTTGCCTCATCGGTACGCTTGTCACCTTTGTTATCAACCCAGCTGACAACAATCTTGTCGCCTTTAGCGCCTTTGTATTTAAAGTTCAAGAATGGATCCTTTGAAACAGCTGGACCAAACTGACCATTCAATACATCTTTGCCATTGGCTTTGACGTTGATCGTCGTGATGTGCCACGCTGGAATAACCTTGCCAGAAGCGTCTTTACGCTGACCAGATTCCATGTCGTGCTTCATCAAAATTTTTACATCCACAATACCGCCACTTTCGGCTGCTCTAACGCGCATTGGATCAGACATATATTCCTCTTGTATTCGTAATTAGTAGTTATTGATCTTGACTGCTCGGCATTAGCCGCCGCAACCACCCAATGTGACTTTTACTTCTTTAACAGCCATACTCCATTTGCCATCTGCTTTGACTAAAGCGTAAACATTTGAGGTTTGACCCATCTTGATACGTGTTGTTACAAATGGCTCGGTTCCGGAAGGGATAAAGAACTGTGCAGCTAATGCACTAGGATTCTTTTCTACGAGGATGGCCATTTGCTCAGCCTTCAGGGTCGTGGTGATACCCACTGGAACGACAGCACCATTTTCTGCAATATCAGGAGCATTTAAAGTGACTGCGCTTGATTTATCGGGACTGCCGGCACCCAATATCTTGAATACATCATCTAGGCCTTTGCCTTCAAAAGCGGCTTTATTCCACTCTTGTGCTTGCGCCACACTAATAAGACCTGCTGAGGCCATTAATCCAAAGACGGCTGAATACTTCAATACACTGCGTCGCTGTTGATTCATAAATACTCCTTTATTAATTCTTTTGCCCTGAATATATTATCTACTTTTGAAAAATACATGCTGGTTATTACTTAAACAGCGTTTATTTCCCCCCCGAAAGCACCCAAGTGACCAGCGCCTTGCGATCTTCATCTGACAATTGCGCTTGTGGCGGCATTGGAATTGATCCCCAAACACCTGAACCGCCATTTTTTACCTTATCCATCAATTTATCTAAAGCGCCACCCTGCCCTTGATACTTCGCCGCAATATCATTAATAGATGGGCCTACTAGCTTGGCATTTTGAGCATGACAGGCTGCACAGTTCTCACTCTTAAATAAGGCGGCCGGCCCCTTTGAGCTTGCAACATGAGTATCAGATGCATGAGCTAAACCCTCGCCAGCGGCTCCTGGCAGCTTAGCTAAAGGTGGCTTAGTGGAATCTGCTCCACGGAAAGGTCCATATTGTCGGTTTTGTTCGGCGATATTGCCATGAGCATTGCGTGCATAGTCTGGTAACTCAGAACCGATTTGAACAAACTGCACGCAATTCGTCATACAAGCTGTAGCGTGAACATCTGGACTGCCTTTCGCACTCCATAAACCATGCTTTAGTGTCATACCGTTGCGATTAGGCATCCGTTTTTGTACTTCAGCAATATTGCTATTGCTTAATACATAATCATCCGGCACCACTTCTGCCATGCTCAACAAATAAGCCACTAATGCGTAAGTATCATCAGGCGTTAAAGATCGAGGTGCATTCCATGGCATTGCACGATAGATGTAATCCCATAAAGAAGATACTGTCGCCACCTTCATAATGGTTGTTCTTTGAGGTTGCTTGCGGTCTGACAGTGAAGCTACCCGACCTGTTTTGATGTCGTCAACTGTAGTACCACCTATGATGGGGGTAAAGATCTCATTGGATTCGCCAAACGTTCCATGGCAAACAGAGCACTTGGACTCCCACAGTTGCTGCCCCTTATCTACTGAGCCGGACCCTTTAGGAAGACCCTTGAAATCAGGGCGAACATCGATATCCCATGCTGCAACCTCTGCCGGCGTTGCGTCTCTGCCGATGCCAGGAAAACGAGAACCTGAATTTTGCGCAAATGCAATGTCGGCTACCAAATAGCTCGATAACAAAAGGAGACTGAGATTTACAAATTTAGCCAACTTGAACATTGCTGACCTCCCCGTTTGAGCCAACCTTCCACGACTGAATCGCGTTATTGTGATAAATCGACCTAGTGCCACGAACATCCCTGAGCATTTTGATAGTTGGCTGAACGTATCCAGTATCGTCAATCGCACGTGATTGCAAAATCGCCGGTGCGCCATCCCATACCCAATCTATATTGAAACGTGTTAATGCTTTGCTTAACACCGGAGTTTCCAGACGTGCGGTCTTCCAGTTATTGCCGCCATCAAAAGAAACATCAACGCGTTTGATTTTTCCTCTTCCTGACCATGCTAAACCGCTCACGTTATAAAAACCCTTATCCAACAATTGCTGCCCACCAGAAGGCGTCGTAATTACAGATTTGCATTCTTGAATCGAGGTGTACTGACGCGCCATTCCGTCTGGCATCAAATCGTTATAGTGCACAGCCTCATCTTTAGTCGCATAAGGCATATCACCCACCTCTAGGCGCCGTAACCACTTCACCCAACTGACGCCCTGCACTCCTGGAACTACCAGCCTTAATGGAAAGCCATTTTCAGGACGCAACATTTCTCCGTTCATACCCCAAGCAACAATCGCCTCATTCAACACATCTGGCAAATTAATGGTTCGCGTCATGCCAGAACCATCACCACCTTCGGCTAATAAATACTTGCCCTTCTTCAGGTCTGCGCCACACTCCTCTAGCAAGACTGACAAAGGAACGCCGGTAAATTCGCAACAGGAAAGCATGCCATGGGTATATTGAACCGTTGGCACCGCAACGTTCCCCCACTCCAAGCCCGTATTAGCGCCACACTCAATAAAGTGAATGCGTGACACTGAAGGTAAACGCATCAAGTCATTCATGGCGAATACTCGATTGTGTTTAACTAGGCCATTGACCATCAAACGATGCTTCTCTGGATCAATGTTGTACCAACCTTGATGTTGGCGCTCAAAATGCAAGCCATTGGGCGTAATGATTCCGAACAAGCCCTGCAATGGGGTAAAGGCCACTGAAGCGGCAGATACTCTCGTTAATCCAGGCGACTCACGACGAATGAGATTGGCCTCATAAATAGATGGCATTCCATACGGCATAGTCGCCACATTCTTGCCCAATGTGGTTTGCCATTCTTGCTTCTCCAAAATTACTGGGTCGCCTTCAGCAGCAAATGTATTAGCAGCAGAGCTAACACCTATTGCCCCACCAAGTGCAGCCATAAAGCCATTGCGTAAAAATCCCCGGCGGGCATCATCCATGCCGCTCTGATTCAAATCAGCAATCAACTCTTGGGAAATGAAGTTCTCAGGCGCCTGCTTTATTTGTCCTCTGCGTTTTTGATCAGCCATTAAATGAATACCTTCAAAAAATAAATACGTCCCGATGACAGCTTAGATGTTTCTATAGTCTAAACAGCGTTAACTGGAATCTTTAAATACGAAACTCCATTAGCCTCTTTCGGAGGAAATTCTCCTGCACGAATATTGACCTGAATTGCTGGCAATATCAGCACTGGCATTTCTAAAGTTGCATCACGTTTCGTGCGCATCTCTATAAACTGCTCTTCTGAAATTCCGTCATGCATATGAATGTTTGACTTCTTCTCTTCAGCCACCGTAGTCTCAAAGTGTATGGGTCTATTGTTTGGTGGATAGTCGTGACACATAAATAATCGCGTCTCAGGCGGATTACTTAAAATCTTTTTCATCGATTGATACAAGACGCTGGCATTGCCGCCAGGGAAGTCACAACGCGCTGTCCCTACATCGGGCATAAACATGGTATCGCCAACAAAAATCGCATCCCCAATCTGATAGGCCATACAAGCAGGCGTATGTCCAGGAACAAAAATAGCCTTCAAGCTCAGGCCGCCAAAATCAATCTTCTCTCCATCCTTGAGTAGCCGATCAAATTGGGAACCATCTGTTGGGAATGTGTTCTCTAAATTAAAGATGCCTTTAAAGACACCCTGAACCACGGAAATATGATCGCCGATAGCAATCCGTCCACCAAGCTTTGATTTCAAGTAAGGGGCTGCAGTGACATGATCAGCATGCGCATGAGTCTCTAATATCCACTCAACCTTCAACGCATTTTCATTTACGAACTGAATAACTTCATCAGCCATCTTAGTGTTGGTACGACCTGATTTAGGATCGTAACCAAGAACGCTATCAATAATGATACAAGGTGCGTTAGGCTTCTCATAAACAACATAAGTAACCGTCCAGGTATCGATATCAAAAAAGCCTTTTACAACTGGATTCATCTCTCGCTCTTCTAGGTAATATTTCTAAGTGAAATTATTGAATAAAGCTGGTAAAAAGACACTAATAACTAACCCTTATATATATATTACAAATAGTAATAAAGAATCTTTAGCTATATAACCATTGAATTAGGAAACCAAGCAAATGAATACGAAACAACGCAATAACGAATATGACGTCCTTATTGCTGGTGGTGGCGCAGCAGGCATTGGACTTGCGGCAAGCCTAAAAAGTAGAGATAAATCCCTCAAAATTGGCATTATCGAGCCCTCTGAGGATCACTACTACCAACCATCTTGGACCCTTGTTGGTGGCGGGGCTTTCAATGTCAAAAGCAGTAAGCGTAAAACGAAAGACATCATTCCAACTGGCGTTACTTGGATCAAAGACAAAATAACGGGCTTTAATCCCGATGCCAATGAAGTACGAATTGCCCATGGTGATCCAATTCATTACCAATATCTAGCAATTGCTACTGGACTGAAAATTAAATGGGAAGCGATACCAGGTTTAGTAGACACCATTGGAAAGAATGGTGTCACATCCAACTACAGCTACGACTACTCCCCTTACACGTGGGAGTTAGTAAAGCAAATGAAATCCGGAAAAGCAATCTTCACCCAACCACCTATGCCAATTAAGTGTCCAGGCGCTCCACAAAAGGCAATGTACCTCTCTTGTTATGAGTGGGAAAAACAAGGAAAACTCAAAAATATTGACGTGGAATTAAATAATGCAGGCGCTGCATTGTTTGGCGTGGCAGATTTTGTGCCGCCACTCATGGAATATGTAAAAAAATATCAGACAACCTTGAACTTCAATTGCAATCTGATTTCTGTAGATGGCCCCAATAAGAAAGCGATCTTTGCAGTTAAAGATGCGGATGGAAATGTCTCACAAGTCGAAAAATCTTTTGACATGCTGCATGTTGTACCGCCACAAGGCCCCCAAGATTGCTTGATTGGTAGCCCTGTTGCTAATGCCGATGGCTGGGTAGATGTAGATCAATTCACCCTACAGCACACCCGCCATCCAAATATATTTAGCTTAGGTGATTGCTGCTCCTCACCGAATTCAAAAACAGCCGCTGCCGCCAGAAAACAAGTGGTGGTAGTCGCTGAGAATTTATTGGCACATAAACATCATCAACCAATGCCACTCAAGTACGACGGATATGGCTCATGTCCATTAACAGTCGAAAGAGGAAAGATTGTTCTTGCGGAATTTGGATACGGTGGAAAGTTATTGCCAACCTTCCCATGGTTAATTAATCCACTTAAAGCAACCAAGCTAGCTTGGATATTGAAAAAAGATGTACTACCCTGGCTTTATTGGAATGCAATGCTGAAAGGCAGAGAATGGCTTGCACGACCATTTGAAAATTAAAGCATGGAACACATTCTTCTAGCTCCAGTCCTTGGGATGTTTATTGGCATTCTCATGGGGCTGACGGGCGCAGGTGGAGGCATCCTCTCGGTACCCCTTCTAGTGTTTGCTTTTCACATGCCGATTGCTGATGCAGGCCCAATTGCATTAACCGCAATCGCTTTGTCAGCTGGCGTAGGTGCGCTGATTGGTTTATATGCCAAGGTGTTGCGCTATAAGGCGGCCATGTTCATGGCTAGCTTTGGCCTCCTACTTTCCCCTCTAGGTCTGTGGGTAGCTCAGCGCGCACCAAACACACCAATGCTACTTATCTTTAGCGCGATGCTCATTTATGTATCGAGCAAAATGTTCATTCAGGCTACACAAACCATTGCAGGCAAACCTCCTGTGCTAACTAAGCCGCCTCCATGCCAGTTGGATATGTCCATTGGCAAATTAATTTGGACGGTGCCATGCGCCAGATCTTTGATGCTCGCAGGAGCGTGCGCTGGATTTTTATCCGGGCTACTTGGGGTTGGTGGTGGCTTTATCATCGTCCCATCGCTGAAGAAATTTACCGATCTTCCAATGAAGGCTATTGTTGCCACCTCTTTGGGCGTGCTGGCAATTGTCTCCACTGGTGGCGCAGCGATTTCTCTTGTTTCAGGAACGCTTGATTTATCGATTGCCATACCTTTTGGGGGTGGCTCTCTTATTGGGCTTTTGATTGGAAAAATTTTGGAAAGAAAAATAAGTGGTCCCCGAGTTCAGCAAATTTTTTCCGTATTTACCTTTCTGGTTGCTATCAGCCTGATTTATAAGTGCATGGTTTAGAGTGACGAAACTCTGCTGAGTGAGTCATGGGCATAAAAGCCGGCAGCCCAAGGACCGCGGAAGCGGTCTTTTTTATAGCCAATAGCAATACAATTTAATGGTGATTGATATTGACGCCCTTCTCCTATCTCTAAAGTTAGCTTTATGGACTTTGGCCCTGATTCTTCCGTTTGGGATTTGGGCGGCCCATTCACTACAAAAAATGGGCAAAGGACGTTCTTGGATTGAAGCGGCTCTTGCCCTTCCCTTAGTTCTCCCCCCAACCGTACTTGGCTATTACCTTCTGGTTGGCTTGGGTGGAAAAAGTCTTTTTGGAATTCCACTAGTCTTCTCATTCACCGGAATACTGATCGCATCACTCATCGTCAACCTGCCATTTGCAATTCAACCTATCCAACGCGCCTTTGAATCCATTCACCCTGAAATTCGTGAAGCGGCTCAAGTTAGCGGACTATCGCAATGGCAAATATTTCATTTGATTGAATTGCCTCTTGCATGGCGAGGCATCACCAGCGCAGCAGTTCTAACCTTTGCACACACTCTAGGTGAGTTTGGTGTCATCCTGATGGTTGGCGGAGCTATTCCTGGTGAAACTAAAACTGTTTCGATTGCAATCTACGACAAAGTTCAAAGTTTCGATACCTCTGGCGCAGGAGTGCTTTCACTCATACTGCTAGGTACGTCTTTAATCGCTATCGCCCTCTCCTACGGTGTGCTTGGTCGTCAAGCAAACCGTGTACGCAACCCAGGGTGGAGGGCCTAATGCTGAAGGTAAAGCTTTCTCAATTCTCACCCAACCCTTTGCAGCTCAATATGGAATGCATACCTGGTGAACTACATGCGCTTGTGGGTCCATCTGGGAGTGGCAAAACAACAGCATTACGCACCATCGCTGGTTTAAGCAATCCACAAACGGGAAAAATTGAATGCGACGGCCAGGTCTGGTTTGAAGCTAGCGAAGTAAGCGGCATCACTACAGCCATAAACCCCTCTCAACGCTCTTGCGGATTCTTATTTCAGCAATATGCGCTATTCCCACATTTATCCGCACTCGAGAATGTGTGCATCCCCCTACATAACTCAGTTCCCACATTATCAGAACGCAAAGTCCTAGCACTGCAGTGGCTAGATCGAATGGGAATTAGTGATCTTGCAAAACGGATGCCAAATCAATTGTCTGGTGGACAACAACAACGCGTTGCTCTAGCAAGAGCATTAGCAAGGCCCCCAAAAATCTTATTACTAGACGAACCTTTTTCTGCGGTTGATGCGCCGACTCGCCAAAGTCTCTACAAAACACTTGCACAAATTCGCAAAGAATTAAACATTCCGATATTGCTTGTCACGCATGATCTGCGTGAAGCTGATTTATTGGCAGATCGAATTACAGTGATTGATCATGGTGTTGGCTTACAAACGGCACCGCCCAAAGTATTGTTTGAGCGCCCTAGAAACTCGCGAGTTGCGGAGCTTGTTGGCATTAACAATAAATTTGAGGGTGTATTTACCGCCGGCAAACTTAGCTGGGATGGCTGCCAACGCATATTTAATGTAGTCGACAAAGGAAAGATACCTCCCAATACCTCTGTTGCCTGGGTTATCCCAGCAGATGGCTTAAGCCTAGATAATGCCCCAAGCCCAAGCTCTATTGAGGTGGTCGTAGAACAAGTTAGTACCATCGGCCAAATCGCTGTAATTCAGTTGCGTACGATTGAAGGTAATCACGCAGTTATTTGGGAGGCATCGGCAGCTGAAGTAAAACGCTTATCCCTAGAAGCCGATAAAAAGTGTTATTTAGAAATCGACGGGGGCAAGATTCACATCATGCCATTGCGTCCGATTAACGATCCAAGACGCTTTAGCAATTAAGACCTTGGCTTCTGAGCCACCAAACCCAGCAACGCAGACATGCCTTCATGTCTCGCACCCTCAGATAAGACTTTTTCATATGAGCATAGCTCTAGAATGGAAAAGTCCTTAGCCAAATCTCGAATTAAATCTTCGGTATAAAGATGCTCTATTAGAGATGGGCCGCCTGTTTTATATTCCAATTGCTTTGGTGTATATCCTTGAAGAATAAAAATTCCGCCAGGCTTTAAAGTCTCATAAGTTTTTTGAAAAATTCGCTCACGCATTGCGGGATCTGCAAATTGAATAAAGATTCCTATCACCGCATCGTAAGTATTTTTTGGCCATGCATAACTATCCGCATCCGAAAATGCGTATTCCACATCAACCTGATTCTCATTGGCAAATCGTTTTGCCTTTGTGAGAGCAATATCAGAAGCATCAAAGCCAACAACCTGCATTCCCTGTTTGGCTAGCCAAACGCCATTACGCCCTTCACCATCCGCAATACACAAGACTCGGTCGCCAGGCTTTAGATATTGTTTGGATTGCTCAACTAAATACTCGTTAGGCTCTGTTCCAAAAATGAACTCTTCTTTATCAAAGCGTTCATTCCAGAACTGCGTGGCATCAGAAAACCCCATAGGCTTATCTTGATGGATTTGTTTATTTTTTGAATCCACCAACGAGATCGCTCTTGAGATCGTTGATATTTTCCAAGCCCACGGCAATACGCACCAATCCATCGGAAATCCCGGCTGCTTTACGCGCCTCTGGACTTACACGGCAATGCGTTGTTGTCGCAGGGTGTGTAATGGTTGTACGTGTATCACCTAAGTTTGCGGTAATGGAACAAAGCTTGGTTTGATTAATCAACTTAAAGGCGGATTTTTTACCACCCTTCAGCACAAACGAAACGATTGCCCCGCCCTCTTTTTGCTGGCGCATTGCCAAGGCATGTTGAGGATGTGACTTTAGGCCAGGATGGTAAACACGTTCAACACCGGTCTGCTTCTCTAGCCATTGAGCTAAAGCGAGCGCATTCTGGCTTTGTTGCTTCATGCGCAACTCAAGGGTTTCTAGGCCTTTTAGAAATACCCAGGCATTAAATGCCGATAAAGTTGGTCCAGCGGTGCGAACGTATGGGAAAACCTTACCCATTACAAAATCTTTGCTACCCACAATTGCACCACCAACAACCCTGCCCTGACCATCCAAGTACTTTGTTGCAGAATGAATAACAACATCTGCGCCTAAGGCCAACGGCTTTTGCAATGCAGGCGTACAAAAGCAGTTATCAACTGCCAACAATGCCTTTGCTTTTTTGGCAATCTTTGAGATCGCTTTGATATCAGCAATTTCAGTTAATGGGTTTGAAGGTGTTTCTAAATAAAATAGCTTTGTCTTCGGCTGAACAGCGGCCTGCCAAGCTTTAGCATCCGTTAAATCAACATAGGTCGTCGTAATTCCGAAACGACCCAGGATGTTAGTGAACAACTGAATCGTTGCCCCAAATACAGAGCGCGAACAAATAACATGGTCACCAGCCTGAAGATGAGCCATTGCCATTGTCAGAATCGCAGACATTCCAGATGCAGTAGCAATACAAGCCTCGCCACCCTCTAAGGCAGCCAGACGGTCTTGAAACATGCTAACCGTCGGGTTGGTGAAGCGTGAGTAAATAAACCCTTGGTCGGCATGAGCAAAACCATCAGCCGCCAACTCGGCACTATCAAAGCAGAAGCTTGATGTCAAAAACATCGCTTCAGAGTGTTCTTGATAATCAGAGGTACGACGAGTGCCAGCGCGGACTGCAATAGTCTCTAGCGCCAGCTTAGAAAAATCAGGTTTTTTGCGGGTAGTTTTACTCTTCATACCGCTATTTTGACACCGAATGATAGATTTGCCTCAAGGAAGGTGTATCTGGACTCAATCGGGCGTAATCGTGTAGCTTTTTAGTCTTCGGTTGCCAAATGCAAGTGCAACTGAGAGCGCGCAAAGTCACTCGAATCACGCTGACGATCAGCCTTGGCAGCAGAGGAATTACGCTGCGCCTCCAACGCATCCAAATAGGATTCATTGATATCGCCAGTAATGTAATTCCCATCAAAACAAGAGGCTTCAAAGTTCTGTATCTTCGGATTGATATCTCGAACCGCTTGCTTCATATCCTCAACGCTTTGATAAATGAGCTGATCAGCTCCAATCATCTTATTGATCTCTTCATCCGTGCGGCCATAAGCTACCAGCTCACTACGAGTTGGCATATCAATACCGTACACATTAGGGAAACGTACTGGTGGCGCAGCAGAAGCGAAAATCACTTTCTTAGCACCAGACTCACGCGCCATTTGGACGATTTCAAAAGAGGTTGTGCCACGCACGATTGAATCATCAACGATCAAGATAGTCTTGTCTTTGAACTCAACACGCATGGCATTGAGTTTTTGACGTACGGATTTTTTACGAACTGCCTGACCAGGCATGATGAAAGTGCGGCCGATATAACGGTTCTTAAAGAACCCTTCGCGGTAATCTACCCCCAAGTTCTTCGCTACTTGCATTGCTGCAGGACGGCTTGAATCTGGAATAGGCATGACCACATCAATCTCATCGACGTTAGTCTCTTTACGAATCTTCTCTGCGAGGTAATCGCCCATACGCATACGGACGTTATAGACCGTCACTCCATCAATAGTGGAATCCGGACGAGCCATATAAACATATTCAAAGATACATGGAGTTAAAGCAGCATTAGTAACGCATTGGCGAGAATAGAAATTGCCATCCAAATCAATATAGATCGCCTCACCAGGATTAACGTCGCGCACAAATTTAAAGCCCAATCCCTCTAGAGCAACCGATTCTGAAGCCACCATCCACTCAGGACCTTGCGGCGTATCAATGCGACCAATACATAAAGGACGAATACCAAAGGGATCGCGAAACGCTAATAATCCATAGCCGGCAATTAAAGAAACTACTGCGTATGAACCCTTCACGCGACTAGCAACGCCAGTCACTGCATTAAACATCACGCTCTCATCAAGGGCTGCGCTATTCGTTTCCTTCTGCAGTTCATCGGCTAGAACGTTCAGCAATACTTCAGTATCAGAGCTAGTGTTGATATGGCGACGATCACGATACGCCATCTCAACGCGCAAACTCGCTGCATTGGTAAGGTTGCCGTTATGTGCCAAGATAATTCCGTATGGTGCGCTTACATAAAACGGTTGAGCCTCCTCTTCACTACTTGCAGATCCAGCAGTTGGATAACGAACTTGTCCAATGCCTGCATTACCAACCAAGCTACGCATATTGCGAGTTCTAAATACATCGCGCACCAAGCCGTTGGCCTTGTGCATCGTAAATGAATTGCCATTCATGGTGGCGATACCAGCAGCATCTTGACCACGGTGCTGCAACAGCAGCAAAGCATCATAAAGAAGCTGATTAACTGGTGAATGAGAAACGGTTCCGACAACGCCGCACATATCGCTAGATTCCTATTGTTAATTTAGGAGTAATGGTTGGGGTAACTTTAGGCATGGCATCACTTAATTGCTTTGCCCAATCAGTGGGCAGCCATCCTTTAATCAAACCAGTTGCCATATCAACCGCTGGTCGAGTAATCGCATTTTTCCAAGCCATGCTTTGAGGAATCGGGGTTAATGCCGCTAATGTAGCCAAGACCACAACGATCAAACCACCACGAGCAAGACCAAACACCAAACCTAAAAAGCGATCCGTCAGACTCAAACCTGCAGATAAAATAATCCTTTGTACAAGGCCACCAAACAAGCCGCAAACAATTAAGGTCAATACAAACAAAATCAAGAAACTTAATCCAAGACTTAGCAATTCTTCGAGATGGAATGTCGAAAGCCATTCAGTGGAGAGGTAGTTGCTGTAATGGTACGCAACCCATGAAGCTATAAACCAAGAAGCAAGCGCCAAGACTTCTTTAAATAAGCCTCTAGAAATACCGACCAAAGCAGAAACCAAAAGGACAACTAAGGTGAAGTAATCCACCGACGTTAGCTTTAGGGTGGATAGGTATTCCATTACTGCTTACCAAGCTCAGTGATTTTGGCGGAGGGATTTAAGCTTGCCTTAATTTTCTTTTCTGCAGCCTCAGCGGCATCCTTGTCACTATAGGGGCCGGCACGAAATATGGTAAGTTTTACACCATCACCGCGAGTTTTGTTGGATACAGAATAAGGAACCTTCAACTCCTTTAATTTTGCCGTAACATTTTTAATGCTGTCGTCCGTAGCAAAGCTACCGATGACAATTCCGTATTTAATGGCACTCTTTGCTGAGGCGCTTTCATAACTTTTAGGAATTACCTCAACTTTTGGTTTTGCATTCGAAGTTGTGGCAACTACCTCCTCCCCATCAGCCAAACCTAAAGCAGGAGATTTACTGGATGCTACTGTTGCTGACTTGGGCTCCGTCTTAATATCAGCCTTTACTTCTGCTTTTTCGTCCACTCTTACTTCCGACCCGGGAATAGCTGCCTTTGATCTCTCGTCGAGTTTTGGATTGGCACTTGGGATTGGCAAGCCAGTAACAATATTGACCGCGATGTCGTTATTCGCAGCCTTTGGCTTGTTATCCAGAATGCGAGGTAGTCCAATCACGGCAAGCAATACCAAAACGGCTGCGCCTACTAGGCGATGACGAGCGCGCTGCTGTTCTGGATCTTCTGTAAGTGAAAGCTCTTGAGGCTCTTCGGCTCGCTGAAATGTGCGAGAAGTAGCTCTTTTGATGGGGTTGCGCCCCAGTGACCTTGTTACGAGGTCATCAGACTGTGTTTCTCGCTTAAAAAAGCTTGGTATACGAATCATGGATCAATGCGCCTGGTTGTTTCGATAAGCCATTACGCCTGCAACGGTATAGAAGGATCCGAAGGTCACAATTCTATCACCCTCACCTGCCTGAGATAGCGCTTTTTGATACGCTAAAGCGGGATTTTCGAAGATTTCAATACCTCCATCTGCCCCATTTTTAGGCATTACGCCCATGGATTCAAGCTTTTGAGCCAAGCCCCTTGCTGAAGCCGCCCTAGGGGTCGGTAAGTCGGTACAGAACCAAAAATCCACAATATTGATCAGGGGTTTTATAACCCCTTCAATGTCCTTGTCTGCCATAGCCCCAAAAATGGCATATGTGTAGGGGTGATACCCCATCTTATCTAAACCCTGACCCAAGGTAGAAGCCGCATGAGGGTTATGGGCGACATCTAGAACCACTGTAGGCTGGCCTGGCAGAACCTGGAAGCGACCAGGAAGCTCAACCATGGCAAAGCCGTTACGAATATCCTGGGCACTCACTGGCAAACGTTGATGCAATGCCATTAATGCAGCGATTACTGCGGATGCATTTAGGATTTGATTTGCCCCTCGCAAGGCTGGATAACCCAAACCACTAAAACGCTTACCACGCCCTGCCCAACCCCACTGTTGCTTATCACCCTGGAAGTTGTAATCACGACCCTGCAACCAAAGATCGCAACCCAGTTTTTCAGCATATTCAATTAATGATTGCGGTGGCACCGGGTCGCCACAAACTGCAATATGTCCTGAACGAAAAATGCCCGCCTTTTCTAAACCGATATCTTCACGTGTGCCACCCAGAAAATCAGCATGGTCTATATCGATACTAGTCACGATAGCGCAATCAGCATCAACAATATTGACCGCATCCAAACGACCGCCCATGCCCACTTCTAATATCACTGCATCTAAGTTTGACTTCGAGAACAAATACATAATTGCCAAAGTAGTGAACTCAAAATACGTTAAGGTTGGAGCATCAACCAAACGAACACGTGCGTGCTCAACGGCTGCGAAGCTCTCAAGCAACAACGCATCTTTTACTTCCTCGCCATTAATTCGAGCGCGCTCATTAAATGTCAGTAAATGTGGTGAGGTATGACATCCAACACGATAGCCAGAGGCAAGCAAGATGCTTTCCAAGTATGCACATGTCGAGCCCTTACCGTTTGTTCCTGCAACAGTGATGACTGGGCAATCAAAATGCAGGTCTAATGCCGCCTTGACGCGATTAATACGCTCAAGCCCCATATCGATGCCGACTGGGTGAGCAGTTTCAAGGTGGCTAAGCCAAGCCTCGAGGCTATTAAATAAGATTGGGGCTGGGTGTGCTGTGCTCAAGCGCTTAAACGGCTGAGCTACCTGCAATCGCAGGCTCTGGAAGCTTCTGCAACAAGGCCAGCAAACGCGCAATCTCAATACGCATTTGACGACGATCAACAATCATGTCGACGCCACCCTTTTGCATCAAAAATTCTGAACGCTGGAAACCTTCAGGTAATTTTTCGCGAACAGTCTGTTCGATCACACGTGGGCCAGCAAAACCAATTAATGCTTTTGGCTCAGCCATAACGACATCACCCATAAATGCGAAACTCGCTGAAATTCCGCCCATCGTAGGGTCGGTTAGTACGCTGATATATGGAAGACCTTTTTTAGACAGCAAGGTAAGCATTGAATTGGTTTTTGCCATCTGAAAGAGGGATAGCAAGCTCTCTTGCATACGTGCACCACCCGTTGCAGTAATGCAAATAAACGCGCACTTCTTATTGATGGCTTCTTGCACACCACGGACAAAACGTTCACCAACAACAGAACCCATTGATCCGCCCATGTATTGAAACTCAAAACAAGCAGCTACAACTGGAATGGCTTGAATCTTGCCACCCATCACAATCAACGCCTCTGTTTCACCAGAAGCATCGTTTGCTTCTTTAATACGATCGGTGTATTTTTTAGAGTCTTTGAATTTCAGTGGATCAGTTGGATAAATATCCACACCGATTTCATAGCGCCCTTTTTCGTCAAATAGATTATCCAATCGTTGACGCGCGCCAATACGCATATGGTGACTACATTTGGGGCAGACGGAAAGATTCGCCTCGATGTCCGTGCTATACAAAACGGTTTCGCAACTGGGGCACTTAACCCATAAACCCTCGGGAACTGATTTGCGATTCGCCGGATCAGTGTGTTGAATTTGGGGTGGGAGTAATTTATCTATCCAGCTCATCAGTTTTAGCCATCCAATGCGTCGCGAATCTCACGAATAAAGGTTTCTAATGATTGTACTGCCTGACCTGGGGGCGCATCCTCTAATAGGCGAATAATGCGACTACCGATTACTACGGCGTCAGCGCTAGCGGAGACCGCTTTAGCGCTAGCAGCGTCGCTAATACCGAAACCCACAGCAATTGGAATATCGGTTTCTTGACGAATTTTCGGAATAATGCTGGCCACATCTTGGGTATTGAGGTGAGACGCTCCGGTAACGCCACGCATAGATACATAGTAAATATATCCAGAGGCAATTTTGGCGGCTTCTTTTATGCGATCATGCGAAGAAGTCGGTGCCAATAAAAAGATGGGGTCAATTCCTGCAGCTCGCATACGAGCAGCAAAATCTACGCACTCCTCTGGCGGATAGTCAACTACCAAGACACCATCCACTCCAGCTGCTTTTGCTTCGCTTGCAAATCGATCCGATCCCATTTGCTCCACTGGATTGGCGTAACCCATTAGCACTACTGGCGTCTTAGTATCAGTCTTACGAAACTCTTTCACCATTTCCAAACAAGTGCGCAATGACACACCATGCTCTAAGGCGCGCTCGGAAGATCTTTGAATAACAGGACCATCTGCCATTGGATCAGAAAATGGCACACCTAACTCAATCACGCTCGACCCACCACGCACTAATGCATGCATTAATTCAACGGTTAGTTTTGGATCTGGATCACCAGCAGTAATAAATGGAATTAATCCTTTTTTACCTGTGGCTTTAAGCTCTTTAAATAATGCGGTAATTTTTGACATAAGGAGGTTTGTGTATTTTTCTTCTTGTTTTTCTTATCTTGTTTGTAATTGCGCTAGCCTTTAACCTTCAGAACCGGTTGCTTGGGCTACTGTATGCATATCCTTATCGCCACGGCCGGATAGGTTTACCAAAATTGTTTTGTCTTTGGGTAATGTCTTCGCCAGCTTACATGCATGCGCAATTGCATGGGAAGACTCCAGAGCGGGAATGATTCCTTCAATACGACAGCAATCATGAAAAGCCTGAAGAGCCTCTTCATCGGTAATGGCCACATAATCAGCGCGACCAGAATCTTTTAACCAAGCATGCTCAGGACCAACGCCTGGATAGTCCATGCCAGCCGACACTGAATGCGTCTCTGAAATTTGACCATTCTCATCTTGTAATAAGTAGGTGCGATTGCCATGCAGAACACCAGGCTTGCCAACACAGAGCGCAGCAGAATGCAGGCCGCTACTTAATCCATGACCTGCCGCTTCAACACCAATTAATTTGACATTGGGCACATCGATATAAGGATAAAAGATGCCCATTGCATTTGAACCACCACCAACGCACGCTAATACATAATCAGGTTGGTTGCCAGTCATCTCTGGCATTTGTACTTTGCACTCTTCGCCAATCACACTCTGAAAATCACGCACCATCATCGGATAAGGATGAGGTCCTGCTACTGTGCCGATGATGTAGAAGGTGTTATCGACGTTAGTAACCCAATCGCGCATAGCTTCATTGAGTGCGTCTTTTAAGGTTTTGGTACCAGACTCCACTGGCACAACTTTGGCGCCCAGCAATTTCATGCGGAAGACATTTTGCGCTTGGCGCGCCACATCAACAGATCCTTGATAAACAGTGCAATCTAGGCCAAAACGCGCGCAAATCGTCGCTGTAGCAACACCATGCTGTCCCGCTCCAGTCTCGGCAATGATACGTGGCTTACCCATACGCTTTGCCAGCATTGCCTGACCAATCACGTTGTTAATCTTGTGAGCGCCCGTGTGATTCAAATCCTCACGCTTAAGATAAATTTGCGCACCACCTAGCATTTCACTCCAACGCTTTGCATGATAGATGGGCGATGGGCGACCAACGAAATGTTTTAACTCGTAATGAAACTCTTCCAGAAATTCTGGATCATGTTGATATTTTGCATAGGCCTCTTTGAGCTCATCCAATGCATACATCAACGTCTCAGAAACAAACACGCCACCATAAGGACCGAAGTGTCCTCGAGCATCTGGCTTGTCGTACATGGTTACCTCTTTTGATTTATTTACTGCAATTTATTAGGGAGAAGCTTTGGCATCAGCCGCACGCACAGCCTGAACAAATTGGGTCATGAGTGCAGCATCTTTAACGCCCCTGCTACTTTCGACGCCACTGCTGACGTCAACTGCGCAAGGATGAAGGCGAGCAATCGCCTCGCCCACGTTGTGCGCGTTCAATCCACCACTCAAAACGACCCGAGGCGCGTTTTCGCTTACCCATGTCTGTGGAATCCCCTGCCAATCAAAAGGAACGCCCCCGCCACCGTATCCCTCCACTAAGGCATCCAGCAGTAAAGCGTCTGCATCCCTATATTGTAGGGAAAAATCATCAAAAGCGAACTGCTTACCAATACGGGCAGCCCGCATCCAGGGCTCGTTTTTCGCTATTTGGGCACATCTTTCTGGAGTCTCGTCACCATGAAACTGCCAAAGGCTGATTGGCGCAGCCTCACGAATAGCGGCACATTCTTCGTCAGACGCATTTACCAGCAATCCAACCGCGTCAATTCCGGCTGGGAGCCTAGCAATTAGCTGAGCAGCGATATTAGGCGTCACTGATCGCACGCTTGGGGGATAAAACACAAAACCCACTGCATCCACGCCCGCCTTAACCGCCGCATCCACATCGGCAGGGGTACGCAAACCACAGATTTTGACCCTGGTTTTGCCGGGAGAGTGTGTCAGTAGGCCCATTAATCAATAATAAGGCTTAAACCCCCGTCACGCTGTCTGGTAGCCAAGAGTTTTTCAACCAAGGCTCTGGGATAGCAAATTCTTGGGGATAGGCAATTTTGACTAAATACAGACCATCTGGCATAAATGTGGGTGCAGCCATTTGCCGATCTTTTGCTGCAAGCACTTCCGCCATCCACTCAGGTTTTCTTTTTTCACGCCCAATCATCAAAAAAGTACCAACTAAATTACGAACCATGTGATGCAAAAAAGCATTTCCACGAATTCGAAAATACAACCAAGGCTCTTCGGAAATGATGTCGATGGAATACATCGTTTTGACCGGTGTTTTGCTTTGACACTCTGAAGATCTGAATGAACTGAAATCATACTCTCCGATGAGATGGGTTGCTGCTTCGCGCATTGCGTCAACATGAAACCAGCTATTGGGAGGCAACATCACATACCCAGCCCTCTCATTCATCATTGGCGACCTACAAGGACCGGCCTGTAATGCATATATATAAGTGCGTTCGCTTGCGCTGAAACGCGCACTGAATTGTTCTGAGACTTCAGTTGCCCAATTCACCGCGATTGACTTTGGCAAATGGGAATTCACACCCCTAACCCAAGAGAACATCTCTCGCTCTACCTGGGAATCAAAGTGAATCACCTGCCCTAGGGCATGAACACCAGCATCCGTTCTGCCCGCAGCAATAGTCTGCACGGGGAGCGTTTTAACATGAGAGCTACCAACAAAAGCTTTAATAGCTTTCTCAACCTCACCCTGCAATGTGAGTTGGTGAGGCTGGATCTGCCAACCAGCATAAAAACTTCCGTCATATTGAAGGCCGAGCGCGATACGCATAGCCAGAACCTAAGACTGACGATGGGAGAGCTCAGATAATAAGCCCTGTGCCTCTATAGTGATCGTTGGATCGACAGCATTACTAGCGCCAATCACTTCTTCTAATGATTTTTTCGCTGCCGAAAAGTCTTCAATGGTAATGTATGCTCGCGCCAAATTGAGCTTCACGCGCAAGGCATCAGCCAAGACTAAGGAATCCTCTTGATTTAATTGGCCCTTATTCTCGCCCCTTTTATTTGAGGGGCTTAGGTCAAGATTGAGACCAGAAAATATTGCTTTTGCACGCTCTGGTATGTTGTACTCAGATCCAGTCTGGACATTCACATCCTCAAGTGGGGCAACACCCCCATTAATGCAATGTTTAATATCATTTAATTTCGGCCTACGCACATAACGAACCAAACCCCAAACCAGTATTACTGCCAATGCGATCACCGCAAGCGCTGCAAGCGCCACAAGCACAAGCATCGCCTGCCTAGGTACGTTAGGAAGCTCTGGTAGCTTAAACTGGCTAAACAAGCTTGAGATAGTAAATTTGTCCTGCTGCGCAGCTTTATCGTCGCCCTTTGCTTGATCAAGCAAGCCCTGTAATTCGGAAATATTTTTTTCTAAAGTTACTATACGAGATTTAGTTTGCTCTAACTCTTTCTCTTCAGCAACCAACTGTTCTGCACGCTGGCTTTCAAGGTTCTTACTCTCGGCACCCGAACCAATTCTTAAGGTATCTTTAGGCTCATCTTTGCCAACCTGTTGAGCCTGCCCCTGGTCAGACTTGACTTCTACCCTACCTTGAGCATCCCGCTCTGAACGCCATTGTTGATTTGCATCCAAAACCATCTGCCTAGCATCTGAAGGACTAATGGAGCCCAAAACAGATTCGCTTGGCTTAGCCAGCTCCGAACCTACGGCTAGTATATTAATATTCCCGCTAGCAAATGCATCAGGGTTAGCTTTAAATAAAGCAATCATTGTTTGATCTAAGGTTGGTCCATTCAACTCAGGCAGAATGCTGGCTGCGATTTCTGATAGAGTTTGACCTGGTCTCACCGTGATCCTCTTAGGATCGGCCAATAAAAAAGTAAAGATTTTGAACTGACTGCCACTTGCCCAGCTTAGGTTAAGCAATACGCTAATAAAAGGTTCATCAACTACCGGCACCGGATTGACCGTCTCAATTAAGACCATTAAATCTTCTTGATGATTGCGGTAGATCATTGCCTGTGGATTCAAAGCAACAATACGCTGTGATACGCCATATTGCTCATACAACATCCCATTGGGTAGATCAACAGTCAGACTGGGTAATATTGCTTGATCCTCAGCAGTAATTCGGATTGGAATTTCGACACGCAACGGCTCCCCAGCCAACGACATAACTTGAGGCGCATCTAATGTGAATCCCCAAGACATGCTGGTCCAGCCCAGCATGGTCAAGCAGAGTAATTTGATTAGCGGGAAACGGTAGACGCGGGTCATTCTTGCATTATCACTTAAGTAAAATTCTTAACATGCGACGTAATGGCTCAGCGGCACCCCATAACAATTGATCGCCAACCGTAAATGCGCCAAGATAATCAGGACCCATTGCTAATTTATGGAGACGGCCAATAGGCACAGTTAATGTACCACTCACAGCTGCGGGCGATAAATCACGCTCAGAGGCTTCACGATCGTTTGGTATCACTTTTACCCATTGGTTGTCATTCGCCAAAATCGTTTCAATTTCCTTGAGTGGAATATCTTTCTTTAGCTTTACAGTCAGGCCTTGGGAGTGGCAACGCATTGCGCCAACGCGAACACACAAACCATCAATAGGAATGCTGCCAGAAGTACGGAATGCAGGACGTCCAAGAATCTTATTGAACTCAGCGCCGCCCTTCCATTCTTCTTTGGTTTGGCCATTTTCTACTGGAACATCAATCCATGGAATTAAGCTGCCAGCTAAAGCAGTATTGCGAAAGTTCTTTTTTGGAAAATCGGCAGAGCGTAAGGTTTCAGTCACCTTACGATCAATATCTAAAATCCATGAAGATGGATCAGCTAATTCAGCAGCAACGCTATCGCGTAGTGCGCCCATTTGCAAGAGCAATTCACGCATATTCTGCGCACCCGCACCGGAAGCTGCTTGATAGGTCATGGCGCTAATCCACTCAACCATATCGGCCTTCACAAGACCGCCCATAGCCATCATCATTAAGCTAACCGTGCAGTTACTGCCAATCCAGTTTTTGCCACCAGCAGCCAATGCCTTATCAATCACAGGGCGATTCACTGGGTCAAGGATTAAGACAGCATCATCTTTCATACGCAATGCACTAGCGGCATCAATCCAATGACCACTCCATCCTGCTGCGCGTAATTTAGGAAATATGTCATTGGTGTAATCACCACCCTGGCAAGTCAGAATGATGTCGCAACGAGACAATGCCTTAATGTCGTTAGCGTCTTGCAGAGTACTTTCACTCTTGGTGACTTTTTCACCGTTGAGCAAAGGAACTTCACCACCCGCTTGGCTGGTACTAAAGAAAACAGGTTCGATCAGATCAAAATCTTTTTCTGCGAGCATGCGCTCCATCAGCACGCTACCAACCATACCGCGCCAGCCAACTAAACCTACTAAAGGTGTTTTTGTATTTGCCATGATCATCAACTATTTAGTGAATGTGATTGCTCTCGAACTGCTCTATTGTTATTTCCCGTTAACCGCTTATGCCAATGCTGCTACCACTGCATCACCCATCTCAACAGTAGACACTTTTTTCGTGCCCTCAGTGTAGATATCAGCAGTACGCAAACCTTGGGCCAAAACCTTCTGAACTGCTTTTTCGATACGATCTGCTTCAGTAGGCATTCCCAATGAATAACGCAACATCATGGCTGCCGACAAAATTGTTGCCAAAGGATTCGCGATGCCTTTGCCAGCAATATCAGGCGCAGAACCATGACTAGGCTCATACAAGCCTTTGTTGTTCTTGTCTAAAGAGGCTGAAGGCAGCATGCCAATTGAGCCAGTCAACATTGCCGCTTCATCTGACAATATGTCGCCAAAAAGATTACCTGTCACTACTACGTCAAATGCTTTTGGAGCTTTCACCAGCTGCATCGCGGCGTTATCTACATACATATGAGACAACTCCACATCTGGATAATCCTTGGATACTCGAATCATAACTTCACGCCACAACTGTGAGGTCTCAAGCACATTCGCCTTATCGACACTGCATACCTTCTTGCCGCGCTTTTGTGCCGCTTCAAATGCAACACGTCCAATGCGCTCTACCTCAGGCTCGCTGTAGTGCATCGTGTCAAAGCCCTCACGCGCGCCTTTGAATAAAGGCAGCTCAGAAGAACGAATTCCACGTGGCTGACCAAAGTAGATGTCGCCATTGAGCTCTCGCACAATCAAAATATCAAGACCGCCAATGATTTCTGGCCTAAGACTAGAAGCAGCAGTTAGCTCTGGGTAGCAAATCGCTGGTCTGAAGTTGGCAAACAACTCAAGATGCTTACGCAAACCCAAGATCGCTTGCTCAGGACGCAATTCGCGTGCAAGCGTGTCGTATTTCCAATCACCTACCGCCCCAAATAAAATCGCATCGGCTTTTTTGGCTAACTCAAGTGTCGCTGGTGGCAAAGGATGCCCAGCTACGTCATAGGCAGCACCCCCTACAGGAGCTTCTTCTAGATCAAACTTTGGCCCTAGCGCTTTTAAAACGCGGACGGCTTGAGCAACGATTTCCGGGCCGATCCCATCGCCCGGGAGAACTGCAATTTTCATGAAAAGGCCTTTAAATCAACAAATTATGGCAACTGGGTTGCCAGCCAAGGCATCTTCAGAATGCGCTCAGCTTCAAAAGCCTTAATTTTATCTGCATGGCGCAGAGTTAAGCCAATATCATCCAAGCCGTTCAGGAGGCAATATTTTCTAAATGGAGCCACCTCAAAGCTATAGGCAGTGCCGTCAGGCGTGATAACCTGCTGAGCCTCAAGATCAATGGTTAGCTGATATCCGCTAAATGCCATGGTTTCGTTAAAGAGGTGATCCACCTGGAGCTCACTCAAAACGATGGGCAAAAGACCATTCTTGAAACAATTGTTATAGAAAATGTCCGCAAAACTAGGGGCAATAACCGCTCTAAAGCCAAATTGATCCAAAGCCCAAGGAGCATGCTCTCGAGAGCTACCACAACCAAAATTCTTGCGGGCCAACAAAATACCGGCACCCTTATAACGAGGCTGATTTAGAACGAAATCGGGATTAACAGGACGTTTGCTGCAGTCTTGACCAGGTTCACCGTGATCAAGGTAGCGCCACTCATCAAATAGATTTTGGCCAAAACCAGTCTTCTTGATCGACTTTAGGAACTGCTTTGGAATAATTGCGTCGGTATCCACGTTCTCGCGATTGAGCGGAGCAACTAGTCCTTTGTATACCGTAAATTTTTCCATTGTTCTAACTCTAAATAAATAAACGAATGCTTCTTACTTCACTGGGGTAACAACCACATCCTTACCCTGCGTCTGCGATTGATTTTGTTGAGTGGTGTTTGCACCAGATCCGCCCATGGCATTACCCATAGTCTGTAAATCTTTTCCCATTCCTTCAAAAGTGCTGGTGCAAGCCGCTATCACCAAACCAATAATGCCAACAATAGTTAACCTAGCAATTAAGGATACTGAAGAGAACTTCATTTGATCTCCCTTATGAAATCTTACGAACATCAACAAAGTGGCCTTCAATAGCTGCGGCGGCAGCCATTGCTGGGCTCACTAAGTGAGTACGGCCACCGTTACCCTGGCGACCTTCAAAGTTACGATTCGATGTTGAGGCGCAGCGCTCTCCTGGCTCAAGCCGATCGGCGTTCATTGCCAAACACATGGAGCAACCAGGCTCGCGCCACTCAAAACCAGCGGCCTTAAAGATACGATCCAATCCTTCGCGTTCTGCTTGAGCTTTTACCAAGCCAGAGCCAGGAACAACTAAGGCTAATTTGACATTCGCTGCTACTTTTTTACCAATGCGATCTACCACTTTCGCAGCAGCGCGAATATCTTCAATACGGCTATTGGTGCATGAACCAATAAATACTTTATCTACCGCAATGCTACTAAGCGGTGTATTTGGGGTGAGATTCATGTATTCCAACGCACGCTCTATTGCAGAACGCTTATTGGGATCACGCTCTTTCTCTGGATCAGGAACACGATCGCTAATCGAGAGAACCATTTCTGGAGATGTACCCCATGTTACCTGCGGGGCAATTTCTTCAGCGCGTAGCTCAACTACAGCATCAAATTTCGCATCCGGGTCAGAATGCAAGGTTCTCCAGTATTGCAAAGCTTGCAATAAGGCAGGTCCTTTAGGTGCATACGGGCGACCTTGAATATATTCAATTGTTGTCTCGTCTACAGCAACCAAGCCAGAACGAGCGCCTGCTTCAATTGCCATATTGCAGATCGTCATACGACCTTCCATCGACAGATTGCGAATGGCTTCACCCGCAAACTCAATGGTATAGCCCGTCCCACCCGCAGTACCAATCTTGCCAATCACTGCTAAAACGATATCTTTCGCAGTAGCCCCTGGCTGCAAGCGTCCATCTATACGCACCAACATGTTCTTGCTCTTTTTCATGAGCAAAGTTTGTGTAGCGAGAACGTGCTCCACTTCCGATGTGCCGATACCAAAAGCCAAAGCACCAAATGCGCCATGCGTACTGGTATGAGAATCACCGCAAACCACTGTCATGCCCGGCAATGTAGCGCCCTGCTCTGGCCCAATCACATGAACAATGCCCTGACGAGCGTCGTTCATCTTGTATTGGGTAATGCCAAATGCATCACAGTTTTGATCCAAAGTATCTACTTGCAACTTAGAAATAGGATCAGCAATACCTTGTGTGCGATCAGTAGTTGGCACATTGTGATCAGAGACCGCCAGGTTGGCGGAGATGCGCCAAACAGGACGGCCAGCCAAATTCAAACCTTCAAATGCTTGAGGGCTGGTTACCTCATGGAGCAATTGACGATCAATGTAGATCGTGGCTGTGCCATCTTCTTCAGAGTAAACAACGTGGTCATCCCACAATTTGTCATAAAGCGTACGAGACATGAGAGACCTTAAAGCCTTTATTTACGAGCAGAAATATCTGGAACCTTGCGTGAAGTTTCGCCAACGTACAACTGACGTGGACGTCCAATCTTGTACTCGGGATCCGTAATCATTTCTTCCCACTGTGCAATCCAACCTACTGTTCTTGCTAATGCAAAGATGCAAGTGAACATTTCTGTTGGGATGCCGAGGGCGCGTTGCACAATACCAGAGTAGAAATCTACGTTTGGATAGAGCTTACGGCTCACAAAGTAGTCATCCTCTAGCGCAATCTTCTCAAGAGTCATTGCCAATTTAAACAATGGATCATCTTGCAAGCCGAGTTCATTTAATACTTCGTAGCAAGTCTCACGCATCAATTTAGCGCGTGGGTCAAAGTTTTTGTAAACACGGTGACCAAAGCCCATCAAGCGAACGCCAGAGTTTTTGTCTTTCACTTGGGCGATAAACTCATGAATCTTATCTACGCCACCATTTGCTTGAATTTCGTTCAACATTTGCAAGCAAGCTTCATTTGCGCCACCGTGCGCTGGACCCCACAAGCAAGCGATACCAGCAGAAATCGCTGCAAATGGATTGGTTCCAGAAGAACCGCACAAGCGCACAGTTGATGTTGAAGCATTTTGCTCATGATCTGCATGCAATGTGAAGATGCGATCCAAAGCACGAACCAAGACTGGGTTTACTTTGTACTCTTCACATGGTGTCGCGAACATCATGCGCATAAAGTTTGCGGTGTATGACAATGAATTATCTGGATAGATAAATGGTTGTCCTACAGAATATTTGTATGCCATAGCCACTAAAGTTGGCATCTTCGCAATCAAGCGAATTTGCGCCACTTCACGCGCGTATGGATCGCTATAGTCGATCTCATCATGGTAGAAAGCAGCCATCGCACCAACCAAGCCAGTCAACACAGACATTGGATGAGCATCACGACGGAAGCCACGCAAGAAGAATTGCATCTGCTCATGAACCATGGTGTGGTGCATGACCATATTTTCAAAATCCTTCTTCTCTTTACCGTTTGGCAATTGGCCATTGATCAAGAGGTAGCAAACTTCCAAGAAGTCGCACTTGCCTGCTAAGTCCTCGATGGGATAGCCGCGATAGAGTAATTCACCCTTATCGCCATCAATGTAGGTAATTTTGCTATTGCATGAAGCAGTAGAAAGGAAGCCGGAATCGTAAGTGAACTTACCGGTCTGACCATAAAGCTTGCGGATGTCAATTACATCTGGGCCTACTGTCCCTTTGTAAATTGGCAGATCAATATCTGGGGTGCCATCCGAAAACGAGAGTTTTGCCTTGATGTCCGATTCAATCATTTCTAATCCTTAGTCATTCAAATTGATGATTACTTCACTATTCGATACACGCTTGCACTACCACTACAACTACACGCTGAAACTAATTTCTTACTTCTCTCTCAGCCTTTGCAAAATCTTTTTAAAAGAGTCCGACTGCATCTCTTTTTCCAATCCAACCACAGAATCTTTTCGAGCGATCAATAAATCCATCAAATCGTTGTCATCTAAGGCCAATAGTTGGCTTAATACTTTTCCATCTTCTACGCTTAACTGATCGCCGTAGCGAGCAAAGAAGCGTTGCAGAATTAAATCATTTTCCAGTAAGCCCCTGCGGGCGTCGCTCTTTAAACGATATAACTCTGCATTTCCGAGGGTCATACTGCCCTACGAACCATCAACTCCTTAATCTTGCCAATCGCCTTCGTTGGATTCAAGTGCTTAGGACATACATCCACACAATTCATGATGGTATGACAACGGAATAAACGGTACGGATCCTCTAGATTATCCAAGCGTTTAGAAGTTTCTTCATCACGGCTATCAGCAATAAAGCGATACGCTTGCAACAAACCAGCCGGACCTACGAACTTATCTGGATTCCACCAGAAAGATGGGCAAGAAGTTGAGCAGGATGCGCACAAAATGCACTCATACAAGCCATTCAACTCTTCACGCTCTTCAGGGCTCTGGAGGCGCTCCTTTTCAGGAGGTGGATTGTCATTTACTAAATAAGGCTTGATCGATAAATATTGCTTGAAGAACAAAGTCATGTCGACAATCAAATCACGCACAACTGGCAAGCCAGGCAATGGGCGCAAAGTGATGACCTTAGGCAAAGTCAACATATTGGTCAAGCAAGCCAAACCATTCTTACCGTTGATGTTCATTGCATCTGAACCGCACACACCTTCACGGCATGAACGACGATAAGAAATAGTCTCGTCTTGCTTCTTCAAAGAAATCAACGCATCCAATAACATGCGCTCACCAGTCAGCTCTAACTCGTAGCGCTGCATGCGTGGTGCTGCATCGACATCTGGATCGTAACGGTAGATTTCAAATATACGGGTATCGCTCATCTTCTATCTCTCTTGCTTAGAAAGTACGTTCTTTTGGAGGAACTGAATCAACAGTCAATGGTTTTAGCTGAACTGGTTTGTAGTCCAAACGGTTGCCTTCGCTATACCAAAGAGTATGTTTCATCCAGTTGTCATCATCGCGATGTGGGTGATCATCATGAGAGTGAGCACCACGGCTCTCTTTACGTGCGGCTGCTGAGATCATCGTTGCGTTTGCAGTCTCAACCAAGTTAGCCACTTCCAAAGCTTCAATACGTGCGGTATTAAAAATCTCAGACTTGTCTTTAACCCATAAGTGCTTAGCGCGCTCTGTCAACTTCGCCATTTGACGAACACCTTCGTCCATTAACTCTTGATTGCGGAATACGCCAGCGTATTTCTGCATAGTTTTACGAATGTCGTTGGCAACGTCTTGTGCATATTCACCAGAAGTAGAGTTATCTAACTTCGCAATACGCTCCATCGTTTGCTGGCCAGCATTCTTAGGCAATGGCTTGAACTCACGATTCTTGAGATCCAAGCCCACAATATGGTTACCTGCTGCGCGACCAAATACCAAGAGATCAAGCAATGAGTTTGTACCTAAGCGGTTTGCGCCGTGCACTGAAACGCATGAGCACTCACCGATGGCATACAAGCCATTAATCACTTCATTGTGTTTGCCATTTGCTGGCACAACGACTTGTCCATTGATATTGGTTGGAATACCACCCATCTGATAGTGAATCGTTGGCACAACTGGAATTGGCTCTTTGGTCACGTCAACGTTCGCAAAGTTAATACCAATCTCATAAACAGAAGGCAAACGCTTCATGATCGTATCAGCGCCAATGTGTGTCAGATCGAGCACCACATAGTCACCATTCGGACCGCAACCACGCCCCTCTTTAATTTCTTGGTCCATCGAGCGTGATACGAAATCACGTGGCGCCAAATCTTTCAGGGTTGGCGCATAGCGCTCCATGAAACGCTCGCCATCCTTGTTACGCAAAATGCCACCTTCACCGCGGCAACCCTCTGTCAAGAGCACGCCTGCACCAGCTACGCCAGTTGGGTGGAATTGCCAGAACTCCATGTCTTCCAACGGAATTCCTGCGCGTGCCGCAAGACCCATACCGTCACCGGTATTAATAAACGCATTAGTTGATGCATCCCAAATACGACCTGCACCACCAGTAGCCAACATCACAATCTTGGCTTCCAAGATGTAGACCTGACCAGTTTCCATTTCAAGAGCAGTTACACCAACAACATCGCCCTCATCATTACGAATTAAATCCAACGCCAACCATTCAACAAAGAAGTTGGTTTTTGCACGTACGTTACGTTGATACAAGGTATGCAACATAGCGTGACCAGTACGGTCAGCGGCTGCGCAAGCTCTTTGCACAGGCTTTTCGCCATAGTTTGCTGTGTGACCACCAAATGGACGCTGATAAATCGTGCCATCAGGGTTACGGTCAAACGGCATACCAAAGTGCTCTAACTCATAAACGACTTTTGGAGCTTCGCGACACATAAATTCGATCACATCCTGGTCACCTAACCAGTCAGAACCTTTGATGGTGTCGTAAAAGTGATAGTGCCAATTATCTTCACTCATATTGCCCAATGAAGCGCCGATACCACCTTGCGCAGCAACTGTATGTGAACGTGTTGGAAATACTTTGCTTAAAACAGCAACATTCAAGCCAGCTTCCGCTAACTGCAATGAAGCGCGCATACCTGAACCACCCGCACCAACAATCACCGCATCAAAACGGCGGCGTGGCAATGATTTTTGAATTGCAGTCATCGAATTACACTTTCCACAAAATTTGAACGGCATAGGCCGCACAGGCTACGAGATACAAAACTGTCAACACTTGCAGTGTTAAACGAATACCAACAGGCTTGATGTAGTCCATCCAAATATCGCGCACACCAATCCATGCGTGATAGAAAAGACTGAACAAAGCCAGCAGCGTCAATAACTTCATTAGTTGATTGCTAAATAGGCCAGACCAGCCTTCATAAGTAGCGCTACCAGTAACGCAATAATCTACGAGCAACACAACGGTAAACACCACCATCACAATCGCGGTAACGCGTTGAATAATCCATTCTTTAAGGCCGTAATGCGCGCCTACAACTAAGCGCTTTGGTCCGATTTGATAAATAGGCATGAAATTTCCTTAATGAAGAAACGCTTAGTACAAGCCGAATAATTTAAGACCAACTACCGCGGTCAAAGCCAAACCAACCACCAATACGATGATGGCTGAACGATTGGACTCAGACTTCTCTACTCCGATCTCAAGATCGAGTAATAAGTAACGGATACCAGCGCAGAAGTGATGCAAGAAACACCAAATCAAACCTAGGCAAATAATTTTTACCAAGATGTTGCCTGTGAACGCTTGGAACTTTTGGTAACTCAATTCTGAAGCCAAACTTTGATCAAAGAGATACAAAATAAATGGCAACAAGAGGAACAACACTGCTCCACTGATACGGTGAAGAATGGAAACTTTACCGGCCCAAGGAAGGCGGTATTTCACCAACTGGGCTAGACCAATATTTCGATAAACCGGTCTATCTTTTTTTACGTTTTGCTGTGCATCAACCATGGGCAATCTCTATCTTTCGGTGGAGGTTCAGTTTGATTTTGTTGTGTCGCAACATATTCTATTGGAAACCTTGGGTATGGTGGGGGCTTTTAAGGGTTTATAAGGGTTAAAAAGGGGTTTTACGGATAAGTTCAGTTCAAGCGATTTTCGTAATGCTGCTCAGAAGTGTCGTATCTTGCGTGCCGAATTTCTACTGGTTTATTCCCGTAGGTGAACGCAACCCGCTCCACCGAGAGCAACGGCGCGCCGACCGTCACCTGAAGGTATTTTGCTAGGCCTTCATCGGCAGAGACCGCTTTAATTTTTTCTTCAGCCCGCACCATGTGGGTTGCGTACTGGCTTTCGTAGAGTGCGTATACAGGTCCATGCCAGTCATTGAGAGTATTCAGGTCTAAGCCCTTAAATCGGCTCCCTGGAAGCCAAATCTCTTCAAAAACAACGGGTTGCCCAGCAAAGCTCTGAACTCGGTCAATGTAAATAACGGGGTCACCTGCCTTTAATTTAAGCAAATTAGCGACGTACTCACTTGCCTTAGTTTGCTGGCAAACCAAGAATTGACTAATGAGGTGAAACTTCTCCCCTGAATCTGGGGCTAAGCGTAAAAAGCGGTATTGCCAATCATCCTCTTGGTGGGTAGCGACAAAAGTGCCCTTCCCTTGACGTCTGACCAGTAGATTTTGGGCTGCCAGCTCATCAATAGCCTTGCGAACGGTGCCTTGACTCACCGCATAGCGAGCTGCAAGCTCCATTTCACTGGGAATCGCATCCCCAGGCAACCACTCTGCTGCCTGCAGACTAGCCAAAATCATGGCCTTGATCTGCTCATACAGAGGGCTAAATGAGGCAATAGGCAAATTTACTTCTGACAAATTCACTCCACGAGGACATCAATTGGATAAAATTCTGAGTAATTCTAGTCTTATATAAGACATCATTGACAGTGTAAAGGCAAAGTTCATACACTTGAATGGATAATAGAAAAGTTTTTATTAATCAACCCAATTAACCTTCCTCTGGAGTTATCAGCAATGGCAAAAGCCCCAATGCGTGTCGCCGTAACCGGTGCAGCCGGTCAAATCGGATATTCCCTTCTATTCCGCATCGCCAATGGCGACCTATTGGGCAAAGATCAGCCCGTAATCTTGCAATTGCTCGAAATTCCAGATGAAAAAGCTCAAAAAGCCTTAACTGGCGTGATTATGGAACTCGAAGATTGCGCGTTCCCATTGTTGGCTGGTGTTACAGCACACTCTGACCCGTTAACTGCATTTAAAGATATTGATGTTGCCCTCCTAGTTGGCGCACGTCCACGTGGTCCTGGCATGGAACGTAAAGATTTGCTCTCCGCTAACGCACAAATCTTTACTGCACAAGGCAAAGCATTAAACGCTGTTGCTAAGAAAACAGTCAAGGTATTGGTTGTTGGTAACCCAGCAAACACCAATGCTTACATCGCCATGAAATCTGCTCCAGATATTCCTGCGAAAAACTTTACAGCGATGTTGCGTCTCGATCACAACCGCGCCCTCTCGCAATTGGCAAGCAAGTTGAATAAACCTGTTGCTGGTATTGAGAAGTTGGTTGTTTGGGGTAACCACAGCCCAACAATGTATCCAGACTATCGCTTTGCAACTGTTGATGGCAAGTCAGTAAAAGACTCCATCAATGATGCAGCATGGAACAAGGATGTATTTATTCCAACCGTTGGCAAACGTGGCGCTGCGATTATTGATGCGCGTGGCCTCTCTTCTGCAGCATCTGCAGCAAACGCAGCAATTGATCACATCCATGATTGGGTTCTTGGAACGAATGGCAAATGGGTCACTATGGGCATTCCATCCAAAGGTGAATATGGCATTCCAGCTGAAGTGATTTATGGCTTCCCTGTCACTTGCGAAAACGGCGAGTACAAGATGATTGAAGGCTTGGAGATCGATGAGTTTTCTCGTGAGCGTATGACACATACCCTCAATGAATTGCTTGAAGAGCAAGCTGGCGTTAAACATTTGCTACCTTAATCTACTGAGGAATATTGCATATGAAGAAGTCTCTTCTCACCATTAGCCTTGCGATTGTCTGCCTTACAGGGGCAGCTAACGTGAGCGCCAATGAAGAAGTAATCACATGGACCTGCAGCGAAAGCAAGCAGTTCAAAACCACCGGGACTACTGAGAAGGTTCGCCTTACTTGGGAAACCAAAACATATGACTTAGATCGCCAAACTTCATTGCCTGGTAGCTTGCGTTACAAAAATACAAACTCAGGTTTTGATTTGGTTGTTTTGGGTAATAAGGCAATGTTATTCAACATCAAAGTAGGTACACGCCTTGCCGATTTTTGCCAAACAGCAGAAATGAAAGCAGGAAAATTACCGCATTTGTTTGCCGGAGCAGAGCCGTTCGTACAGAACTAAGTTCTTTAAGCTCTAGAAGCTTTAAGCAAAAAAGCCGAGTATCCCTCGGCTTTTTTGTTGTCCTTCTTTAATGAAATAAAGGCTGCTGAGTTGGGGTGTCTTCTGGCATCTCTGCATGTACCGCTTCGCCTGAGCGATCGGGGAACAATGGCGCACCACAGTCATCGCATAACTCTGGATCAAATAGCATGGCATGACGAAACACATCCTCTACCCCAGCATCATGCAGGGCATCGCAAATCTTTTTAATCGGACTCTCATCATCCGACAAATCATTGAGAGCATCATTAGCTACGCTCTCTCGGTCATACAAAGGCCAAATAACGCCATACATAACATCGGACGAACCTTTTGCACTGAATGAGATGCGGTACTCATCAGCCTGCTCCTCTCCGAACGCACCAACCACACACGACAGACCAGCAGGAAGAATGCCTAAGGTGCTTTCTAGGAAGTTCACTGCGGCGCGAATGCTGAGTGGGCGAACATGCTTATCGGCTAAACGACAATTAGTGAAATATGCTTCAGGTAGCAATAGCTCAAATTCGCAGCCAGGCAACATAGAGGCGATAGATTCTTGCATCGCATTTTGCCAACCGATCAAACTGACACCACGCTCCTGTCTAGCGGGAGCTTCTTCTTGCCATTTAAAAATGGGGGAACCGCTAGGTACGCTGACAACCGCAATGATGAAACGCGGATCGGCCAATACGGCTATCGTTTCCGACATATCACGCAGTTCTAATTTGACATCTTTCCCTGAGATTGCAGCAGTTGCAAGTGCCTCCGTAAGTACGCGTGTTTGGCAATGCGAATGGGGCATTTGATCAATGCTATATAGCCAGGGAATAATCGCTAAACGAGTATCGGTTGCAGCAATCGCACTATGCAAAGCACTCGCAGTTGCCTCCACCATATTTGCCGGTAAAGGACCAGAAGGAATTTGATAACGAGTATGCGCAACGATTGGCATCGCCAATAAGAGCGCATCCCACTGCTGCCCCTCATACTCCATCTTGAGAGATTCAGCCAAAGTTTCCGCGGTATCAGCCAAGACTTCAAACGCAACTGTATTAATGCGAAAAGTTTGATCTAATGCGGCATCAATGACATTCTGATTCTGGCTTTTTAGCAAACGCATCAAGCGTGTGTTTAAACGCTCTTCCCAGTAGCGATCCTCAATCTGACTGCCTGAGGCAGCCAAAGAAATAGCATCAGCTACAAGCTTTTCTACTTCCGGTGAAGTGCGCTGAGAAGGTTTAGTGCGATGAACAGCCATTATTTTTTCTCCGCCCTTCTATAGACCGGTTTATCTAGATTAGAGTCGGCAGCATAGTACTTGTAGCCATCCAAATTAAAGCCCTTCAAATCCGCAGGATCAGTAATGCGATTCTCGACAACGTAACGCGCCATCAAACCACGTGCGCGCTTTGCATAAAACGAAATGATCTTGTACTTTCCATCCTTGGCATCTTGAAACACCGGAGAAATCACTGGGCAATCCAAATCTTTGGGTTGCAATACCTTGAAATACTCTTCAGATGCCAGATTCAGCAAAACAGGTTTCTTTTGTTTAACAAGCACCTCTTTTAATGAGTTTGTGACCCTATTGCCCCAAAAGGCATACAAGTCCTTGCCACGAGTGTTCTTAAAAGCAGTCCCCATCTCTAATCGATAGGGCTGCATTAAATCCAAGGGTCGTAAAGCGCCATAGAGCCCTGACAAGATACGAATATGGTTTTGTGCGAATTCAACTGCTTTGGCATTCAGCGTTTTGACATCAAAACCATCATAAACATCGCCATCAAAAGCATAAATGGCAGGCTTGCTGTTTTCTTCGGTGAACTTTTTTGACCAATCTCGGTAGCGCCCCACATTGAGGACCGCCAGCTGATCAGATAAACCCATTAACTTGGCAACATCCTGAGGGGCTAATTTCTTAAGGTCGGTGATGAGCTTGGCCGATTCAGCAACAAACTCTGGCAGGGTTGGCGCCTTGACCTTTGCAGGCGTCTTGTAATCCAAGGATTTAGCGGGAGAAAGTACGATCAGCATGGCACAATTTGTCTATGTATTGTTTCCATTCTAGCGACTGCTCAACTTATTCGCCAAAAAGGCCAATGGAACGCTTTTAGCCACCTTTTGTCCAGATGAATTCTGCCCCAAAGCCTCCCTCATTCCCTAGTCGCCTCCCTAAGGTAGGTACGACCATCTTTACAGTAATGTCTGCCTTGGCCGCTGAACATCAAGCCATCAACTTAGGCCAAGGCTTTCCTGATTTCCCCTGTGATCGCAAGTTAATTGCTGATGTCAACGAAGCCATGCTCGCTAATCACAATCAATATCCTCCGATGGTTGGAGTTCCCAGTTTGCGCAATGGTATTGCACACAAGATTGAGAAACTGTACGGACACCAATACAACCCAGATTCTGAAATCACAATTACTGCTGGCGGTACACAAGGTATCTTGACTACTATTCTTGCGTGCGTGAGTCCGGGCGATGAAGTCGTCATCATTGAACCAGCATATGACAGCTATAGACCGTCGATTGAATTGGCTGGCGGAAAAGTGATTGCAGTTGCTCTAGAGGCGAAGCGCGATATTGATGGCAAAGTAGCTTCTTACCAAATTCCATGGGAAGCACTATCAAAAGCAATGCATGCCAACACGCGCTTGTTGATTATCAATACACCTCATAACCCAACTGGCATGGTTTGGCAAAAATCCGACTTAGATCGATTGGCCGACTTACTCAAAAATACTTCCACTCTCATCTTAAGTGATGAGGTATATGAGCATATGGTTTATGACGGCGCGCGTCATCATAGCGTTGCCTCGCATCCCGAACTAGCTGCTCGTAGTTTTCTGATTTCTAGCTTTGGCAAAACCTATCACGTCACTGGTTGGAAGGTGGGCTACGTTGCTGCCCCCGCCCCTCTGAGTGCAGAATTTCGCAAAGTCCATCAATTCAATGTATTTACGGTGAACACACCAATGCAGTACGGATTAGCCACATATCTGGCGGATGCGTCTCATTACTTAAATCTTCCAGCCTTTTATCAAGCCAAGCGGGATTTCTTCAGGGTTGGATTAGAAAAGACTGCATTCAAATTGCTACCAAGTCCTGGAACCTATTTTCAGTGTGTTGATTACACCGCCCTGGGTATCCCCGAAGCAAAACTCAATGAAGCAGATTTCTGTAAATGGCTCACCACTGAAGTAGGTGTTGCAGCCATTCCCGTTTCTGCCTTTTATGAAGAGCCAACGGAATCAGGCGTTATTCGTTTTTGTTTTGCAAAACAGGAACAAACACTTTCTTTGGCTTTAGAACACTTACAAACCCTTTAGATTTTTAGTGTAACCACAGAGAAACCCATGGCAATCAAAAAAAGTAAAGCTAGTAATGTGATTGATGTGTATAGCTGGCCAACACCGAATGGCCACAAAGTTCACATCATGCTCGAGGAGTGCGGCTATCAGCTTGGGCGTGACTGGATTGCACACCCGATTGATATCGGTGCAGGTGACCAGTTTGATAAAGCCTTTTTGAAAATCAGTCCGAATAATAAAATTCCTGCCTTGGTTGACCCCAATGGACCTGACGGCAAACCAATCAGTATCTTTGAGTCAGGCGCCATCCTGCTTTATCTCGCCAGCAAAACGGGCAAGTTCCTACCTAAAACCACACGGGGTAAATACGAGGTTCTACAGTGGCTCATGTTCCAGATGGGCGGTCTTGGCCCCATGCTTGGTCAAAACCATCATTTCCGCCTCTACGCTCCCGAAAAGATTCAATACGCGGTAGATCGCTATACCAATGAAGCCAAACGGCTTTACGGGGTTCTGGATACTCAACTGAAAGATAATACGTATATCGCTGGTAAAACGTATTCGATTGCTGATATCGCGATTTTTCCTTGGACGCGTAATTGGAAAAATCAAGGTATTGATATCGATGCGTACCCGCATTTCAAACGATGGTTTGAAATGATTGGTAAACGACCAGCAGTAAAACGCGGTTGCGAAGTATTAACCGCATTACGCAAGCCTTTGCATGATGACAAGGCTAGAGAGCAGTTATTTGGTTCAACCCAGTATCAACGAAGGAAATAAGATGAAGATTCAGTCAGTGGGTGTAATTGGTGCAGGCACCATGGGTAATGGGATCGCACAGGTGTGCGCCGTTGCAGGACTTGATGTAGTTATGGTTGATATCAATGAAGCTTCAGTGCAACGCGGTTTGGATCAAATTAGTAAAAGCTTAGATCGCCTAGTTAAAAAAGAGACCCTTACAGTAGAAGCCAAGGATGCAGCCCTTAAGCGTATTAAAGGCAGCACTGCCTATGCAGACTTCAAAGGTCTTGGACTCGTGATCGAGGCCGCAACAGAAAACCAAGCAATTAAAGAAAAAATTCTCAAGCAAGTAGATGAGATTGTTAGCAAAGACACCATCATTGCTACCAATACTTCTTCACTCTCGATTACTAAGTTAGCTGCATTGGACTCTAACCCTGCACGCTTTATTGGTATGCACTTCTTTAACCCGCCACCCTTGATGGCCTTGGTAGAAGTGATTCGTGGATTACAGACGAGCGATGAGACACATGCCGCCATTATTGAAATGGCAAAACACGTGGGCAAAGAACCCATTACCGTAAAGAACTCTCCTGGTTTTGTCGTTAACCGTATCTTGCTGCCGATGATTAACGAAGCTTTCTTTGTATTGTCTGAGGGTCTTGCAAGCCCAGAAGACATCGATGCCGGTATGAAGCTTGGGTGCAATCAACCGATTGGTCCGCTTGCTTTAGCAGATCTTATTGGTCTGGATACCTGCCTTGCGGTGATGGAGGTGTACTTTGAAAACTTTAGCGACTCGAAATACCGCCCATGCCCACTCTTACGCGAAATGGTTGCTGCAGGTTATCTTGGTCGCAAAACAGGACGCGGCGTTTATAGCTACGATAAATAATTTCATATTCAATCAATCTAAAACTGAACTGTCGTGAGTAACAATCCTATTCCCCCGCTTGTTCTTAAACTTGCTTACGCAGGTTTAATTCCTTTTATTGGCTTAGCTCTGTTGGTACAACTTGCGCCCACCCCAATTAATTACCTGAGCGCTGAGTCACTTGCTGGTTATAGTGCCGTGATTACCTCCTTCATGGGCGCACTGCATTGGGGTGCTAATTTGCACAATCTAGGGAAAGCCGCCACAGGGGATCGCTGGTTAGACCGCAATGCATGGATCTGGGGAGTAATTCCTGCCTTGGTAGCCTGGGTAGCCCTACACATCTATATTCCAGTTGGCTTATTAATCATGGCATCTACCTTGATTATTCAACGCAATATTGATCAAAATACCTATCGCTATTATTTTTCGGATGAAACTACCTGCGCAGCTTTTATGACTATGCGCAATCGCTTAACTTATATCGCTGCTTTCTGTTTGACTTGGGCGGCCATTGTGATTTTATTTATTCAAGCTTAATCAATGAGTGGTCTGTTTGATAACACCCCTCCGCCACCATTAGCAGAAGCGCTACGTCCCAAAACAATCGACCAAGTGATTGGGCAGACCCATCTTCTTGCGCCCAACAAACCATTAAATCTCGCTTTTGCATCTGGCAAACCTCATTCTATGATTTTGTGGGGCCCACCTGGCGTTGGAAAAACTACCTTAGCCCGCCTATCCGCAAAAGCGTTTGATCGTGAATTCATCGCCATCTCTGCTGTACTAGCCGGCGTTAAAGAAATACGTGAGGCTATACAACAAGCTGAGCAGGTCTTAGCGCAATCTGGCAAGCAAACGATATTGTTTGTTGATGAAATTCATCGCTTTAATAAAAGCCAGCAAGATGCGTTACTGCCTCATGTTGAATCAGGCTTATTTACCTTCATTGGAGCCACCACGGAGAACCCCTCCTTCGAAGTGAACTCCGCATTACTTTCTCGCGCTCAAGTCTATGTTCTCAAGTCCCTAAGCAAGGAAGAACTTGAGCAGTTATTTGAACGCGCGCGTCAATACGCAATGCCCAATATCGAATTTGAAGCGTCAGCTATTGAGATACTGATTCATCACGCTGATGGCGATGCCAGAAGACTGCTTAATTTAGTTGAGCAAGTTCGTAACGCAGTACTCACACCCGACTTTAATGCCAAGATCGTTGATCAAAGCTTTATTGAAAATGCACTATCCACACAAGCTAGACGATTTGATAAAGGCGGCGATCAGTTTTACGACCAAATTTCAGCGCTGCATAAATCGGTGAGGGGTTCTGACCCTGATGCCTCTTTATATTGGCTCTGCCGCATGTTAGATGGCGGAGTAGATCCTCGCTATTTAGCCCGCCGCATTATTCGCATGGCGTGGGAGGATATCGGTCTTGCTGATCCACGCGCTATGCAACTTGCTAACGATGCCGCCCTCACCTACGAACGTCTTGGCTCGCCTGAGGGGGAGCTGGCTCTTGGCCAAGCAGTGGTGTATCTCGCTGTAGCAGCCAAAAGTAATGCGAGCTATAAAGCATTTAATGCTGCTCGCGCCTTTGTGGCAAACGACCAATCCAAACCAGTGCCCAATCATTTACGCAATGCGCCCACCAAACTCATGAAAGAGCTTGGTCATGGCAAAGAATATCGTTATGCACATGATGAGCCCCATGCTTATGCTGCGGGAGAATCTTACCTTCCAGACGGAATGACTGCACCTCATTGGTATGAACCTGTTGATCGCGGTCTAGAAGGTCAGATTAAAGAAAAGATGGCATTCTTGCGAAAGCTCGACGCCGAGCATCAGAAGAAATAAAGAGGTCAAAATGGCTTCAAAATTGTCTGCGCGTTTTTATTACGACATTATTTCTCCATTTGCATATTTGTATATCAAACAACGCCAACGCCTAGAAGAAAAACTAGACATCACTCCTGTGCCGATATTGTTAGGCGGCCTGTTTAGAGCAACTGAGAACAAGGGTCCGGGTGAAGTTGCCGCTAAGCGCCCTCACACGTATCAGTTCTGCGTTTGGCAAGCAGAGAAATTGGGAATTCCATTTCGCTTTCCAGATCACCATCCTTTTATGACTATTGCGCCACAACGTCTTCTCGTTCAAGAAAAGGCTGACTGGAAGATGGTTGAAAAGGCTTTCGATTACGTCTGGCTTGAGGGGAAAGATCCCAACCTTTCTTGGCCTGATTTCTGCGCCTATCTTGGCTTATCTCGTGAGACGCCCAAACCAGATGATGCTGCAGTGAAATCCCAACTCATCAGCAATACGGAACAAGCAAAAGCGGATGGCGCCTTTGGCGTGCCAGCCCTAGTTGTGAATCAACGTTGTTTTTGGGGTGTCGATACCATAGACTGGGTATTGGACTACCTCTCTCGCCCAGGTATGTTTGACGAAACCCCCTATGCTAAAGCGGGTAATCTCCCGAATGGCCTAAGCCCTTAGCGCAATACAATAAGTATCTTACTCAACAACGTTGTTCACTGTCGCCGTTCATTAAACTATTGTTTTGCTTAAGGAGTCTTTATGCGTAAGTTTTTCGCCTTATTGGTCTTTGCGTTCACTTGCTTTGCAACACAAGCGGCAATTGCCGGGCCAAAAGTGGAATTTAAAACTACTATGGGTAACTTTGTAGTGGAACTAGATGATGTTAAGGCCCCCAAAACTACTGCCAACTTTTTAAATTACGTGAAGAGTGGTTTTTATAACGGTACGATTTTTCATCGCGTGATTGATGGCTTCATGATTCAAGGTGGCGGCTTTACTCCTGACTTGGTCCAAAAGCCAACCGATGCACCCGTTGCTTCTGAAGCAAATAACGGACTCAAAAACAATACCTACACCATTGCTATGGCTCGCACTTCAGATCCAGATTCAGCAACAGCGCAATTCTTCATCAACGTCAAAGACAATGAAGGCCTGAACTACCCGAACGCCATGGGCAATGGCTATACCGTGTTTGGCAAAGTCATCTCTGGCACTCAAACTATTGATGCAATTCGTAAAGTGCCCACCATGGTTGCCCCTGCCCCACGCATGGGAAGAATGGCTGACGTACCAACTAAGCCCGTGGTTATTGAATCAGCCACCATCCTGAAGTAATCGCTAGATTAAGGTAGATTAAGCGTCATGATTTTGCTCGATGACGCACAAAGCACGGATAACAACCCTTCCAGCCGTCTATATAAGGCGCCTTTGCAGTATTGGCGCGTTCTTCCTAGCGGTAGTCGCGACACCGATCATCAGGCAGTACTAGACTGCTTAGAAGAAATCTCACGAGTACTAAAAGAAGGTAAGTGTATTGTTGCAGCTTTCGCTTATGAATTAGGTCGATTGATTCATCATCTGCCACAACCTACTCTAGAACCATATCATTTAAATCACCCAAATCATACAGATCCACACCCCTTAATTGAGGCGTGGGCTTTTCAGGATTATCAAAAGCTTTCTAAAGTACAAGTGGATCGCTATATTGCATCGCAATTGCAATCGCTATCAAAAGCAGAACAAATTGCTGGGGTGATTGACCTGCAAGTATCAATAAACGAAGATCGTTTTTGTGATGATATTACGAAGATCCATGAATACATTCGTAATGGCGATACTTATCAAATCAACCATACCTATCGCATCTCTGGAAATGTCTATGGCTCGCCATTAGCGCTTTACAGCCGATTGCGTGATCGTCAGCCTGGTCGGTTTGGCGCTTATATTGCGCAAGATAATCACTATTTACTCTCACAATCACCAGAGCTATTTATTGAGCGTCAGGGCGATACATTAAAAGCAATGCCCATGAAAGGCACTGCTAGCGCCCTATCAGATACCGAAAGCGCTTTATCTGACGATCCCAAAAATCAAGCAGAGAATGTGATGATTGTGGATCTATTACGCAATGATTTAAGTCGGATTTGTTTACCAAACACAGTCAAAGTTCCCCATCTCTTTCAGGTAGCAAGACATGGCGATGTATTGCAGATGACCTCTACTGTGCAAGGTCAAATAAAACCGAATGTGCAACTGAACGATATATTGAATGCCGTTTTTCCTTGTGGCTCTGTTACGGGTGCGCCCAAAAAACGGAGCATGGAAATTATTCAAGAGTTAGAACAAAGTGATCGAGGCTACTATTGTGGCGCCCTGGGGTGGCTTGATCCTCATGGTGACTTTGCGTTCAGCGTTCCCATTCGAACCATTGAAATTGAAGCAGATTCGATATCAGAAGCAGCGCAATTTACTCTTGGCGTTGGCGCTGGAATCACCATCGACTCCAATGCAAAACAAGAGTGGCATGAATGTCGCATTAAATCTGCCTTCTTGACAGAACTACCAAGCGCTACAGGCATATTTGAAACGATTGCAGTTCTAAACAAAGTGCCTCAACGACTTCAATCCCACCTGGATCGGATGCAATCCTCAGCAAAGGCTTTGCGTATTTCCTTTGATAGAGAAAAGGCTAAAGCAGTCATACTAAATGCCTGCGCATCTTTAAATTCAAACACTCCCATGCGGCTACGGCTTGACCTTGCTGCTAATGGAAACTTAGATACCCAATACGGAGTGCTTGAGAGCATTAACCAACCAGTGAAGATTTTTTGGGCAAAAGATATTCTTTCAAGCAACTGCATCATGAATTCTGGGAACCCCTTGTTAGCGCATAAAGTCAGCGATCGAGATTTGTACGATGCCGCATGGCAGCAGGCTGTGAAGTTAGGTGGTTTTGATGCGCTCTTTACTAATGAGAAAGGCTTTGTCACTGAGGGTGGCAGAAGTAGCGTATTTATCAAGCCCGCCGTTGGTAATGAGTGGCTTACGCCACCCAAGTCAGCCGGAGTGCTGCCTGGAGTCATGCGAGGGGCTTTGCTTATCGACGCCACTCTAAATGCCCGTGAAGCCAACCTGACTATTCAGGACGTCCTAAGGGCGAAAGAGATTATGCTTAGCAATGCCCTACGAGGCGCTATTAAGGCCCATTTCTAGAAAGCATTCATGAAGTATTGTTCCAACTGCGCCGCCACCATCACTCTGAAAATACCAGCAGATGATTCGCGTGAGCGCCATGTATGTGAGGCCTGTGGAAGCATTCATTATCAAAATCCCAGAAATGTTGTTGGTAGCATTCCGGTTTATGGCAACAAAGTGCTACTTTGTCGTCGCGCTATTGAACCACGCTATGGTTATTGGACCCTACCGGCAGGCTTTATGGAGTTAGGTGAAAGTACTGCCGATGGTGCTGCTCGCGAGACCTTTGAAGAAGCCGGTGCCGTCGTCGAGATTGGTCCTTTGTATTCATTGCTAAATGTCCCTCTTGCTGAACAGGTACATTTGTTCTACCTTGCCACAATGAAGACGCCAGATTTTTCGGCCGGTGAAGAGAGCCTAGAAGTGGCGTTGTTTGATGAGCAAGAAATTCCATGGAGCGAGCTTGCCTTCCCAACCGTGAAGCAGACTTTAGAGTGGTTCTTTGCTGATCGCGCTTCTGGCGCCCTAGCCAGTGAATTTCATGTGCGTAGCCGGGATGTACTGCGCACCGAGAAAATCTAAATCGGTTTAGCGCTGAGCACATGAGTCAAATTTGTTGGCTTGGACCCCAAGACTCCTTTCCCAACCCCCTCCTAAGCTCAGATCCCGATCAGAGCGTACCTGGCCTCATTGCAGTTAGCGAACGGATTTACCCTAACCAGCTATTGCAGGCCTATCAGCTTGGTATCTTTCCCTGGTACTCAGACGAGCAACCAGTGCTATGGTGGTCACCCGATCCACGCATGGTTCTAAAGCCCCAAGATTTTCGCTGTAGCGACTCTCTTCAAAAAAGTATTCGTCATTTTTGCCAAGATACTCATGCAAAAGTATTGGTCGATGTAGATTTTGGTGCCGTCATCAGAGCGTGCGCAACAAGTGCTCGCAAAGAACAAGATGGCACGTGGATCACCCATGAAATCATGGATGCTTACACCGCCATTCATGAACAAGGCTATGCGCATTCCATCGCCCTAATGGAACATGATGAAATGATTGGGGGTTTATATTGCGTTGCGATTGGCAGCATGGTTTATGGAGAGTCCATGTTTAGTCGCAAACCCAATGCGTCCAAAATTGCCTTAGCCGCCCTAAGTGCTTGGTGCATTCAGAATCAGATTGCCATGATCGACTGCCAACAAGAAACTAAGCATTTGCAATCGATGGGCGCCAAGCCCATATCTAGACAAGATTTCTTGCGGCAACTGCAAGCTTCTTTAAATCCATCTAATATTGTTAAATCTTGGAAATTTGACAAGCAAATATTGACGCACTGGTTATGACACGCTTAAAAGAGCTACCCCTCACGACCCTACAGTTTTATGCAACCGCACCCTACCCATGCAGTTACTTGCCCAATAAAACTGCGCGCTCACAAGTTGCCACACCATCGCATTTGATTCATGCGGATATATATAACGAACTGATTCATGCTGGATTTCGTCGCAGTGGTTTGTATACCTATCGCCCCTATTGCGATTCGTGTAGCGCATGTATTGCGACACGCGTTTTAGTCAATCAATTTATCCCTAGTCGCAGTCAACGACGCGCCTGGAAAAAGCATTCAGGTCTTCAAGCATCTGTTTTGAATTTAGGCTATCAAGAGGAGCACTACCAACTATATCAACGATATCAAAATGATCGTCATACGGATGGTGATATGGATAGCGATGATCAAGACCAGTACATGCAATTCTTGCTACAAAGCAGAGTTAATTCACGGATCGTTGAATTCAGAGATGGGCCTAATGACCCTCACCCTGGGCGATTGCGCATGGTGAGCATGATTGATATTTTGGAGCATGGCATCTCCTCTGTATATACCTTTTACGATGCCTCTGACAGTGCTGCCAGCTTTGGTGTTTACAGCATCTTATGGCAAATTGAACAAGCACGAATACTGCATCTTCCCTACCTCTACTTGGGCTACTATATTCAAGAAAGCGAAAAGATGTCCTACAAAGCAAAGTATCAGCCGATGGAAGGACTCATTGAGGATCATTGGCAAAAGCTGACTGGTTCATAATAGCCATCATGATTGATCGCTACTCACTCTTACGCCCCTGGCTCTTTTGCCTAGATCCAGAACAGGCTCACAATCTCACACTCAACAATTTAGATCGTGCTCAACGCTGGGGTTTGCTAGATAAATTTGTCAGCAAGCCGATTGCCGATCCCCAACATGTATGCGGAATTCACTTTCCAAACCCGGTTGGTTTGGCTGCAGGTTTAGATAAAGACGGCAAGCACATTGATGCATTAGCCGCTCTGGGTTTTGGCTTCTTAGAAATTGGTACCGTTACGCCCCGCCCACAACCGGGCAATCCCAAGCCACGCATGTTCCGTCTACCAGAAGCCCAGGCAATTATTAACCGCATGGGCTTTAATAATGATGGTGTTGAGGCTTGCGTAGCCCGAGTTCGCCAATCTCGTTTCTGGCAAAAAGGTGGTGTACTAGGGCTCAACATTGGCAAGAATGCAAGCACCCCGATTGAAGAGGCTGCCAATGATTATGTATTCGGCATGGAAGCCGTCTACGATATTGCAACCTATATCACCGTAAATATCTCTTCACCCAATACAAAAAATCTTCGCGCTTTACAAGGTGAAGAAATGTTGCGTGATTTACTAAGCAATCTGGATGATGCAAGAAAACGTTTAAGCGATCGCACAGGAATTCGCAAACCCGTGTTTTTGAAAATTGCTCCCGATCTTGATCAGGATGACATCCATTTGATTGCCGATTTATTGGCTGAATTTGGCATGGATGCCGTGATTGCTACTAACACCACCATCGCTCGTGATGCAGTGCAAGGCATTGAACATAGTGAAGAAGCTGGCGGCTTATCAGGGGCTCCAGTTCGAGCTGCATCTAATGCTGTCATCAAAGTTCTCAAAGCACGCCTTGGAGATCGCCTACCCATCATTGGTGTTGGTGGCATCCTATCCGGCGCCGATGCTAGAGAAAAAATTAGAGCTGGAGCAAGCTTGGTTCAGCTCTATAGTGGCCTCATCTATAAGGGGCCAGACCTCATAGATGAGTGTGCCAAGGCGCTAAGAAGTGCCTAAATAAGGCTTTTAGGCACCACCGCACCCATTCCATTAATGGGTAGGAATTTAGTAAAAACTGATTTCATAATATGCAATATGGTGCGAAATCGCTACAATATGCCTTATGAATACCAGCAAATCTGCCAAAGATTCCAAAAATACTGGGGAAGTAACTAAAACCGCCATTCAGGTAGTCGAGCGCATGATGAATCTGCTTGATGCCCTGGCTGAGCAGGAAGACTCCTGTAGCCTGAAAAGCTTGGCAGAGCAGACTGGCTTACACCCCTCTACCGCTCACCGCATTCTGAATGACATGGTTGCCTGTCGTTTGGTTGAACGTGGCGATGGTGGCACCTATCGATTGGGATTGAAATTACTGGAACTAGGCAACCTAGTCAAAGCCAGACTTTCCGTTCGAGAAGCAGCTCAAGGGCCGATGCGCACGCTGCACAAGCTCACAGGTGAAACGGTGAATCTTTCCGTGCGCCAGGGTGATGAAATTGTTTACGTAGATCGCGCTTATAGCGAACGCTCAGGCATGCAAGTTGTTCGCGCCATTGGTGGTCGCGCACCCCTTCACCTTACTTCTGTAGGAAAACTCTTCTTGGCTAGCGATGATGCTAACCAGGTTCGTGCCTATGTCACCCGCACAGGATTATCTGGCCATACTCGCAATAGCATTACCGATTTAGCAAAGCTAGAAACTGAACTCAATCACGTTCGTAGAGTTGGGAACGCTCGTGATGACGAAGAGTTAGAACTTGGTGTGAGTTGTCTTGCTGCAGCCATTTTGGACGACACCGGAAAATTAGTGGCCGGCTTATCGCTGAGCGCCCCTACCGATCGCATACAGGCGGATTGGCTGCGTTCACTACAAGATACCGCCCTTCAGATCTCTAAGGGCATGGGCTATAAACCCAAGTCAACCGAACCAGGCGGCTCGGCCTAAGCTATCTTCTTTACATCAAACGGCGTATGGGTTGTGTGCCTGATGGCATGCGCTCATACCAATCGCGTACCCGCACTGCATCAGCGAAACGCGATTGTGTTCCTACCGAATCTAAAAAGACCAGTAAGAGCGGTGTGTTGTTTACTCTGGCCTGCATCACTAAGCATTTGCCAGCAGCATTAATGAAGCCAGTCTTTTGCAAACCAATATCCATGTCACCAGAGCGCACCAATCGATTGGTATTCAAGAATTTCTGTGGGCGCTTTGCAATTACCATCGTTAAATCTGGCCAAGTGGAATACTCACGTATCAATTTATATTGATACGCAGCATTGACCATACGAGTTAAATCTTCTGCCGTAGCAACGTTATCACTGAGTAAGCCTGTGGGATCAGCAAAATGAGAGTGATCCATTCCCAATTCCTTTGCTTTGCGATTCATCGCATCTACAAAGGCAGGCACACCGCCTGGGTAATTACGCCCCAAGGTATATGCTGCCCGGTTCTCAGAGGACATGAGAGCAAGGTGTAAGGCATCTTCACGAGACATTGCAGTGCCCTCTGCCAAACGAGAACGACGGTAAATATGCGCGTCCTCTGGGTTAATCACAATCGTTTCGTCTAAAGGCAATTTAGAATCCAAAACCACCATTGCCGTCATGAGTTTGGTAATAGAGGCGATTGGTAAGCTCACCTTTGGGTTCTTTTCGAAGTAAACCTCTTTAGTGTCCTGATTGACCACCATAGCAACACTAGATTTCAAACTCAGATCATCATGCTGCCCACGCAAACCGAGTGCTGTTGCAAACGAAGGTGGCGCAGCTATTTCTGGTGCATTAGCACGCGTTACGGTAACTCTAACCGTTTTAGCTTTTTTAGGGGACTTTACAACTACCTTGGCGGACTTAGGCTGTTTATCTTTATCTTTGCTGGCGGCATAGGCTGGCGCAATATTTGCACCACAAGCAAAAACAACCATCACGGCAAACAGCCAAAATCGATTCAAACGCATCCCAAAAAGACCTTCTAAAACTTTCAACATACGGAATGATAAATACTTTCTACGCGAATATGGGATTTATTCCCCACCCCTACTCAGCAATCGTAGCAACGGTATTGTTCTGGCGAGCGTTAACCAGCACCACTCCGGTCATCGTTAGGCACAATCCTAGTGCCATCATGAGGGTAAATGGCTCATCAAATAAGCACCACGCCATTAGGGCGGTGGTTGGAGGCGTCAGGTACAACAAACTTGTTACCTTGGTAGCCGCTCCTTTGCGAATCATCATAAATAGGAGGCTGATTGAGCCAATTGACAGCGGGAATATCGCCCATAACAAAGCAGTGATAACAGAGGCATTCCAGACCATCACCCCACTCTCAAAGTAATACATACAGAAGAAACATAAAACAGCTGAGACACCAAACTGAATCGAAGAGCCAGCCCTCAAATCAAAAACGGGGCAATACTTCTTTTGATACAGAGTGCCAAACGTGATCGATAAAAGCGCAATGAACGCCAAAACGTAACTTGCCAAAGGAATGTGCGCAAAACCAATCTTTTCTGCTACCACCAAAGCAACGCCAGCAAATCCAAAGCACAAACCAATCCACTGACGAGGCGAGACCTTTTCTGAAATCCAGGCAGCAAACCATGCTGTTAATATCGGCTGCAAACCCACAATAATTGCCACTAAGCCAGCAGTCATGCCAAGCCTGACGGCGAACCACACGCCCAACAAATATCCAAATTGCAACAGTATGCCTGCTATCGCAATATGCTTAATCTGAGTCCAACTGGGCCATGTAATACGCCAAACCAAACTTAGCGCTGCCATCGCAGCGAGTACGCCACTAAAGCGCCAAAACAGAAAAGTAGCTGGCTCTACGTAAGGCATTGCTAGGCGCGCAATTACAAACCCTGTACTCCAAATCAACACAAAAATGGGTGCAATAAAATTGTCTAAACCTAGCTTCATGGGTAACTTACTGAAAATATTGATTTTTTTAAATTAACTCCCCATTTTAGGCTTTTTCAGATCATTCAAGTCACCAAGCGATCTACATACAGTTAGGGTCTTTGATGATGCGACGCAATATACAAGCTTTATAATTGTCCGTATAAGTTAGTTGATCCAATTTCCTCAAAGGGTCATACTGAAGACAGTAACCTAGACCAAAGAAAGGGTCTGCAATGAACTTAACTCCAGAACAAATCGCAGCAGCGCAAAAAGCCAATTTAGAAACTTTGAGTGGCTTGACTAACCAAGCGTTGCAAAGCATCGAAAGATTGGTTGAGCTGAATTTAGCAATTGCCAAACAAAGCTTAAGTGATAGCGTTAATAATGCCAAAAAGGCATTGGAAGTAAAAGATATTCAACAACTTCTCGCCCACCAGGCCGCAACAGTACAACCTATTGCTGAGAAAATTATTTCTTATAGCCGTCACCTTTATGAATTGGCGCATGAGACGCAAGATAGTTTTACTAAGTCTGCAGAAAAAGAATTTGCAGCAGGTCAAAAGAAAATGAATGCATTGGTTGAAGAGTGGACTAAAAATGCACCCGCTGGATCTGATGCTGCCGTACAAGCACTGAAGCAAGCAATCGCCTCAGCAAACAATGTATTTGAAACCAGCCAAAAGGCTGTTAAGCACGCAGTTGAAGTTGCTCAAACCAATATCAATACTGCAGCTGATGCAGTTACAAAAACAACCAAGAAGAAATAAGTAAGAACACGAGTGCCTACTAAGGTGCTGTTATAAGAAAAGCCCCGAAGATCGGGGCTTTTTACTTACTTCAGGCACTCACTGCATGAGCTAAGATCTGTTCATTTGCAAAAATATACTCCGCTCAGAAGCCCAATACTCAAATACTCAAAATGACGAAACTCTTTAGTCGAGATAAACTTCTAGCCTTAGCAAGCGCAAAGCATCAGGAAAAGTGTCCTGAGTGCCAATCTCTCACTTGCGAAGGTTGGGAAAGCATTCCTGGCGGCTATGAAACCAAAACTCTGGAGTGCATTGGCACACTACGATCGGAAGATAACCCAGAATGCTGGGAGGAATACCATCCGAATGGCACAGACCTGTGGTCAAAGAATGCCCCAATAGCGATCCAGTTTCATCCCTACAATAAATCAGACGTATACCAGTGCAAAAAATGCGCTTCTAAATATCTCCGATACCTAGAAGCTGGCGGGTACTATGTTGATGAGCGCATACGAGAGTTAAAAGCAGAGCTTATTTCATAAAGCTTTATAAAAAAGCCCTGATTGGTCGGGGCTTTTTTGTTTACTACCCTGCGAATAGTGCTTACACCTTACGCAGGTTTCTTTTTGACTGGCGGCAAATCTGTGCAATGACCATGCGCCGCTTCTGCAGCCAAGCCAACAGATTCACCAAGGGTTGGATGAGGATGAATGGTTTTACCAATATCAACCGCATCAGCACCCATCTCAATGGCAAGACATACTTCGCCGATTAAGTCGCCGGCATGAGTGCCGACGATACCGCCACCAATGATGCGATGAGTCTTAGCGTCAAAAATCAGCTTTGTGAAACCTTCATCGCGGCCGTTTGCAATCGCACGACCACTAGCAGCCCATGGGAATAAACCTTTTTCATAGGCGATACCTTGGGCTTTGCATTGCTCTTCGGTCAGGCCTGCCCAAGCTACCTCTGGATCAGTATATGCAACTGAAGGAATTTGCTTGGCATCAAAGTAAGACTTCTCACCAGCGGCAGCTTCAGCAGCAACATGACCTTCATGCACGGCCTTGTGAGCCAACATCGGCTGGCCTACCAAGTCGCCAATTGCAAAAATGTTCTGAACATTGGTGCGCATTTGTTTATTGACTGGAATAAAACCACGCTCATCCACCTGAACACCAGCTTTATCAGCAGCGATTTTCTTGCCATTTGGAGTGCGTCCCACTGCAACTAACACTAAGTCATAAGTCTGGGGTTGTGCGGGCGCATTCTCACCCTCAAAGGTAACCTGGATGCCATCAGCCTTCACTTCAGCTTTTGCAGCACGAGTCTTGAGCATGATGTTTTCAAAACGACCTGCGTTGAACTTCTCCCAAACCTTTTCAAGGTCACGGTCAGCACCAGCCATCAAACCATCCATCATCTCGGCAATATCAATGCGTGAGCCAAGCGTACTGTAAACCGTCGCCATTTCTAAACCAATAATGCCGCCACCAATCACCAACATCCTTTTGGGAATACTCTTGAGCAGCAAAGCGCCTGTGCTATCCACAATACGAGGGTCTTCAGGTAAGAAAGGCAGCTTTACAGGCTGACTACCCGCAGCGATGATGGCTTTCTGAAAACGTACCACCTCTTTCTGCCCCGTTAAGTCTTGGCCTGTACCACTGGTCAGCTCAACTTCTACGTGATTTGCATCTAGAAACTTACCAAGGCCGCGCACTACCTTCACTTTGCGCGCTTTAGCCATACCAGCTAATCCGCCAGTTAATTTAGCGATCACCGACTCTTTATAACCACGCAATTGATCAATCTCGATCTTAGGTGCGCCAAACGTAATGCCATGTTTAGCCATCGTCTTCACCTCATCCATCACTGCGGTGGTATGAAGTAATGCTTTTGATGGAATGCAACCCACGTTTAAACAGACGCCGCCCAAAGTTGCATAGCGCTCTACCAAAACGGTATTCATTCCCAAATCAGCACTCCGGAATGCTGCGCTATAGCCGCCAGGGCCAGCGCCAAGAACTAAGGTCTCGCATTCATGATCGACTTTGCCGTTGTACTGCCCTGCTTTTGGCGCTGGGGGCGGCGCTGAAGGCTGAGGAGTTGGGGTTGGCACTGAGGCTGGTGCAGAAGCCACCGCTGAGGTAGCACTCGCTTCAATTTCAGCGATTACCGAACCCTTGCTGACCTTGTCGCCCAATTTCACGACAATACTGGTGATCGTGCCAGCAGCATCTGCGGGCACTTCCATGGTGGCCTTATCAGACTCAAGCACCAATAGCGGCTGCTCTTTTTGAATAACATCACCCACCTTCACCAACACTTCAATTACAGGTACGTCTGCGTAATCACCAATATCCGGAACTAGAATCGTTTGCTTGGCCATGGAACCTCCTTATAGCGAAGCACGACGGAAGTCGGCCAAGAGTTGCGCAATATATACATTGAATCGAGTGGCCAATGCGCCATCGATCACACGGTGATCTGCAGACAGAGACAGTGGGCAAATCAAGCGCGGCACAAATTGCTTACCATCCCAAACCGGTTTCATCGCTGCTTTGCTGACACCTAAAATAGCAACTTCCGGTGCATTCACGATTGGAGAGAAATAGGTTCCGCCGATACCACCCAAGGAGGAAATGGTGAAGCTTGCGCCCTGCATTTGATCTGGCTTTAATTTGCCATCACGTGCCAATGCGGCCAATTCAGAAGTCTCTTTGGCTAACTCAAAGATACCTTTCTTGTCTGCATCTTTAATTACTGGCACAACGAGACCCGTTGGCGTATCTGCAGCAAAGCCGATATTGAAGTATTTCTTGAGAATTAAGTCATCCCCATCTAGGGAGCTATTGAACTCTGGATACTTCTTCAAGGCGGCTACAGCAGCTTTCATCAAGAAAGCGAGCATCGTAATCTTGATACCTTTTTTCTCGTTCTCTTTGTTTGTCAGAACACGGAACGCTTCTAAATCAGTGATGTCTGCATCCTCGTGATACGTTACCGCAGGAATCATCACCCAGTTACGACCTAGGTTTGCTGCGGTAAGTTTCTTAATGCGATTTAACGGTTGGCGCTCGATCTCACCAAACTTCGTGAAATCCACTTTTGGCCATGGAATTAAATTCAGACCACCTAAGCTTCCACCACTGGATGCTGCAGCTGAACTGCCAGCACCGCCACTCATCGCGGCTTTCACAAAAGACTGCACGTCCTCTTGGGTAATACGCCCTTTTGGACCAGATCCTTTTACCTGAGCAATTGTGACACCAAGCTCACGAGCAAACTTTCTGACTGAAGGACTAGCATGGCTTACAACAGCATCTGCTGGTGGAGGTGTATTGCTGATTGGCGGAGGTGCTGGTGCTCGCGCAATAGGCGGCTCAACTGCTCTAGCCGCTGGGGCTGCAGGAGCTGCCGATGCTGCAACTGCAGGCGCAGAAGCGCTACTTGAAGCGCCACCCAAAATGACTACCACCGATCCCTCGGACAGGGTATCGCCAACTTTCACTTTCACTTCTTTCACAACGCCGGCATGAGATGACGGAACATCCATCGTCGCTTTATCAGACTCCAGAACAACAATCGATTGTTCTTTCTCTACCTTATCTCCTGCCTTCACCAGCACTTCAATCACAGGAACATCTTTGTAATCACCAATATCAGGAACTTTCACTTCAATTGGTGCGCCACCAGAAGCGGCCGGAGCTGCTGGTGCGGGAGTCGTGCTTGCTGCTGGAGCGGGTGCAGCTGTAGCGGCACCTTCTTCCAAAGTGATGACAACCGAACCTTCTGATAAGGTGTCACCCACTTTGACCTTCACATCCTTAACTACGCCCGTATGTGAAGAAGGCACATCCATGGTTGCTTTATCGGATTCCAAAACGACAATTGATTGCTCTTTTTCAACCTTGTCGCCTGCTTTTACTAGCACTTCAATGACAGGTACGTCTTTGTAGTCACCAATGTCCGGTACTTTGATTTCGATTATTTGACTCATGAAATGATCTCGCCTTAAACCGTCATTGGGTTTGGTTTGTTAGTGTCGATGCCATACTTCTTAATAGCCTCGGCTAATTTCTGACGATCAAACTGGCCTGCATCAACCAAAGATCTCAGCGCAGTAATCACCACCCAGCGACGATCTACCTCAAAGAAATCACGCAGCTTCTCACGGGTATCAGAACGTCCAAATCCATCTGTGCCGAGCACCTCATAGCGACGTCCCATATGCTGAATCGCCGGACGAATTTGCTCAGCGAACAGACGCACATAGTCTGTAGCAGCAATGATTGGGCCTGCTGTATCTTTTAAGCACTTCTCTACATGGGAGAGTGTCGGCGTTGCAGTAGGGCTCAAGAGATTAGCGCGGTGAACTGCATTCCAATCACGTCCGAGCTCTGTAAAACTTGGGCAACCCCATAAATCAGATGCAACACCCCAGTCTTTTTGCAGCATCTCTGCAGCTTCAATCACTTCACGGAAAATCGTGCCTGAGCCTAAGAGTTGTACACGTAGTTTTGCTTTGTCATCACCAACAGACTTCAGCTTATACATACCCTTAATGATGTCTTGCTCAGCACCCTTAGGCATTGCTGGGTGTGCATAGTTTTCATTCATGAGAGTGACGTAGTAATACACGTCTTCCTGCACTTCCAACATGCGACGCATACCATCTTGAATCACTACCGCTAACTCAAAAGCAAATGTCGGGTCATAGCTAATGCAGTTTGGCACTGCAGCACTCCACAGATGGCTATGACCATCCTCGTGTTGTAAGCCTTCACCATTCAATGTGGTTCTACCTGCTGTACCACCTAGCAAGAAACCACGGCTACGCATATCGCCCGCCGCCCAAGCCAAGTCGCCAATACGTTGGAAACCAAACATGGAATAGAAGATATAGAAAGGCAACATCGGCACACCGTGTGTTGAATACGATGTAGCAGCCGCGATCCAGTCGCACATACCGCCTGCTTCATTAATACCTTCCTGCAAAATTTGACCAGACTTATCTTCTTTATAGAACATCAACTGATCATGGTCTTCAGGCGTATAGAGTTGACCCAATTGATTCCAAATACCCAATTGGCGGAACATACCTTCCATACCAAAAGTACGTGACTCATCAGGAACAATGGGTACCACACGCTTACCAATAGTTTGATCGCGCACAATCGTGTTGAGCATGCGCACAAAAGCCATCGTGGTTGAAATCTCACGCCCTTCTGTAGTCGCTTCTAGCAACGGAGTGAACGCACTTAATGCAGGCACTGGCAAACTCTCGGCCTTTGCTCGACGCTGCGGCAAGTAACCACCCAACTCCTGGCGGCGCGCCTTCATGTATTCCAGTTCTGGGCTACCTTCAGCAAACTTGACCAAAGGCATTTCTGCTAAGTCTTGGTCTTTCACTGGGATTTCAAAGCGATCTCTAAAACGACGAACATCATCGTCATTCATCTTCTTAGCTTGGTGAGCAATATTCATCGCTTCACCAGATCCGCCCATGCCGTAACCCTTAATGGTATGAGCCAGGATGACGGTTGGTTGATCCTTATGATTTACCGCAGCATGAAAAGCGGCATAAACTTTATGAGGGTCATGACCACCACGGTTCAATTGCCAAATTTCGTCATCGCTCCAGTCGCTTACCAGTGCTTTGAGTTCAGGGGTATTAAATACTGTCTCGCGAACATAAGCACCATTTTTTGCTTTCATGGTTTGGTACTGACCGTCAACAATCTCGCCGAGACGTTGCATCAAGATACCCTTCTTATCGCGCGCGAACAGCGCATCCCACTGACCACCCCACACTACTTTGATGACATTCCAACCTGCGCCACGGAATTCACCTTCTAACTCTTGAATAATTTTTCCATTACCGCGAACTGGGCCATCTAAGCGCTGTAAATTACAGTTAATAACAAAGATGAGGTTATCTAATTTTTCACGGCCCGCCATGCCAATGGCGCCCAAGGATTCTGGTTCGTCTGTTTCACCATCTCCAAGGAAAGCCCACACTTTGCGACCTTGCTCTTGAATAAATCCGCGATCTCTCAAGTACTTCATAAAGCGCGCTTGATAGATCGCCATAATGGGGCCAAGACCCATAGAGACGGTTGGGAACTGCCAGAAGTCTGGCATCAACCAAGGATGCGGATAGCTTGAAATACCCTTACCGCCAACCTCTTGACGGAAGTTATTCAACTGATCATCCGTTAAGCGGCCCAACATATAGGCGCGTGCATAAACACCAGGTGCTGAGTGGCCTTGAACAAATATCAAATCACCGCCATGCTCTGCGGATGGTGCATGCCAAAAATGGTTGTAACCCACATCATATAAAGTGGCTGCAGATTGGAATGAAGAAATGTGGCCGCCGACATTGGTGTCTTTATTAGCACGCAATACCATTGCCATTGCATTCCAGCGTGTATATGAACGAATACGATGTTCTACATTTTGATCGCCCGGTAATCGCGCTTGATTCTCAACGGGAATCGTATTGATATAAGGCGTCTCGGCATGGAAAGGTTGATTCACTCCATTGACGCGCGCATGGGATATTTGTTGATCAATCAAATAGGCAGCACGTTGCACCCCTTCGTTGTGAATGACACCATCAAGCGCCTGTAGCCATTCTTGCGTCTCACCAGGATCGGCATCCTGTAGATTTTGTTTGCCTAAAATTTGATCTGGAACTGCAGCCATAACTTGTCTCCAATAGTTACTTGATTTACTTCAGTTACTTCATTGCTAGCCATTCACTCTATAGGCAATATTCTAGGAAGGTATATGGGTGTTAACAAGCAATTTTCCACATAATGGGAATATTTCTCATAATGCGGTATTTTATTGCGCTGCACAGAAATAAGGCTTAGAAGCCTCAAATTCGATATTTCAAGCCTCCAATAAGGCAAAATGGGTTTATATATATGAAATCCACGGCTTTAGTCAGCTTAATCACCAAACCCTTTAAATGGCTCCGAAAAATACGGGGATTTAAGCTCGTTTACACCCCATTGCTTGCCATTGTGTTGTTCACGATGGTGATGGGCATCATCCTTAGCACGCTACATCTTCAAGAAAAAAATCAGCAAGAGGCTGCCCTATTCCGTGAACTGTCTTTTGCTAAGCAGCGTATTCAATTGCGTTTTGCAAATAATGCCGACACCTTAAATTCGATTAATCGCGAAATAGCCGCAAGCACAGAAGATCCAAAATTACGACAACTCGTACGCGAGCAAGCGGATGACTTGGTTATAAACAACCATGAGATTGTCAAAGTCATTTGGATTAATGCTGAAAATAATCCCGTCTGGACTGTTCCTGTTGGTAACAATAAAACAGATTGGATTAGCAAAACTCAAAATGATCAAACCGCTAACGATAATCTGGCGAGCACTATTGAGTTAAGCAAGGCTACCAGCAGAGCTGCATTTAGTGCATTCATAACACTAAGCCTGCCGAATGAAGAGCCAATTGCCAAAGAGAGAAGGACTGTGTTCTGGCAAGTGGTACCCAATATCGTCGGTGGTCAAATAACAGGTTATCTTGCCGCTCTGTATACAACCCAAGGCGTTCTAGAAATCATTCCAGGCGAACTCAAGGCCCACTATCGCTTTACCTTATTAACCGATAACGAGAAGGTGCTTGCTATCTCCTCTGACCGCGATACCCCTAAACGGGCATTTAGCAACCAAACCAGTTTAGACATTGGTGTGCTCAGCCCGAATATGGTGTTGCGTATTGATACTTACCCACCTCCAACCAATCTCACATTCCGCATGCTGATTGGCGTGGTAATTGGCCTTTCCGCATTTGTGATCTGGAGTCTTTGGTCTGTCTTAAAGCAGATGCAAGTCAGACAAGAAGCTGAAGCGAATTTACGTTTAGAAACAAACTTTCGTAGCGCGATGGAAAACTCAACACCCGTGGGTATTCGTGCACATGACATGCAAAAGCGAATTACCTATGTCAATCGCGCCTTTTGTGAAATGACGGGATGGAGCGCCAAAGAACTCATTGGGCTTGAGCCGCCATTCCCTTTTTGGCCCGATAGCCGCAGAGATGAGCTCGTTGAGAAAATGAATCGGGCACTTCAAGCAGACATCAATAGCGGACTGAAGAAAGGTATTGAAGGCGCCATCCTCAGAAAAGATGGCACTCTCATTCAAACTCGGACTTTTATTGCTCCATTGATCAACGAACGTGGCAAACAAACGGGTTGGGTCACTTCGTTAATCGATATCTCTGAACCGAAGAAGATTCGAGAAGAGTTAGCAGCCTCGCAAGAGCGCTTTACAACCGTGCTTGAAGGTCTCGATGCGGCGGTTTCTGTTGTCTCACTAGAAACTGATGAGCTCCTCTTTGCGAATCGCTTCTATCGTGAGCATTTCGGCAATGACTCCAAAGGTCATTTTCAACTAGCTCATCAAGATAACAATATGCAGACTCTGCATAATATTGCCGAGGATTTACAAGACTCCCCTCCTGGAATACCGACTTCATTCTTGTACCAAGAATCTGAATCCGAAGAGGTGCAATTAAGCGATGGCAGCAACAAATGGTACGAAGTACGTCGCCGTTTTATTCCTTGGGTTGACGGTCATCTTGCGCAACTACTCATTGCAACGGACATTACTTTGCGCAAGGAGGCTGAAGACTTGGCACGCCAGCAAGAGGAGCGCATGCAATTTACGAGTCGTTTGACAACAATGGGGGAAATGGCATCCTCGTTGGCGCATGAGCTTAATCAGCCACTCTCTGCTATCTCAAACTACTGCATGGGCGTTGTCAAAAGATTAGAGGGAAATCTGGATCCAGCACTCAATAAAGAAATTTTGCCTGCGCTAGAAAAAGCCTCAGAGCAAGCCCATCGAGCCGGCACAATCATTCAGCGCATCCGAGGTTTTGTAAAACGTAGCGAACCGCAACGAAAGCTGATTGCGATTAGCGACATCATCAACGATGCCGTTGGACTCGTAGAAATTGAGGCGCATCGTCACCGTCTCACAATTACCTCGAACATCACTGAAAACCTTCCTGAGATCAATATCGACCCAGTTCTGATCTTGCAGGTTTTAGTCAATTTGCTGAAGAACGGCTTAGATAGCACCAGGGAGGCTTACCCCCTATCCTCCCGCTGGTCGGCCCCACCAGTCTCCATTAGCGCTGACCTTGATACCAGCATTTTCCCAGCCATGCTCCGTATTCAGGTAAAAGATGGCGGTGCTGGAATCGCTGAATCGGTCTCACAACGCATGTTTGAGCCCTTTTTTAGTACAAAATCCGATGGAATGGGCATGGGCCTCAATATTTGTCGCTCCATTATTGAATCCCACCATGGCCGGCTCTGGGCCGTTAATTCCATGGATGCCGAACATACCAAGCTGGTCGGCTGCACCTTTACAATATTGCTACCCCTAGAATCTCCTGAATCTAGAGAGGTTGTATAACTGCCGTACTGATGATGAATTTGCGAGACCCCTTATGAACTTAAGCGCCAGCACCAAACCCAACCAAGCTGAAGTTGTCTATGTTGTCGATGACGACGAAGCAGTTCGCGACTCTTTGACATGGCTTTTAGAGAGCAATGGTTATGTCGTGCGTTGCCACGCAAGTGCTGAACGTTTCTTGCAATCATTGCAAAGCACTGACAAGTCAACGATCTCCTGCGCTATTTTGGATGTGCGCATGCCTGGTATGTCAGGCCTCGAACTACAAGAGCGCTTGATTAGTGAAAACCTGCCAATGCCAGTTGCCTTTATCACTGGTCACGGCGATGTTTCAATGGCAGTATCCACCATGAAACGTGGCGCTGTTGACTTCATTGAAAAACCATTTAAAGAGAACGATCTTTGTGGGCTAGTGGATCGCATGTTGGCTAAAGCACGTGTGGACTACTCACAAGCAAGCCAACGCAAAATTACTCAAAGCCTACTTAGCAAACTGACGGGTCGTGAACGCCAAGTGTTAGAGCGCATTGTTGCCGGTCGTTTGAATAAGCAAATTGCAGATGATCTTGGCATTTCCATCAAAACTGTTGAAGCGCATCGTGCCAACATTATGGAAAAGCTCAACGTCAATACCGTAGCAGACTTGTTGCGCCTTGCACTATCTGACCCACAACCCAATTAATTTATCCTACCACTCGTAATGCCGGCTCAATTACTCGACGGAAACGCACTCTCCAAGAAACTACGCACTGAAATCGCTGCTCGTGGCGCCATTGTTACCGCCAAGGGCGTTCGCCCTGGTCTAGCAGTGATCGTTGTTGGCGACAATCCCGCCAGTCAGGTATACGTGCGCAATAAAGTGAAAGCCTGTGAAGATGTGGGTTTTCATTCAGTACTAGAGCGCTATTCAGTTGAGCTTGGTGAAGAAGAATTGTTGGCACGCATTGCAATGCTCAATGCAGATCCTTCTATCCATGGCATCTTGGTGCAACTCCCACTTCCAGAACATATCGCCGCTGAGCGTGTGCTTGAAGCAATCGCCCCTGAAAAGGATGTCGATGGCTTTCACGTTGCCAATGCTGGCGCTCTCATGGTGGGTCAACCTGAATTCAAGCCTTGCACCCCTTATGGTTGCATGAAGATATTAGAGAGCATTGACTACCCCATTCGCGGTGCCCGTGCCGTCATCGTTGGTGCATCCAATATTGTTGGCAAACCAATGGCAATGTTGCTTTTGCAAGCTGGAGCTACTGTCACGATTTGCAATAGTAAAACTCGTGACTTGGCGCACCACACCAAAGATGCCGATATTCTTGTGGTGGCCACAGGGAAGCCCAAAATGATTTCTGGCGATATGGTTAAGAGTGGCGCTGTTGTAATTGACGTAGGCATTAATCGCTTACCTGATGGCAAGCTTTGTGGCGATGTTGACTTCGACACAGCTAAATACGTTGCCGGCTGGATTACCCCTGTTCCTGGTGGTGTTGGTCCGATGACAATCACTATGCTTTTAATGAATACCTTAGAAGCCGCAGAAAAAGCAGCAAAACTCTAGATCCATTAAGCTAGAGGGATGAATACACCCTCTCAAGCTAAGCTTCCTGCGGCATTACAAAACAATCCTTTACTCAATTTTGGTAGAGGCATTGCATCCTACTCAGAAGTAAAACCCGAGCACATCACCCCAGCAATTGAGTTGCTACTAGAGCGCGCTCAGGCTGCAGTAGATCTTGCTACCGATCCCAGCACTCCCGCTACCTGGGATCATTTGGCGGAACCTTTAGAAGATGCAACGGAAGCATTGGGTAGATCATGGGGAGTCATTTCTCATTTAAATAGCGTAGCTGATACGCCTGAGCTTCGAGCAGCTTATGGCGCAATGCTTCCTGAGGTAACTGCATTTTTCTCTAGCCTTGGGCAGAATTTAGCCTTGTATCAAAAGTTCAAAGACCTAAGCAAGAGTCCAGAGTTTGCAAAACTCAATCGTGCGCAGAAAAAAGTGATTGAAAACTCTCTCAGGGATTTTCGCCTAGGCGGCGCAGAGTTAAGTGATGCCGATAAACCTCGCTTTGCCCAAATTCAGGATGAGCAAGCAGTATTAGGCAAAGCATTTTCAGATCACGTATTAGATGCTACCGATCATTTTGTGCATCGGATTGCCGATGAATCTGAGTTGGTTGGATTGCCTGAGGATATCAAGGCAGCTGCAGCGGATGCCGCTGCACAAAAAAGCTTACAAGGCTGGGCATTTACGCTGCACTTCCCTTCCTACTACCCAGTGATGCAATATTCAGAGAACCGGGCGTTGCGTCGTCTGATGTATGAAGCCTATATCACTCGGTCATCAGAATTATCGCCTCAATTTGGTAACGGCAAATTGGATTGGGATAATACGCAAAACATGCTGGAGCAATTACGTCTGCGTGATGAAGAGGCTCGCATGTTGGGCTTTGCTAATTTTGCGGCACTCAGTCTCGCACCCAAGATGGCCAATACCGTGGACGAGGTCGATCGCTTTTTGACTGACTTCGCCATCAAATCCAAGCCCTATGCAAAACGGGATTGGGATGAGCTTTACGCTTTTGCTCAAAATGAACTTGGGATAAGGGATGGCATTCAGCCCTGGGATGTCGCATTTGCTTCGGAGCGCTTAAAGCAATCTCGTTATGCGTTTTCTGAGAACGAGCTAAAGCAATACTTCCCTCTTCCGAAAGTCTTAGAGGGCCTTTTTGGCGTTATTCAAACGCTATTTAACGTCAAAATTGAGTCCGCCAATCTACCTACTTGGCATGCAGATGTGCAATCCTTTGCAGTAAAAGATCTCACAGGAAAATTACGTGCGTATTTTTATCTAGACCCCTATGCTCGTCCAGGCAAACGTGGCGGTGCCTGGATGGATGATGGGCGTGGTCGTAGAGTATTGCCAAATGGTGAAATTCAAATACCGGTTGCCTATTTAATTTGCAACTTTGCGCCACCCGTCAAAGTTGATGGTGTATTACGTCAACCCACTATTACCCACGATGATGTCATCACCCTCTTCCATGAGAGCGGTCATGGCTTGCACCACCTCCTAACTCAAGTAAGCGCTTTAGGTGTATCAGGCATCAATGGGGTGGAATGGGATGCCGTGGAGTTACCAAGCCAGTTTATGGAAAACTTCTGCTGGGAATGGGAAGTATTAGAAAAAATGACATCTCACGTAGATACTGGAAAACCATTGCCGCGTGAGCTATTTGAAAAAATGTTGGCTGCCAAAAATTTCCAAAACGGATGGATGACTTTGCGCCAAATCGTGATGTCCTTAACGGACTGGAGATTACACTCACACTTTGATGCAAAGTCTGCTCAAGGCCAAGCTGTTCTGGATCTATCTCGCAAGATAGCCGATGAATTCAATGTCATCTCTCAGCCTGAAATTTCTCGATGGATTAATACCTTCAGTCATATCTTTGCCGGCGGTTATGCGGCGGGTTATTACAGCTACAAGTGGGCCGAGGTCTTATCCGCTGATGCTTACTCTGCATTCGAAGAGGCAGCCAAACTCACAGGCTCAGTACTAGATCCCGTTACCGGCGCGCGTTATCGAGAAGAAATCTTAGAAGTAGGCGGCAGTCGCCCTGCTGCTGAATCCTTCAAAGCCTTTCGAGGTCGTGAGCCGAGCATTGATGCGCTCTTACGCCACGGCGGTCTTGCTTAAGGTTAGCTAACTACTCAACCCAAGTGGGATGTTTTTCCATCACCGACTGAAACAATGCTGAATTGATTCGCTCAGCAAGCCAGCGTTTTAAGCTTGGAAATGGTAGCCCTTCAAATTGCTGCGGATTGACCATTGAAAATTGCCGAATAAAGGGGAAGATGGCAATATCCACCCAACTGAGCTTGGATCCAATTAAATACCCGTGAGTCCTTAGACTGTCTTCCATAGGTTGTAGCATCAAAGCTATGGCGCTCTCCAAAACGACAGCTGGCATTAGTTCGGGATAACGATTTGGATATTTGTATTGGTCAAGTAATTTCTTGAACGGGCCATCGTTTTTTAAAATCCATTCTTGCGCCAGTTGCGGATCTATTGATAGCCAGCCATCAGGGTCAGATTGCTCCAATGCCCAACGCATGATATCGAGACTTTGCTCTAAAACCAGATCACCAGCACATAGAACGGGCACGGTTCCTTTTGGAGATATCCGCAACATTGATGCGGGCTTATCTCTCAGTGAGATTTCGCGAATCTGAACAGGAATACCGGAATACTTTAGCGCCATCCGCGCCCTCATCGCATAGGGGCACCGACGATATGAATACAAAATGGTCGCCATTACTTTGTTGCCAACTAAAAGCTACTTAAGCTTTTTTAATTTGCGCAATTACTGGAGCGTGGTCAGACGGCTGCTCCCAAGTTCTTGGTTCTTTATCCACAATGCTTGCACTGCACTTTTCCTTAAGAGCATCACCCAATAAAATATGGTCGATACGCAAACCTGCATTGCGACGAAAACCCATCATGCGGTAATCCCACCAGCTATATGTTTTGGGTGCTTGCTCAAACATCCTAAAGGAATCGTGCAGACCTAGACTCACTAGCGATCTAAAGGCATCTCGCTCTGGTGGCGAAACCAAGTTCTGCCCTTCCCATGCTTTTGGATCATGCACATCTTCATCCGCGGGAGCAATATTAAAGTCACCTAATAGTGCCAGACGTGGGTTTTGCTCCAACTCGCCTGTCAGCCAGGCTTGTAAAGAACTTAACCAATTGAGCTTATAGGCAAATTTCTCGCTATCAGGCGATTGCCCATTTGGAAAATATGCTGACACCAAGCGTATTGGCTGGGTGCCTGCAAATGGAATGGTTGCCGCCAAGATGCGCTGTTGCTCATCCTCAAAATTGGGCATATTTCGTACGGGCTTTAGAAAGGTCGTGTTCACATCGGTTGCGATAGGTGCTAACGCAGCCTTGCGCACAATAATCGCCACCCCATTGTAGGTTTTCTGGCCTGCAGCAAGGCTGAGATAGCCTGCGGCCTCAAGCTCTTGATGAGGATACTTATCATCAGTGAGCTTGAGCTCTTGCAAACAGACCGCATCAATTGCCTGCTGTTTTTTCTCTTGATCTTGCAACCAACGAAGCACGTGCGGAAGACGAACCTTTAAGGAGTTCACATTCCAAGCAGCAATTCGGATGGAATCAGTCATCAATACCAAGCTCCTGCAGTTTGCGAGTAATCGTATTGCGACCAATGCCAAGACGCTGCGCTGCCTCAACACGGCGGCCACGGGTTACCTCCAGAGCCGCCTGCAATACCGCCTTTTCGAAACGTAAGTTCAGAACATCAAAAACGGCTTTATCGCCATCTTGGAGCATCTTCACCGCTAAGCGATACAAACCACTCTCCCAATCAACAGCGCCTGTCTTTGCAGGCACCGTGTTGGTAATGGAAGATGATTCCCCTTGAATCAGAATTGGCTGCTCACTCGCTTGTGAAATGATGTCAGCAGGTAAATCACCAACCCCCACTACGTTTGCAGGGGTCATGACAGTTAACCAATGGCAAAGATTTTCCAGTTGACGCGCATTGCCTGGGAACGGCATTGCAGTCATCTCTTTGAGAACCTCATCTGAGAGTTTCTTAGGCTCTACACCAAGTGACTTCGCACAGATCATCATGAAATGTTTAGCAAGCGAAGGAATATCTTCGGAACGCTCACGCAAAGCCGGCATACGCAAGCGAATCACATTCAGGCGATGCATGAGATCTTCACGGAATAAACCAGCAGCTACACGCTGCTCAAGATTTTGGTGGGTAGAAGCAATGATGCGCACGTTGGCTTTAATGGGGTCTTGACCGCCAAGGCGATAAAAATGACCATCCGTTAATACGCGCAATAGGCGAGTCTGCAGATCAAATGGTAGGTCGCCAATCTCTCCCAAAAATAATGTGCCGCCATCAGCCTGCTCCAGGCGTCCGCGACGCAGTGTCTGCGCACCAGGAAAAGCACCACGCTCGTGACCAAATAACTCTGATTCCAACAAATCTTTAGGAACTGCTGACGTACTTAAAGACACAAAAGGCCCTTTGGCACGAGGACTATGACGATGTAGAGCTTGCGCTACTAATTCTTTACCGGAGCCTGACTCACCAGTAATTAAGACAGTTGCATGAGACTGTGCCAAACGACCAATCGCACGAAACAGCTCTTGCATTGCCGGAGCTTGACCAATAATCTCAGTTGATTCTTGCCTCCAAGCTGCTGATTCTTTAATGCTGGCATCACTTCTGACGCCCTGCTCTACAGCCCGATGAATCAACTCCACCGCTTTCTCAACATCAAATGGCTTGGTGAGGTATTCAAATGCACCGCCCTGAAAAGAGGACACCGCTGAATCCAAATCCGAAAAAGCCGTCATGATAATCACGGGTAAATAAGGATGCGTTACCTTGATATGCTGCAACAAATCTAACCCATTGCCACGTGGCATACGAATGTCTGAAATGATTGCTTGTGGAGCCTCTTTCTCTAATGCATTGAGGACATCATTCGGATTAGAAAAGCTCTTGTGTGGAATATTCTCGCGTGCCAATGCCTTTTCTAATACCCAACGAATAGACTGATCGTCGTCGACAATCCAGACTGGTTTCATGATGCCCTCTCCCGGTTACGGTATGGAATTTGAATATGAAAATCGGTGCGTCCAGGACGACTATCGCAGGCGATATAGCCTTGATGTTGCTGAACAAATGTTTGTGCCAGGGTTAAACCCAAACCGCTACCCCCTTCGCGCCCAGATACCAATGGAAAGAAGATGCGATCGATAATTTCTTTCGGAATGCCGGGCCCGTTATCAATTACATGCAAGTCCATCGCCAGCTTGTAGCGTCTTTTTGCAATCGTGACTGAACGAGCTACGCGGGTTTTTAATTCAATTTGCGCAGTGCCCTGACTAATTTCCTCAGAAAGGGCTTGGGCTGCGTTATGCACAATATTGAGAACTGCCTGTATTAATTGCTCGCGGTCACCCATAATGTCAGGCAAGCTAGTATCGTAATTACGAATGATTCGCAAGCCTTTTGGAAACTCAGCAAGCACCAAGCTTCTTACCCGCTCTAATGCCTCATGCACATTAAAAGACTCAATCACATGAGCCTTGCGATGCGGCGCCAGCAGTCGATCAACCAGCGTTTGCAATCGATCGGATTCTTTAATGATGACCTGCGTGTATTCGCGTAAGCCCTTTTCAGGCAACTCAAACTCCAAAAGCTGAGCCGCTCCACGAATACCGCCTAAGGGATTTTTGATTTCATGCGCCAGATTGCGCATTAACTGTTTATTCGCTTCAACTTGCTGCGTTACACGCTCATCGCGCTCACTTCTAAGCTGCTGATCAATCGGAAACCATTCCATCATGATCAATGCCGGATCTTCCAAAGCCGCAATTACCACATGCGCAGGAATAGAGTCCTGATGAATACTGCCAGGCAATGAATGCAAGACCATCTCTTGGCGCTGAGCCATTACGTGACCCTGCTTGATGTCGCCAATCATGCCATTGAGAGCTTGATTGTCACCAAATAAATCGTGCACAGATTGACCTTCAAGTGACTTGCGTGAAAGATCCAGTGCGGACTCCGCAGCGGGATTCACATAAACCAATTGTTGGTTCTCAGCCTCAAATACCACGATGGCATTGGGCATCTGATCGAGCAATGTCGGAAAAAAAGAAGCAGCCGTAGCTGCTCCTTTGAACGAATTGCGCAACAAACCTGCGCTCAAGTTCTCTCCTTCGCTTACAGGGAGTAGTACATATCGAATTCGATTGGATGAGTTGTCATACGGAAACGTGTGACATCTTCCATCTTCAATCCGATATAAGCATCAATCATGGACTCAGTGAATACACCACCACGAGTCAAGAACTCATGATCCTTCTCGAGTGCTGCCAAAGCTTCTTCCAAGCTTGCGCAAACGGTTGGGATCTTTGCATCTTCTTCTGGTGGCAAGTCATACAAGTTCTTATCTGCAGCATCGCCAGGATGAATCTTGTTCTGAACGCCATCCAAACCAGCCATCATCAATGCAGAGAATGCCAAGTATGGGTTTGCCAATGGATCTGGGAAGCGAGTCTCAATACGGCGGCCTTTTGGATTCGCAACGTGTGGAATACGAATTGAAGCAGAACGGTTACGTGCTGAGTAAGCCAACTTCACAGGAGCCTCGAAGCCTGGTACCAAACGCTTGTATGAGTTTGTACCTGGGTTAGTGATCGCATTCAAAGCTTTGGCATGTTTAATGATGCCACCGATGTAGTAGAGCGCAAACTCTGACAAACCAGCATAACCATTGCCAGCAAATAAGTTCTCGCCGTTCTTCCAAATAGATTGGTGAACGTGCATACCAGAACCGTTATCGCCAACAACTGGCTTAGGCATGAAAGTAGCTGTCTTGCCATAAGCATGAGCAACGTTCTGAATCACATACTTTTGCCAGATAGTCCAGTCAGCACGCTGTACCAATGTGCTGAACTTTGTGCCCAATTCGTTCTGACCTTGGCCAGCAACTTCATGGTGATGCACTTCAACTGGAATGCCCAATGATTCAAGGATCAAACACATTTCAGAACGCATGTCTTGGAATGTATCTACTGGAGCAACTGGGAAGTAACCACCCTTCTTGCCTGGACGGTGACCAGTATTGCCGCCTTCGATCTCTTTAGATGAAGACCATGGAGCCTCTTCAGAATCAATCTTCACAAAGCAACCTTGCATGTCGGCACCCCAACGAACGCCGTCAAAAATAAAGAATTCTGGCTCTGGACCAAAGTAAGCTGTATCGCCAAGACCAGTGCTCTTCAAATAAGCTTCAGCGCGTTTTGCGATAGAGCGTGGGTCACGATCGTAACCTTTACCGTCTGCTGGCTCGATCACATCACAAGTCAACACTAAAGTTGGCTCTTCATAGAATGGATCGATATAAGCAGCGGTTGGATCTGGTTTGAGCAACATGTCAGAAGCTTCAATACCCTTCCAACCAGCAATAGAAGAACCGTCAAATGCATGACCGCTCTCAAACTTGTCTTCGTCAAAAGCAGAAATAGGCACCGTTGTATGTTGCTCTTTACCCTTTGTATCTACAAAGCGGAAATCAACGAAAGTACATTCTTTCTCTTTAACTAACTTCATCACATCGGCGACGGTCTTCGTCATGCAGCTCTCCTCTATTAACTAAACTTGGAATTCAAAACTAAGGCATACACCCTTGTTTATTCCAGGCATGCAACATGCCTCTCGGATGTATGTAATTTACTGAAGCAAACAACGGGGAATCCTCATTATTGCACTGTTTAAGTGCCGGAATACCTGCTTTACCCCATAGAAACGCCTATTTTGCACCGTTTTAGGGCATAAATTGCTTAGGTAATATCGTGGATTTCGTAACCCAGCGCTTGAGTGCCTGTCCTTAAGGCAATCCAAGCACTTTCTAGCAAATTAGCGTTACCCTTAATGCCAAGTTCTATATGTCGCTGGGCATATACCCCGCCCCTAGTGGCATCCCCCACGGAAGGGAGGCTAAAGACCTTTACCCCCGGAAAATTGGCTTCGATACACTCCATCAGCGGCGTCAAGGTTGACTCAATCCCCTTGGGCACAATAAAGCTCTGCTCTGCCCAGTTTTCTTGATGAAACAAGTCTTTGTAATGGGTATCTAAGCACCACGCCATCATCGGTGCCGCCATCACCGGAAAGCCAGGAACAAAGTGGTGTTCTTTAATCCGAAATCCCGGAATTTGATTGTAGGGATTGGGAATGATGTCACTACCAATCGGAAACTCACCCATCTTGAAACGATGTTGATTTTCTGGGGTGTTGAGATCTGCTTTAATGGGATCGCCTTCAGCCATCGACTGAATGCGCCCGGCAATCAACTCGCGTGCAGTCGGATGCAATTCTGTTTTGGTACCAAGCGCTAATGCAGCACACTGTCGCGTGTGATCATCTGGTGTTGCTCCAATACCGCCGGTACTAAAGACCACATCACCACTCGCAAAACTATCTTTTAGAGTCGTAGTGATTTGCCTAGGATCGTCAGCTACATATCTAGCCCAACTTAGGCTCAAGCCGCGCTCTGTTAATAACTCAATGAGTTTATTCATGTGCTTGTCTTGACGGCGACCTGACAAAATTTCATCGCCAATCACAATCAGACCAAAGCGTCTAACAGCTTTAGCCTCGCCTTCTGGAGTATCGACCTCCACCTTTTTGACTGCATTAACTATTTCATCAGCCATGATAGGGAAGCTCCGTTTCAATCACACGTGTTGGGATAGTCAAGGCTTTATCCAACTCTTCCTGTCTTAAGGTTTTTAAGGCATCTAATAGAAAGTGGCTAAACCATAATGCGGCAAAAACAAAAATGAGTGAGTAAATCCAGAGGGCTACAAAACTCACCACAGGAAAGAGCACCAAGGCCAATGCAGAGGTTGCCCAAAAGAATGTTGGTACAGCCCCCAGCATTCCTGAAGCAATACCCATCACCAATAATGGCCAACGGTATTTTTCAATTAAGAGATCGCGCTCTTCTGTGCTGGCATGTTTTGCTAACACGTCATAGGACATGAGGCGCATTGTCAACCAACCCCAAAGCAAAGGCGGCAAGATGGCCACAAGCGGTGGCACCCACCACACTGGCAATGTCAATAAAACCAGCGCCAAACAAATCAAAGCAGACCAAAGCGTATAGACCAGACTACCAAAGAAGCCTCCACCCTGTCTTCGCTCCAATCCATGGTACTGCGATTGCCTAGCAACAATATTGACAATCGAAGGTACAGTCGAAAATGCAATCAGCACCAAAAGACTAATGGTGATGAGTGGAATGATGAGCATTACAAAGAATAATGGTGCAATCCATGCTCGCGCATTATCAAAACCAGCCCAGATTAAGCCTTCCTGTATCCAGCTTGTGAATATCGAGTTGGTCAGAAAAATACTGAGAGCTTCAAGTGCCGGAGTCCAAGTGAGCCATATCAGGCACCCCCAAAGTACTGACACAATTAAAAATGGGCGCAGACTTAACCACAGCATCCGCGGATGCATTGTTCCTACTAACGCAAGTCCAAACGATTTAAATACTTGCTGTATACCGACCATATAACTCCTAACTCACCAGCGCCTAGGTTCGCTGTTTAGCAAACAACTCACGCGCTGCGTGTACCAAACCCTGCCATTGTTGTGTCACGATATTTTGCGAGACCGTTAAGTTTCGCACGCCAGTGGGATAGACCGCCTTTGGGAAAATGGCAGTCCCAAATATCATGTCCCACCAAGGAAATAACACCCCAAAATTACAACCACCCAGTACGCCAGGCTTGCCTTGTGCTTCATGACCGTAACCCACGGCATGGTGCATACGGTGATACATCGGGGAAATGAGTAAGTACTGCCCCACACCTAAATCATTTTTGATATTGGCATGCTGCCAGCTTTGGATGAATTGACTGATGGCCACTAAAGCAACAAATTGCCCTGGCGATACACCAAACAGTAAGGCAAAAAACGCCATGACTGTCGCGCGCATGATGTCATCAAGAAGATGGTTGCGATTATCAGACCAAGCCGTCATGACTGTTTGACTGTGATGCAGAGCATGCAATTGCCACCACCAATTGAAAGCATGTGAGGCGCGATGGTAGAGATAATCCACCAAATCCAACAAGATCAAATAAATTACAAAACTTACTACAGGAATGGAGGTGATGCCAGGCCACCAACTCTCGACATTGAGACGATCAAATCGAAAATCATGTAACACCGAGTCAATCTCAAAAAAGAATCCAGATAAAGCAATAAACATCAATCCATGAAAGATGCCTAGGCGATGAAAAACGGTGTAGAACACATCTGCTTTTGTAGATGATGCAAAACGTTCTTGTGGTTCCGCGGGCTGAAATCGCTCCCAAGTGCGCAGAAAAACCACAATCAAAATGATTTGAATACAGCCGAATAAAAACCAATCAATTCCATCAAAGGCATCTTCAGCCCATGACATCAGATCGAATTGATAAAGGACCGGGCCAACGATATTGGTAAATAACCATTCTTGAACGCTACCGTACGCGCTTGAAATTACAGAGGTAATCGTGATCCATTCCATACTTTATTTTGACTGATTCTCCGAACTTTTGGGTAGCAGTCCAAAACAGAAGCCGCGTTGCTTCAAATTGATAATTAATTGCTCTAATACTGCAGGCGCCCAAGGATCTTTTCTAGACCAAATACCTAAGTGCGCCATGGTGATGTCGCCATCCTGAATGGCTTTACTGGCTTTTTCCAATAAGGCCTGATTAGGATATTTATCTGAATTGAGCTCATCACCCAAAAATCCCGCTGGCGCCCATCCAATATGCTGGTATCCACACATACCCCCCATCCGAATGAGGGTCGGAGAAGTTTTTCCACCAGGAGCGCGCCAAATTTTTTGCAAAGACTGGTTCGTGAGTTCCTGAAAGCGTTGATCTACTCGGCGTATCTCTTTGCAAATCGCCGCCTCGTTGTACAAAATGGTCATCTCCGCTTTCGGACCAAACTGCGGTTTTTCAAAGACCTCACCTTTGGGTCCATCTTTAACAAAATAGGTGTGGTCATAGGTATGGCTACCAAAGTGATGCCCTTCTTTTGCCAGCGATTGCCAAAATGGTTTCCATGCATCATCTAGAGCGTAGTCACCACGAAAGGTTTTTTCGTTCGCCAAGAAAAAAGTAGCTTTAATATCTTGTCGTCTGAGTATCTCCGCTACCTTTTCAGCCACTGACATATTGCCTGTATCAAACGTCAGATATACCGTTTTATTGCACGCTTGAGCTTGAGTCTGCGCCTGAGCACTCACACCAAATGAAAAACAGCCGAGCATGAGCCCGGCTGCAAAATAAATGATGTGAATACATTTCATCGCCTTAGCCATTTATTCCCATGCTGCCCTAGGATAGAAGAAGACGCCGTGAGGAGACTTGCCAACCGGGATAACAGTCACTAGCTTCATGGAAGGGATGTCAATGACCCCTACCTTCTTAGCAAAACGAAAGGTTACCCACATCGTCTTTCCGTCAGGGGTAATTTCCATATCATCTGGACCCGAAGGAAGCCCAGTGATCTCGCCCACTTTTTCTAAGGTTTGCATATTGATCAGGCTAATAGTGGAAGCGATGCGATTGCTGACAAAGACATGCTTCTTATCGCCTAGAGGGCGAAAGTTATGTGCTCCTTTGCCAGTGAAGATACGTTTAACTTCTTTGCGATTTTTCCAGTCGATTACTTGAACATTGTCTTCACCAGTAATGCCTACCAATAAATACTGATCGCCAGGCGTCATCCACAATCCTGCAGGTACCTTGCCTGTTGGCATGACCCACAGAACATTTTGTGTTTCAAGATCAATTGCTGCAAGCTCACTGGAATCTTGCAAAGTAATAAATGCGATCTTGCTATCCGAAGTAAATGCAATATGGCTTGGTGTCTTGGCTAATTTAACTGTCTTGGCTAATTTAAGATCGGCGCCATTTGCGGCATAGATATCCACTCGATCCAAACGATTACCATTCGACACAAACCATTTGTGATTTGGCGAGTAACCAATTTGGTATGGATCAATGATGTTGGGTACGCGCCCTGTGATTTCACCGCTTACTGGATTCATCAACACCACATCATTGCCGGCGGCATTGGCAATCAGCAAGGTTTTTTGATCTGGGGTCATCATCAGGTGATGCGGCTCTTTGCCAACTGGAATCGTTTTAACGACTTCACGCGTTTGCATATCAATCAAGCTGACGGATGCCGCACCAGAATTCAGAATGACCGCTAACTTTGGCTGTGCTGGAGCATTAGAGGAATTGGATTGCGCGTACGCAGGTATTTGAGCATTGGCGAAGGCTAAACCTAGGAATAAGACAGCAGCGCCAAAAGTTCTAATCTTGATAAATATATGCATAACGACATTGTAAGCAATGCAGCATGGCTAAAACCCCTTCTAGGAGGTTAAATTTGACCTAGCGCAAGCTGGCCAAAACTTTTTCTAAACGCTTAATCGACATCGGTGTAGGCGTTTTAAGCTCTTGGGCATACAGGGCCACCCTCAGCTCTTCCAACTGCCAACGAAAATCCTTGAGGGATTGGTCACCCTCCATTGCGTAGGCAGCAGATCCCCTATTCCCCTGTACCAGCTTTTGCCATGGTCTTGCCACTGACTCCCAATCCTTTTGACACTGCATGTCACGGGATGGGTTAGATCGCATCTTATCGATTCGCAATGCAATGGCCTTGAGGTAGCGCGGTAAATGCACCAACTGCACATAAGGAATTTCAGCAACAAACCTCTCAAAAATTAATCCCTGCACTTGTGTCTGAATGTCCGCATATGCGCTTGGAGAGGCTGCTTTTGCTTGAGCTATTTTTTTCTGTAAATCAGCGTAGCCTTGTAAAGCCGCTAGAGTATGGCGCGCAATCTCTTGAGCAATTAAGGCTAATCTCGGCTTACCCTCTTGAAGTCTCTGCGTAAATAGCTCTGATGTATTGGGCAATGGCTCTGCCATAAAGGCACGCTCTACAGAAAGGTTGAGAATCTGCTCCAGTAAACCATCTACTGAGCCGACATTAATGAAGAGCAAACCAATCTCCCGAATACCGGGTAATTGTTTTTGTAGTGCTTTTAAGGTGTCTTTATTACTTAAAGCAAACAGTCGACGCAAACCTTGAGCATGCTGCTTGCGCGCTTCCAATAAATCATCGAATACTTCGAGATCGCAATAATCGCCACGATCAATCAGCGCAGGATAACCAAAGAGCGTCTTGTTGCCCTTGGCAATTTCTAGGGTTTCTGGAAGCTCACCAAACTCCCAAGTGCGGTAGCCACCCTGCTCCACCTTCCGAGCCCGTTGTGGCGCCTGCTCTTTGGTATTCGTGACCTTCATTGGATCAATACCCAACTCGGCACCAGCTATCTCTTGGGTTACAGCCTGAAATGCCTCGCGCGCTGTTTGACCATATTCAGAACGCAAACGGGCTAAATTACGTTCGAGCTCTAATTGGCGACCGTGCTCATCTATCAAACGAAAGTTCATGGAGCAATGCAATGGTAGCGCCTCTGGCCGGAAATCTGCTCTCTTAATTTCTAGGCCACGCTCTTGCCGAATATCATCAATCAGACTGTCTAAAAAATCGCCCACCCCAAATTGATTGCTTTCGAGCTTACGCTCCAAATATGACTTTGCGTAATCAGGCAAAGGAACACAATGGCGCCGCAGTTTTTGTGGCAACGTCTTCAGCAACAACAGAATCTTCTCTTCGCACATGCCTGGCACGAGCCAGTCGCAGCGACGCCCATCAATTTGATTGAGCTGCGCCAATGGCACTACAAGAGTTACACCATCCTTGGGGCTGCCTGGTTCAAAGTGATATGTTAAGTTGAGCTGTGTACCACCTACTTTCATGACCTTGGGGTAACGATCAACCGTGATACCTGCCGCCTCATGCCGCATGAGATCTGCTTTTTCAAGACGTAGCTGAGTATCAAGATCGAGATGTTTATTGAGATGACTTTTAAGTCCCTCGCGATTACAAATATCTTTTGGAATGCGGGCGTCATAGAAGGCAAACAGAAGATCATCATCTACCAAGACATCAGGACGACGTGAGCGATGCTCTAAAGCTTCGATCTCTTTTACTAGGCGGTGGTTGTGCCAAAAGAAGCCAAAGGTGTTGGAATATTTGAGCTTGGCATCGGCCTCGGTTTCGCGTTGTAATGCGGGCGTATCCATTCGCCCAAATAACTCTTCTTGCACTAAGGCTTGGCGTATAAATAGTTCACGCGCTTCTTCTACGCCATGAGGCTCGTAGCGCACTCGACGTCCATGGTAGATGGGCAGTCCATACAAGGTGCCCCGTTCAAATGCCAGCACTTCGCCTTGACGGTTATCCCAAAAGGGGTCGCTCAAGGATTTAATTAATCGATGTGCTGCGACCTTCTCGACCCACTGCGGCTCAATTTTGGCAATCGTGCGAGCATACATGCGGCTGGTTTCCTGCAACTCGCCTGCCAAAATCCATGCCCCTGCTTTTTTGCCAATAGTTGAGCCCGGCCAAATGAATGGACGTATGCCTCGGGCACCGACATAACCACCTGTCTTACTATTACGGTCTTGAGATTTTTCATCCTCTTCTTTTTTCGCAATAAAGCCTAGTAAGCCAGTTAGGAGTGATAAATGGACTTGCTCATAGGTAGCAGCGAGACCATTTTCTTTCCAGCCCTTCTCTCCGAGCATGGTATGCAGTTGACCATGCACATCACGCCATTCACGCATGCGACGTGGCGATAGAAATTTACTGCGGCATAAATTCTCTAACTGACGATTACTGTGTTTGTGTTGCAAGGCATCCTGATACCAATTCCAGAGCTTCACAAAACTCAAGAACTCAGAGCGCTCATCCGCAAACTGCAAATGCGCCTGGTCTGCAGCGCCAGCCTGATCCATAGGGCGTTCACGTGGATCTTGGGTGGCTAGAGCTGAAGCAATAATCGTGACTTCCTTTAAGGCATTCTGCTCTTTCGCTGCCAACAGTATTCGGCCAATGCGCGGATCAAGCGGTAAGTCGGCTAACTGTTTACCAATAGGCGTTAACTTAAAGTGCTGATGTTGCTCTTTGCTATCTTTAGCATCACCTGCGTGCGCGTCCTCAAATTCAATGGCACCCAACTCGTCTAAAAGCTGCACGCCATCGGCAATAGCCCTACCTAGAGGCTTATCAATGAATGGAAAATGCTGAATCCTTGGCAAACGCAAAGCACTCATGCGCAATAAGACTGCCGCTAATGAGCTACGTAGAATTTCTGGGTCGGTAAATTTAGGACGACCCAGAAAATCTTGCTCACTATAGAGTCGCACACAAATACCATCTGACACACGTCCGCAACGACCTGCGCGTTGATTAGCAGCAGCCTGAGAGATGGGTTCGATCTGCAACTGCTCCACCTTGTTACGATAGGAATAGCGCTTTACTCGAGCTAACCCACTATCAATAACATAGCGAATATTGGGCACCGTCAGAGAAGTCTCTGCAACGTTTGTCGTGAGAATAATTCGACGTCCATTACCAGGTGAAAACACTCTTTCTTGTTCTGCAACGGATTGGCGCGCAAAGAGACTCAATACTTCTGGATGTAAGCGTTGCTGCAAAACATGGTCCTTGCGAAGCGCTTCAGCACAATCGCGAATCTCACGCTCGCCCGGCAAAAATACCAACACATCACCCGCGCCAGCAGCGCCCTCTCGCCAAAGCTTTGCAATCTCTTCTGCAACCGCCTCCGGAATTTCTTTAGCGGCCTTCGATTCTTTTTTGGCGTCAGGTTTATTTTCTGACTTATTTTCTGACTTAGCATCAGGCTCGAGTGGTGAATAACGCTGCTCCACCGGAAAGAGTCTGCCACTCACTTCAATTACAGGAGCCATCTTGCCATTTAAGGCAAAGTGCTCAGCAAAGCGCTGTGCATCGATGGTTGCTGATGTAATGATGAGCTTGAGATCGGGGCGTTTAGGTAATAGCTGCCTCAGATAGCCAAGCAAGAAATCAATATTCAGACTACGTTCATGTGCCTCGTCAATGATGAGGGTGTCATAAGCTCGCAGTTGGGGGTCACGCTGTGTCTCAGCTAACAAGATGCCATCGGTCATTAATTTGACGGAGGCGGTATTGCTCGTCTTGTCTGCAAAGCGAACCTGATAGCCGACGTCTTGCCCTATCGGCGAGCCCAGCTCTTGAGCAATACGCTTGGCAGTCGCAGTCGCGGCAATTCTGCGAGGTTGGGTATGACCTATGAGTTTCCCGCCATTGATGGCGCCCCTGCCAAGGTCCAAACAGATCTTTGGTAGCTGCGTTGTTTTGCCCGAGCCCGTCTCACCACAGACAATGACCACCTGGTGGCTTTGCAAGGCATCCTTGATCAGCTGACGCTGACCTGAGACAGGCAATTCTTCCGGGAAGCGGATCTCGAGCCTTCGTCCAGTGTTGGAAGCAGGCACAGGCTTTGATATTGGCTGGGGTTTTTGTTGGTTTATGGGCTCTTGCACCCTATAATTTTCTCACTATGCCGACAAATGCACCAAACCAGGCGTCCAGCGCCGAAGAATCTACCTCGAACTTCCCCTTTGTAGGGTGGTTGCGCGATGTCGCACCCTACATCCATAGCTTCCGAGAGAAAACCTTTGTAATCGCTTTTGCGGGTGAGTTGGTTCAAGAAGCTGGTCTTGAGAATCTTATCGAAGATATTGCGATGTTGCATGCCATGGGTATGCGAATTGTTCTGGTACACGGCATTCGTCCGCAAATTGAAGAACAACTCAAGCTACGCAAGATTAAGAGCAAGTTTGGCAAAAGCGCAATGCACAGCTATCGGATTACCGATGCTGCCGCCCTTGAATGCGTCAAAGAAGCTGCTGGTGAATTGCGCCTTGATATTGAGGCGGCATTTAGTCGCGGTCTACCCAATACGCCGATGGCTGGTTCACGCATCTCAGTGATTTCTGGAAACTTTATTACTGCCATGCCTGTGGGTGTAGTCGATGGTATTGATTACATTCACACAGGTTTAGTCCGTAAGGTTGACTCTACCTCTATCAAACTCTCGCTTGATAGCAATAAGATTGTGTTGCTATCACCTTTAGGCTTCTCCCCAACAGGTCAAGCGTTCAACTTAGCCTTCGAGGATGTTGCCGCTTCTACTGCTGCAGCTCTCAAAGCCGATAAGCTCATCTTCTTAAGTCCCTATGAAGGTCTTAAGGATGACGAGGGTGATTTCATTACGGAACTCTCAATGCCGCAGATGCAAGACTATGTCATGCAGCATAAAGATTTAGATCTTGGCATGAAGGGAATGCTCAATATTGCTGGTCGTGCCATTCGGGCAGGCGTTAGCCGTGTGCACTTCTTGCCCTGCAATCAAGATGGTGCGCTACTTGAAGAGCTCTTTACGCACGATGGTATTGGCATGATGCTTGCCTCATCGGATATCGAAAACTTACGTGAAGCCAATCAAGATGACGTGGGCGGCATTTTGCAACTTACTATGCCTTTAGAAGAAGAAGGTATCTTGGCTGCTCGTGGCCAAGATGTCATTGAGCGCGATATTCAGCGCTTCTCAGTCATTGAGCATGATCGCGTGCTCTTCGGTTGCGCAGCACTCTTCCCCTTCCCCAATGGAGTTGGTGAACTCGCCTGCCTGGCAGTGGATCCAGATGTTCAAGGCTCTGGCGATGGTGAACGTTTGCTAAAACGCATTGAAATGCGTGCCAAGCAAGAAGGTATTAAAAAATTATTTGTTTTAACCACCAGAACAGAACATTGGTTCTTGAAGCGTGGCTTTAAACGGGCGACAGTGGATGACTTGCCTGAAGAAAGAAAACAAATTTATAACTGGGACCGCAAGTCCATGGTTTTAACTAAAGACCTATAAAAGAAATTAAGCAATTAAGAAAGGTATTACAGATGGCACGGATGGTTCAATGCATCAAACTCAATAAAGAAGCTGAGGGCTTGGATTTCGCCCCCCTTCCTGGCGAGCTTGGCAAACGAATTTGGAATCAAGTCTCTAAAGAGGCATGGGCTGGTTGGTTAAAACAGCAAACGATGTTGATTAACGAGAACCGCCTCAATATGGCCGACCCTCGCGCCCGCCAGCACCTTTTAAAGCAAGTAGAAAAGCATTTCTTTGAAGGCGGTGCCGATACCGCCCAAGGCTTCGTACCGCCTACTGAGTAATTAACCCCTTTTGGCTGCTGCGCTACAGCATAAAAATCTTCAATTAATTTTTCATAAATCCGATTTTGAAGATTGACATCGCATTTACTGAGGCATAGGATGAAATTGTAGCAAGGCAGATATTGTGCTTCGCTACATTGGCGAAAGCCATTAAAAATAAGCGCATCTATGTGCTTATAAGGCTAAGGAACTAGATACCTTCCGAGCGCCTGCGCCATGCGAACCATGGCAAACAACCCGATGGGCATACCCCGTCGGGTTTTTTAATGTCAAAAGAATAAGACCTTAAAAGGTAATGCGGCTGACACCCGTTGCATTGCTTACTAAAAGCACATTGGCCTTTTCTTTAGCAAACAAACCAACAGTAATCACGCCTGCGATTTGATTGATCTGGGATTCCATCTGAATTGGGTTAGCAATCCGCAAGCCAGCCACATCCAAGATCCAACCTCCGTTATCAGTGACAAAAGGCTCACTTGGTGTTTGGCCTAGATCAGCGCGCGTAGACTTAGATGAACGCAAGCTAACCGTACCCCCAAGCTTTTCTAATTCACGGGTAACCCCCCCTTTAGCTAGGGGAATGATTTCTACAGGCAAAGCAAAGTTACCGAGTACGGGAACCTGTTTTGAGGCATCGCAAATACAAATAAATTGCTTAGCCATTGAGGCGATAATTTTTTCACGGGTAAGCGCTCCGCCACCGCCTTTAATCATGTTGCCTTTGGGATCAATCTCATCGGCACCATCAACATAAGCAGGCAAACCTTGAACCTCATTTGGATCAAGCACTTTAAAGCCATGCTTAAGCAGCCTCTCGGTAGTTGCATTTGAACTAGATACAGTGCCGGCAAAGTGATCTTTATGTGGAGCTAAGGCATCAATAAAGCAATTGGCAGTAGAGCCTGTGCCTACACCCAGAATCTGACCTACGGGCAACTTGAGTACCTCGTCACGGGCAGCCTCACCCACCATTTGCTTGAGTTGATCCTGATTCATATATCCGCCATTTACTGGAACATCGTATTTAATGCATCTATCATATGATATTCAAGATATTGACCCTGCAAATTCCCTTATGAACAGCACCTCAGCCCCAAGCCAACTAGAGCAACTGAAAAAATTCACTACGGTAGTGGCAGATACCGGAGACTTTGAGCGGATGCAGGCTTTTCAGCCGCAGGATGCAACCACTAACCCTTCGCTCATTCTGAAGGCGGCCCAACAAAGCAACTATCAATCTTTGGTTCAGTCAGTTAAGTCTGCTCATCCAGGCATGAGTGCCACCGATTTAGTCGATTACATCTTAGTCGCATTTGGTTTGGAGATTCTGAAGATTGTTCCTGGTCGCGTATCTACTGAAGTAGATGCACGCCTTTCGTTTGACACCAAAGCAACCGTTGCTAAGGCTAAACATTTAATTGCCCTTTATGCATCGCATGGCATCGATCGCAAGCGCATCCTAATTAAGCTTGCTGGCACATGGGAAGGCATTGCTGCCGCAAAAGAACTGGAGGCATCAGGTATCCATTGCAATATGACCCTACTCTTTTCACTGGTCCAAGCTGCTGCATGTGGTGCCGCTAACGCAAAACTCATTTCCCCATTTGTTGGGCGTATTACAGATTGGTACAAAGCAAAATTAGGAAGTAATTGGAGTGATGCCAACAACGGTGGCGCCAACGACCCGGGCGTTACATCCGTCAAGCGAATCTTTCATTACTACAAGCACTTTGGTATTTCCACAGAGATCATGGGTGCCAGCTTTCGTAATACCAGCCAGATCCTGGAACTTGCAGGCTGCGACCTTTTAACTATTAGCCCTGAGCTATTGGCTGAACTCAGTGGAAATACTGGCGCAATAAGCAAGAAATTAGATGCGGCTAATGCCCAAGGTGCGCTGAGCGCTGAAAACATAACGCCACTCAAGCTAGATGAATCAAGTTTCCGATTGCAATTGAATAATGATGCAATGGCAACCGAGAAATTAGCTGAAGGTATCCGTAATTTCTGTGTAGATACCGAAAAACTGGAAGCTTTGCTAGCAAACTAATTTGCTAGCGTCTTACTTCTTGGCGGTATTGATGCCTAATAGGCTATAAGCTCCACAGTAGCCAAGCATTCCAGTTAATAGAGGCAGGATGCCAATCCATGCCCAAGGCCCAGTAATTCCGAAGCCTGCTAAACCCATTAGCGTGACGCCAACAGTCATGCGAAGAACGCGATCGGTGTGACCTATATTGCATTTCATATTGAGCTCCTTGTGTCTTGCTACTTAGTTACTTAACTGCTTTAACCTGGCGTTGTCTGAGCGCCTCATATAAGCATACGCCACTAGCTACTGATACATTCAAACTTGACACTACTCCTTGCATGGGGATGCGCACTAGCTCATCGCAAGTTTCGCGAGTCAGGCGGCGCATGCCCTCACCTTCAGCGCCCATCACAATTGCAACGGAACCTGTTAAATCAATGTCATAAATCGATTTTTCAGCTTCATCGTCAGTACCGATGAGCCAGACACCCGCCTCTTGCATTTCTTTCATGCTACGGACAAGATTGGTCACGGTAATCACTGGCATCACTTCAGATGCGCCACTAGAGACCTTACTCACCGTAGCATTGATCGAGGCAGAGCGATCTTTTGGAATAACAACTGCATTGACGCCTGCACCATCAGCAACACGCAGGCAAGCGCCAAAGTTATGGGGATCAGTGATGCCATCTAGCACCAAAAACAACGGTTTTTCTTTGCTGCCCTCAACATCTTCAACAACTTCAGTAATGGTACGAGCCATGGTCATCTTTTCTGCCAAAGCAACAACGCCTTGGTGACGATCATGGCCGGTTAACTTATGGAGTCGCTCAGCATCTGCTGCATGCAAACGCTCGCCCAAAATTTCTTCGGCCTGCTTTAAAAAATCTCCCATGCGTCGATCGCGACGAGTTGGATCAAAGTACACTGACTTCAAACTATCGGGATCAACTCGCAAACGCGCTTGAACCGCATGAAATCCTACTAATATCTGTTTCATCTTCTATTACTCTATTTACGTCTGGCTCTAGTATTACGCACTGGTGGTTTGGAGCTAGTTGCTTTACCAGCAGACCTGCTTGGTTTGCCGCTCTTTCGACTGGCCTTGCTTTTGGACTGAGTTGCGCTTAATGTGCCCGCCGATTTTGCTGCGTTGACATTTACCCCGCCCGATTTTTGAGGTGATTTATGAGACGGCCTACTCTTTGTAGAGGCAGCCTTCTTATTTGGTCTGCCAGTATCAGCGGCTAGCAGGGTTTGGCGTCGGCCTGATGAACCACCTAAATCAGCACTGGACGCTTTAACAAGACTGAATTCAATTTTACGAGCATCAAGGTCAACACGGCTTACTAAGACATACACTCGGTCACCCAAACGATAACGAATACCAGTGCGTTCACCACGTAACTCTTGACGGGCTTCATCGTATTGGAAGTAATCGCCGCCCAATTCCGTGACGTGCACCATCCCTTCAACAAAGAGATTCTCTAGTTGAACAAACAAACCAAAGCCAGCAACACTCGTAACTGTGCCAGCGTATTCTTGGCCTAGATGGTCCCGCATGTAGTAACACTTTAACCATGCCTCAACATCACGAGAGGCTTCATCAGCACGGCGCTCATTCGATGAACAGTGCACTCCTAACTGACCCCAAATCGGCAGAGCGGCATTTGCACCCTTGGGCACTTTTGCGCCCTTTGCCCCTTTTGCTTCACCTGCCTTAGCATCGCTTTGGGATTTTTTAGCATTGACCGCATTCTCCCTACCTTTGCCCTTACGCGGTAAGGTTAGGTTTAGAGGAACCTTAGGTGGCAATACTGGTACATAAGGTTTTTTCTGCAAGATCGACTTAATGACACGGTGGGTCAGTAAGTCTGGATAGCGACGAATCGGGCTTGTGAAATGAGAGTACGCTGGATAAGCCAAACCAAAGTGGCCTTCATTATCCGGCTGATACATCGCTTGCTGCATCGAACGCAGCACGACTGATTGCAGCATGTTGGCATCAGGACGGTCTTTAATCTCGCGCATCAATTTTGCAAAGTCTTTTGGCTTAGGTTTCTCGCCGCCACCCAATGACAGACCTGATGTTCTGAGCACTTGACGTAAAGTCATCAACTTCTCTTCAGAAGGTTCGCCATGTACACGATAGAGACTTAAATGCTTATTCTTTTCAATGAAATCCGCGGCACAAACGTTTGCCGTAAGCATGCACTCCTCAATTAAGCGGTGCGCATCATTTCGAATACGAGGCTCGATTCGTAAAATCTTTCCAAGCTCATTGCTAATAATTTGTGTCTCAGTGGTTTCAAACTCAATGGCACCACGCTTTTCACGAGCGTCCAAGAGAATCTTGAATAAAGAGTAGAGATTGGTTAATAGTGGACGGAATTGCGCAAAACGTGCAGCTTCAGGACCCTTACTATTTGAAAGAATCTCCCAAACAGTGTCATAGGTAAATCGCTGTGCTGAATGCATGACTGCTGGATAGAACTGGTAAGCCAAGACAACACCGTTGTTATCCACTACCGAATCACACACCATACATAGACGATCTACGCCTGGATTAAGCGAGCACAATCCATTGGAAATCTTTTCAGGCAACATGGGAATAACGCGCCTTGGAAAATATACCGAGGTGGCACGCAATAGCCCCTCATCATCTAGAGGTTGCCCAGGTTTAACGTAATGAGACACATCAGCAATAGCCACGATCAGACGCCATGCTTTAGTCTTGCCATACATTACTGGCTCGCAGTAGACGGCATCATCAAAGTCTCTAGCATCAGCACCATCAATTGTGACCAATGGGACATCGCGCAAATCGACGCGACCCTCAAGATCCTCTTGGCGAACACTATCCGGTAAGGCAGCAGCCTCTTTCATGGCGGCAGCAGAGAACTCGTGGGGAACGCCATACTTACGTACGGCAATTTCAATCTCCATGCCGGGATCATCAATCTCACCCAGCACCTCAACAACACGCCCTACTGCTTGGCGATAGCTATCCGGATAATCAATAATCTCGACACTAACCACTTGACCCAACTTAGCTTGACCCTGACCTTTAGGCGGAATCAAGATATCGTGACCAATACGCTTATCTTCCGGCGCAACAATGAGTACACCATTTTCATTTAAGAGTCGCCCAATCACCACTTTGTTGACGTGCTGCATTACCTCAACAATCTGCCCTTCTGGGCGACCACGTCGATCAGTGCCGATTACTCTGACATTAACTCGATCACCATGCATGACGCGAGACATCTCTCGCTCAGAGAGAAAAATATCTTCACCACCATCATCGGGGATTACAAATCCAAATCCATCTCGATGCCCTTGAACCGTACCTAAACGATCCGCCTGTCTAGGCATCAAGTCTTTCGCTTTACGCATTTAATTCCTTTGGCAATTCCTGCCTTATTTATATCTACTGATATCTATTATTGTTATGAATAAGGCTACTGTATCAAACCACTGAGTCTGAAGGGAAAAAGCCAAAATGGGTCCCGGGGAAGCCTAAAACGCCCAGCCCTCTATAATGGAGGGATGCCCAGGTGGCGAAATTGGTAGACGCACCAGCTTCAGGTGCTGGCGATCGTAAGGTTGTGGGGGTTCGAGTCCCTTCCTGGGCACCAAACTCTCCCTACAGACCATATATGGGGTCTAATTAAGCAAATACAACCCTTTATTGCTAGTAATTTCGTGAATTCCAACCTCCTCAAGAAGTCCGACGAGAGCAGCAAACACATTAGCTTGTTTGCGGCCACCGCTCTTGGTATTGGAGGCATGATGGGCGCAGGCCTATTCTCCCTATTAGGAACGGCCAGCGCTCATGCAGGCACCCATATTCCATTGGCATTTTTAATCGGAGCCATAGCCGCTTCATTTTCGGTCTACTCCTATGCAAAATTAGGCGCAACTTATCCAAGTAGCGGCGGGGGTGCCACCTTCACTGTGATGAGCTTTGGAGATGGCTTAATTTCAGGTGGCCTAAATATCTTTCAATATATCGCCTACCTTATTGCAGCAGCACTCTACGCAGCAGGGTTTTCTGAATACGCCAATACGATGATTGGTGGCAAGCTCTCCCCATTGGAGGTGAAAGTGGTTGGGGCTGTCATTGTCATTTTGTGTGCAGGTATTAATCTCTTGGGTACTCGTATCGTGGGGCGAGCCGAGACCTTAGCTATCAGCTTTGTAACGATTGCCCTTCTACTATTTTCTGCTGGCGGTATTCACGTAGCCAACCTAAGCCATTTTGAGATGTCAGGCTGGTCTATCAATGGGATTGCACTGGCTGCTGGCATTTTGTACATCAACTACCAAGGCTTTGGAGTAATAACGAATTCGTCAAATGCCATGAAAAGACCACAGCGAGAACTTCCGTTGGCGATGTTCACAGCATTAGGCTTAGTCACGATTGCTTACATACTTGTAAGCACAGCATCAGTGCTCCTACTCACCCCGGCGCAATTTGCTCAATTTAATGGCCACGTGCTTGCCGATGCCGCCCAAATAGTAGACGGCAAACTGGGACTACTGATCATAGGAACTTCGGCATTGCTTGCCTGTGCTGCAGCATTGAATGCAACGATTTTTGCCGCTTCCAATATTGCTGCTGATATGGCGACTAAACGCTCTATCTCTGCAATGCTGGGATCTACCGTTCTTAAGACTCAAACTCGCGCGCTAACCATTTCTTCAATCATTGTGATTGCATTGGTCATCGCTTTTCCACTGGATGTGGTTGGCAAGATGGCTAGCCTATCCTTTTTATTGGTCTATGCTGCCATTACCTTTGGTCATATTCAAGTACGAAATAAAACTGGAGCCAAGCTCTGGCCTTTATGGACGGCCATCACCATTAATTTGGGTTTGTTCATCACCCTATTTATCAATGTGGTCGAAAGTACTCCGGGTAGTGCAATCGCCCTTACCGCAGCACTGATTGGATCCTTTGGGCTTGAAGCACTTTCAAGAAAATATCTTGTTGCTAAGCCTGGCTCTACATCTCACTGACTCATCGTCTTAACTAGCTAGAGCCCCATGGTTCTGTGCAGAATCTTGGGCTTCATTTCTTCCCAAAGACTTTCAAAATCCTCAGTCTTTTCTTCCGAGAGATTTATGGGATCATAGAGATGACCAAATACGATTGAATTTCGTTTTACCAGGGTCTTTTCAAACTCCGTTAGACCAATCGGCTTATCTTCCATATCCCGCGTCAGCTCAGCCGAACAAACAATTGCTTGATCATCATCTTGGTCAACTACAGCAAATTCGATAAATTGCTGCGTCTTCTCAACAATCACTAAAGTGCCTCTAGCATAAGTTACCGCATCATGCTCTTTGACGATGTAGGCTAGAAACTGATCTTCGTCAGCGCGCTCCATCTGTAAATCATCGATAAAGAACAGATACTGACTGCCATCACCATTCACCATAGTAAATACCTTAGGCGTCGCTCCATGCCCTAGAACGATATTGCGGTAATAGCTTGAAACTTCGACAGCGAGATTTTCTGAAAAGAGATGCATATTGGCGTGAACTTTTTCTGTATTTTTTATTTATAAATCAGTGTATAAATTTTATTCGGTACGTGTTTTGATCGAATCAATGATCTTATAAAAGGCGACTGGCTTCACAGCGCTTTGGCCCTTGAATGGCTGATCCGTAATTACCAATAGCGAAATCAAGGCGCCCAATGTCACTGGCAGGATTTTCAGGCCAAAGGCAAAGGAATCAGAGGGCAAGAATAACGTGTTGATCGCCACAAGAGAAAAGATACAAATCAGAATCACAATCCAGAACAAACCAGGCAAGTGGATGCTAGCCCGCTCTATACGAGCCTCCCTACTTTCAGCCACCTCTTCTGACTTTTTAATGATGTCGGTATACATTGCAATTTGACGATTGCTCACAGGCTCAAGCGACATAATTTTGCGAGAGATTCCGCGCCACAGCATATGGGTTTTGCTACTGCCCTGCGCTTTTTCCAAATCAGGCCACTCGTCATTCACGATGGAGTTCATATACTCAAATAGCTCCTTACGAATAACGGCAATGGCCGGGTCTCCATAACGAGTCAGTAAGCGATCTAAGTTATTAATGCGCCCCGCTTCTTGAGACACCAAGGATTGCACTTCGCGTAAATTCATTTGCGCTTGGTTTAAGAGAAAACCGATGAGCAATCCACTCAAGGTAATAATGGATCCAAATAGACTCAATCCTAGGCGAGTACTATCTTGTGACGGAGCCAGCGCCGGAATAGACTGCAGCACCCGAGGGGCGGCATCTAATAAAACCACGAAGAAACAGACCAACAGAATCAGAATCTGAGCATTACTGCGTTTATATATCCAATTAAAGAGCATGAGTAATCCAGTATTGATGAATTCAGATCAGCGATGAAGGTTCTTTTGTAGGAAATCCAGGGTTCTATCCCAGGCTAACTTAGCTGCCTCTGCGTTGTATTGTAGGGGTGGCAAGCCACGAGAATTAGATTTCGGATTAGCAAAAGCATGTTTGGCATCGTAACGATAGAACTCATGATTGACATTCGCTTCTTTTAACTTTGCCTCCAGTTGATCTACCCCAGAAATGGCAAAGAAATCGTCGTGAGTAGCCCAGTGCGCCATCATGGGCTTTGTAATTGCGTTTGCATCCACATACTCTAATGGAGGGTAACCATACCAAACCACTGTGCCATCAAGCTCAGGCACATTGCATGCGGACAATACGGTGAGTGCTCCACCCATACAAAATCCGGTGACCGCGACCTTAGCGCTGCCAGTAGCTTTAAGATATTGCACTGCTCCGCGAATATCCTGACCTGCCGCGTCACCAAAATTGAGGTCGCCCATCAGGTGCTCAGCTTCTTTGGCCTCTAATGCAAGTTTGCCGCGATACAAATCTGGTACGAGTGCGCGATAGCCTGCTGTTGCCAAGCGATCAGCAACGGACTTGACCTCATCATCAAGACCCCACCACTCTTGTATGACGACTACACCAGGAGCGCCTTGTGGCTGAGCAGGCTCAGCTAGGTAGCCTTGAACAGAGTTGCCATCGGGTCTTTTGTACTCAATCATATTGTCTCCTTATGCTTTCGTATGCTTATCTGTATCAGAATGTATATATCCTACCAGCCAAAAAGTTAGCAAACCGCAGACTGCAGCGCCATATCCAACTAGGCTGTAATGCTCCATCTTTCCATCTGGGGTAATAGTCACTATAAGGCCCGCTAGAACAGATGCAATGCCAGAAGCAAGCATCTGTGTTGAGCCCACTAAGCTCATGAAAGCGCCTCTGATCTTTGGTTCAACTAATTGACTTACGATTGCCATTGCTGGAATCATGCGCCCTGAAATTAATATAAAGAACGAGGTAGAGTTGATTAGAACGACCCACAAGGGTACGGGCACTAAATTGGTGGTAACAATCAAGGGAATCAAACTGATGATAGCCAGCACTCTAAACACCCTAACCTTGCCATACTGGTCGGCCATATGACCAATTAATCTTGAGCTCATTAAAGTAGCAACGCCCCCACACAAATAGATGAGAGAGATATATGAATTAGCCACCCCAACATTTGAAGTGAGATACAAGGCTATATAGGGAATAACCGAGAAACCAGTAATCATGATCAAGCCCATAAATAGAAATGCGCGGGCATGTTGATGGGCAATGGCAATCTCATAGATTTGCTTAAAACGATTCCCTTCGTTGACGTGGCCGAGATGGCCAGCAATCTTGGGAATATTGCGATAAGCAATAAACAAAATCACAATAGAAATAATGCCGATGAATAGGAATGGCGCACGCCAGCCTAAGAAGGAGATATGGTTTGCCAGAAATAAACTCAGGGGTACACCAGCAACCGTAGATACCGAGAAAGCCGCCATCACCGTTCCCAAGGCTTTACCTCTACGCTCAAACGGGATGGAATCGGCAACAATGGTTTGCACAAAAGAACCTAGTATTCCCCCGAATGCACCAGCACAAGCACGCGCAATAAATAGCATGTGATAGTTTGGCGCAAACGCACAGGCGACCGTTGCCACAATAAAGCAGACATATAGGCGTAGCAGTAGCTGCCTTCTCTCAAAGCGATCAATGTAATAGGTGGCAAATACTCCCGCTATCGCAGCGGCGAAAGTGTAAGAAGAAAGCAATAAGCCAAACTCGTGGGTGTTAATCGATAGCGCTGTAATGAACTGAGGCCCTAAAGGCATCATGATCATGAAGTCCAAGATATGAGTGAACTGAATTCCGGCAAGCGCAAAGAGAAAAAAACGCTCGCGCTTTGGGGATTCAAATAGAGGGGATGGCTGCTTCAAGGTTTGCTTTACAGGAATTGGTCAATATGACATTATCCCTCTTGATACCAATACTTGCAGGGCTTTCCATGCCACTCCTACCTGAACAGATTGCCAACTCCAGCATCATGGGCCTTCCCCTCATTCCGCTGATTACCGATGTATTTTTTGGTCTTGTTGGAATGGTGGTCGTACTGATATTTCATGGTAGCGGCATTAATCACATCATCATGCGCTTTGAAAAAAGGACTGATGTCAATTTAAACAATGGGCAATACAACCGTGTATTCATCCATTTTTATGCCTCTTTTTTCTTCGTGGCATTAGTACATCTCTGCGAAATTATCCTATGGTGCTTTTACCTGCTGGGTCTTGGTTTAATCGACGATGCAGTTCAAGCGCTGCTATTTGCCGGAAGCTGTTATACAACCGTCGGATTTGTGGCGGATATCTTGCCAGCCGGCTGGAAAAGTCTCGCTTTCTTTATTGCCTTTACTGGCCTGTTTTCTTTGGCCTGGACCACTTCAATCATGATTGGCATGACCAATACGTATAAAGCGGCTTGGAACCTTAAATATGGTCGCAGCAGCTTCAACGACTCTTAATATAGTAGCCATACACGCAACGATTTCCCCCTCTAGATGGGTTATGCGTGTCATAAATCACCCCATTAATCACAGTAGTCAGATGCTTTGATACTTTGACGATCAATGTGCCTGCAGGTAGCTCATCTGGCCTGAGATGCACCTGGCAGCCCGCACCTACTTTCATGGTTGGCACCCAATCAAAGCCATGACTAAGAATGTAGTCATGAAAGACATCTCGATGATTACCATTTCGCGGAGATGAACCTTTGCGGGCAAGATGTCTTGACACCTTGTTATCTCGCTCAAGCGCATAGCTCGCATTTGCTTGGCGCAAGTCTTCATAGACTTGCAGATAAGGAAGTTTGGCAGCAATTGCGATTGACCTGACTACACAGTCACCTGCCCCGCCTTTGAAACCGGCAGCCTCTCTTCCACCATCATGATGCATAAATGGAAAGGTTATATGCGAACGCTGAAAACGCAGGAATGGATTGAGAAAACTAAACATGACTTAACAGGTCTGCGCAATAAAAAATGGATTTGCCTCTCGACAAATCCATTTCATTTGCAAGCGAATGGGGGTTACTTCGCTTGCGCCTTTTTCACTTCCAAGCGCCATGCATGCAAGAGCGGCTCAGTGTAGCCGTTTGGCTGCTCAAGACCCTTGAAAATCAGATCGCTAGCTGCTTTGTAAGCATAAGAATCTTTGTAGTTCGGCATCATTGGCTTGTACAGTGGATCACCTGCGTTCTGGCCATCTACTACCTTGGCCATCCGCTGCAATGTTTCGTTCACCTGATCCGCAGTGACGATGCCATGCAATAACCAGTTAGCGATATGCTGACTAGAAATACGCAAAGTTGCACGGTCTTCCATCAAACCAACGTTATGAATATCAGGAACTTTAGAGCAACCAACACCTTGGTCAATCCAGCGCACTACATAACCCAAGATACCTTGGCAGTTGTTATCCAACTCCTGCTGAATCTCTTCCTTAGACCAATTTGCTTGCTCAGCCACTGGAATAGTTAACAAGTCATTTAGCAAGGCTTCGGCTTCAGCAGCGGTATCCAACTTTTCCATTTCCTTTTGGAGTTCAGCCACGTTTACTTGGTGATAGTGAAGCGCATGCAAGGTAGCCGCTGTTGGTGATGGAACCCAAGCAGTATTTGCACCAGCTTTTGGATGAACAATCTTCTGCTCAACCATCGCCTTCATCATGTCTGGCATTGCCCACATACCCTTACCGATCTGAGCGCGACCACGCAAGCCACAATCCAAACCAGCAAATACGTTACGACGCTCGTAGGCGGACAACCATTTGCTGGTTTTCATATCGCCCTTACGGATCATTGGGCCAGCGTACATAGAAGTATGCATTTCATCGCCGGTACGATCCAAGAAGCCGGTATTAATAAAGGCCACACGTGCGCCAGCCGCTGCAATAGCTGCTTTGATGTTTGCACTCATGCGACGCTCTTCGTCCATGATGCCTAGTTTTACGGTATCTGCTGGTAAGCCCAATAACTTCTCTACACGACCAAAGAGTTCAGCAGCGAAAGCCACTTCTTCTGGGCTATGCATTTTTGGCTTAACAATGTAAACAGAACCTTTACGGGTATTGCCAATAGCTTGGCTTGCTGGACGATTGATGTCGTAGAGCGCGATCAATACCGTTACTACCGCATCCAAAATACCTTCATAAATCTCTTTACCTTCACCAGTCAAAATGGCTGGGTTAGTCATTAAGTGGCCAACGTTGCGGAGGAATAAGAGTGAGCGGCCATGCAAAGTCACTACACCATCTTTGGCATTTACTGCACCAATACCAGCTTTGTACTGGCGATCTGGATTCAGAGTGCGAGTAAAGGTCTTGCCACCCTTACTGACCTCTTCAACCAAGGTGCCCTTCAAAATACCAAGCCAGTTTTCATAGGCGAGTACCTTATCGTCGCCATCCACTGCAGCAATTGAGTCTTCCAAATCCAAAATGGTAGAGAGCGCTGCCTCAAGCACAACATCATTGATGCCTGCTGGATCACCAGCGCCAATGGTTTTGCTCTTATTGATTTCGATATCGATATGAACGCCGTTATTACGTAGGAGCACAGAACTTGGGGCTGCTGCATCGCCTTGGTAGCCTACAAACTGCTTCTCATCTGCAAGGCCGGTAGTGCTGCCATCTTTGAGCTTCACAGACAATTTATTACCATCTACTGTGTACGCTACTGAATCACGATGTGAGCCCTTTGCCAAAGGCGCTGCTTGATCCAAGAAATTACGTGCATAAGCAACTACTTTTGCACCACGAATCGGGTTGTATGCCCCTGCTTTAGTGGCACCATCATCTTCTGAAATAACATCAGTGCCATACAAGGCGTCATATAGAGAACCCCAGCGGGCATTAGCAGCATTCAATGCATAACGTGCATTGAGCACAGGAACAACTAATTGAGGACCTGCTTGTAAAGCTAACTCATCATCAACGTTTTTAGTTGTGCCAGCAACTTTGCCTGGGACTTCATCAAGGTAGCCAATCTCTTTTAAGAATTTGCGATAGGCAGGCATATCTTTAATCGGGCCACGATTAGCTTGATGCCATTTATCTAAATCCAACTGAATGCGGTCACGCTTGGCCAACAATGCTTCATTTTTAGGAGTGAGGTCTTTAACGATTTCATCAAAACCTTTCCAGAAGTCGGCGCTCTTAATGCCGGTTCCAGGAAGCACTTTGTCTTCAATAAAACGATATAAAGGGGTTGCCACTTGAAGGCTATTGCAGATAGTACGCGCAGTCATGTTTAAACCTTAGTTTCTAATGCAAAAATTAAATAACTTAAATAATTAAGGGAGGAATCGATTATTTTCCATCAATCCTGAAAAGGATGCTGGAGCAAGATCGTTTCATCACGCTCTGGGCCCGTAGACACCATGGCGATCGGTTTTCCGGCCACTTCCTCAATACGGCGCAGGAAATTTTGCGCCTCAACCGGTAACTTACCCCACTCCCGAATACCAAAAGTCGTGCCTTTCCAGCCCCGGAAATCTTCGTAAATTGGCTCACAGCGAGCAACCGATTCAGCGCCACGTGGCAATACATCCAATTTCTTGCCATCCAAGGTGTAGCCAACACATAAACGAATGGTTTCTAAGCCATCAAGCACATCCAATTTAGTGATGCACAAACCAGTAAGACCATTAATCTGAATTGAGCGCTTCAGAGCGGCAGCATCCAACCAACCTGTACGGCGTGGACGTCCTGTTACAGAGCCAAACTCTTTACCTACTTCTGCAAGACGAACACCAATTGGATCTTGTCTTGCTGGATTGTCATGGTCATACAGTTCGCTTGGGAAAGGGCCTGCGCCAACACGAGTGCAATAAGCTTTAGTGATACCCAAAATATATTGCAATGAATCTGGGCCAACACCAGAACCGGCAGCCGCGTTACCTGCCACACAGTTACTAGAGGTTACATACGGATAAGTGCCATGATCAATATCGAGCAAAGTGCCTTGCGCACCTTCAAACAAGAGGTTTTGACCAGCTTGTTCAGCAGCATATAAGGCACTAGAAACGTCAACCACCATGGGCTTGAGGCGTTCAGCATAAGACATTGCTTCAGCAAGCGTCTTCTCATAATTCACAGGCTCAGCACCGTAGTAATTGGTGAGCATGAAGTTGTGATACTCCAAGTTTTCACGTAACTGAGCTGCAAACTTCTCTGGATAGAATAAATCTTGAACGCGTAAGGCACGACGCGCTACCTTATCTTCGTATGCAGGGCCAATGCCACGACCGGTTGTACCAATTTTGGCTTCACCACGCTTCTTCTCACGTGCATGATCGATCGCCACGTGATACGGCAGAATCAAAGTCGTTGCTTCAGAAATCTTCAAACGCGACTGGACATTCAAACCAGCAGCTTCGAGCTCACCAATCTCTTTAAAGAGCGCTTCTGGTGAGAGCACAACACCATTACCAATGTAGCAAATGACATCTTTATGCATGATGCCTGATGGAATCAAACGCAAAATTGTTTTCTTGTCACCAATAATGAGTGTGTGGCCGGCATTGTGACCACCCTGAAAGCGAACTACTGCTTGAGCATGATCAGTTAACCAATCGACCACCTTACCTTTGCCTTCATCACCCCACTGGGTACCAATGACAACGACGTTACGACCTTGTGCTTGCTGCTTTGAAGACATATTTAATCCAAAAGATAATTACAAAATAGGTTAAGGGTAAAAATTCTGTTTTAAGTTGATTGCTTCTTCTTTATTTCTTCTTTACTTCCCAAGAGCTGCCCTGCTTTACCAACTCTCGATCGCATTCATATTCAGCAGCCTCAACGGATTCACCAGCGAGTACCTGAATAACCACTTCGCCACGATTACGCAAATCAGCAATCGCTTTTTCCAAAGCAGCATCTTGTACCCAAGGCGCCAAGATGGCCATCTTGCGAACAATTAACGGTGACAAGCTTGCTAAGGTCAGTAAATCCAATGAGAATCCTGTCGCCGGGCGTGAGCGACCGAAGGCTTGGCCTACCTGGTCATAGCGACCCCCTCTGGCAATCGGCTGAGGCAATCCGTCGACATAAGCTGCAAACATCACCCCACTGTGATACTGGTAACCACGCAGGTCAGCCAAATCAATACTGAGCTCAAGATTGCTATTGGCCTTACTAGTAGTGACGATGCGCTCTAAATCCGTTAAGGCTTGATCTATAGCAGCGTGCTTTGGCAATACTTTCTTAGCATTAGCCAATACTTCTGCGCATGGGCCATTGAGCTCAGTCAATGCCAGCAATGCATCAGCTACCTTAGCAGGTAAGCATGTAGCCCACTGGCGCAAACGGGGACGATCTTTACTTTGCAACAAGCCATATAAAGATTCGACAGTGCTCTTATCGAGTTTTTGATCCGCTAAGATGCCAGCCAAAATTCCGGCATGAGATAGATCTAGGTAGACCCTCTTCAATCCTGCGACATCTAGAGTTTTGAGTAGCAAGGTAATCGCCTCAAAGTCAGCTTCCCAGCTAGCGCAACCATAAATCTCTGCACCCAACTGCAACTGTTCACGTGAAGAGCTCCCTACCGGGGTACGAGCGTGTGCCACAGACCCTGCATAGCAAAGACGAGTGACTCCCACACGATTCAATAGGTGCGCATCAATCCGTGCCACCTGTGGCGTGATATCAGCACGCAATCCCAAAGTACGACCAGATAGTTGATCTACTAACTTGAAGGTTTGTAGATTGAGATCGGAACCAGTACCCGTCAATAATGAATCCAAAAACTCCAGGATAGGAGGTGCTACGAGTTCATAGCCATAGGATTGATAGAGATCCAAAATCGAGCGACGTAAAGATTCGACTTTACGAGCCTCGGCTGGTAAAACATCTGCAATATCTTCAGGAAGTAACCAACGATTCATGATGTGAACTATTCGCTTTCTTATTTTTTACGCAGATACTTCAGGAAATCACTATTGGGCTCTACCACTATCACATCCTTCTTATCTTTGAAGGTATTGCGATAAGCCTGCAAGCTCTGATAGAACTCAGCAAAGTTTGGATCTCTGGAGAATGCTTCGTTATAGATAGCAATTGCCTTAGCATCACCCGCCCCTTTAATTTTTTGGGCTTCACGATAAGCTTCCGCCAAAATCGTATCGCGCTGGCGCTCGGCATTGGCTCGTATCTTGTCAGACTCTGCAGCGCCCATCGAGCGCAGCTCATTCGCCACACGTTTACGCTCAGCTTCCATACGACGGTAAACAGAGTCACTGATTTCAGCTAATAAATCAACACGCTTTAGGCGAACGTCAACGATCTCAACGCCGATATCAGAAGCGTCATCAGCAACCTTTTTGCGAATGCCCTGCATGACTTGCTCGCGCTGATCTGAAATCAATTCACGAACAGTGCGCTTTGTGAACTCTTCATTTAATGCTGAGCGCACCAACTGCGTTAAACGGTCTTGCGCAAGGCGCTCATCGCCTTTAAAGCTAATAAAGAACTTACGTGGATCTACGATGCGCCACTTCACATAAGAATCAACAAGTAGATTCTTCTTTTCAGCTGTAATAAAGCGTTCTGCTTCTGGGTTATCAATGGTCAAGATACGGCGGTCAAAGAAACGTACGCTCTCAAATGGCGCAGGAAACTTCACCTGGATACCTGGCTTCTCAATCACGCGCACAATCTGACCAAACGAAAAGACGACGGCAAACTTTCGTTGATCTACGATGAAAATGCTTGATGAGAGCACATAGATCAAAGCGACAAAGGCAATAACACCAGCGATAAGACGATTGGCATTCATTAGCGTGAATCCCGATCGCGACTGCGTAAGCCATCACGCTTATCTACTGACTTGCTGCCAGAAGTATTTGCAGCACTTGATGCACCTGAATTATTTGCAGCTCCCGTCGGCGCTGGTGGCGCCGTTGTAGAGCTCGCTGAATTATTGGATCCAGTTGCACCACCAACAGTTACAGAGCCCGAAGGGGTTTGTGTACCGCTAGTTGTTGCAGGCACGCCCGTTGCTTGCGCACTTTCGGCATTTACTTGGGAAACGATCTTATCAAGCGGCAAATACAACAAGCTATTGCTCTTATTGGTATCCACCAAAATCTTGGTTACATTGCTATACACCTCACTCATAGTGTCGATGTACATGCGAGTGCGCGTGACTTGCTGTCCTTTGGTGTACTCCGCCAGAATTTGTTTGAAGCGAGCTGCATCACCCTCCGCAGTCGCTACTACACGAGCCTTATAACCCTCTGCCTCTTGAACCAAGCGCGCAGCCGTACCCTTGGCGCGCGGAATGATGTCATTAGCGTATGCCTCTCCCTCGCTCTTGAGGCGCTCTTGGTCTTGACCTGCTTTAACCGCATCATCAAAAGCTGCCTGCACTTGCTCTGGAGGCTGAACGTTTTGCACGGTAACGCTGGTCACATAAATACCAGCCTTGTAGCTATCCAGAATTTTCTGAATAGAACTCGCCAGATCAATCGCAATCTTTTCGCGCCCTTCATACAACACGGTATCCATCTTGCTACGCGCCACGATCTCGCGCACAGCAGTTTCTGCTGCTTGCACTACAGCAGCATCAGGGTCGCGGTTATTAAATAAATAATCAGTTGGATCTTTTAGGCGGTACTGCACAGCAAAGCGCACATCAATAATGTTTTCATCTTCAGTGAGCATTGAAGAATCTTTTTGATTGGTTGCCTTAATTAATACTGGGCGACCCACCTCAACTGAGCGAACACCCGATAAGTTCACTGTCTCTTCCGATTGAATCGGCCAAGGTAAGTGCCAGTTGATGCCGGACTTAGCGGTGTAATCGTACTTACCGAAAGTCAGCACTACGCCTGCCTGACCTTCTTGAATAATAAAAAAGCCACTGCCTAGCCAAATAAAGGCAGCAATGGCAATCGTCACCAAAAATCCTTTTTTGGATTCAAATGGATTTACGAAATTAAAGTTGGGGGCAGAAAAACCATTGCCACCACCTCCTGAATTACCTCGTTGAGATGGCGGAGGAATATCGGTGCTATTCGGTTTATTAGCATTTGGATTTGGATTGGAAGCCGTGTTTCCATTTCCACTTCCATTCCCACCACTGCTCGCACCTCCTGGCTTTTTCTTGCCACCAAATAAGCCAGCAATGCGGTCATTGAAATCACGCCACAATTCATCTAAATCGGGCGGGCCATCTGGTTTGGTTTGCTGACCAGTTGGTTTATCTGCTGGTGCGTTGGTTTGACCTGGATCTACTTTTGGAGCTTGTTCATTCTCCTGCCCCTCTTTGGCATCTTTAGATCCTCCGTTAGAGCTATTGCCCCAATTGGGATCATTGACCGAAAACAGGCCCAAGAATTTACGCATCATTCGAAAAATAGCTTTGCTTAGGTATCGGATTAAATTCGGATGACTCGGGTCTTTCAGGTAGAGGAGCTAAAAACTCCTCAGGAGTCATCTGAGTTTTGGCACGATTTTGTTCAGCCCTCATTTTATCAGTCATTTGGGAGCATTCCGCTAAGGTTGAGCGCAGTAAATCAAGGCCTAAGCCGGACTGGGCTGATAGGAAAATCTGGGCTGGGAAGCCTTGGGCGTCCCTCTCTAAAACCGCCCCATGGGTAAAGGTTTGGGGCATCAGGTCGATCTTATTCATCACCTCAATGCGGGGGATCTCATCCGCCCCGATTTCAGCTAAAACCGCCTCTACCTCTGCTTTTTGCTCCTTGGCAACGGGGCTGCAGGCATCAATCACATGCAATATCAGGTCCGCATGGATCGTTTCATCCAAAGTAGCCCTAAATGCCTCCACCAACTGGTGGGGCAACTCCCGAATAAAGCCCACCGTATCAGACACCACAATCGACCCCACCCCATCCAAATGCACCTTTCTGGAGGTGGTATCCAAGGTGGCGAAGAGCTGATCAGCAGCATAGGTACCAGCCTTAGTTAAAGCATTGAATAAAGTTGACTTGCCAGCATTGGTATAGCCAACCAACGATACCGAAAACACATCTTTGCGATTACGTGCCCGACGTTGCGTGCGTTGCTGACGCTGAAGTTTTTCTAATTCGTTTTCTAGGCGCTTGGCTTTGGTTGCCAACATCCTGCGGTCGAGCTCCATCTGGGTTTCACCGGGACCACCGCGTACACCAATACCACCACGCTGCCGCTCCAAGTGACTCCATGCTCTGACTAATCGTGACATGCGATAGCGCACTTGCGCCAATTCCACTTGAGTCTTACCGATATGACTTTGTGCGCGTTGGCTAAAGATATCTAATATCAAGCCAGTGCGATCCATCACATGGCGCCCAATATGACGCTCGAGATTACGCTGCTGAGTTGGAGATAAGGGGTGATTGAAGATGGCCAGCTCTGCGTCTTGCTCTTCCATCACCCGCTTAAGCTCATTGGCTTTACCTGAACCGATAAATAAAGCAGGATCGGTTCTACCCTTACGGGCAATCACACTAGCTGCGGGTATAGAGCCAGCGCTATCAGCCAGAAGGCTGAGTTCGGCCATGCTATCTGCAAAATCTTCGCGTCCTGTATCTACTCCAACCAGAACTGCGCGTGCCGCATCTACTCCAGTTTTATACAGGGCTGCCTTCTTCTATACGAAAATCAATAGCACGAGCAGGAACGATCGTCGAGATCGCATGCTTGTAAACCATTTGCGTCACGGTGTTACGCAACAAGACAACGTATTGATCGAATGACTCAATATTGCCCTGCAACTTAATACCGTTAACCAGATAAATCGACACAGGAATGTGTTCTTTACGCAAAGCGTTCAGAAATGGATCTTGAAGTAATTGGATTTGTTTAGCGCTCATACCGCTCCTAATTTATTTTTGAATTTTTATTGATTTGTTTTTTATGGGAGTCTTGCTTTTGTTGTGCTGCTTTTATTGCGTTGCTTTTAATTTGTTGCCGTTTTAATCGTGTCTTAATTCTGCTTAAAAATGGATTCTTGAACTTGGTATATTGAGCCTAATTTTATAAAAATCAAGCCCTTACTCGAATCTAGGGATAAAACAGGAGAAAACTAGCGCTTTTTCCCTTTTTTACCCTTATCCGCATCCACATAAGGATTTTTGGCGGTATTCATCTGGATTCGTAATGGGGTTCCCCGTAACTTGAAGACATCCCTAAAACGGCCTTCTAAATAACGCTTATAGCTATCGGTTACGCCACTTAAAGATGTTCCATGAATCACCACGATAGGCGGGTTCATGCCACCTTGGTGCGCATAACGCAATTTGGGTCGACCCATACCTACTCGTTTAGGTTGCTGATGCTCCACTGCTTCTTGCAAGATTCGGGTTAAGCGTGGGGTTGGCAGTTTTGCCATCGCTGCCGCATAAGCAGAATCGACATCCTTAAAGAGCTCTTTTAAACCAGTGCCCTTCTTCGCTGAAATCGGATGCACATTAGCAAAATCCAAGAAACGTAATTTTTGCGCAATCTCTAGACGCGCACGCTCTTTCACGTAGGCATCAATACCATCCCATTTATTGACAGCAACGACTAAAGCACGACCGGCTTCAACAATAAAGCCAGCGATATGGGCATCTTGCTCGGAAATATCTTGCTGCGCATCGAGCATCAAAATCACGACGTTGCAATCCGCAATTGCTTGTAATGTTTTGACAACAGAAAACTTTTCAATCGCCTCAAATACCTTGCCACGACGACGCAGGCCTGCGGTATCTACTAGGATGTAAGGCTTGCCATTGCGCTCAAAAGGAACTTCAATCGCATCACGCGTAGTTCCTGGCATGTCAAACGCAATAACGCGCTCTTCACCAATCAATTTGTTAATCAGGGTGGATTTACCCACGTTTGGACGACCCACCACCGCAATCTTCATAGGGCGATTAGGGTCGTTCGCTAACTCTTCTTCGTCCGGCTCCTCAATACCTAAAGAATCGAGTGCATCATCCAACAGGCCACGGACACCATCACCATGCGCAGAAGAAATCGGAAAGGGTTCACCAAGTCCAAGCTCATGAAAATCTGCAGTCACTAAACCGGCTTGCATGCCCTCAGTTTTGTTCACCGCCAAAATGACGGGTCTGCCAGACTTGCGCAAGAAATCCGCAATGACTCTGTCTTGTGGCGCTAAACCTAAACGGCCATCGACCAAGAAAATCACAATGTCAGACTCAGCAACCGCTTGTTTGGTTTGCTTTGCCATCTCAGCCACGATGCCAGTCTTGGCAACCGGCTCAAAACCACCGGTGTCTACACAAATAAATGCGCGATCGCCAATGCGACCTTTGCCATAGTGACGGTCACGCGTTAAACCAGAAAAGTCGGCAACGAGAGCATCACGCGAACGCGTTAAGCGATTAAAGAGAGTGGACTTCCCGACATTGGGACGACCAACGATGGTGATGACTGGATTCATTTGGGGCTATAGGCGGCAATCTTCCCGCCTTGAGACTGAATCACAATCAAACCACCTACCGCAATCGGAGCTGCTGATATCGGGCTGCTGTCATGACGAATACGTGCCACCATCTCACCATTGGCTTGTGCAAATGCATGCACATAACCTTGTGCATCGCCCATCAATAGCACTCTTCCAACCGCAAGAGGTTCTCCTACATCACGGAATGTCAGCTGGGTATTCTCCCAAAACTGTCCGCCATCTTTTGTTGCAAAGGCAAATACATGCGACTTCTCATTAGCAGAGAATACTAAATCTGAGCTTTGCGCAGTTCCGGTATAGCTTGAGAAATCTTTAAACCAGAGCAAGTTGCCAGTACGTGCTTGACCGCAACCGATACGCCCCTGATAAGACACTGCGCACAGAATCTCCCCTTCCATGCTGGGCTTAGCCGTCACATCATTTAAGCGCTCAATTTCAGAGAAACCTTTTGGAAAAGACACTGGGGTCTCCCAAATTAACCCGCCATTGGCAAGTGCAATCATGCCAAAACGACCGCCTGCAAAACCGGTCACAATCACTTCATTGTTAATTGGCAACATGCCATAACCTACACGCAATGACAATGCGGATTGTTGACGCTGGTAATTCCACTTACGAGCACCTGTTTGTGCATCTAAACCAATGAAACGGTTATCAAGTGCACGAATAACGACTACGCCACCGGCAACTACAGGCTCGCTTAATACTTCGCTACCGACATTGACATTCCACAGGGCCTTGCCTGTATCGTCGTAGGCATAAACATTACCCTTAATAGATACTGCGACAGTCGTACGGCCGTCTGAACCAGGACCAATAGCCAAACGCTCAGGTACAGAGACTTCCCACACCTTATTACCAGAAGCCAAATCAATCTTCGCCAAATTGCCGCGGTGCGATGCTGCATAGACCGAGTTACCCGCTACTACCGGATGAAAATTAAATGACTCGGATGAGCCAACGCTGGTAGACCACACTGGTTGCAAATCAAATTGATTTTTGACTTCAACCAACTCGGCAGGTTTACGAACACGAGAGTTTCCAGAGCAAGCGACTAGCGCTGCTGCAACTACTCCTAGCACGAAAACTTTACTTACCAACCCTACCATGCGCTTAGCTACCATCACTGTGCAACTCCTCCAACCGCATCAAGCTTCACCTTCAAGAGACGGCGCGCCTCTTCAGGAAACTCTTTAGCTTGATCTAATTTTTTCCAAGCATCTTGATAGCTAGTTTTAGCTTGCTCATTTTTCTTTTGCGCCAAATACCAATCCCCACGACGCTCAAGCCAAAGGGCTTCGAAGCCTACAATGGGCTTGCTCTGCAAAATCTGATCTGCTTCAGCAAAGTCTTTTTCAGTGCCTTGTTCAATCAGTTGAGATACCAAACGCATCTTGGCTAAAGCAAGATAGGCATCATTAGAAGCATTCTTAGCAGCCCAGCGTAAATAATCTAATGCCTTAGCACTATCACCCGCATCAGAGGCAATACGAGCAGCAATCAAACTGGACATTGGTGCATATGGTGTGCGGGCAAAATCTTTTTGCAAATCATCTGCTGCACGTAAAGTTTGCTCTTTATCACCCTTTGCAATGGCAGTTACCATCGTCTCGTACAACTTGGATGCCTCAAGCGCTTGACTATTGCGCCACCATTCGTAACCACTATAAGCGGCATAGGCAAATAATGCGACTGTGGCAACGCCGGTAATGAGGTTGCGATACTTTTGCCAAAACGCTTTGAATTGGTCTAATTGTTCTTGTTCTTCTAAATCTAATGGCATATCAATCCAAACTCATAAATCACGTTGTTTCAGGTAACAGCTACTTATATAGGTATATCGCTATTCCACTATTCTATTCGGAGGCACCAACCAAGGCGTCAATTGCTGCCTCAAGCACCCCATCCAAAGGCACGGTCTTTTGCTCCCCTGTACCACGCAGGTCTTTTAGGGCTGCCTCGTTCTTGGCCAGCTCATCTGGACCAATAATGACGGCAAACGCTGCTCCACTGGCATCAGCCTTCTTCATTTGAGACTTGAAGCTGGCAGATTGACCATCTGGCGGACAGAACAAAATCGTATCGATGCCCGCACTGCGCAAACGCTCGGCAATGATCATGGCAGCAGTCAAGGTCTCGCCACCTTGATGCAAAACAAAAATATCGCATTGGGCTTGGGTCTCAGGCAAAGATCCGGAAACCTTCATGAGTTCGAGAACACGCTCCATCCCCATTGCCCAACCACATGCCGGAGCAGCCTTACCACCCATGCGTTCAATTAATGGATCATAGCGACCCCCACCTGCAATCGTGCCTTGCGCACCTAACTCATCAGTAATCCATTCAAAGACGGTGAGGTTGTAGTAATCCAAACCACGAACCAAGCGTGGATTAATTTTGCAAGGAATATTGTTTGCCTTGAGCAATGCTTGAACTGCCTCAAAATGCTTGAGTGATTCTTCACCCAAGAAATCTAATAACTTTGGTGCGCTCTCAATCAAAGCTTGCATCTCTGGATTTTTAGAATCCAAGATGCGCAGTGGATTGGTTAATAAACGACGTTGAGAATCTTCATCCAGCTGTGACTGGTTTTTCTCGAAGTACGCCACCAAGGCTGCGCGGTGCTCGGCACGCTCATTTGCTTGGCCTAATGAATTAATTTCAAGGCGCACTCCTTTGAGACCCAACTCATCCCAAAGGCGTTGTCCCATGAGAATGATTTCAGCATCAATATCTGGGCCCGCAAAACCCAATGCCTCAATACCAAATTGATGGAACTGGCGATAGCGGCCACGCTGTGGGCGCTCATGGCGGAACATCGGACCTGTGTACCAAAGACGCTTTGGTCCTTCGTAGAGAAGATTATTTTCAATAACGGAGCGTACTAATGCCGCAGTTCCTTCAGGTCGCAATGTAAGCTGCTCACCATTAAGACGATCCTCGAAGGAATACATTTCTTTTTCTACGATGTCGGTGACTTCACCAATGCCTCGTTGAAATACCGCTGTAGCCTCCACAATCGGCGTTCTTAAAAACTCATAACCATAAGCACGAGTAAGGTCACGCAGAACATGCTCAAGATGCGCCCATTGCGCAGCATCAGCCGGCAATAAATCATTCATGCCACGCACGCCATTGATTTTTTGTGCCTTTTGAACTTTAGCTTGATTGTTCTGGTCAGTCATTGTCTTGTTCTTATTGTTTTTAATTAATTCTTTGCAACGTAGTTTTGTTTGACATAGTCATCAACGATGACTTGAAACTCTTGAGCAATATTCTCGCCACGTAAGGTCTTTACTTTAACCCCATCCACAAATACAGGGGCTGCAGGGGTCTCCCCTGTGCCGGGCAAGGAAATACCGATATTGGCATGCTTGCTTTCACCAGGGCCGTTCACGATGCAACCCATGACTGCCACATTCATGTTTTCCACGCCAGGATGTGTCTTTTTCCAAATCGGCATTTGCTGACGCAGATAAGACTGAATATTAGCCGCCAATTCTTGGAAAGTGGTGCTGGTTGTTCTACCGCATCCAGGACATGCAATCACCATCGGCGTGAAATTACGCAAGCCCATGGTTTGCAAAATTTCTTGAGCAACGATTACTTCGTTCTCACGCGGAGCGCCAGGTTCAGGCGTTAAAGAAACACGAATCGTGTCGCCAATACCTTCTTGCAACAAAATTCCCATGGCTGCAGTCGAAGCCACGATACCTTTACTGCCCATGCCGGCTTCAGTAAGCCCCAAATGCAATGGGTAGTCTGAGCGACGTGACAAATCACGATAGACAGCTACTAGGTCTTGTACGTTGCTCACTTTGCATGAGAGCAGAATTTGATTGGGGTTCATGCCCAACTCAACCGCTTTCTCAGCTGATTGCAAGGCCGACTGAATCAAGGCCTCAATCATCACCTCTTGCGCAGTCTTTGGAACTTCGAGCGTTGCATTGCTATCCATAATGGAAGCCAATAGATCTTGATCCAAGCTACCCCAATTCACACCAATCCGAATAGGCTTGTCATATTTGCATGCCGCTTCAATCATCTGCGCAAATTGAGGATCTCGCTTCGCGCCCTTACCTACATTGCCTGGATTGATGCGGTACTTAGAGAGTGCTTTTGCACAGTCCGGAAAATCATTTAATAGCGTATGGCCGTTGTAATGAAAGTCACCAATCAACGGCACCAAGATATCCATCTTGTCTAACTGCTCGCGGATATAAGGAACTGCTGCCGCCGCTTCAGGTGTGTTCACGGTAATACGAACCATCTCTGAGCCTGCGCGTGCTAATTCTTTTATCTGAATGGCAGTACCGACTGCATCTGCAGTGTCGGTATTGGTCATCGATTGCACGCGCACTGGGGCATCACCACCAACCGTCACGATATTCGTTTTCCAAACCACCCTCGCTTGGCGAGTGGCACGTTTGGGAGAAGGACCCAAAGGCAACTTGGTTTGATTTAAGGAATCGCTCATATCAATGAATGCTTAACTTATTTCTTAACTTATTTCTTAATTTAGCTTTTTCAGCCATTCAATCGGCCGTTCATTCGATGGTGTGTCGACAATGATTTCAGAATCATGTACCGCGCGCTCACGTACGCGAGTACGATCGATCACATCCCCTGCTAACTGACCACAGGCAGCGACAATATCATCGCCACGGGTCTTACGCACCGTTGCCACCATACCGGCATCTAAGAGAATACTGGCAAAGGTATTAACCCGTTGAGCCGGCGAACGCTTCAAGCCAGACTCAGGGAAAGGATTAAATGGAATGAGGTTGATCTTGCACTTGATGTTTTTCAACAAGCGCACTAATTCTTTTGCTTGGATGTCAGAATCATTCACACCATCAAGCATGCAGTATTCAAAGGTCAAGAAATCTCTTGGTGCAAATGGCAGGTAACGCTCACAAGCATCAAGTAATTCACGCAGTGGGTATTTTTGATTCAATGGCACCAACTGGTCGCGTAATGCGTCATTCGGCGCATGCAAAGATACTGCTAACGCCACTGGGCAATCTTGCGCTAATCGATCAATCATCGGCACAACGCCCGATGTTGAAACTGTTACGCGACGACGAGATAATCCATAAGCCCTATCATCGAGCATGAGACGTAATGCAGATACGACATTGTCGTAGTTGAGCAATGGTTCACCCATGCCCATCATCACGACATTTGAAATTACGCGCCCAGTGTGCTCCCAACCTGGCGTAGGATATTTTTCAATACGACGCACTGCATCAGGGTCATTGCGTAATAGGTGCTCAGCAAACCACAATTGGCCAATGATTTCGCCTGAAGTCAGATTGCGCGAGAAGCCTTGATACCCTGTTGAACAGAAGCGGCAATTGACTGCACAGCCAGCTTGAGAAGAGATACACAAAGTGCCACGGTCATCTTCTGGAATATAAACAGACTCAACCGCATTACCTGCCCCCACATCCAATAGCCACTTGCGTGTGCCATCTTGAGCATGTTCGTCTTTGATAACCGGAAGAGAGAGAACTTCTGCTTTATCGAGCAAGGTCGCTCGAAAGCTTTTTGCTAAATCACTCATGTCGTTGATGTCAGATACGCCGCGCTGGTGTATCCACTGCATGAGTTGCTTTGCCCTGAAGGGCTTTTCATTTAACCCCGCGACATACGCCGCCATTTGGTCAGCGTCAAAATCTAAGAGATTTACGCGCGGGGAGGTCAATGCGCCTACTTATCAATAAAAGTATTGAACAGCAAGTAACGATTAACGATTGAAAACGTTCATGCCAGGGAAGAAGAATGCAACTTCCACAGCAGCAGTTTCAGGAGCGTCAGAACCGTGTACTGCGTTTGCATCGATGCTGTCAGCAAAATCAGCACGGATTGTGCCTTTTTCTGCTTTCTTAGGATCGGTAGCACCCATCAAGTCGCGGTTCTTAGCGATTGCGCCTTCACCTTGCAAAACTTGAATCATGACTGGGCCAGAAATCATAAAGCTCACCAAATCTTTGAAGAAAGGACGTTCTTTGTGAACGGCATAGAACTGCTCTGCTTCAGACTGTGAAAGATGTGCCATTTTGGACGCGACGATCTTCAAACCAGCTGATTCAAAACGGTCATAGATTTTGCCGATGACGTTTTTAGCGACAGCATCAGGTTTGATGATTGAGAGGGTGCGTTCGATTGCCATTCAGGACTCCAATAGTGATTTCAAAGGTATTTGTTGGGTAAGGTCTATGTCAGTCCAAACGGACACCCCACTCCAACGACCCCCGAATTATACATTGTCTGACCGTATTTACCCCTATAACGGTAGGGCTAAGGTCTTGAATTTACAGGGTATAACCCCTCGTTTTGTAGTCTTTTTATGCCAGATCTTGAAATTAGGGTGTTTTGTCTATACTTAGTGTCAACAGTCCTTGATGGGCTTATGTGTTTACTACGAAAGAAGGAGTCTTTATGAGTGACCTTAACTCTTACGGCTTTGGTCAAGCTGGCTCGATCAGTACCGTTCAAGTACGCAACCGCGTGCTACGCAATACTTATGCGCTCTTGGCGCTCTCCATGGTGCCTACTGTTATCGGCGCTTGGCTTGGTGTTGCCATGGGTCTTGACCTGTTTGCTGGCAGCCCATTCATGGGTTTCATCGTATTCATGGCAGTGGCTTTTGGCTTCTTCTGGGCTATCGATAAGAACAAAGACACTGGTCTAGGCGTTCTGCTCTTATTGGGCTTCACCTTCTTCATGGGCATCATGCTCTCTCGCTTAGTTGGCTTTACGCTTAACAGCTACAGCAATGGCGCAGCACTCATCATGCTGTCTTTTGGTGGCACAGCCGCAATCTTTGCGACCATGGCTACGATTGCTACTGTGAGCAAGAGTGATTTTGCTGGCCTAGGTAAATGGTTGATGGTGGGCGTTCTGCTCTTGATCGTTGCCTCTTTGGCCAACATCTGGTTGCAGTTGCCCTCTTTAATGTTGACTGTGATGGTTTTAGCAATCGCTATCTTCTCCGCCTTCATCCTGGTTGATGTGCAGCGTGTAGTAAATGGCGGTGAAACCAACTACATCATGGCGACATTAGCGATCTACTTAGATGTGTACAACGTGTTCACCAACTTACTTGCCCTCTTGGGCATCTTTGGCGGTAACCGAGACTAAGAGAATTCAAGACACACTTTAATTAAAGTGTGTTGTTCTCTTTAGGCGCCTACGGGCGCTTTTTTATTGCCTGCTTACTATCTTTCTACTGCCTAACTTATGTTTGTATTAATTTGCTACAAACATACTCACAGCGTAAGACAGTGCAATCAAAATTAATAGGATTGCAAAACTATCCGAGGCTCTCATGATTTACTCCCAGCCAATTGATTGACGGCAAACCATCACCGCACGCTTTCAATCTACTCTTACAGAGGACTGGGGTTGAACTTATACGCACTACCTTTTTGAACTGCGCACCACAGAGGTACTGACTAAGCGCTAATTTGGTGCATCTTTATTTATTAGAAGCGCCAACCGATAGAAACGCCATAAGAGTTGATGTTTACCTTATCGCTAGAGCCATCGCTCCAGTAAACCGTTTTGTAGTTCTGTTGTGAAATCTCCGCCCTGGTAAATAGATTCTTGGTTAGCAGATATTCCACACCGAGTCCGTAACTAGGTCCATTAATCCATTGGTAATAACCTGGTGATGAATATTTTGACCAAGAGTATCCAAGCTTTACATAGCCCAGAAGTTTTTCTGTGATGGCGTAGCCAACTTTTGCACCCGCCTCTATCGGGTGATGCGCATCAGGGTCAGATCCAGAAGTATCTGTTGTGCCCAAATCATAGGTTCCATAGATGCCAACTAACCATTGATCGTTGATGGCTTTGTAAGCATCTGCAGTAATACTCGGAATACCACTATTACTAGTTGCAGATCCGCCTGGATTGGATTTATCTGTAATGGAGTTTAGGGAGTAATCAAACGAAAGGCCAAAACCTTCAAAATTTTGGGACTGCCCGTAGGCAATCGGTGCTAGCAATACCAAAAGTAAGAACGCAATTTTTTTCACAACACATCCCACCACTTTTTTTAATAATACGAAAGACTATATCAGAGGGGTTTATGGGTCTATTTTTTGTGAAAAACCGCCATCGATTCCACATGCGATGTATGTGGGAACATATTCACAATACCTGCACCCTTGAGGGTGTAGCCTGCCTGATGGCACAAGATATCAGCATCTCTAGCTAGAGTCTTGGGATTACAAGACACATAGACAATATGTTCTGGCAAAAGATTGCTTTTCTGGTCATGCAGTTCTGCGAGTGCCCTGCAGATTTCCATGGCACCCTCTCTAGGGGGGTCCATTAACCAACGATTGGCTTTGCCCCATGAAGCAATTGTCTCTGTAGTCACTTCAAACAAATCGCTTTGCATGAAGCTAGCTTTATCTGCCAAGCCATTATGCTGCGCATTTGCTTTAGCACGCGTCGTTAATGTAGCCAAACCCTCAATACCTAAAACTTGCTTTGCTTTACGTGCCAGCGGCAAGGTGAAATTACCAATGCCGCAAAATAAATCAAGCACTCGGTCAGTCTCTTTTACTTCTAGCAAACGAATCGCTTTACTGACGAGCGAGCGATTCATCATGTGATTAACCTGCGTAAAGTCAGCTGGTTTGAACGGCATCTCGATTTCGAACTCGGGCAGACGATAGCAGAGCTTGCCAGTCTCCGGATAAAACGGCGCAACCGTTTCAATGCCTTTGGGTTGCAACCAAATCCAGACCTTGTGGCGGTCAGCAAATGCCCGTAGCAAATCCTCATCCGCTTTAGTTAAGGGCTTGAGATTTCGAAATACAAGAGCCGTAACGGGCGCTGCTTTTATGGGGTCTTCAGAATTGGGCTCTTCTGGCTCACCCACGGCAATCTCGATTTGCGGCATACGATCTACAATCGACAAGCCCATTACCAATTTGCGCATCTCCGGCAAAAGATCAGAGAGATGCTTTGGCAAAATTTCGCAGGCAAGCATATCGGCTACGTAGCCACTTTTACCCTCATGAAATCCAATTAAGACTGTACCTTTTTTAATCGAGCGATTGACTGCGCTCAAACGTGCACGATGTCGATACTCCCAGGTAGGGCCACCCATAGGACGCAGAATTTCTTCTGGGGTCACTTTAGCTATGTGCTGCAAGTCATCTTCAAGCACGCGCTGCTTCATTGCCACTTGCGCCCGAATATCTAAGTGCTGCATGGTGCAGCCGCCACAAACGCCAAACGCTGCACACTTCGGTTGCGCTCTAAAGACTGCGGGCTTGAGAATTTCACGTACCTTGGCTTTAGCAAAGCGCGCTTTATCACTAGTAATGGTGTAGGTCACCAGTTCAGTAGGCAAGGCGCCTTTAATAAAAATCACTTTACCGCTAGATTCTGGATCATACTGCTCAGTCGGGGTAAGGCGTGCTATCCCTTGGGCATCTAAATCGAGGGAGGTAACAGTAATGGGCTCAGTCACTTCAATATTGACTGGCTTATCCCCTCTACGCATCCGGTGCGAAGCCTTTTAGATACTCCTGCCACTGTCCGCCGTTTGGCTCTTTGGCTTCTTTCTCTAAATAGGCTTTAACAAAAGCGATTTCTTCTTGGTACTCTTCTGGAGTAAATCCACCACGCAATAACTGAAAGCGACAGTACATCAAATAGGTATTCACCACATCCGTTTCGCAATAGCGACGAATATCGTTTATCTTGCCTTCTTGATACGCTGGCCATACTTGACTGCCATCCATCCCCATCTTGCCGGGGAAACCACATAGCTTAGCTAAACCATCCAAAGGTGCGTTGGCTCTACCGTTAAATTTAGCTAACAAATCCATCATGTCCAGATGGCGCATGTGATAACGACTGATGTAATTGTTCCACTTAAAGTCACGGCTATCGGCTTCTTGGCTCTCGCCCATCTCCCAATAGCGTGATGCTTGAATGTGATTGGCTAAAGCGCGGTAGTGCAGTACTGGTAAATCAAAACCACTGCCATTCCAGGAAACTAGTTGTGGGGTGTACTTTTCAACCAGATCGAAGAAGGCTTGAATAATCACCTTCTCATCATCTTCTGGTGTGCCAAGCGTACCGACTTTAATTTGAGGTGCGCCTTCTTTAGTGGTTCTGCGAATGACACAAGAAATCGCCGCCACTTTTTGCAAAAACAGAGGAAGAAACTCACTGCCTGTTTTCTCAGCGCGCGCTGCCATGGCCTTAGCAGCCACTTCAGCGTCACTCATGGATTCGGGATAGTCTTCGACCCGACGCAGACCAGCTACATCTGGAATAGTTTCAATATCAAAGACGAGAACGGTTGCCATGAATAAAGATGTGGAGATGAAGTTGTAGATGTAGTATTAGATACCGCTACAAATTACTGCAAGTATGGCGTTGGATTTACTGGCTTGCCATTCACGCGCAACTCGAAGTGGAGTTTTGGTGCATTGGTATCGGTATCGCCCATCTCTGCAATCTTCTGACCTTTACGCACGCTATCACCCTCTTTAACCAAGAGCTTGCTGTTATGAGCATAAGCAGTCAGGTAGGTATTGTCATGTTTCACAATCACGAGATTACCGTAGCCACGCAAGCTATTGCCAGCGTAAACGACTTTGCCATCGGCTGCTGCCAGAACTGGTTCGCCAACCTTACCTGCAATATCAATACCTTTGTTGGTTTCGTTAAATTCACCAGTCACTTTGCCTTTTGCTGGCCATGACAAACGAATACCAGGCTCTGCAACTATCTCAGGCTTAGTCGTCTCTACTGGCGTAGGTGCATCCGCTTTATCTATCACAGAACTTGAAGGTTTTTTATCTACTGGTTTTGCCGCAACTGCTTTTGTATTTGCTGGTGACTTAATCAAAACTAAATCACCGACTTCAATGACATCAGGATTAAAGTTGGGATTCTCCGCTTTATTCCACTGAGCCACATCACGCGGCGCCTGCCCATGATCTAGAGCAATGCGCGCCAAGGTGTCGCCTCTTTTCACTCGGTAGTAACCTGGAGGTGCTGGCTCATATGAACTAGATCCACTGGTACGGTCAATGACGCCAGCTGGTTTTGTACGAGGGGTTGAACAGCCTGCCACTAACAATATGGAAGTAGACAAAACCAAAAAGAAAATTGCTTTAAATAGGAGGGTCATAGAATCAGATTTCTTTATTAATCTCATACTACCCCTGATTGTAAGGGGACGAAAAAGACCCCATCTAAAACGGTTCTTTGATAGCGCTGGGAGCTCATTCTTTCCACCATCACCAATTGCTGCTCTTTTTCATTCTTGGCAACGGGAGCTACTAGGCGACCACCGATGGCTAACTGATCGAGCAAGGCATCCGGGATACCTAAACCAGCAGCGGCCAAGATGATGCCGTCAAAAGGTGCTGCTTGTGGCAAGCCCAAAATACCATCGCCATAAATCAGGCGTAAGTTATTAATCCGAAATGGGCGCAACTTTGCTCTGGCCAAATCATGCAATGGCCGAATCCGCTCAATGGAATAGACCTCATCAGCCAATAGACTCAGTACAGCTGCTTGATAGCCACAGCCTGTACCAATCTCTAATACCTTACCTAAGGGATGACGCGGTTTGTGCATAAGCTCAATCATGCGCGCCACTACCGATGGTTTAGAAATCGTTTGCTCATGGCCAATTGGTAAAGCGGTATCTTCATACGCCTGTGCATGTAAACCTGGATCCATGAACGCATGGCGTGGAACGGTTGCAATCGCTTCTAATGTTTTGCCGTGCTTGACGCCAGCAGCATGCACTTTGGCTGCAAGTGCCTGACGATAGGCTGCGAATCGCTCTACCGGCTGCTTCAACCGCGGTCCCAACCGTTTGCACGCATCGCTGCCAAACGCGCATGATGCGTTAAATCTAATTGCATTGGCGTGATGGAGATGCATCCATCGTCAATCGCATGAAAGTCCGTACCCTCGGAATTATCTTTGACATGCCCTGCTGCACCAATCCAATAAATCTTATCGCCACGTGGGCTATCTTGCACAACTACTGGTTGTGAATGATGGCGATTACCCAAACGAGTTACGCGCCAACGGTACAAGTCCTCATATGGGCGATTTGGAATGTTGACATTCAGTAAAGATGCCATACCGTCGGTGTGATTTTTACTTAAGTTGGATACCAGCATTTGCGCCACGATGTCGTGCGCCGCTTTAGCAGCATCGTCAATTCGGTTCCAGCCGCGATCGATTTGAGAAAAAGCAATGCCAGGAACACCAAACATCACACCCTCAATGGCGGCGGCCACTGTGCCCGAATAGAGCACATCCTCACCCATGTTCTCGCCCTGATTAATCCCAGAAATAACGAGATCGGGTTTCTCATCCAAGAAACCTGTCATAGCTACGTGCACACAATCGGTGGGTGTGCCATTGATAAAGAAAAACCCATCCCGCTCTCCTCCTGCAACGCGATGAATCGAGAGCGGCCGTGAGAGTGTTAAAGAGTTTGAAGCGCCACTATGGTTTTGCTCTGGAGCAATCACGGTTATGCGACCCAAGGGGCGCACGGCATTCACCAGCGCCAGCAGTCCTGGCGCTAAGTAGCCGTCATCGTTGGACACCAGAATGTGTGGCTGTATAGACATGTTTATACCAATCCAGGCTTATGCTTACCGCGCGATCTCATAGCAGCATAAATCACCGGCAACACTAAAAGTGTCAGAACGGTGGTGGTCACCATGCCTCCCACAATGACCAATGCCAGTGGGCGTTGCGCTTCTGAACCGATCGAATGGGAAAGTGCCGCTGGCAATAGACCCAAGCCTGCCAACATCGCTGTCATCAACACTGGGCGAACACGTAATGCCGCACCATCCACCATGGCATCTTTCATGGCGCCATGTTCTTCGGCGACAGTCTTATTGATATACGAAATCAAAATGACGCCATCCTGAATCGCAATACCAAACAAGGATAAGAAACCAAACAGAGCAGAAATACTTAAGGTCTCGCCACCCAGATGCAAGGCAATGATGCCGCCAATGGCTGCGAATGGAACGTTAATCAAGACAATCACCGCATCACGGAAGTTACCCAAAGCAGTTACCAGCAATAAGAAAATTGCCACAAGTGTCAATGGAATGATGACCATCAGCTTTTGCTGAGCAGCCTTCATCTGATTAAATTGACCATCCCAAGCAATGGTGTAATTGGTTGGTAAGGCAACGTTCTTTTGCACTAAATACTTCGCATCTTCAACTGCACTACCTAGGTCGCGGCCACGTACGCTAAAGATGACCGCGATGTAACGCTTGCCGGCTTCACGATAGATGAAGAATGGGCCATCTGTTAATTGCACTTTGGCCACCATACTCAAAGGTACCTTCTGGCCATTAGGCGTATCAATCAGTAAATTAGCTACATCTGGTATGTCGTTACGACTCGCTTCATTGAGGCGCACAGCAATACCAAAGGTCTTCTCTTCTTCTAAGAAGTTAGACACTGGGGCGCCCCCAATGGAGTTCGCAACTACAGTTTGAATATCACTTACATTCACGCCGTAACGCGCTGCTTGCTCGCGGTCAATCTGAATATTTAAAGTGGGTTGTCCCAACTCTTTGAGAATGTTCTCATCTTCAATGCCGCGAACTTTTTTAAGCTGATTAACAACTTCATGCGCCTTTTGTGCAAGTACTTCTAAGTCCGATCCAAAAATCTTGACTGAGTTCTCACCCTTTACCCCAGATAAGGCTTCATTCACGTTATCTTGGATGTATTGCGAGAAGCTATATTTGACGCCCGGAATCTTATCGAGCTCTGCTTGCAAATGCTTAATCAACTCGTGCTTCGTCGTGCCCTTAGGCATTTGGTCAGGCGCTTTGAGATACAGGCCGTACTCTTGATTAAATACGCCTGTGGAATCGGTGCCATCATCCGGACGACCAATCTGTACGGCGACGCGCTCTAGCTCAGGCTGTTTTAAGAAAGTCTCACGCAATTGATTGGCCACTTCAACGGAGTAGTTCAAATCCACTGTATTAGGCAGCACTACACGTAGCCAAATATTGTTTTCTTCCAAGGTTGGCAAGAAGGCAGTACCTAAGCGAATTGCGCTAAGCAATGTCACGCCCAAAATAAATAAAGAAATCGCAATCACATGGCGTGGATGATCCATCCATTTACGCAATAATGGACGGTAATGCTGCAACATCCAGGTAATAAATTTAGGCGGCGCGTGATGAAAGTTCTGACCAAAGACATAGGACATCGAGGCCGGCAAGAAAGTCAAACTCAAGACAATGGAGGCAATCAGCGCAAAGCCCATGGTAAATGCCATCGGTTTGAAGATGATGCCTTCAACACCGCCCATCAAAAATAGCGGGGAGTACGCCACAATGATGATGCTAGTTGAATAGATCATGGCACGCTGTACTTCACTGGTTGCCAGAATTATGCTTTGATTAACGCGCTTACCGCCCTCTTCCATATGGCGCATGACGTTCTCAGTAATGATGACCGCAGCATCGACGATGACGCCGAAGTCAATTGCACCAAGAGAAATCAAATTCGCGGGCACATTAAAGAGGTACATCATGATGAATGAGAAGCAAAGTGCCAGCGGAATGACTGCCGCTACCACTGCTGCTGCACGCAAATTACCCAAGAACACATAGAGCAAGACCAAGACCATGGTGATACCAAAGAACATGGTGTGCTTTACTGTGCCCACGGTGATATCTAATAAGACCTGACGATCATAGAAAGGCTTTACCTGAATACCCGGTGGCAAGATGTGGTTGTTGATGTTGTCGATCTTTTCGCGGACGCGAGCCAATACTTCAGATGCATTCTCGCCACGACGCAAATACACAATCCCTTCAACTGAATCTGGATTGCTATCAAACTGGAACATGCCTAAGCGAGGTGCATTGCCAATCACCACGGTTGCCACATCACCAATACGGACAGGCACACCCTTGTTAACTGCAATTACTACCTGCTTAATGTCATCGATATTGCGCAATAGACCAACGCCACGCACAACGAACTGTTGCTCACCGCTTGGCAATACGCCACCACCAGTATTGTCATTGGCTTTAGATAAAGCATCGATTAACTGCGGAATGGTTACCCCTTTGGATTGCAAGCTCTCAGGACTCACAATCACTTGGTATTGACGTACCTTGCCGCCAAATGAAGAGACGTCGGCAATCCCTGGGGTTTGCTTCAGTTCTTTATAGATTTCGTAGTTTTGTAAGGTCTTTAAGCGTGTAGGCGAAGCATAGTCAGAAGCTACTTGGTAACGCAAGATCTCGCCGGTTGCATCTGAGTCTGGGCTCACACTAGAACTCACGCCCGGTGGGAATGCCACATTACCTAAATTGGTGATGAAGATTTGGCGAACTTTAAATGGGTCAGCGTTGTCATTAAATTTCAGGGTGACAACCGATAAACCAAAGAGTGATACAGAGCGAAAGGCCTTTACCCCGGGAATACCAGCCAAGGCATTCTCGACCGGAATAGTAACTTGTTGCTCTACCTCAGTCGTACTTCTACCAGGCCATTGCGAGATCGCTTGAATCGTTAATGGTGCTACACCAGGGTATGGCTGAATCGGTAGTTGCTTAAGACTAAATGCGCCCAGAACTAATAACACAGCCGCCGCGAACAAAATCACGACGCGCTTGTCTAAAACTCCCCGAATGAAGGAGGTAACAAAACTCAATTATTCCTCCTGCTTGGCAAAACGGTCATTCAACAAGACCGCGCCATCAGTGAGCACCTTCATGCCAGGCTCAAGACCTTCAGTAACAGCAAAGCGTTTGCCATCGAGGTCATAACCTTTAACAACAAATCGCCTGTAAGAATCTTTGCCATTTTTGATAATAGCGTAGCGCATCTCACGCACCCTCACAATCGCAGATTGCGGCACAACAATTGCTTCTGATTCTGCGGTCTTCAAACGCGCACTGACATACATATCAGGACGCAATAGACCATCAGGATTCTCTACATCGCAACGAATGAGCAAAGCATGAGTCTCTGGATCAATGGTTGGTGCAATGTAATTAGCCGTTGCCACAAACTCTTTATCAGGATAAGACTCAGTGCGCAGAATCATGGTCTGGTTTTTTTGAATCTTACGAATATCTTGTTCGAAGATATTGCCCAAGAACCACAGTTCTTTTGGATTTGCCAAAGTTACTAGCACATCACCGGCATTCACAATTGATCCTGGCTCTACAGCACGCTTGACCACAACGCCTTGTAGTGGTGAACGCATCACCAAATTGCTTTGGGTTTTACCGCTTCTCTCTAGTGCTTTGATATCGCCATCACCCGCGCCTAAGTTGCGCATCCGGTTGGCGGCAGCCTGCTGAGTAATTTGCGCATCACCCAAAAGGTCGCTCATCGTTTTATTGCCCTCTAACACTTTGGCAGTTTTAGAGGAAAGCAAATACTCTTGCTGTGCAGAAATAAATTCTGGGCTGTAAAGCTCGATAACTGGAGAGCCTACTTCAACCGCAGCACCATCAAAGGCATAGATACGCTCTACCCTACCTGGCGCTCTGGCAGATAACACTTTAGATTTTTCTGCATTAAATGCCAAACGCCCTGGTACTTTTAACTCAACTGGCACAGTCACTAGAGTGGCATCTTGGAAAACATAGATATTGGGGTTCAGTTCAACGCCAGGAAGCTGCAGCTCCATTGCACCCGTACTTTCTACTTTTAATACTTTGTCGCTCTTCTCCAACTTCACTGGGCGATTCACGTTCACGAACAAACCAATCACAATCCCGAGCATCAAAATAGAAGTGCAAATAATCACCAAGCGCAAACGTGCACGAGTCTCTGGAGGTAAAGCCCAGTATGACCGATGAATCTCATTGGTATTAGCAGCAATACGAGCAGAAAGCTTAGCCTGCAGCTTTTGCAGCTCTGCGATCGTCCGCTTATAGAGGTGAATGAGTTTGTCCTTCAAAACCACTCCTTAAAAAGGTTCTTTTCCAGCAGTCACCATTAACGTGGCTTGTGCCTGTAGAAGGTTTGCTTCGGCTAAGGCCAATTGCACCTCCAAATTACGCAACTGTGTTTGGGCTGTCAACAAATCATTAAAGCCCTGACCATTATTGGAATACTGAATCAATCCTACCTTGTATGCAGCATCTGCTTGGGGTACTTGGCGATTCTTTAAGAAGGTAGTCGCTGTTTTGGCTTGCTGATAAGCGGCATAAGCCGAGTTCACTGCCAATACGACCTGCTGGCGATTGGAAATCTCGCTTGCCTCAGCAGAAGCTTGATTACGCATCGCCTGCTCTACGCCGTATTTTTCTTTGGTAAAGAAATACAGCGGAATGATGAGATCTAATTCAAACTGATAGAACAAGGCGCCATTGTTTGCTGAGAATGGGCCGCGTGGTGTGTATGAAGAACCAATCACCTGAAAGTCTGGCAAGTACGCTTTCTTGGCTAGGGTCACGCCTTTACGCGCTGCATCGAGTTGCAATGCAGAACTCTTTAGGCTTGGGTGACTCGATTCAGCGTAATCTTCCAACTCCACCAGTGTCGGAACTGGTGCCATTGAACGACGACTATCGCCTTTGAGAATCAGTTTTTCTCTCGAGTGACGACCAATCAAAGTATTAATGTTCTTAATGCCTACTTCGAGTTGACGCTCTAAATTAAATTGATCGGCCTCTGCCGCACTTTGCGCTACTTGCGCATTGAGATACTCAACATAAGCGGCAGCGTTATTGGAATAACGCGCCTTGGCTACGTTCTTAATCATCTCGAGGCGCACTACGGATTCTTTGAGAACCTGTAATTGTTTTTGGGTTGCTAAGGTGTTGTAGTACAGGGTTGAGAGCTGCGCACCCAACTGCAAGTAAGTCGATTCAGATTGAGCTAACAATGCTTCTGCATTGGTGTCGGCAATATCAGCAGCCAAGCTCTTCTTGCCCGGAAATTGAAGTGGCTGAGCTACCGAAATTGAGTTGTTACTACTAATACCATTGGGGTAACCTGGCACCGGTTGATTAGCGCCACCCAAAGCAAATGGGGAATTCACTGGCATACCTGACCACACCAACCCGACCTGTGGATTTGCTGGAGCAGCAATTTGGGGCACGGTTGCTTTGGCGGATAAGTAAGCCTCGCGCAGAGAGGCTAACTGTGGGTTATTGAGCTTAAGCTCATCCCAAAGTTGGCGCAGATCCATTTGCGTTGGGCCAGATGGCGCACTCTTGACATAACTCTTTGACGCATTTGCCTTCGTTACCGGCGCAGACAATTCTGACGCCTTTAATGGTTTTTCTATTGGGCTATTTTGCGCACTGAGCTGCGCGCCAATCGAAGGTGGCGCAGATAAATCCGTTGAAACTTCATTACTTGTCACCACCGTGACACTAGCTCCTAACTTTTCAGTAGAACCTAATGTATTTGCACTAGGAGCTATCGGCAATGTCACTGTGCCAGCCTCTACTGAACTTGACCCCTCGCCATCACTTTGGGTAACTAAATTACTGGTTGCTTGAGCAAGCGCGCTTGAACACAAAAAAGATGGGGAGGCTAGTGCCATTGCACTGATAAACAACGCAACACCGTGTGGTGAAATTTGACGAATTGTGCGTGTGCCGAAAATCAACAAAAGCGGCTGCCTCTTAATCCAATAATGCTGTTTTTTTAGCCCCTAATGCGGTTTTGCCTTAAAGAAGCAATCCTTTTAGGGGGTTTTACAGATTATAGGGTAGAAAACACAAATGTCGAATTATTAGCATTTCCTATCCTATTGATTCTAAAGACAATAATCATTTCTATGCCATGCCAATCAGCCATACAAGCCCTAAAACTCGGCATGAACCCTAAACGAGACCACATTTACTGGGCCGCGAGCGGCGTTATAGGCCGGATTAATGATGTGCTGATAGTTCAAACCCAAGAGTACGTTTTGCACTAACAAGGCGTTGTAATAGAACTCACTCACTTGCTCTGGTTTGTAACTAATCGTTTGCGCTGGGCTGACATACGGATACGGCGTATCACCAACGAAGTTAGAAATACCGCCTGCTTGTAAGTAGGCACGACGATTTGCCGAAATGCCGTTGAGCATGGCTGATATACCAATCGTATCTTTTGCCCTACCCCAACGTTCACCATTAATCCCCATACCGACAGATAAGGATTGATCTGCTTCAGCAAATGACATCGTTTCGGTATGGCCATCTGATGTAAAGGCTCTCATATAGATGCCCACATCTTTTGTTAATGCTTGCTCAGCGTTCACACCAATACCGGTTTTGTATTGAAAATTATTACGCACATTAAATAAGGCTTGAGTACCCCTGGTATCTGGATTAGCCAGCAAATAGTTAGTGGCATCAGAGTAACGCGCCATCAGCATACGATTGCGATAACCGAGCACACTCACCTTGCCGGGTAAATCACCGATAGTATGTTGACGCTCCACTTCAATTTGGTCACCGTAAGAGTTAAAGATTTGCCAATTGAGATTGAGTTGATTTGGAATCTTGGGGGTCAACATCCGCGATGCTCTAAACACCCAGTTATCGCGGTACCACTCGCCCGCTAAGCCCCAGCTGTAGCCGCGGGCATCGGCAGCATAGTCATACGCCAAGTAGGTCATATTGCCCCAGTTCATGAACTGCACACGAGGGTCTTTTGCGTAACGACTATCGTCAAAAATATCTAATGTAGAAAATTGACCAGCAGTAATGACAAAACGATTGCTGCTTACCGTCTGGGTAATCTGATTAGCATCATTTGCTAATTGAACCTTACTGCCTTCTTGATTAATCGTTTGGCGTAAGAATGCTCTAGCAGAATAAAAATGGGCTTGTGCTCCTTGCGCACGAGTGGCTTCACCGTTAGTAAAACCACCAAAACCAGTTAATCCTGAAAAGGGTACGCCTGACACTACTTCAGGATTGAAATAAATATCCGTGTCTTGCGCTAAGCGTGCGCCAAAAAATAAAGTACCAGACCAGGTGTAGCTCATCGACTTGAGCGGCGATAAGCTGTTCTGTCCCTGATATTGAGAATTGAAATTGTTATAGCGCTGATTAATGTATGTGGTTTGACCATGCACGTTCACTGGCAAACCTAAGAACTCACCTTCGGTTGGCAACCAAGAAATATCATCTGCAAAACTAGCGATCTGGTCGGCACCTGACCCTGCCCTTTGCGCATGCGCAAAAGCACTCAATACACTTAGCAGGAGAATGAGCAAAAGTTTGCGAGTCATTCACAGTTTCAGATTGGGTTGCCCAGCTATGCACGCATCAGCAAGTAGCAACAGATTGATGGAAATTACCAGCAGCTCACCAACTGGAATTGAAGCCCAAAGGTGGCGCAGCCCAAATTATCCCCAAATTGGAGCAATTTACCTAGTATTTATGTCTAAGCCGTGACATATCGGCGACAAATACTGAATAAAAAGATTAACCAAAGCCTAGCGCTTTAGATCTCGGTAAAAATTCTCATGGACTCCATAACCCACAAGAACCATTTGTTTTCCGTCCAGGCTTACAGAATAGGCCAACAACATTTGCTGTTTCAGATGCCTAAACTTATAAACTTGGGTGCCCAACAAATCGCCCTTTTTCTTCTCTCCAAGCGAGGGATTAACCATCAGAGCCTTAACAGCCGTATCTAGGGACTTTTTCTCAGCTGGCAATATTTTTTTAATAGCCCGATCAAATCGGGGAGTTGTTAGTACGATCATCCGAATTTATAAGGATTTAAATTACCCGCCTTAACTTCCTCGATGCTCACCAGCATGTCTTGAAGCATGTGCACAGGCAAATCTGGATTTTCTTCCGCGACTTTCCCCAGTCGAGCCCAATACTCTATCTGCTTGGGAACAGATCTTTGCATTGCTTGTGCGTAAGGTTTTGCATCCTCAATAAGAAGATCAGATAACTTGATAGCTATAGGCATAACTTCACCTTTCATCGATTCATTAATAGGTGTCAATTTATCACAAAAGGTTGCAAAATGCAACCTTTTGAAAATCATTTTAGGATAATATAGGGATCATTAGACTCAACAGGATGTGATCATGACTGCAAGTGCAATCGTTAGAGTGCAGATTGACAGAGAACTTAAGGATGAGGCTGCGGCAGTATTAAAGACCATAGGACTGACCCCAGCGGATGCACTTCGAATCCTGATGACCAGAGTTGCAAGAGAAAAGGCGCTTCCTTTTGAGACACTGGTTCCGAATAAAGGAACGATTGCAGCAATGAAAGAGGCAAGAAAAGGGAAGCTGAAATCCTCTCCTTCCGTTGATTGCCTGATGGCTGATTTAAATAAAGACTGTTAAATACAGAATTTGATGAGAACTACTATCGACGATCCATCAAGGCTCTAGCAAGCGTGCCAGCATCTACATACTCAAGCTCTCCACCTACTGGGATACCTCGAGCAATGCGTGTGACTTTGATGCCTTTGGTTTTAAGTACTTCACCAATGTAATGAGCGGTGGCCTCGCCCTCACTCGTAAAGTTAGTGGCGAGCACTACTTCTCTAATTGGCACACCGGTATCTGGGTTTTCAATACGAGCTAGTAAGCGGTCAAAATGAATTTCATTCGGGCCCATGCCATCCAGTGGTGAAATCCGCCCCATGAGCACAAAGTAATTACCTTTAAAGCTCAAGGTTTGCTCAATCATTACTTGATCAGCAGGCGTCTCGACAATACAGAGCAAGGACGGGTCACGACGGTCATCAGAGCAAGTGGTGCAAATCGGTGTTTCAGAAAAAGTATTGCAACGTGTGCAATGGCCTACGGTTTCAACCGCTTCACCTAAAGACTCTGCTAACACCGCAGCACCGTTGCGGTCATGCTGCAATAAATAAAAAGCCATGCGCTGTGCAGACTTCGGCCCTACTCCAGGCAGGACTCTTAATGCTTCGATCAATCGACCGAGTGCATCAGTAGGTGCTTCGTGACGCGCCATGAACTTAAATGACTAAATGAGAAAGTAAAAGAGACTAATGATTTAAAAAGGCAACTTAAAGCCAGGGGGCATTGGCATACCCGCTGTTGCGCCAGACATCATTTGCGCACTTGCGGCTTCCACTTGCTTAAATGCTTCGGTATATGCCGTCACGATGAGGTCTTCCAACATCTCTCTGTCATCCATTGCGCCTGGATCGATTTGTACACGCTTAAGCTCATGCTTGCCTGAGACAGTCACTTTTACCAAACCACCAGCAGCTTGGCCAGTTACTTCCAACGCAGCTAATTCAGCTTGCGCGGTTTTCATCTTCTCTTGCATCTGCTGAGCTTGTTTCATCAAGCCAGCAAGTCCACCTTTCATCATGACTTCCTTTCCTTATTGCTTATGTGTGAATTTAAAAGATTGTCTCAGAGGAGCCTTATAGCGGCTTAACTGAGCCGCCCACTACCTTGGCGCCAAACTCTTTTTCTAATTGCTGAATAAATGGATCGGCTGCGATCATTTGCTCTGCATTTAATCTTTTCTCTTGATGAATCTGTGCATCAACCTTAGCAACAGTCTTACCTTCTACTTCGCCTTTTTCAATGATGACTTTGACAGTCTTACCAAAGTGCGCAGTTAAGGCATCAGCCAAACGCGCAATTGATGCATCAGATGCAAGCTGGGGCATTTGCGTCACAACCACTGCCTTAATTCCGTTTGGTGAATCATTCCAATCTTGTAACTCCGTCTGAAATGCCAACTGCTGCACTAAGCCACGTACAGGCAATTGGCGCATCAAGCCATGCCAGTCAGGACGATCTACTGGGCCATTGTTTGCTGGAGCGGCTGGGGCTACTGAAGCAGCAACTTTAGCCGCAGGCGCTGCAGGGGTAGCACGATTTACTGGCGCCGCTGTCTTTGGCGCTGCTGATGTTGCTGATGCTGGACGTGCTGTATTTACTGGTGGTGCTGATGGTGCTGTGCTTCCCGAGCTTCCTGCACTTCCGGGGCGAAACGCCAACATGCGCAATAAGGTCATGGCAAAGCCAGTTTGCTCATCAGGCGCGAGTGATAAATCGGGACGGCTTGTAATCGTGATTTGATAAAAGAGTTGCGCCTCTTCTTTAGTTAGCTGACCAGCCAAGCGACGAATCGCCTCTGCTTCTGGCCAATCATCCAATACAGACTCTGGCACGACTTGCGCTGCTGCAATCTTTTGCAACAAACTCGATAAATCTTGTAATGCGAGTGAGAAAGACATGCTGCGCTCACCCATTTCATTAGCAACTGCTAGAAGGCTTGCGCCATCTTTGGCAATTAAGCAATCGAGAATACGAATGAGATAAGCGTCATCTAGAGTGCCAAGCATGCCACGTACAGATTCTTCGGTCACCTTACCAGCGGCATAAGCAATTGCTTGGTCTGTTAATGAGAGCGCATCGCGCATCGAGCCTTGGGCTGCTTTAGCCAGTACGCGTAAGGCATTGACTTCGTAATCCACTTTTTCAGCGGCAAGGACCTTTTCTAGGTGCTCAACGATGAGCGGTACTGGCATTTGCTTGAGATTGAACTGCAAGCAACGAGACAGAATGGTGACTGGAATCTTTTGTGGGTCAGTCGTTGCCAGAATAAATTTGACGTGCTCTGGTGGCTCTTCCAATGTTTTGAGCATGGCATTAAAGGCATGATTGGTGAGCATGTGCACCTCGTCAATCATGTAAACCTTATAGCGACCATTACTTGGTGCGTATGCAGCCTTCTCTAATAAAGAAGCAATGTCATCAACACCACGATTACTAGCGGCATCCATTTCGATGTAATCAACAAAGCGGCCTGCATCGATTTCCATACAGGCAGGACATTTTCCGCATGGCTCAGATGTCATCTTTCCAGAACCATCAGCGCCAGTGCAATTAAGTGCTTTGGCCATGATTCGAGAAATCGTGGTCTTACCCACTCCACGGGTACCCGTAAATAGCCATGCATGGTGTAAGCGGCCCTGATCCAAAGCATGGGTTAAGGCCTTAACCACATGGTCTTGTCCAATAAGCTCAGAGAATGTTTTGGGGCGCCACGAACGGGCTAATGCCAGTGCTGTCATGTCTTACATTCTAACAAGCTAAAATGGAATTGGATGGGCCTCCCCGCATGGTGGGTTGGATAACCTGGTCAGGTCGGGAACGAAGCAGCCAAACCCAATTTCTGCCAGTGCCGGGGGTTTGGCTCATCCACCCTATAGCCTCACTCTTGATGCAATCTTTTTTGCAAATTTCGCTTGGCAACCCGCAGGTCATACTCCATTTGGAGATTTAGCCAAAACTTCGGGTCCATCCTAAAAAATGATCCCAAACGAATTGCAGTATCGGCGGCAATAGGTCGAGTACCGTTAACAATCTCGCTAATGTGGCTTATAGGGACATCAATATCCGTTGCGATTTGTCTTGCAGTGATTTGCATAGGCTTCATAAAATCTTTAAGCAAGATTTCACCCGGATGAATCTCTTCTAACAATTTAGTCTTCGCCACCCTGTCAACGGTTTTCCACAATTGCTAGTGCCAGATCGAATAAGGCTTGGGCCTGAGCAATTGCCTCTGCTACCAATGCATCTGAAACTAGATCCCCTGAATAATCAGTTGCATTGCGTTGTTTACGCAATTGATCCAGCATGATCAGGGATGACTGATCTAACCCGATAGTCAATGGCAATGCTTGTAGCATTAACTGATGATGACCAGGCTTGCTGGTTAGGACTCGATAGCCTTTTGCCTGTAAAGCAGCATTAGCCAACTGCATGATGGCTTTATAAGCTAGATCAAAACGACCTTCATTGCTTAGAGAGTTGAGTTTGGCGTCTTGCAAGCTGACATGCGCAGCATCAATTAGCCTGCGAACCATCAAGACATCGATTGCTATGGAATCAAGACTAATTCCGACTAGGTTTTGTAGGGTGATAAGGGATCTCTTTAGAGTGGAGTTGTTGCTCGTTTCCAATGATGAACAGCTTTGGCTTCTTCATTACATCCTGTACGAAAGCTCCATTATCTTGGATCAACTTACTCCACTCTTTAACACCATATATCTTGGGGTTAATTTCTCTTCCTAATTGTTCTTGTAATGGGTGTAGTAACGGCAATACTTCTGAGTAACTCACTTCACCAATCAACATCAAATCAATATCACTTTTGGCATTCTCTTTTCCACGAGCTACAGAGCCAAAGATAAATGCACTTTCCAGCTTTTCACTAAGTGGTAATAGTGCATTCATCACGACATCATTAATGCCACTTGTCTTACGTAAGATATTTGCGAGATCAACATACACCGGGCACTCTTGATTTGCTTGATAGTGATTTTGATTGCCTACTTTTTTTACAGTGAGCAATCTAACTTCAAGTAATTTATCCATCTCACGCTTAAGTGTTCCTGGAACTGTTCCAGTTAAGCGAGCAATCTCTCTCAAGTAATAGGTGCGCTCAGGATGAAGCAATAACAAACCTAAAACACGGCTACGGTATTCAGCAAACAAGACAGATGAGAGTGTCGACATAGGCCATATATTGCACTATTGTTGCTTATTTAGCAACTAAAGTAGCTTTTTAAGCAACACTATAGACCTAGAAGATTTTCAAAATCCGGAAGATGCCCCAAATCATCCAAATGATGAGCAAAACGACGACGGTTCGTACGTCTAACTGAATCTTAAATAGACGCAATGTCTTATGGGTGCACTCGACAGATACTTGCAAACCGAACCCTCCTCTATATAGAAAGATTCAGCGTAGTGATTTCAATGGGAAATCAATAGAGGCGATGGATGAAATGAATGTAGGAAAGGGTTTTCTTTCCTACATTCATATGCTTGATTTAGAACTTACTACTCACAGTAGCACTACACAATTACTTTTGAGAATCTGTATTACGTCCTTGTGAAACCTTCTTGCGCATAAAGGCAGGCTTCACTGCTTCTGCGCTCATGCAGAACATTACGGTGTCATCTAGATCTGCCACTCGGTTTTTGAGTTTGTCAGAGGAGTACATCAGCTCTTTTTCCATGGCCTCATAGTCGCGTCTCTCTAATAGCGTACGCAAATAACGCACTGTCTCTTCTAGCCATGGATTCTCGCGAGCACGCTCCTCGAGTTTTCGCATCAGGCGCTCTACTGCTGACCAGTTACGATCTCTCACAAACAAGCGGGCTTCCCGCTGAATATCAGCTGCCTCCACCTCATTAAAGCGTCTTGCGACCAATTCATTCTCTGGGGCTAACTGGTAATCTGCAAGAGATACAACGCGCATTTGTGGCAGACTGACTGCAAACTCATGCTCAATACCATCCCGGTCTTTTGCCATGATGATGCAACGTAATGCAGTGCCACTATCTTGAAGATGAATAACTACAGACATCGATAATGAAATTGCCATCCAGACTTCAGAGCTCTGGGCGATTGCTGGGAGGCAATACAGTCCGTCCGTATTTTGTACATAGTCATTACGTACGTTGATCTGACCCATGCGAGACAACAATGGGGTTTCTGGTTTGACTCTGACGTCTTGCCAAACAAGATTGGCCAAGAATCCCAACTCTGCATCAAATGATTCGGCAAGATCTTCTGCGCGTTGGCCATACCAACTATTGCCTTGACCGGCTTTTGCAATGGCTGTCATGAGCTCTTCATTAAAGCCAAAGCCTATACCCACTGTTGAAGTAGTCACTCCAGCACCTGCTAGCTCGCGCACTTGCTCACAGATTCCCTCTACAGACAGCAAGCCTCGATTAGCCTGGCCATCCGATAGCAAGATGACGCGACTCACCATGCCCCGTCCTGCTCTTGGGGCTAGCGTTTCTGCACCCTTGAGCCAGCCGCCATGAAGGTTGGTCATGTTTCTGGGCTGTATCCCATCTAATCGAATCGGCAATAAGGTTTTAGCTACCCGCACCGACATTGTCTCTAGCAATACCTCAACCTGATCGTCGTAGATCACTACAGAGATCCAGTCTCCATCTTTTAGGCGAGACAGCAGATCGAGGGCACAGCGTTTTGCTTCATCTAATTTGCCATCACCCATTGAGCCTGAGCGATCGATTACTAGAGATACCGCTAATTGAGGACGGGTTTGGCCAATGTTTTCTTGTTTGGGTGCACGCAGGCGTAGCAACACATCCAAACTTTCCCCTGAATGACTTGCTAGGACCTCTTTGCGGGTATCGAGCACTACTTCTAGTGATCTTCCGTTAATCATGATTTCTCCTGTATTTGCCTAAATTTGCAGCAGGGGCAAATACAGGCGGCTATGAAAGCAACAGGATCAGATTAGGGGTGATGAGGCTCGTGGGGTGAGCTAACAAAAAGAAAAATTAGCCCAAGAATAAGCGCCGGATACTAACTTCCATAAAATTTGACTAGAAAGCAAGAATGAAAATATCGCTTTTGCACTTCAGCAAATAATCCCCAATAAATCTACAAAGAATTTTCTAATTATGTTTAGCCAACATAATTAGCATGTATATCCATCTAAAACATTAGCACTCTTCATCTTTCAATCGCCATAAAAGATTGCCTTACAATATTTATGCGCAGGATTTCTTCTTAAAAAATTCATTACTCTCGCAGCATTAGTCAGATAGATTATTTAAAATTTCGACACTCGTAGATTGATAGACATTCATTGGCTATACTCCTGAAGAAACCAATACTCAAAACCATCAAAAGCCAATGAACTCAAAAAATATAAGTCGGATGCTCATTTCAAAGGATAAAGATTTATACAAGGAAATTGATGCGAGTAAAACATCCACCGGAAGCTTCTTTACCAAAAGGGATGTTTGGCTAACCGAGCCAGTAGCAGAATTTTTAAGTGGCGCGCTAGCAGCCGGAAACAATGTTCTCGATCCGTATGCTGGCGAAGGTCATTTGCTTGACGTTTGCCTTGAGAAATTTAACTCTGCAATATACGGCTACGATATCAGAGAGACAATTTGGGAGAAAAATGACAGCCTAATATCAATACCGAACCCAAACAATGCTGTCATTGTCACCAACCCACCCTACCTTGCAAAATACAGCGCGAAAAGAAAAGGCGTATTTGATACTGTTGAGAAGTACTTCGAAGAGGGCAGAGAAGACTTATATCAAACTGCGCTGGATAGATGCCTAGAGGCAGCAACATTTGTAGTCGCAATCATTCCAGAAACGTTCCTTAATTCTACATTCAGTAAAGATTATCTATCCCTATTGTGCGTACTTGAAGAGAACCCCTTTGAAGACACAGAAACTCCCGTGTGTGTTGCTTGTTTTGATAGGCGCAATAAACAAGATGCTAAATTATTTATAAACCATAGCTATTGTGGGAACTTTAGCGATATTTTTTCCTACAGAAAAACTTCCTTGCGCAAAGACGGGGTAAGGTTCAACATTTCAAATGGTCGTGTAGCGTTGAAAGCTGTTGACGGCACAATGGGTGACGACTTGATCAGATTTGAGAATGCGAATACATTTTCGTACTCGCGCACAAACATAAAACATTCAAGCAGACTTTTAACTTACCTAGAGGTTGACGTATTAACTGATAGTGAGATTAACGATTTTGTAGATGCATGTAATTCTCATTTAGGCTTTATCAGAAATAAAACTTTTGATTTAGTGCTGTCACCATTCAAAGGCAACAATAAGTCCGGTAAGAGAAGAAGGCGACTAGACTACACCTTAGCGCGGACAATAATTGAATTAAGCTTGACTTCGATGAGTCCCAAAAATATAAAACAAGACAGATTATTATAAATTTATACCGTCACATTATCCATAAGCACTTGCTCTAAACCATAAGTATTAACAAAAAAATTTTTTTTGCATCCCACCAAGTAGCCTTTAATTTGCTCAACCTGTGCAATTGTCTTGGGTGCTGTGGGGCTGATGAAGGTATTAAAGTAAATCCCATCCAAAAATGATAGGTACCTAATTTTTGGGCTATCTTCCGTAAAGCTTATTAAAGATATAAGCTCAGATACTTGCTTATCCTGACCGCCACCGGTTTCTTTGGTATGCTTCAGCTCGCTAATATATATATTACCCTTACGATCAGAAAAGACTACATCAGCAGATTTATTTTGATGCACAGCTTGCCACTCAAACCTCAAATTAACTTTTACCCTTAAATCATCTATTAAATTTGTTGTGGCAATTGATGTGCCAAAAAAATGATACTTGAGAGGATTATCAATAATAGATTCAGAGCTACCAAGCTCTTTAAATCCATGCTTAGAGAGCAACCCCTCTACTTTCTTTTTGGCGGAACCGCCCTCTGTTTTATGTTTCTCAAAGTCTTTTCTCACCTGCAAAGTGGTAGCCGAATATCCTTGCGAAATATATATTGAGTGTCGCTTTTCAATATATTTTCTAACCGCTATTTGCAAAAAGTTAAATTTTTCAGGAGTTGATAATTTTTTGTATATTGAATATGAAACATCTAGGGATGGAAAAAAGGATGTGAATTCATTAAAATTCATATTCCTCTCTTCTAGCAAATTTGCGATAACCACCAAATGAGGCTTTAGGTCGACGTCATAGTCATCTTCGATTGCAACCTTTATTGCTGTAATTCTCTCTATAAGCCTCCTGTTATTCACCATTAATGGCGTCTCTTTATCATCCTTAGATTTTGATATTATTAGCGAATCACTGCAGTAGAATTCGTCAATCAAAGGTTCTTTATGTCTCAGGCACTCACCAAAGAGTTCGATATTTCTCATAAAAAGCGTCCAAAAGGTTATTTAGCATTGCGTGTTGGTGGGAAAGGCTCGGACATTAATCACCCAATTACCGAGATTGATGCCGTACTGAAATCCAAGGGCTTTGCCTATTTTGCCAAATTTGGCAAATCTGTGGGAAGAATTAGAGGGGAAAAATTACTTGCCAAGACCGAGCCCTATCTAGTAATTCTGTGCTTTAATGGCGGGAAATATGACTCTAAAACCTACAAGCTACTAGAGCTAACAAAATCTCAACCGAAAAATGCCTCACATTACCCCAAGTATTACAAAGACAAGCTAGCCTTTGTGGGTAGTTGGCTCAAAATTGAACCAAGCGATTTACAAGTAAATGTTGATAGCTTAATTGTCACAAGTTCATATCAAAAACTCTCAAAAGTAATGGGCTCAGCAATGGGCTCATGCTTCTTCTGCACTACAAACTCCTAATAGCCAATAATGACAACCATAACAAATACCCCTGAAGAGCAATTTAAGAATTGCCCGGCTTGCAATCGCAAAACGCCAATCGCTGAGTGCAAAAAAATTACCTCTCGCAGTAGCGGAAAAACCACGACAAGCTGGAGGTGCAGTGTTTGCTTTGATATTAGAAATAAAAAGAAGCAAGAAATTGCAAAAAAAATAAGTCGATAGTATTTTCAAGCTTTAATTTCTTAAAACTCTCAATGGCAAACAGTTCCGTCATCAAGTCATCTAAAAATCTTAGGTCAATACCTCTAGAATTACACGGAACCCCGCCATGTTTATTCCAACAATCCCACTTAATGAGCGAGCTTGCTACGGTTTTCTGCCATACGCATGAACTCAAGGTCCATGGACTTTGATGATTTAAATTCCCAATCCTTTGGAAAAGAGATTTCATCCTTTCCCCAGCGAAGTAGCCTTGCCTCTTCCCTTTCGTCTAACTCCTTCTCGGTGGTAGCAATCACAATTTCCTCGTGATCCCCTACTTTGGTTTTTGCTCTTTTGTTCTTTCTAGCTTTACTGTGTGGGTTTGGTAATAAGTGAATAAAGTCTAGCCAATAGACCCTAAAGCTTGGACCAAATACTTGGTCTACCAACAAAGCATCGGTATTGTTTGGGTTATCTTCGTTTAGCAACATCACCTTGAGGCCGCGTTGTACGAGAAACTTCAGATACTCTCGTGCTTGCTCATGATGATCAAAGCTAATGCTGATGAGCTCATCGCTTTCACTAAGCTTGCTATGGTCATGTAAGTCAAATTGAAATTGACCGTATCCACCTTGATAACGTTCAATGATGGATCCTTTTTTCAATAAGACACAGACGCCTTCGATCAGTACAGGCATATAAGCTCCTAATTCAATTGTTGGGGAACTGCTGGGATTTTTTTGTTTTGCTTGCGTGCTTTACTTGCATGATTTGCATGTGTGAGTTACTTACAAGCTTTTATGCTTGTTAATGAGCTTAGAGTTGCTTGAGCTCAAATATCGAGCTAGCGTATTTATTTTTCAGGGCTCACCTTATGAGCCCTAGGTTCTATATAAATGGCTTGTTTAAAGCCAAAGAGGGTTTCATGACCGCACAAGTTTCAGAAAGACTGATTTATGGCGACAAGGAGATTCCCTTGTTTACTAACCCCCTTTCGCTCTACATGAAGTATTCCGATATTCGCTTTGTTTCTCCGCACACTGCTAATTGGCGTGGGTATGTAGGAACTTGGCAAATTCTAGAACATGAAGGTGTTGAGCGCTTGTACTTAGTCGCCCTTTCTGCTCATAAGACTTATGAAGAGATACTCAGCTTGTCTGATGTCTTTCCAGATCATGACAAAGTATTTGCCCATTGGTATACAGGACAGCTACGTTGCCCACAAGGAGCACAACTGGAATATCGGCATATGGGTTATGGCAGCATCTATGAATACGACCTCTTGATGGACTTCAAACAAGGAGTTCTGGTTGGTAAGCATGCGCGCCATAACGAAGTGCCTAAGCCCAAGGATGAGAAAGACTATTCATCATTCCTGCGGAGGGGCAAATGATCGACTCTTTATGGGCTGCTATTGGCTGGCAGCCAATAGGTTGGTTTGAGTATCTCTTGGTGTACATGACGCCAGGCTTATTGCTCTTGGCATACTTTCTGATTAATAAATGGCGAGAAAGACCTTCAGAATTTGCTAGAGCCATCATGAAGACTGTTGGCAAAGAGACTAGTCTGGTCGATCAACTAAAAGAATGTCTTGTTTATGTCATAGCTACTTTATGCATCTTATTAGGCTGGCCTGCATTTTTAATTTGGCTGCCTTTTAATATTGCTCAACAAAAACGCAATGAAGAATGGCAGGCTTTGCCAGATTTTGATTGTGCACCTGAGTATTTAGTAGCTCAAGTCAATCCAATTGATGCTGAGTTAGCCAGTTACATAGTTGACCCACTAGGCACTGTTCCAGCCGTTCCGTTTGGACATCTCAATCAAGGGTGGGCTAATTTCTTAGCTGAAATGACAGATCCCACTGAAGAGATTTGGTCCTTTTGCATCCCCAAGGGCAGTAAGACTGGCAAATATCAGTTTGAAGCTACTTCAGAGACCAGGGGCTATGCTCGGGTCCGCGATGGCAAGATTCTGGGGGAATTTATCTATGAGCGTGACTAGCTCGTTATTTGAGCTCTAGCCCTGTTCTAATGAAGTTATTAGGTGTTGTTGCTTGTTTTAGGTAGTTGTTGGGGTTGTTTGTATTACTGCTTGATAGTGATCAACGGGATAAGGTATGAGTGCCCACAGATCAGAAGGGTTGTTATAGCCCTTTTCATAAGAAAAACCTTACCAGCTTGTGCGTTCCTTTTAACTCTTTATAGAGCTTCTCCTTTCGGGATGTGAACAAGCGGACAGCCGGGAAAGACCGGTTGTTTTACCCATTTTCATGCTGCAAAAGAGGTTTTTCATCGGTTTTTGCTACTTTTTATGGGTATATTTTATTGGTTAATATTTGGTTTAAATATGGTTTAGTATTGGTCTTTTAATACAAACTCTTTCCTCACATGAACCAAGTGCATGCTCACCAAAAGCCTGAATCCCCGATTGGACTTTTTGACAACATTGCGGAAGATCTTCTTCACTTTGGCATTGGCCCTTCGTTTAACGCTAAAAAAGTTCAAGAGTTACTTAACTTTAAGAGAGAGGACATCTCTCGTATCGCATCTGTTTCGATTAAATCTGTTCGATACGATGATGCAATTCCTGATCAAATGAAAGAACGTCTTGAGGAAATTGCCAATACCATCAATATGGTTGCCAAAGTATTTGATGGGAATGCAGAAAAAACAGTGGCCTGGTTCAAAGCCAGAAACCCTCTATTAGGTGATGTTTCTCCACGAGATATGATTCGTCTTGGCCGCTACGAGCGATTACGTAAATTCATCATCAATGCAATGACTCAAAATATTGATTGATGCTTTAAGAAGTATTTAATTTGCCTAGTAAAAATTGGACCCCTCGAACGCTCAAGAACTGATAGGGTATGGTGAATAACCCCACAACCTAGAATTAGTCACTCCCTTACCTCTTTGGCGCCTTGCTAGTTTGGTCATTTCAGTCACGAATCAAACCCACACAATGTAGCAACCTTTCTCTCATCAATCGATCCTGGCCTTGCCTCTCCTAAATCCCAGTCTAGGTCGTATAAATCCTTTACGAGATTTCCTTTGCTGAGTGTTTTAGAGAACATCATGAGGTCTTGCACTGATACGGTTCTGTTTCTGCAATTAACTGACTGACGCATGAGCGCTGAAGAATAGACATATTTAGCGTTTTCATGAATCGATGTTTGTGGGTTGTGATAGCTACGGAGTACCAAGATCTCTACGGTCAGCGCATCTTCATCGAAATGCTGCACTTTACCTAGATACTCAGTGAAGTTGTCATTCTCTGAAAACTTGTTCCACCCTACTTTCAATGGGCCGTACTTGGTATAGACCATATCAGGATCAGATGGGAAGAAGAACTGAAATGAGGCATAAGCAAATGCTGGTACCGCAAAGACTGCAGCAAATAAGAGAAACAAAGTAACCGGGGTTGAGCGTAACCATTTCATAAGTACTTTCCTTTTATCTGCGGACATAAGAGAGGATGTAGGCTTTGCGTTGATTTACTTCTGCTGGGAAGGTAATGCCCGCATATTGATGAATCATGGCAAGCGGTTCTTGTAGCAAAGCTTTGTCTGCAAAGTAAGGGTTTCCATTCTTATCTCTCAACTTGAACTTGGGTAAGCCCAAAATTCTGGCGCTATCTACAAAGGCAGCTACTGCCAATGGCTTAGAAATAGGCACAGCCGATTTACCAGTTGGTGAAACCTGAAGCGGCAAGAGGGTGATGAAAACAAGGGTGCTGAGCATGGCGTTATCTATGAAATCAAGCTTTTTGGAATGATTTCATTGTGATGAGCTAGAGGCTCATTGGGTGAGCTCTTGGGTTTTTATCCTGAATTTGTTGTGAATCTGCTGTGAATCCGTAGTGATTCTTTAATAAACCCTAAAACCTACATGGGAGGCATCCATGAAATACCTCATCACCCTCTTTCTCATTGTTCAAGCTGTTTTATTAGTACGTAGCGCAAATGCACAAGCTAATAATTGGCAGAACTCGCCAAATAACTGGAATAACTCCATTAACAATTACGAGAACTCACCAAACAACTGGCAGAACAGTCCAAACAATTGGAATAACAACGCTAATAACTGGAATGCCACCAATGGTGTCTATGACAACCGAGGCAATCGTATTGGCTATGAGACCCAGTCATCAACTGGTGTCACCAATGTATACGACAACAACGGCAACCGGATCGGGTACACCCCCGCTAAACAATGAAAACCTATGAATACGAACTCGTGAAGATGGAGCCCGTTGAAACGGATAGCGACTCCATTTATGAAATCCTCAATGACCGTGGCCCTAGAGGCTTTCGATTGGTAGGCATTCAGAAACTATGGTCACATGACAGCGACTGGAATGCCATACAGCGCAACTTTCTGGTACTTGAAAAAGAAGTTGAGGAAGAGCTGTAATTAGAGAAATAATTTTTAGAGCTTTTCTTTAATTTCGCCGCACTCTACATTTAATAGATCCATTTGCAGTTGCTCTGAGTCAGCGAACTCATCAAGCAAATATCCTTGAGGTGGCGTGAGTCTGCGTAAATACTTATCTGGAGCTGGTCCTGCTGTATAGGCTCCAATACCATTGTCGTCTTTGTAAAAGAGTACGCCGCCCGTAGTTGCGACTTCGACATTCCAGGTATACAAGGGCTGGTCGTGTCCTTCCCATTCGCCAAACCCTTCCGCAGAAATAATGCGCACGATGTTTCCCAGATTTGCTGGAATGCGGCAATCCACAGTAATAGCCAGATCACCGACTGAGCAATTGAGTTTAGATAATCCTTCGCTCATCTTCTTCTCCGATATTGCGCTCTAACCTTTTCTCTTTGCACAAACATCAGATGAGCAAAGATACCTTGGCTGCAGACCAGAAATAGCCCTAACAAGAATAAGAAGGCTAGGCCGAAGCTAAATCCACGCTCCAAAGTTACCCAGCTGATGAACATAAAGAAAATACCGATAAATTTGATCATTTTGGCCTCTGCCTAGTGGTTTACCTATTTCAAGACTAAAGACTTGCTAGCTCATCAAATGAGCCTTAAACTGAATAAAGTTATAAAAACAATAAATATGCTGTTTTTTAACCATTTGGAGCCTTTATGAGCGATATGGAACGTCTGCACCGCATTAAGTACATGATTCAGCAACGCAAGTGCGTGCCGATTGATGACTTTTTGGATGAGCTCGAGATCTCTAAAGCCACCTTCAAGCGCGATCTTGAATACTTACGCAGCCGCCTTAAGGCTTCAATTGTGTATGACCGCTTCTTAAATGGTTACAAGTTTGAGTTCCCAGATGAAATCGACAAAATTGAGATGCCTGGTTTGTGGTTCTCTGAAAAGGAAGCGACTGCACTAGTCTTAATGCAACACCTACTATCATCACTCGATCAAAGCGGTTTGATTGGTCCACATATTGAACCACTCACCGCCATCATTGATGGCATTCTGGGTCAAAGCGAAACCTCTGCCAAAGAATTGCGTAAACGTATCAAAGTGTTGGGCATGGGTTCTCGTAAAAACTCGATTGAGAACTTCTCCGAGATAGGTGCCGCCCTTCTTAAACGTAACCGCTTGGTCATTAAGTACTTTGCCAAAGGTAAAGGCGAAGAGACTGAGCGTGAGATTTCTCCACAAAGACTGATCTTCTATCGGGAGAACTGGTACCTGGATGCCTATTGCCACCTACGCAATGATTTACGTAGCTTTGCGGTCGATGGCATTCGGAGTGCGGTCCTGACTAATGCAAAGGCTCAAGAGGTTTCTGATAAAGATTGTCATGAACATTTTGCCGAGAGCTACGGCATCTTCTCTGGCAAGGCCACGCAAAGAGCAAAACTGCGCTTTACTCCTGAACATGCGCGTTGGGTAGCTGGCGAGCACTGGCATGGGCAACAAGTCGGCTCATTTGATAAAGAAGGCTATTACATTCTAGAGTTTGACTTCAACCAAGATCCCGAATTAGTGATGGATATTCTGAAGCATGGCTCGGGAGTTGAAGTACTCGGACCGGCTACCCTTAAAAAGCGAATCAAAGATGAACTTACTAAATCATTGGATAAATATTAATTATGGAAAGAAAACTCAGCGACCCGTCGCCACTTAATACTCAAGAATCACCAAGACAAATTATTTTGGATGATTTTGATCTAGACCTTCCGATTTCTGGTGGCTGGGGATACGATTTTTCTACAGCATGCATCATCGATAAAGATGACCCTTCGGCAGATTCGAGCATCCCTTTTGATGGCGTAGAAATTGAATACATATTTGCTGAAAAACGAATTTATGAAGAAATGATTATTTTTCGCCATCCAGATGAGCAATTTCATGGAATTCGCTGGGAACCCGAAAAACAAAAGCTAACTACTCATGATGAACGACACTACGATATATTGACATTCAACATAGTCGGCTTTTCAGAAGCAATATGGAATGAGCTCACTAGTCGGTTTGAAGAAATTCAAAAAAGTGGCGCGATTGAAAAGATGGATGAATTAGATGCTTATCGAGATTCTGTGGCTTATCGATTCAAAAGGGAGTTCTATTTTGACATCAACAGCTTTTATGGAATCTACTAAGCAAGGAGACTAGTTAAAACAACTCCAACTATATGCGAAATCAATAAATGACCTCCTCCCAATAAATTGGACACCCTAAACTAGAAAAAATCGGCGATATTATCCCCAAGGAGGGGTGCGCCATGAAAAGGTCAAAATGGTGGGTTTGTCGCTTGGGATTACCCCTTTACAGGAGTCTCACTTTTTGAGCACCTTGCTAGCGTTAGCAGGTTGCTGTGGCGACAAAGCCATCTCTTGATGTAGCGTTAGTTATAAAGACTTTGACTTGATATTGTCAATCAAGTTGATCGACTAGAGGTCAAGCCCATCATTAAGAAAGCCTAACTTTCCCCAGCGCATTAGACATAAATCAATTTCACGAAGTGCCAATCGCTTTTTTAATTTTGGATCTTCTGTCTGCACCGCAACTAGTGGCTCCATTAAAGTCGCGGCATCTAATGCAATATTGATAATTTGAAAATCCACTTTTTCTGATAATGCATCAATTTGTTCAAATGAGCTATTGGATGGAATGCCTTCAATAAAACCAAGACGTGCCGCGCTACGACGCACCCATACATCGGGCTTAATAGATACCCCCAAGTCAGTGAGCATATGATTGACCGTAATGTAACCCCATCCGTACCCTACCTGTTTAGCAAAATTTTTGGTCCAGCGCTCTATTTCAGAGCCTGTAAATGACTGCTTCGTTAGCAACTCTTGAATTAAAGCGGTTAATTTAGGGTTGGCATTATTCTCAAGCCCCTTGGCTAATTCTCGAATAGCATACAAGCGCCACACATAACTTTTAAGACCGCCAGGTTGCAATCCTGCAATATATGCCCTGACCGAATCCCCTTCTAAAGCAAAGGCAGAAGAACTTCGACCCAACTGAGGGTTGCGAACCATTAGCCATGATGCGCTGGCAATTGCCGCAGATGATTGAAAATCTACGCTAAGTTGCAAATCAGAGACAATTCGTTCGCCTGCAGAAACTTTGATGTTAGACCAGCAAGGCTTATCTTTACCCATTTGCCAGATTTGCGCTTTTCCAATAGTTGCCGGAATATTGGCGCATAAAACTTCAAGCTCTGCCCAAGTGCTAGGCGACTCTTCCCTCACCTTAGCGCGCACGGCGCATAATTTTTGAACTGCTGCATTGAGGTCAATTGCCATTTACATAACCCTTTCATATTCGCGCCCATGGGACTAGATCTTAGAACTACAGACTGGCATCAATAGACGATAAAAATCATCGTTTCAATATGCATAATAAATACTCCACCACACAAAGGAGCAATCATGAAAAAAACACCTCGTGAATTAAACACTGCTTTTGACCTTGCTCAGCAAAAAATCATCCATCTAAAGGCGCATCGCTACAACTTCGCAGCTTTAAATACCGTTGTGCATAACTGGATTCAGAATCCTAGCTCCGCAACCCAACATAAAAACCTTAAAGTCCTTAAGGCCTCCTAAGCAGCCATTGTTAGCATCACTCTGTTAGTACGGAGTGATGCTAAATCAGGCCTACAGAAATTTATTGACGATGGCATGCAATACATCTCTTAAGCTTGCATTACCCCATAAAGGCCCATGCCCTAACCACGGGCAATCCACGATTTGATAAATGGCCTGATCAACATCCGTAAAGTCAAACCAAACATCTCTTCTGCCATCTGAATTGGCGGCACACGGTTTAAAGAATGGATCATGTGACTGATTTTTCACTCTTGAGGAAGCTTCAGCTATATCGCCTTCAAAAAACGTGTCTGCTATTAATTTTACAAATTCAGCTTTTCTGTTAGGCGCTGGCCGTAAGTTAATTACGCAACTTGGGCTGACATCACTCACTTTTAAGTCCAACATAACCAAAAGTGCGCCGTATTCATCACGAATCTGCATCTGACTAAAGACATCCGTCCCATCGGTCGTAAAAGCCGCGGTGGTATTAACACGATACACCGATAGACTTGGATGAATTTCATCGTCATCAGTTAAAAAAGAAGGAAATTCTTGATTCAAAGCAAATGCGCTCAAATGATTTGCCCGGGTCTGAGTCCAAGCATTTAGCCCATCTTCCGCAAATTCAGTAACCACTTCTAGCCACTGAAGACCACCCATGCAATGCTTTGGCCTAGCAATAAACTGCATCCCCTCACAACTCATATTCCCGCTCGTAAGATTTTTTAGCTGATAAATCCCATAGTAGTTAATTAGAAAATGCTCGGCAGCAAAACTTTTTTCTTTTGCATAAGCGCCAGTAAAAATGGCAACCTTTCTGACCAGCTCTTGACAAGCGTGCTCTGCTGTTTTTGTTAAATGCTCATAGATTTTTAAAATCTTTCCATATTCAATATGAGATCCAGGCGGTACATTTTGAAGCGAAACATGCTGCATAGCTTCTGGAATATGAGCAAGCCAGCGAGCACCTGTGCCACATCCTATATAGAAAGATTTGAATTCACTGCTTTTCGGAGTGTGATAACCATGGCTCATAGGGTCACAATTGCCGAGCCATTCTGAATAATTTACTGGCGCAGCATATGAGTACACATAAGAATGGTCAACGCTATCAGCATTAACTAATGTGCCATTCTCATCCTCAAGCAATGGTTCTTGCAAATCCGAGCGCCAATTAAGATGGGGGCGAATATAGTTGCCTATAGAGCCCATTGTGTACTGAATATCATATTCGGCATCTGACCCCACTATCCAGATATTATGCAGATCCTCAATCGCTTTTATTACTGCCAACCCGCGCTCAGGGCTCTCATCGCGCACCATGAACATCACAGAAGAATATTGATTGGATGGCAAATCTTGCAAACGAGAAACTACTTTTGCAAATTTGGTTCCTGGAATAAATATCAGATAGAAGGTGTGCATAAGCATTCCTATAATTTCTTAGTAAGCACTTTTATAAATTGTTTCATTTCATGACATCTTACAACTGAATGCTAATCAACCGAATCAAAATGATCATGAGCACCTAGACTTAACACCGCCTGCCAAATATCAATCATGACTTGGGTATCGACCTTGCAATAGGCCAATAAATTTTCCTTTAGCTTATCGCGCTCAGGTGATGGTGGCATCAACAAAAAGTCCTCATAGCCCATCATTGCCTGTACCCCATTGGCAGTTGATAGCGTTTCATAGGGATTGCTTGGCAATAAACAGCGCGCAATCTCTTTGATACTCCAGCCATGCATTCCTAGGGTATAAAAGTACTGTTGAAATACTTTTAATAAATCATGTTCTTTGCAACGCTTTGCAATACTCTCTAATTTTGTGGCCTGCTCAGCTGTTGCCATCTGAGCAAGTTTGAAAGTCATCGGCCCTTCCACCGAGTTGCCATGCCAAGTATAAATAGGGCCATCCTCATCAAAGGCATCTAACAGCTTAGCAATCAATTCTTGGCGCGGATCACTTAATGAATCGGCAATATATTCCGTATGCTGAATAGCAACGTCATTTGGTCCATTCCATTTGCGCAACGAAAACTGAAATGGCACTTGTTCGTTGACCTGCGTTTGTAGCCATAGCGGAACGGGCTTACCTAAGTACTCATAATCTAAAAAATAGCGTGGCCAGGGCTGATGCTCTAAGTAATCAATTAATTTCTGGTCAATATAGTGCTGCCCTGTCTTTGCAATCTGTCGCATTTGCTGATGAATCGGCTTGGTGAGTTTTTCAGGGGGCACTGTCGCTAAATCGCGATGCTCTTTCATGAGTTCTTGCACAATCGCCACATCAGGACTACTGCCTAAATACCAAACCGGCACACGAATCGACTCATCAGGAGCTAATGTGGCGCCTGAGCAATGCTCAATAAATTCACAACCTTTGCAAACAGTCCCAATTTGGCTGGGTGGCGCCTCGCTAGCTAAAACCACTTGCTTCATTTGCGCAATCGTCTGAGGCATGTTCACTAGGTGCTCAGCAATTTGTGTGCTGACATCCTCTACTTTGAGTAAGCCTTGGTAGTTCCCGGACTGGGTATATATAAATTGGATATTGGGGTAACCCAAAGAAGTTGATTGAATACAGATCGTGGCGCTTGCTATGTAAGTCTGAATGGCGGCGTCCATCACATAACGCTCGTTAAATTGCTCCCCATTCTTCGCTTTGCCACTTTTCACTTCAACAATGTTCCATGCACCATTGTCTGATGGCAACAAAATATCAACCATGACAATGGTGTCATCGCGTAAAAAGGTAGCTTCATATAGCGGCACTCGAGGGCTGCCGCCGGCAAACTCATCCAATATGTCTTGGGTCTGACGCAAGGCCCCTTGTACATCTACTTTGCCGTTGGCATCTAGCACACGAATAAGACGACCGCCTGGAAATTGATCTCGAGCAATAACGCCAAATTCTTCACCGCGGGCCATTACCAATTGCTGTTGGGCACCCACCTTAGCAAGGTGCTTTGCATGAGCGCCTAGCCACAATTTGGTCTGGCACTGTAAACCTGCGACGATTTTAGATTTAGAGAGCATTGGATTCTTAAAGTCCTTAGATTATTAGTGCAACTACTTGCTTTAGTTATGATATGAAAAATAGAAGCAATGCCCAACTTCATGCATTGCAACGCGAGGCGTCGTGCGCTTTTTAGTGATAATGGTGCACTGATTGGCACCAAAAGATTTATCCCAGAAAGCACAAGCCTCTACACCATAGCCAAATCCACCTAAACCGCGGCGTTTACTTTCCTTTTCGCATTCAGCCTGAAGATTGTCTACTTTACGCCAAGTGATGGTTGTTTTATCCACTTTCGCAGCCGTTGCATCAAATGGCACATCCGAGTTATCCATAAAGGCATTAGAAGCGCTAGATGCACTTGCTACGCCGATTGTCATTGTCAACACCAATACCATACCAAGCAAAATAATATTGACAATATTGCGAGAAAAGTAAAGAAAAGTCATGATCACCCTCCTTTTGCAATTAGTAAGACTCAACTAGACCGATTTCGCACTCTTGCACCAAGCCGTGCAATATCGATTTGACTTTTTGATAGGTTGGATCGGAGATTTTTTGCAACTTGACTTTTGCAATATCGACTACACGCTGCGAAAACAACTGCGGATAATCGATCACAATGGATTCAGCCGAGTATTGCAACAATCCTGCTTTAACAAGCACTTCCAAGTTTTTACTAATGCCAGGTTGCGCGCCAACGCGATTAATCGATTCAATAATTCCATGGCGCTTGAGCATTTGTTTGGTGCGTGAGAGTGAGTGACCCTGGGCATTTAAATAGCTCACCCCCTTAGCAACGCGCTCTTTAATGGCTTCAGGCGCACTATCTCCAGCAAACTCTGTGATGGGCATGAGATGCAAGGAAAGATCACGCACTACTGAGCTCATGCCAAACTCATTGGCCGCTTTTATAAATTTCTTAATCTGCGCCTTGGTATACAAGCCTTGACGAGCATTTTCTAAAATTTGAACAAAGTTAAATTTGCGATTTTTCATGCTGCCTCCCGTAATGAATAGGAAGTTAGTATGCAACTTGAAAACGATGATTTTTATCGTCAAATTCGCCAGTGGCAAAAATCTTTACCGGATCGCCCCAAGCTCTTGCAGCAAAGCCCGAGCTTGGGCATCTTGAGGGTTGAGATCTAGCAGCTGTTGCAAATACCGCCTTGCCTCAGGGTAACGACGCAAGTTAGCCAACACGGTTGCCGCATTGTAGTAGGCATCCTCAAAGCGAGAGTCTAGACTTAAGGCTTTTTGGTAAAAGACTAAGGCCTGCTCGAGCTGCCCCTCCCAATCAAGTGTTAAGCCGAGATGGTAATGAGCTATGGCTGATTGGGGATTAATCACTAAGGCTTGCGAAAAACGCTCCTTAGCCTTGGCATACTGCTTTTGCGCAAGCAAAGCATTGCCCCAATTAATATAGGCTTGCTCATAGCGCGGATTAGACTGCAGCGCTCTTTTGGCCCAGGAAATCTCCTCATCGTAGCGGCTCAAGGCACCGTGTAAACCAGCAACCGTATTTTCTACTGCGGGATTACCGGAGTCTAGCTGCGCCAATTCTTGATTCAGAGTCAATGCCATCTCAAGATCTCCGTCATCTTCTGCCTGTAAAGCCTTTGCCTGTATACAGACTGCGTCACATTCACCATCTTCAAGACGCTGCTCTGCTTGCAAGCTAGCCTTATCTACCGGCCGAGGTGAGCGCGAGCAATACCCTAGCACGAACACTAGCAAGCCTATAGCGACCCACTTATTCATCAGATTGACTCCCAGTCTGGGACCACTACCCCAAAAAACCAATTTGACGTGAAGAGGCAGCGCACTTTTTCACCGCCACTGCGCTTACTAAAGCCTGGAGCAGTGCCTGCGCACTAGTGAGTGGCAAAAAGCGTGCTTGGCGACAGGCTTGCTCAAAATCACCTGGTGTTAGGTAAGAAACTTGCGAAAACTGCTCACGGATATGTGGATCTTGCCAGCCCAAACCTAACTTTTGACAAGTTAATTGAAACATCTCCCATGCTTTATCTGCTTGCATAAAATCAAACTTAATGGACATATCAAAACGGCGCATAGCAGCGTCATCAATACCCTCCATCAAATTAGTACTGGCAATAAAAATACCCTGATACGATTCCATCTCCAAGAGCATCGTAGCTGTAATGCTCGATTCCCAGTTCTGCTTGGCTTGACGACGATCCATCAAAAAGGTGTCGCATTCGTCAAATTGCAATACGGCATTTTCTCGCGTCGCCATGGCAAAGGCCTTTGCAATCTGGCGCTCACTCTCGCCCACATAAGAGCCCAACAAATCAGAAGGCTTAATGACCATATGGGGAATGGCCAAGCTATCAGCCAACCATTTTCCAAAACGGGTTTTGCCCGTGCCTGGAGGCCCGTAAAGAAGCATGCGCGCTTCACGTGTTTTTTGCACCCCAGCACAAAGCGAACTTAAACACACCGGCGAATTAACCATGCTTGGCTCAAAATCCAATTCCATTGCTCCCATGCTGACTGACTGCACCTTCATGACCCCTTGGGCAGTTAATTTGTCATTGACTAGCATCAGAGCTAGATCATTACGCTGATCAAGGGATTGGGTGGTGGCAATTGCCTTTACCACCTGGGCCGTCTTTGCAACTAAAGCAGGTGATGTGTTTTTATTTTTAGCAATTTGCGTAATAAGTTTTTGATCAATGTCTTGACCACACAAATTCATAAGCATGTCACGGCGCTTATGCTCATCTGGCATAGGCATTTCAAACACCATATCAAAGCGGCGAATGTAACTCTCTTCAAACTTCTCAATTGAATTGCAAATCCAAATGGCTGGGCTTGCGTTTTCCTCGAGCATCATATTGACCCAAGACTTTTGCGCTAACGAAGGATCAACATCAGACGTTTGCATACCCTCACCGCTGAGCACCTCTTCGCACTCATCGAATAACACCATCATATTGCCCTGCTGAAACAGTGATTGCGCAAGACGATAGCTACGAATTCGGCGCATTGGCGTAACAGGATTGCCGGAAAGATTGGTTGCCACCACCTCCATGAGATCGCAATTGATCTCTTTGGCAAGTAATTTTGCTAATTCAGATTTACCAAGACCTGCCCCACCATAAATGAGGATATTCACGCCAGGCTTTTGAGTAGCGATTGCGTGCGCTAGATATGTCTTCAAAATGCCTACACGTTGGGCAATATGTCCGTAATCTTTTATGGTCAAGTTTGAGCTAGAAACAGGGCGAATATAAGCTTTAAGTAAATCACGTACATCGTGCTGCTTAATGACTGCGCACTTAGCAAATGTCCAATTCAAAAGATCAACACGAGAACGTAAATCGCCCTCGCCGCGATGATCAAGAGACAGCAACCCTGAGCGCATCAAATGTGAATGATCATCTAATGCCGCCTCAACAACCGAAACTTTCAAACCTAAGGTCGCCGCAAAAATCTTGGGAATTGAAAAAGCAGAAATACTCTGCCCCATCATCTCTGCACCTTCTTGCAGCACGCCTTCAGTATGCAGCAAAATGGCAAAACCCAGAATCTGAGCTTGCACCTCATCTAAGCAGGCGAGCTGACATAAAGCGGATAAATTTTCATTCAATGGTTGCGGAAAATGAGAGTGCCCTTCCCCATCATGCAGATCCATTTCCCAATCATGCAAGATGGTCAGCAAATCTTCTCGTAACGTAATTAAATCGCGCTTTTTGGCAAACTCCTCAAAATTCTTAAAACCCAAAAATGCATATAACTTCGTTGTGCCAAATGTGTAACAATTCTTGAGCTCATTCAAAGCGCTGGTGTGCACTAAGACTCTGAGTATGATTACCCTGAGCCATTTGGCATAGGGCATGCTTGGATCAATGAGATCATCAAGCTCTAGTCCTGAAATCATATCGACCGATAAATAGCGTGCTCTGAGCGCCTTTTCAAGCTCCTCCTGTTGCTTGCTTAGCTTGTGTTTGAGCCCAGGGGAATTAAGTTCTTTTTGTGGCGTTGCAATTGCTTCATCAACAAACCAAGTAGCCTCAGACATATTCACCCCTTCATATGCAATTCAATCCGAACCCTTGCGGCGCTTTGATAGCAATACCACAGAGACTTATTGCTGCGATACATCCCACACAGCAATACATAGTATCCAGATTGAAACGATGAAATTTATCGCCAAAATTAGGGGGGGGGTGAAAAACTTAGGAATACAGTTTTGCCGCCTTTTTCATGTCGACCCGCATACGCTCAACGAGTATCGTTGGGGCAAGAACTTTCACATGCGGAGTCATGCTACGTAACCACCAAACCAATTCTTCTTGCAACTTGATGGTGGTTGTTACTTCCGAAGCTAGGTCATCATCCCTTGGATCAAGCTTGGTTTTTAAGGGTTTAATCAGTTGATTTCTCCCAATGGGGGTTTCGCCAAGCAATAATGCAGTGCCAAAATCCACCACCATTTTTAATTCAATATCTTTTCCATAAATCTCTTGGTCCATTTTTGGAACGGCAATTCCCCTATCCAGCCGAGATTTCAATTCCACCTGGGATCTCGGCTTGTACTGGCCGCCAATATATTTGGCCTGAGAAATGCGGTTTAGCAAAAACGAATGAAGTATTGCACCCCTTGAGTCATCCGTAGCAAACAGATAGGTTCTAACACCCCGTTGCACCAAGAGATGAGGGTGAATAATAAATGGCTCTTCCCTGCCTTTATATTTAATCTCCAATCGAGTCTCATGGAGCAAAGATTCGTAGATGGCGCGCTGCACTGCGGGTTTAACAGTTGGCTTTTTAAATTCAATAAAGTCAGGCCATTGCTCTAATTTCGTAAGCCACTTTCGAGTTTGGGTGCTAGCCTGATCAGTACTTGTATTAGCTTGAATCACAATTAGGTTTGCAGCGCCAGCAATGGCCTTTTCATAGTAGGGCTCTAAATCTTTTTGTATTTCTGAAGGTAGCCAATTACTACCGAGTTTTTTGAGCATACCAAAAGCAATGGTTTCATTTAACCCAAAGCCGGCAACCTTAAACGGCGACCCTTTACGTTTATTCCACCAAACTTTACCTCTGGAAGTTTCAATCTCTTCTGATCCAAGGTCTTTGAGGGCCCTTTGCAAAATATCAATGTCACTTTGGATATAGCGCAGAAAGTTTTGTCTTTTTAGCTCCAAATCATCTGCCTTCATGCCGCCCTCGCCGTCAGGCAGGCCATAGCGTGCAAATAACACTGTAGCAACTTGCTCTTTTGAGCCATCTTGCTCATAAGAGGGAATGCGCTTTAATAAATCCCAGCGCCGCTGAAAAACCTCAAGCGCTTTCTTTTCTTCCTTTTCGGTTTTGGATGTGGATTTAGAGAATTTTTTATTCATTTGCGCCAACTCATTATGAAACGACTCTTCATCGTAAACCAAGATGGCTATAAATTGCACTACTTCCCTCATGCTAGCTCCTGAGGATAACGAGCCACTGATCCCTCCCCGTACTCAATCTCCAACTGCTCTTTTGCTTCTGCAGGAGAATTGGCTAGAACCTGAACTTTTTGATAATCATGATTTAGCGGTATGCGAACGAATGCCACAAATAACTTCATCAACCCTCCGAATAAATGATAGGAAATTGATGATTGCAAATCAAAACGATGGGATTTATCGTCTTTTTACCTCTATCAAAAGAGTTGGCCAAGCTTGACTAATTTGATTGAGCAATAAACTACTCTACCGAAACCTGCCCAATCACCGCGCCAGGTTTATTAAGCGCCTCAGCGCGCTTTGCAACATACTCTGGGTTTTTAGAGTTGACTAAACCCAATTGTTTTTGGGTGCCATCGCCCGATTGCACCACTACCGAGTCCGGTCCAACCGCTCTGACCGAATCCATCACGCTGCCATCAAGCTTAGTGGCAGGTTTGACATTCATTTTTAATGTGGGAAGCTCTGTTGCACTACTGGCATTAGTTGCGCCCTCCATCGCGGGCTGTGCCTGGCTAATTGGCGGCACAGTTGAGGGCGGCATTACAAGAGGTGCAGGGGTAAAGGATTGAGCCGGCTGGACCGGCACCACTACGGCACTTGGCGAAAACTCCTTCTGCACCTCTTTTCCATTGCTACGTAACTGGTTTTCAGTCACGCCATCGAGTTCTTTAAAGGCTTCGCCCGAGCGATTCTGAATATCTTTCGCACTTTTCGCCACGTTCTTCGAGCCCAATGGCAATGCAACCAAAACATAGGTGCGAATACGATTTCCTTCAGCCACGTGCTTCATCTCGACCGTCTCTACTCCTGAGATATCTACATCAGGGCAAAGACTACGCACAGTCAATTCTGAACTCTCAACTGAGGCAGCATCATTATCAGCGCGATACATCTTCATTTGGCTGCGCACCTTACCGCCAGCACCCGTGCAAATCTTCACATAGGCCATGGTTTTTGCCTTGAGGTCAGCCATCGAGAAGTCACTGCTAATGGCGGTGCCATTTTCATAGATCACCCCAGACTCTTTGGGCAACTTATACATCCAGTCAGGAGCCTCACTGATGGCTTGTTTTGCCACACGAGCCTGCTGGCGATAATCGTCTTGCTGCTGATTTTGCACTTGCTGCACAGGATTGCTACCGCAGGCAGCCAGCACAAGACTCAATGCTCCACCTGCAGCAATACTGCGAATGCTGCCAATACTTTGTACAGCGCGCACATTCGAGTGTTTATTCATCATAACCTTCCCTTTTCAATGAAATTGATTGTTAGAACTTATCTACTACCGTCCACTGATTGACTCCTGAGCGAACGGTTACTAAGGTAAAACGGACTGCTTGATTCAAATGCATTTCTGTTTTTGAGACCATCTGATAAATATTTCCCCTCCATTTGCGTAGCGCTGAATACGAGGTGCCATCTTTGGCGTCTCGAGAACTCAAGCTAATTTGATCTCCAACACGAATAAAAGGCTTATCTTGCGCATACGGAAAATTCGTACAGATTTCTCTTCGGGTCGATTGCTGCTCGCTAGTCAAGTAGTGCGCTGGCTGAACTGAAGTCTTTGCTTCAGTTGTTTCTTCAAAGTAACAACGCGGTGTTGCCAAGGGAGAGGATGTCGGGACAGCACGGATATCTTGCTCAATGACATTACGCGCTACTTCACTACCCTGACAGGAAAAATGAAGTGACCAGATGCGATATTTAATAAGCGAGTAATAGCTCTTACTTATTTTTCCTGGATAGCTATTACCATCTACGCCATCTACTGTATAAAAGCGATTGCGTCTGAGCTGCTCTTCTAACAGCGCGGCTTGCTCGGTACGCCGCTCGCAATCTGGCTCAAAACGAACCAAGTCCTCGTAGCTTAAACGCTCAAAATTAGATACCGCAACAGGTGATGCAGATTGTCCAGCACTTTGCCCGGATGTTTTGATGTAATTGCCTTGAGCATTATTGGCCTGATAATTGCTTTGTGCCACTGGCTTAGAGTATGTGCTTGATGCTTGGGGCTTATAGGTTTGCGTATAGCTATTATTACTATAGCGAGGCGAGCTTGAGCATGCCAGCAATAGCGTGAGTAAGCCGATCACTAAAGCTATTTTCATGACGCTTTAACGCCCAGATCCATTTGGCCTACAAAGGGAAATACTCTGGCACCAGCCGACTTACTCTCCTGCTCACTAGATGTTGACTCTTGAGAATTGCTTTGAGTAAATGGCTTACCAGCCATATTCACCGTGGGCACTACCACGCGATTGACGAACTGGTTAGCTGCCTGAGTAAAGCTTTGTGTAAATTGATGCTGCGCACGCGCATAGGCATTGGCTTGGCGTTTGAGCTCGATGAGCTCTTGTCGCAATTTCTCATTTTCTAAGTCTTGAGTGAGTTTTTGCTGCACCAGCTGCGAATCCATTTCTTGGCGCTTGGCAAATTGCTCTTTAAGTACTAGCGCATGCTCATGACGAGCCAATTCAATTTGCGCATCTGATTCTAAACGCCGTTCATTACTTTGGTTAACACGATCTAAGGTCACTGTTTTGTGGTCATAAGCATAGATTGCCATTTCATGCCCTAAGGGGGACTGCCCTGCCTGCAGCTTTAATAGGATTGGCATGAGCTCAAGGCATAGTTGCAATAGCGTCAGAAGGGCATACTTTAAAAAAGCGCCAGGATTGTGGCGTACTAAAGAAGACAACACATCAGCTGATGCGACATTGATGTAGGCCTCATTAATCGCGGTTGCTTTTTCTAAGTCCTGGGCAATGTCTTTTTTGGCGGTATCAATATTGCCTTGCGCTTGAGTAATGGCGTCGCCCATTTGGGTTAACTCAGCCTCTTTGGGCGCTACGTACGCGCGATAGGCCTCACGATAAAGACCTTCAATACGTTCACACTCACGCTTGTCTTTTGCATACAGATTAATAATTTCATGCTCATCCAAATCTGGTGCAAAGGTAGTTTTGGTTTTTTTGGTGTAGTCAGCAAAACATTGATTAACTACACCACGCTGACGCACTAACTCTGGCGTTAAATTAGCAATATCTTTTTTGAGTTTGGCAGATCTGCCCTCTAAATCATTGAGGTTTTGAGTTTTGTCAGCTAGTTCGTATTTTTCTTGATAGCGCTCTTTGGCTTCTGTAAAACGGCCATCTTTCATATCTTGCGCATGAATAGCGAGCTCTGACTTTAAAAATAAGGGCATCGTAAATTGACTGCTGAGCGAACCAATCACCGTAATGAGAAACACCCGAATTCCCAAATAGACATAGGTCAGTTTTTTATCGGTTTCATAGCGCGTATCAGCAAGGTAAATAAAATTGCGGTCAAGCACTAAGACGATAGCTGCACCAATGATGGCAAACACCAATGACATGAGAATCTGCAGCGCAATATGCAAATCCATCGCCAAAAACCATCCTGCAATGCCAAATTGCAGCGCAGCTAAAAAACTGGCAAAGGCAATAGCGGCGCCAATCTTGCTAAGGCTCCCCACTTCTTCCGCAGGGGTTCTTGCGCTAATTCGATGGCCGGTGAGAAAAACGAGATATTGACGAACCGTGGTCATACACCCACCCATAAATAAAAGGATGAGTGAAGTATTGCGAGCTAAAAGCTCATAGGATGAGCTTTTAGCCTACAAAACTAAAAATAGCGTGTAACCCAGCTCAAAATCAATGTCGCATTGCAGTATTAAAAATTAAAGCCATTTTGATCACGCGGGCGTATATTTAACTGATAGAGGGATGCAAATGAAACGCATCGTTGACATCTACCGTAAGCATCAGCCAAATCAAGTGCTGTGGACTTATATTGTCAATTTAGGTGGCGATGGTAGTCATCCCAGCATTGAAGACTTCAGACAAGAAGGGCTCACTTTGGCCGCCATTGATTGCAGAGCGTCTTTGGAAGAGCTTGATACTGCTGTGCATTTAGAGATCTTGAGATAAGAGTCGTTAAAAGCAACCATGGCCAATAGTGCACTCCATGCCATTGCGATTGAGGGGTATAAGCACTCTGAACCGAGCTTTTACCAGGAATACTGCAAGCTCGTAGAGGGCATTACCCATCTCATTTGGGCAATATCCAAAAATCATCCTCATGAACTTGATTACACAAGCTTTACAGAATCCTATGATCGGGCTAGTGCTGAACCCGTTCTGCAAGTAGTCATTGGCTCAAGCAAGAATGAGGCCTTTGTCCACATCTATATTTCAAAGGAAAAAAGCTTTGTGATTGGCAAGTCTGGCAAAGGAGCGTCGGTCAAGACTGCTGAACAAGCTCTAGAAATGATTAAACAGATTTTGCCGGCTATCTAAAGCTCAGTATTTAGAAAGCCCAAGGCAAAACCTTATCGCATCTCTTTGCCTTGCTCAACCAGAATATCAAACACTTTTTCCATTTTGGAGTTGGTTCCACGAATACCCAGAACCACTGCTTGCGACCATGCAAAATATTCCTGCCTGCGCTTCAAATCCCAGCCCGTTGGGGGTGAACTTAAAATGTCACGCAGATTACAAATCTTATCCGCAAGCTTAACTAACTTGGCCTCATGGCTTGCAAATGGCGCATGCTCAACCTGCTTACGCTTTCGCACCTCTTTTGGCAGTGATTTATCGTCACTGACTTCTTTGACAATCGAGGCTACTTTTCTGCCAAAGTGAGCCAAGAGCTCCTCTTCGGTCGTTTCGGTATCTTCAATCACATCGTGCAATAAGGCGGCACACAAAATATCCCAAGAGACCACTCCACCCTCATTTACGAGGACATTCACGAGTTCAATGGGGTGATTAATGTAGGGTGTAATTTGCGCATCTTTGCGACGCTGATTTTTATGTTTCTCAGCGGCAAACGATAAGGCATGAACAAAATGATTAATCATGCTCTCAATTATAGAGATGCTTGATTGCTAACTAGTTTTCAATGAACCAAAGAGCTCTCGACAAATTGAGCAACCGTCAGAAGATGTTCATCTCCCCCGTAATTACCCATCAACTGAATTCCGAGGGGTAATCCATTGGCTGATTTCCCTGCAGGCAGATTAATTGCTGGAATACCCAAGTAACTAGCGAGAGCACAGAACGACGGATCGCCCGTCCATGTGAGATCTCTAGGGGCCTCGCCCGTTGCCGGCGCTAGTAACAGTCCATCAAATTCTTTAAATATCTCACTCACCGATTTGCGTAACTGGGCTTGCTGGTTTAATGCGACCTCATATTCAGCCTGAGAGTATTCCACCCCTTTGGCAGCAAGTTCTTTGATGTTTTCGCAAAGAAGTTCTGAATGATTTCGTAGATGCTCACGGTGTATCTGCGCAGCCTCATAAGCCATAATCGTCGGCATTTGATTTACGCCATCCCAGTATTGCTTGGGTAACTCTACCGCCTCAACGCTTGCGCCCGCTTGTTGTAATTTTTTAATCGCCGTTTGGATCGCCTGTTCTTGCTCAGCACTCATTAAGTGATCAAATGGTGTTTTGAGCAATGCAATCTTAGGTATATGGTTGATGCTCAATTGCGCTACGTCGCTTACCTTTGTTTTAGCACCCTGATAAACACTGCCCTCTTTGAGCAATTGATAGGCATATGCGACATCTTCTACCGATCGAGTAAAGAACCCAATGTGATCCAATGCATATGAAAGTGGATGGGCACCTTCTTTTGAGATAGCAACAAAACTTGGCTTAAATCCCACGACCCCACAAAATGCAGCAGGTCTGACAACCGAGCCCACCGTCTGTGTACCCAGAGCCAGCGGGACAATACCAGCGGCGACCGCTGCAGCAGATCCGCTAGATGAACCGCCGGGAGTATGAGCAGAATTGTGAGGATTGACCGTTGGGCCGGGTGTTTTCCAGGCAAATTGAGTAGTTACCGTCTTGCCAAAAACAATTCCGCCTAAAGCTCTGATCTTCTGGACGATTGGCGCATCTTGCGATGGACGATGATTGGTGTAGATTGGCGAGCCGTTGGTGGTTGGCAAATCTTGAGTATTAATAATGTCCTTGATGCCAATTGGGATACCCGATAAAGGGCCTGGCGCAATCGACTTGATTAAATCTTCTAGGGAATGCCTAGAAACAAAAGCCTTTAAATTTGACTCTAATTGATTAGCCAACTCAAATGCATCCTTCAGCAAATCCTTTGGATCAAGCTGGTGCGCGTCAATTTGTTTAGCTGCTGCGATTAAACCCAAAGCTTGGTGACTATTCTTCATTTTCCAGTTTGCTGCCAATCCGTAATCAGATCTTCAAAAATTTGGGTGGCATCGGTAATTTTGTCTACGTAGCAAAATTCATCGGTTTGATGTGCCATCTCTGGCTGCCCAGGCCCTAGGATGACTGTAGGAGGGTTGCCGATAGCAGGCTTTAGTGCAGAAGCATCTGTAAAGTAAGAAACCGTTTTTTCAGTTGGTCTAACGCCATTGACTTGCTCACAACGGTCAAATACTTTGGCCATCCAAGGGTCGTTTGCAGGTGTATATACGCCTTCAATGTCAATGATGGTTTCTAGTTTCACAACTGGGCCTAGGGCTTTACATAGACAGCCGTAGATATGTTTATGACTCTGCCCCGCTACCGTACGAATATCTAAAGTCATTTCAGCAGCATCAGGCACAGAATTGATATTTAAACCGGCTTTAGCGGTACCCACATTCAATGTGCCTTGCCCCATCATGGGATGAACAGGCGTATCAAAAGTAAATTGCTCAAGAGTGAGTGCTGCTTTTGCTAATTTGTAGAATGCATTGTCACCACGCTCTGGCATCGATCCATGAGCAGTAACGCCCTCAGTAGAAGCTTTGAGCCAATAGGCGCCCTTGTGACCAAGGAGTGGTTCATTGGCGGTGGGCTCTGCAACGACAAAGCAACCAGCGGGGCCTAAAAATTTCAGAATCTCATCACTCGCAGCTAGATGAAACGCGCCTTCACAACCCGTCTCTTCTCCTGCGGTAATAATCATGCTGATACCACCGCCGGCTTTGGCAGTTTGCGCGGTTTTCATGGCGGCAACAATAAATGCAGCGACGCCACTTTTCATATCGCTAGAGCCACGGCCAAATAATTTGCCATCATCGATTACACCGGCAAATGGCTCATGCTTCCAAGATCGCGCTCCCAATGGAACTACGTCCACATGACCTGTGAAACAGATGCTTGGATTTGCAGGAGTACAAGCACCATTTTTGGCCACTAGACTCATCCGTCGTGGGGCAAACTCAATCTTGCGACACTCAAAACCAGCCGACTCCAAAATGCTCGCTAGAAAATTACAAATCTGGTCTTCATTACCAGGAGGGTTAACAGTATTAAAGCGGATCAGCTCTTGGGTTAAGGCAATCGGATCAGGAATAGTCATCATATTCATTCGAGCAAATTAGGTTGAGGGTACTTAGTTGAATAGACTTACCCAAAATAGGCAGCTTGCACCTCTGAATTTTCAGCAAGCTCAGTAGCGCTACCCTGCGCTACGACCTGCCCTTTCGCAATCACATAGCCGCGATGCGAAATAGCTAAGGTTTGACGTACATTTTGCTCAACCAGCAAGACTGTTGTCCCCATTTGATTGATTTCTTTGATGATTTTGAAGTTCTCTTTCACAAACAAAGGAGAGAGACCCAAGGAAGGCTCATCAAAAATGAGAAGTTCAGGAGAGCTCATTAAGCTACGGCCAATTGCCAACATGGCTTGCTCACCGCCAGACATGGTTCCTGCCAATTGATTAGAGCGTTCAGCCAGACGCGGAAATAAAGTCTTTACCCGTTCGCGACGTTCCTGTATCACCTTTTGATCGCCAACTAGATATGCGCCTGCTGATAAATTTTCATCGACCGTCATTCTAGGAAAAACACGACGCCCCTCCGGCACACAAGCAATACCTTGACCAATAATGCGGTGAGTAGCTAAATGCGTGATGTCCGCACCATTAAAAGTAATCTTGCCACGATTAGCTGGAGTTAAACCCAGGATAGATCGAATGAGAGTGGATTTTCCCGCGCCATTGGCACCCAAGATACAAGTGATTTGTCCACGCTCGACCTGAATCGATACGTCTTCAAGAACATCAATCCGATCGTAGGCTGTGTTGATATGGTCGATTTCTAATAAGGCCATCATTATTCCTGCCCCAAATAGGCAACCTGAACTTCACGGTTGCTCACGATTTCATCATAAGTGCCTTCGGCAATCTTTTTACCGTAATTCAGGACGATACAACGCTCAGTCATGCGCTGAATTAAGCCCATTTCGTGCTCGATCAAAATAATCGTAAAGGGTTTGATTTTGCTACGCACCTGCAAAATATCATTCATCACTTCTGCAGTTTCGTCATGTGTCATACCTGCGGATGGCTCATCTAACAACAGGAGATCAGGTTCGCTAATTAAGGCTCGACAAATTTCAATACGACGTCGATCAATCATCGGCAGACTGGCAACCGGCTCAAATATTTTGGGGGCCAATTTAGGGTTGAAGGTCTTTAATAAGCTTTCTACCTGCTCGACTACCCTTTCATACTCAGCCTTAAACGCCTTACGAGAGAGTAAATTAAAGAGCAAACCCGTATTAAGGCGACGATTATCGCCAATGGCAATATTGTCAAATACCGTTAATGGCAAAGACAAGCGTGAGCGTTGGAATGTTCTAGTAATGGCATTCAGATAAACCTGCTGGGCAGTTGCATCAGTTAAATCTTGGCCACGAAAATGTACACGTCCAGAACTAGCGCGATACAAGCCAGTGATGACATTAAAAAATGTTGTCTTACCAGATCCATTAGGGCCTAAAAGACCTAGAACCTCGCCTTCATTCACATGCAAATTCAAGGAGTCCAGCGCTGTAACACCACCAAAACGCATGGTGAGATCTTGTGCTTCTAACAATTTAGTCTTGGAATTCAAAGATTGCTGGCTCATTCTTTTCCTCCCGCTCTACTGGCAGGAAAATACTGGCGAACACGTCTTGGCAATAAACCATCGGGACGGAATAACAAGATCAATATCACCACAATCGCATACAGCAGAAAGCGATACTCCTGAATAAACTGTAATTTCTCCGGCAGAATCACCACAATCGCAGCCGCAGGAATAATTCCCCATGGGTTTCCAATGCCCCCAAGAATCACAATCGAAACCAGGATCAAAGAATCAGCAAAAGTGAAGTTATTTGGCGCCACATAGGCTGTCATCATGCCGTAGAGCGCACCAGCCAAGCCCGCAACAAAATTACCCAAAGTAAACGCAACAATTTTCCAATGGGCGATATTGACCCCAAAAGTAGAAGCAGCAATCTCATCCGTGCGAACCATATCCATGCTCAAGCCAATCCATGAGCGCTCCAAGTTGCGAGTAATACGGAAGGTTGCAATCAGCAGAACTAAGGCAATCACTAAATAGGGAATGTAGAAGGAAATCTCAACACCACCCACCTCTAGCCCATCAGAAAGATTCCAGCCAAAAATGGTTAACGGTGGAATTTTTAAGCCTTGTGGACCACCCAGGGTGTCGTTAACCTCTAAGAAGTTGCGAAACAAAATACCAAAAGCAATAGTTACTAGCGCAGCATAGTGACCACGCGTTCTCAGCACTGGATAAATCAGGATAGAGCCAATTAAGGCTGAAATAGTTGCCGCAATGAACAGCACTAATAAATGCGGTACTGCGGTATGCGTAGCTAAAACTGCGGCGGTATAGCTACCGATACCAAAAAAGGCGGCGCCCGCAAAGTTCACAATACCTACGTAGCCAAATTGAATATTAAGACCCAAGCAAACGATGGAATAAATCAATACCGTTGCCAGCATTAACAAAGCGAAGTGGGAGTTATGAAACACGGCCATCATGACCAAGACGCCAATCACTGAAGCAGTTGCTGGAAAACTTGGACGCTGACTGACTGCAACCGCCAGGCGATCCATGAACCCAGTTTTCTTGCCAACTAAACTCGCAACAAAAGCAATCGCGACTAATGCACCCACTTCCAACTGGTTTTCAGCGCCAAGTAACAAGATGCAATAGATTAAGCAAACGATGAAAGTAGAGATCAATAATTTCATACTTACACTCGCTCACTGGATTTTTCTGAGATCAAACCAGTTGGCTTTAATCCCATAATGATGATGATCACCGCAAATGCGAATACATCTTTGTATGCGCTCGGAACGCTCGGCAAGATTGCTGGCAGCAGTACTGCCCCAACTGTCTGAAGAGCCGCAAATAAAAAACCTCCGACAATCGCCCCGTAAAAATTACCTAAACCACCAACAACCGCAGCAGAGAAGCCAATCACACCTAAAAGTAAGCCCATACTGAAATTGACTTCGTTGTAATACAAGCCATTCATCAAACCTGCTAGCGCAGCCAATGCAGATCCCAGCATAAAAGTGATCAGCACAATTTGCCGAAAATTGATGCCCATAATGCGTGCAGTTTCACTATCTTGAGCAACTGCACGAATCGCTAATCCGATCTTGCTTTTGGTAATTAGCCTCTGTACAGCAACAATCGTAATCACACCGGTAGCTAGAAGAATCAAACTATCCGCGCGTAATATAAATTCCCCAATGGCGATTCCATCGCCTGGAAGCAATCTTGGAAATGGTTTTGGATTGGATCCATTTGGATAAAACAAACGTACCAACTCACGCAAAGCCAAGCCCAACATCAAAGTAACTAGCAATGTATTAATTGGGGGTGCTTTTTGGAGAGGCAGAATCAAATAGCGCGCAATGATTGCACCAAGAAATGCTGCGATCGACAGACTCACCAATACCAGCACAAGTAACTGCAGCCATGGAGAGTCAAAAGTTCCAGCAATCCCAATATAAGTGGTGAGGCCAGCAAAGGCCCCCACCATCAAGATATCACCGTGCGAGAACTTAATAACGTCCAGAACACCAAAGTACAAGGTGAAGCCGACCGCCACAATTGCGTAAATAACGCCCAGCATCAACCCATTGAGAAGATACTGCAAAAAAATATCAAATGACACGCTAGAACACTTTCCTCTTAGCCAGAAAATCTATGAAGAATTATTGGCCTAGCTTACGCTGTCCCTTGGCATACAAGCTATCTTCCCAAACAACCCATTTGCCGTCTTGCGCAACATATTTGGAAATCAATGGAACGATATTTTGACGATGATCATCAAAACTTACCTTACCAATAATTGTTTCCACATTTTGAGTGTTGTTTAGTACTGCCATTACTTTCTTGCGATCAGGCCCAGCCTTTTCGATCGCATCAATAATGAGAGTTGCTGCAGTGTAAGCAAATGGTCCATACGCCTCTGGAGCATCAGGATATTTTTGCTGATTGTATTTAGCAATAAACCCGAGGCCACCTGGTAATTTCTCCCATGGAGCGCCTTCAATAAATGAGAGTGAACCTTCAGAGAGTTTGCCCAAACCTTCAATGTAGGCGTCAGACTTAATTCCAGAAGTGCCTTCAAATACAGCCTTGATGCCCAGGCGATCCATCTGCGTGCGAATGCGAATACCAATTGGAGTCAAACCCCCGAAGTAGACTACCTCAGGCTTTAACTCTTTTACTTTGGTTAACTCCGCTGTGAAATCCTGCTGATCTGCAGTAACGCCAAAGGTTCCCAAAATCTGTCCACCATTTTTGGCGAGATATTGAGAGAAATATTTATTGTGACCTTTACCGTAGTCGGTGGTGTCATGAATGATGACCCACTTCTTGTAACCAAGCCCTGTAAGAAACTTTGCAGCAACTTCGTTCTGGTTAATCATGGTGCCGTTAACACGGTGAACTTCTTTGTAGTTGTTGGCGTAAGTGATTTCAGGCAAAACAGCGCCCCACACCATGACTGGTAAGCCAAACTTGTGATACACGTCGACCGTGCTCATGGCTACAGCTGAACAATAATGCGTTACCCCAGCAATAATCGAACTATCCGATGCTATTTTGGTTGCAACCTGCACACCTACGTTTGGCTTACATTCATCATCAGCCGCAACTAGTTCGTACTTGTACTTCGCATTTGGATCCTGATTCTTCAACCGAACCGCTAAATCAGCAGAGTTTCGACCGCCAATACCATTGGCTGAAACACCACCTGTCAAGGGTCCAATGTAGGCAATTTTGACCGTATCTTTAGCAGATACGCTCCCTGAAATACTGATAACTAGGGCTGCAAACAACGTAGAAATACGTGATTTCATGCTGGGTCTCCTTATTTATAGGTAGTACTGCTTTTTTCTTAGTGTAGCAAAGCTTTAAAACTTGAATATACAACTCATAAAAATGATGAAGTAATACGTATAAGTCATAAATTGGTGCTGCATGCACCTAAGTTGAACACTCCCACCTAATTTGGTGAAGGAATGCAGTCAATCAATTCAAGCTTGGGTACTTTTCATTTTTAAAATATGTCTGGTTCTGGTACTGGCTTACCAAAGCTGGTTTCTAGGAAATCAAAGTCGCACCCATCTTCTGCTTGCAAAATATGACGACTAAACATCCAGCCATACCCTCTTTCATATTTCGGTTCTGGCGCTACCCACTTTGCTTTTCTCTGGGCCAGTTCTTCATCACTAATTTCTAGATGTATTTTCCTGTTTGGTACATCGACTGTAATGAGGTCACCCGTTTTCACTAAAGCTAAGGGACCGCCAATATAAGACTCTGGTGAGGCATGCAAGATGCAAGCGCCATAACTAGTACCACTCATGCGAGCATCGGATAAGCGCAGCATGTCGCGCACACCCTGCTTAACCAACTTCACCGGAATAGGCAACATGCCCCACTCCGGCATACCAGGGCCACCTTTTGGTCCAGCGTTTCTTAGAACCAGAATATGGTCCTCTGTGACATCGAGATTTTCATCCTCAACGGCTTTTTTCATCTCAGGGTAGCTATCAAACACGAGGGCCGGGCCAGTGTGTTTGAGGAACTTCTCAGCACAGGCGCTTGGCTTAATGACTGCGCCACCTGGTGCGATATTGCCTTTCAGAACTGCTAGGGCGCCCTCTTGGTAAATCGCTTTGTCTAATGACCGAATGACATCATCGTTATACACTTGCGAATCTTTAATATTCTCACCAATGGTTTTGCCGGTGATGGTCATCGCATTTGGATTCAGATGACTGCCCATCTGTTTTAAAAGCGCTGGCATACCACCTGCGTAATAAAAGTCTTCCATCAAATATTGATCGCCACTAGGACGAATGTTGGCAATCACCGGAACTTTTCTGCTAGCCTGGTCAAAATCTTCTAAGCTCACGGTGCAGTCTGCGCCTGCACGACGTGACATCGCAATCAAATGAATGATGGCGTTGGTACTACAACCCATCGCCATCGCTGCATTAATCGCATTTAAGAAATTGGTTTTACTGAGCACTTTTGCCGGCGTGAGATCTTCCCACACCATCTCCACAATTCTTCTACCGCAAGCAGCGGCCATCCGAGGGTGGCTTGCATCTGCTGCTGGAATACTTGATGCGCCTGGCAATGTCAACCCTAGCGCCTCAGCAATACCCATCATGGTGGCAGCGGTACCCATGGTCATACAGGTACCGTGACTACGGGCAATACCGCCTTCTACTTCCAACCACTGTGCTTCAGAGATATTGCCTGCGCGGCGCTCATCCCAATACTTCCATGCATCCGAACCCGAACCTAAAACTTTGCCTTTCCAGTTGCCACGCAACATTGGTCCAGCGGGTAAATAGACAAACGGTAGACCCGCAGATAAAGCACCCATCACCAAGCCTGGCGTAGTCTTATCGCATCCACCCATCAGAACTGCACCATCCACTGGATGAGAACGAATCAACTCTTCTGTTTCCATCGCCAGCATATTGCGATAGAGCATGGTGGTAGGTTTAACGTACTGCTCTGCTAATGAGATAGCAGGCAACTCCAACGGAAATCCACCGGCTTGCAATATGCCACGCTTCACGTCTTCTACTCGTTGCCTGAAGTGCGTGTGGCAAGGATTGATATCGGACCAGGTATTAATAATGGCAATAACCGGTTTACCTGCCCAATCCTCTGGCCCATAACCCATTTGCATAGCTCTAGAGCGATGTCCAAAGGAACGTAAATCATCCGGTGCAAACCAGCGAGCACTACGCAAGGATTCTTTGGTCTTTTTGGACATTGGCGCCTATGGATCAATATAAGAAGAAATGTAAAAGCCTATATTAATGCTGGAAATTGCAGAAAGGGTATTCCTGCACTTGTTTTCTCCCAACCATTTAATTACCCTAGTAAAAACAGAGCATCAAGACCTAAATAAAAAACCCTAAGACCATGGGGATGGAGACCAAATGAAGCACTCTTTATGGATTAAAACGCTGTGCATTTGCTATTTAGCTTGCTTTGGCTCGCTGACAGCATTTGCCCAATCTGACTACCCCAGCAAACCCGTCAAAATCATTGTTCCCTTTCCTCCTGGCGGTACAACTGATTTAATGGCGCGCATTTCTGCCGAGCAACTCACCAAAATTTTGAAGCAAGCCTTTGTGATTGAGAACGTCGCTGGTGGTGGTGGCGTCATTGGCGCTGAACGAGCTGCTGGTGCGCAGCCTGATGGCTACACCTTAGTGATGACTGGCGTTGGACAAAATGCCGTGGCCCATGGTTTAGATCCGAATCTCAAATATGACTCAATGAAGGATTTTGCACATATCTCACTCATTGATCTAGGGCCAAATGTTTTAGTAGTTCACCCAGACCGTCCTTTTAAAACACTGAAAGATATCGTTGACTATGCAAGAGCCAATCCTGGCAAGCTTGACTATGGTTATACCTATGCATCATCAGGTCATATGGCCATGGAGTTACTTCGCCAAGCAACTGCTACCTGCGCAGATCCCAAAAAGAAGCTGAACTGTAATCCGTTACCGATCGTTGGCATCCCCTATCGCGGCGGTGGTCCTTTAATGAATGCCATTTTGGGTAATGAAATTCCGATGGAGTTTATCAATCAAGATGCTGCATTACCTTACGTTGCCGCCGGCAAACTCAGACCGATTGCCGTAAGTAGCTTACAACGCAACCCTTTGTACCCAAATGTCCCCACTGTCGCAGAAAGTGGCTACCCTGGGTTCCAAGCATTGTCTTGGGCAGGTATCAGCGCACCTAAAGGAACCCCTAAGCCAGCACTCGATAAATTAGAAGCTACCATGATTCAGGCACTGCAAACCCCTGAAGTCAAGCAACGCATTGAGTCAGTCGGTTTTGTGATTCCACCATTGGGTGCGAATGCGTACAACAATTTCATGAAATCTGAAATTGAACTTTGGACTAGCTTAATTAAGAAGTCCGGAATTAAACCAGAGTAGTTGCTTTGGCAACTACTCTGGCGAGTTAGTTTTAGTTATTTTTGGCTTTCAGCGCTTCTTCTAACTGGTTGATCTTGTTTTGCATGGCGGCCATCTTGGCATTGAGTGCGCCCACATTTAAGAATGTCTCATCAGTAACAGGTGCCTTGAGGTTATTCCCCCAACCTAGCCATGATGAGTCGTAGACCTTCACCTTCTTAAATCCTAGACTCTTGAGAACCGTTGCTGTCTCAGATGCACGGACTCCACTTTGGCAATACACCACCGTCTCTTTATCGGGATCTAGATTCGCGTAGAGTTTTTTCAGATCGGCTGTGTTTTTCAGCGCCATTCCTGAATTGTCAGTCACCTGCTTTTTGCTCAGCTTCACTCCTGCTGCTGGGTCTTGCCAGTTGTCTTCAAATGGCACATTGATCGCATTTGGAATATGCCCGCCACGAATAGCGCGAATGTCCTTACCGGAATATTCATCGGGCGTTCTTGCATCAATGATCTGCACTGATTTGGACTGCGCCAATTTGAGCATCTCTTCATTGCTCACCACCAGCTGTTTTTGTGGCACCAAGGCTACTGATACAGGCTTGAGACTTGTACGCTCTTTCTGAATTGATAAGCCTGCTTGCTTCCAGCCATCAATACCGTCGTGATAGATCTGGGCGTTTTTGCCACCAAAGTATTTAATGGTGTACAAGCCAAAGTAGCTATAGGGATTACCTCTTGAGCCATAGACAATCACCTCCTGATTCACATCCAAGCCAGCAGCATTGAAGGTCTTCTCGATCTGCTCTATTGGAATGTAATCTTCCTTATTAGGATCTCGCAATACAGCACCAGCATCGCCAATATTTATTGCTCCTGGGATATGGCCATCGAGATAACTCTTTTCATCACGGACATCCCAAATGATTGCGCCACGCGCAAGTGCCTGCTGAACTTGATCCGTTTGAACAATGACTGCTGCATCCTGAGCAAACACGCCAGTAGCAATGGATGCCAAGAGGATTAATAAGAGTTTTCTCATTGGGTCTTCCTTTTAATAAATAAGATCTAAATACATGATGAATGAGTTTTACTCATCCTTCATATTGGCGCTCTTCACAATCGGCTGTAGACGCTTACGCTCTTCATTTAAGAACTTAATGAAGTCTGCTTGCGAACCTGGAGCTGGCTCAATACCTTGTGGAATCAAACGAGATTTAAGCGCATTGGTATCTAAAGCTGCATTAATCGCCTGGTTCATCTTGGCGATGATCTCAGGAGAGGTGCCTTTAGGAGCAAAGATGCCTGACCAGTGACCAATAAAGATATTTGGGTAACCCAATTCTTTCGTGGTTGGCACGTTTGGTAAACGAGTAATACGTTTGTTCCAAGTAGATGCGATTGGTCTGAGTTTGCCGCCTTCAATTTGTGGCAACACTACGACGCTAGCCTCTGATGTGGCATCTACTTGTTTAGAGACCACTGCAAACACGCCTTCTGATCCACTCTTGTAAGGAATGATTTCATAATTACCACCACCGGCATAGAGCTTCAGCATCTCCGCCACAAAGTGCGGCGTACTACCAGAACCTGCAGTTGCAAATGTCACCCCTGGCTTATTTTTTGCTTTCGCTAAGAGTTCTTTAAAGTTCTGGATCGGCGAGTCACTATTGACAACAATGATCGATGGGCTCACCGCCATCATTCCTACGGGTACCAAGTCTTCTTGCTTATAAGGCATGCTATTGCGCAGCATCGGAATGGTCACAACACCACCTGCAGCACCTGCATAGAAGGTGTAACCATCTGGCGCACTCTTAGCAACATAGTCACCACCCAACACAGAACCCGCACCCGGCTTGTTCTCCACAATCACGGGTTGTCCCAGTTGCTTACCTACAGCCTCCGCAACCGCACGTGCCACTAAGTCATTGGCACCACCAGGACCAAAGCCCACTACAAATTTGATGGGACGATTAGGCCATGGATCTGCAGCAAGCGCAGATGTGGCGATAAGTGTAGAAACAAACGCTATAAGAAGTTTAGATATTTTCATGATGGTTGGATAGTATTAGATGGTGTTAGGTGCTTAGATTAGTTTTAACTTGATTTGTTTATGAGAACTTCTTTTCTAGGGCGTCAAAGTCTTCTTTTTTAACAACGCTTTGACGCTGAGCAAAAGTAGCAACTAAATTAGGATCTTCTTTGAGTTCGCCCGTTTGCTTTAAATGATTTAGCGCTTGGTTCATGCCATGCACTGCACCTTGTAAGGCAGCATTGGCATACAGAACAATACCAAATCCCATTTGCGCCAGCTCTTGCTGGGGAAGCGATGGGGTTTTGCCGCCAATCACCATATTGACCAGCTGCGGACAATAAGTTTGTGAGGCAATGATCTTCATTTCTTCTACGCTCTCTGGCGCCTCAATGAAGGTCATATCAGCGCCGGCCTGTGCATACGCCTGTGCTCGATCTAAAGCATCTTGTAATCCATTGATCGATCTTGCATCTGTTCTAGCAATGATTAAAAAGTCCTCATGCGCCCGAGCGTCGACTGCAGCCTTAATCTTTCCGCACATCTCTTCTTTGCTAATAATGCTTTTGCCAGCGAAATGGCCACAACGCTTGGGCATGGCTTGATCTTCTATTTGCACTGCATTAGCACCAGATCGCTCTAATACTTTTATAGTGTGATGGACATTAACCGCATTACCAAAGCCGACATCAACATCCACAATGAGGGGTAGTTGAATCACATCCCGAATAGCGGCCGTGTGCGACGCAACATCATTCAGACTAATAAAGCCTAAATCCGGAATGCCGTAAAACTGATTAGTAAGGCCTGCGCCACTGAGATAGACTGCCTCAAATCCAGCATCCTCAATCACCCTAGCTGCCAAGGCATTGCCTGCTCCAGGCACTAATAAACCCCTTCTCTCATTAATGAGTTGGCGTAAGCGGGTACCCAAGTGAGTTGAGCCATCTTGTTGTGGCATGGTAGTCTCCTTTTTACAGAATTATAAATACCTATTGAGCAACAATTCAGAGACAGATGTCAGAAAAACCCGCTATTACTGGCGTTGATTGCCATGCCCACATCATGGCTGTGGATCTCCCATTAGCACCAGAGATCCACTCCCGCCCTACTCGCGATATTAATGCGGAGGAATATCTCACTGTTTTAGGCTCACATGGCATCTCACATGGGGTATTAACTGCACCCAGTTTTTATGGTGCCAATAATTCGCTTTTGCTTGATGCCCTACGTCGTTATCCAGATCAACTTCGTGGCACCGTGATTGTTGACCCTAGCTCCTCTCGCCTAGAGCGAGAACTGCTACAGATGCGTGAGCAAGGCGTTGTTGGCATTCGCTTGAATTGGATTAGGAAAAAAGCCATTCCGGATATTGATAGCGCTGACTACAAAAAACTCTTGGGTACAGCTAAAGATTTAGACCTGCATATTGAATTATTTTTAGAAGATCACTTACAAGAATTGGTTATTCCCAAAATATTAGCCAGTGGCGCCACCCTAGTGTTAGATCACTTTGGCAACCCTGATCCTAAGCTCGGAGTTCAAGGTAAACAGAGCAAGAGTTTTCAGAATACGCTGCGTAGCCTAGCGGATGGCAAAGTATGGGTAAAACTCTCCGCGCCCTATCGCCTTGGTTTTTTAGATGGTGTTTCTATTCAAGGCTATATCGATGCACTGATAGCAGCTAACCCAAAACAACTGGTATGGGCTAGCGATTGGCCATGGCTCAGCTATGAAAACCGCTTTACTTATGCTGACTGCCTCTCTTGGATTGAGTCGGCCATTCCTAATCGGGCAACATGGAATGACATTTTGATCAATAACCCCAAAACCCTCTTTCATTTTGAATAAGGCTTGATATGCGTAATCTTTCTAAACAATCCCTTTTGAAAACTGTCTTTGCTTGTACGGCAATCTGTTTATTGCAATCGGTTTCTGCCCAGACTGTCACCAAATTGATTGTTCCTACAGCGCCTGGTGGCGGTACTGATGCACTCTTTCGGGTGGCCTCTAAAGATGCACAACGTTTTATTGGTGGTCCTATTAGCGTGCAAAACGTTCCTGGTGCTGGCGGCACGATTGGTGTTGCGCAAATGGTGAACTCTCCGCCAGATGGTTATACCCTAGCAGGTGTTTGGCCCTCCCCGGTCACCGTGGTTCCGCAGACCAGTAAAGTGCCTTACACACCAAATGACTACATTCCAGTCATTCAACTCTCTACCGCACCGTATGTCTTTTGTGTTCATCCTGATTTTCCAGCAAATGATGGCAAATCCTTTATGGAAGAGCTGCGCAAGAATCCCAAGAAACACACCTACGGCACCGATGGCTTAGGTGGTCCTGCGCAACTTGCTACCGAGCGCATCTTTAGACCCCAGAATATCCAAGCAGTTGATGTTCCCTACAAGGGTGCTGGTGAAACCATCATTGGTTTTTTATCCAATCAAATTGATATCTATGTAGGCTCTATTCCACCAGTCTTGCAACATGCCAATATTGGTAAAGCGAAGTGCCTATTGGTCTCTTCTGCAAACAGAAATGCCCAGTTTCCCAATGCCAGCTCTTTGAAAGATATTGGTCTACCAAAAGAAGAGACATTATTGTGGCGCGTAGTGCTAGCACCTAAAGGCACGAAGCCTGAACGCATTAAGCAAATTGCACAAGCGTTCAGTCAGGCCATGAAAGAACCTGACACCATGCGGTATTTAGATGAGGTTGGCGAATCTTCTGCTGTTCTGACAGGCAAAGAGCTACAGAACAAGCTTGATCAGGAATACGCGGCCTTCAGCCAAATCGCTAAAACACTGAATTTGCGTTAAATGCTCAACTGCCAGCTAGTCGCTTTTGCTTGGCGACCAGCTGTAGTCGCTCGCAATCTGGGTTGGGCGTTCCATCCTCATTGAGAATATTGAATTCTCGGCAAGGGGTGGGACGGCTCTCATAGATAGAGCAACGCCAACCTTCCTCTTTAGTGTGACGTAATGCGATACAAGGTGCACCACCCTTCTCGGTACCCTTCATACAAGCCAGATGATCTGTGAGTTTGGTAGTCAGCTCAGCAGGAACAATGCCAACGCCATTACCTTCAATCTCCCCGTGATAGAAACTCACGCGGAAATGTTGGCAACACTGACCACAGTCAAAGCAGGGATTCGATGTCATTAACTTTTGAAACTTACTTAGAGAGTCTCATTGTATTTGCCCTTGGGGAATCTATTAATCAGTCTTTTCCTATATGCAATTCAGTAAGTTCTGATGTAATATATGTATCAATATTGATACGATATTTGGATGAAGAATCCAATATTAGAAGTGTACTTTTATGCAACTGACACATTTAATGAGCCAGTTCGAGAATGGCTTAGGGAACTAACGACTGGAGATAAAAAGATTATTGGCGAAGATTTGAAAACCATTCAATATGGCTGGCCACTTGGAATGCCCCTTGTTAAACATATTGAAGGAGATATCTGGGAGGCCAGAAGTAGATTAAAGGATGGAATTGCTAGAGTATTTTTTGTTCTTGATGGTAAATCCATGGTTTTGATCCATGGATTCAAAAAGAATCAACAGAAAACGCCAAAACCAGATTTGGATATAGCTAGAGCCAGAGTTAAAAATTTGAGGAAGCGGTTATGAAGAAAAAACATATTGGCAGTAATTTTGACGATTTTCTAAAAGAAGAATCTCTTTTAGAACACTCTACAGCTGTTGCAGTGAAGCGTGTTATCGCATGGCAGATTGAACGGGAAATGGAAAAACAAAATTTAACTAAAACATTAATGGCTAAAAAAATGCATACGAGTCGTGCTGCTCTCAATCGCTTACTAGATGAAAGTGATACTAGTCTCACACTAATTACGCTTGCTAGCGCTGCTGCAGTACTTGGAAAGAGTATTAAATTTGAACTAAAAGCCGCTTAAAACAAGGGAATAAGGAATCCGTGAGTTCCTTATTCCCCTTCTGCTAACTTTTGCTGCTGCGATTGTTTTTTTCTTATTGGTACTGACGATTGAAGACGTTCTTTGCTTCGCCTTCATGACGCTTGGTGTTTTTGAGTACTGCGCAATAAGACAAAATCATGATGGCCGCCAATGAGATGCCGTTGAAGTTGTTCGTCAAGTTACTTAAGGTATTCATGTATTTCTCCTCTACTTTGATTGCTTAGTTGTTACTAGATTACTGAGTTAAAAGCTCACGAAATGAGCTAGTAAAAAATCGTGGTTTTTTGGTATTTTGTTGATGTTCTTTCATGTCTTTCATGGGTTTCCTAACGTGCGACTGGCAACTCATCCCACTTGGTGGTGTAGTTAGGTGATCGATTGTTTGATCGCATTTGCCAGGCTTGTTTACTATCTTGCGTGCCTGAGGCTGCCGACCGAAGTGCTGTATTTCCAAAACGCGTATTGATCTCATCCATCACCTTCATGAGGTGTGCTGACTTACCTTTGCTCTCCAGGTCTTCAAAGAGTGATTGCTGAACGCTAGGCTTATCACTAATGCAGTTCAGAATGACTCCTGCCTTCTTATAACGAAAGTTGGGTTGATAAATTTGCTTGAGTCCTGCTAAAGCCGCATTGGTTAATGTCAGCGTGTTATCGGTTGGGTCAGCCAGCGGAATGGTGATACTTTGATGGTGCTGTGGCTCGTGATGTTTAAATGGGTTGGTCTGAATAAACACCGTTAATGCGCCAGTTACCCCATCTTGCCCCCTTAACTTCTCGGCAGCCCTGGCCACATGAGTGGCAACTGATTGAGCCAGCTCAGTCTGGCTGGTCACTAGCTTGCCAAAGCTGCGCGAAGCAATGATTTGCTGCTTGTCTGCTGCCACCTCTTCTAGCTGTAAGCAAGAAGTCCCGCGCAGTTCATAGCATAGGCGCTCCATGACTACGCCATACTGTTGACGCATCGCTTGTGGGGAAGCACACAGCAGATCAAACACACTATGAATACCTTGTGCTTTGAGTTTTTTATTTAACTGTCGACCAATACCCCACACCTCACCAACCTCAGTCTCACTCATCCATTGATAGAGCTCTTCTTTGGGCATTGCTTGCACATCGCATACACCAGAGAATGCGGGATGCTTCTTTGCTAAATGATTAGCCAACTTTGCCAAGGTCTTGCTAGCGCCAATACCAACGCAAACTGGTAAGCCAGTTGTTTCTTTTACAGTGCTGCGAATCGATTGACCTAGCTCGATGGTGTCGCGATGATGCTTTAAGACACTCTCAATCTGTAAGAAACTTTCATCAATACTGTAGATCTCAATTTTGGGTGTAAATGTTTTGAGTACCTGCACTACTCGATTGCTCATATCGCCATAGAGCGTGTAGTTTGAGGAATACGCGGTAATACCGTGCTTCTTGGCCAAATCTTTCATCTGAAACCAGGGCATACCCATTTTGACGCCTAGGGCCTTAACTTCCGCACTACGCGCCACGGCGCATCCATCATTATTCGATAGCACAACCATCGGCACAGCTTCTAACTTAGGCTGAAAAACACGCTCACAAGAAACATAGAAATTGTTCACATCTACTAGAGCAAATAATGGTGTCTGCACAGCAGATAATTTTTTTGGGGTGCTCATGGCTTAATACTCTTGTTGTAACGAGTGCTCGCAGTGCTGTACTTGCGCACCACACCAACTACTACACCCCAAATCTGCAACTCATTGCCCTCACCAAATGTGATGGGTTCATAACTTGAGTTCTCAGGTTGCAACTCAACGCGGCCACGTGATTGATATAAACGCTTAATGGTGTATTCACCATCAACGACTGCCACCACAATATCTTTGTGTTTTGGCTTTAATGCTTTATCCACCACCACCTTATCGCCGTCACAAATTCCCGCGCCCAACATCGAGTCACCCTTCACGGTGAACATAAAGGTGGCGGGCTTGTTCTCAACGAGGTACTGATTTAAATCCAGGCCATCCTCAGCGTAATCAGCCGCTGGACTGGGGAATCCAGCTGAAATACGGTGGCTTAAGAGCTTAAGCTCATAAGCGGCAAAATAACCTGCCAAGGCTTGTGGCGCCTGACTTAAGGTCGTTTTAAGAGGGGTTAACTGCGACTTCATAGTGATGAATATACTGTATGTTTATACAGTATATATAAAAACCTTAAAAATGAGGCTGTTTTTGTTGTTTTCAGGTCTTTGAAGCGGTTTTTCTAGTCATAAACCCCAATCTCCTAAACAAAGATTTAACCCATAATGGGCTATGAGTTTTCGATGAATTTTCATTCCAAAACAACCGATACCGGTGGGGGAGACAAATGAAGGTGTATCAGAAGGCAACTTATATCGTTGCTGGGTTTTATTTTTTCTTGAGCCTGTGTACAGCAGCGTTTGCACAATCCGCAGCACCCTTCCCTGATAGAACCATCCAGTACATTATTCCTTTTCCGCCTGCTGGCGAATCGGATTTAGTGGCTCGCTATCAAGCTGATATCTCCGCGAAAAAGTTTGGGCAACCCATGGTGGTAATGAATCGCGCTGGCGCTGGTGGCGCTCTTGTTTGGAGCACGCTCAATACCTACCCTGCTGATGGCGCAACTGTAGTGGGCGTCAATATTCCGCACACCATCTTGCAACCACTACAAGAAGGTATTCAGTACAAAACTGACGACATCAATGCGATCTACTACTATCACTTCACCCCAGATGCCTTGATGGTCTCTGCTGATAGCCCGTATAAAACCTATCAAGAATTTATTGCGGCAGCTAAGAAGGAACCTGGCAAGATGTCCTTGGCTGGCTCGGCCCAATACTCTGCTAACCATATGGCTGTAGAGCGCTTAAATAAATTGGCGGGCGTCAAAATTAATTACGTGCCATTTAAAGGCACAGGTGATTTAATTACCGCTCTTATTGGTATGCACGTTGATGGCGCGATGGGTTATCTACCGCTAGCGATTCAGCAAAAAGGAAAAGTGCGCACCCTTGCTATCGCTACCGAAAAACGCAATCCCGCCCTACCGGATGTACCCACCTTTAAAGAGTTGGGTCTGAACTGGATAGACGGCGCTTATCGCGGTGTAGCCGTACCAAAATCTACCCCACTAGTACTACAACAAAAGATGTCGGATTACTTTGCCAAACTCAATGCCGATCCCGAGACTAAGAAAAAATTAGAAGAGTCTGGGTTTGTATTGGTTGACATACCGCTAGCGAAGATGCCTGCGTTTATGAAAGAGAAAACCGCGCAATCCATGGAAGATGCTAAGAGCGCTGGCATGCTGAAGTAATCAAGCGTAATCAGTACAAGCTTTATTCCTGACCGGTTTTATGCATAAAAATTTGGATGTCCTCCTGCGAAACAGGCAGACTAATAAGATCGGTGTAATAAAGACTGGAACCGGGCAGACGCTCAATTGACTTCGGAGCAAGACGCCCAACAGGGACTAAATATTCTTGCCAAAGCTGGCGCATGTGTAGGCTATACGCGCTCACCGGAACCTTTAGCTCAACCGCCCGTTCCGTCAGTTGCTCGCAAAGGGTAACCGGTCTTTCGATATGAAGTCCATAAAGATGCGGTCGCTCTGATTTTGCTTTTTTCTCATAACGCTCAACATGGTAATCGTGGTATGTTCTCGTGCCAAAATCAAAGATATTATCGGCAATGGCGCGCGACAACCAATAAGCATCGGTTGCATCATAGTCACTCAAGAGCACATCCTGTAATTTGTTTTGATAGCGCTCTTTGTATTTTTGAGTTTTATGGCTATAAAAAGGATGTGTTTTCATATAGCTAGCAACCAAGCCACCTAGCACTACTAAGCCCCCAATTAATATCCCCTCAGTCATCCCCAATACCTTTGCTGATCTCAACAGGCGGGCTATTTAGCCCAGCCAGCAAATACTTCCAAAATGTTTAATCGATAAAATACTAAAAAAATAGATTCAATACGTGAACTGTCGCACATTATTTGTGCAAATAGGACTAGCAAAACATGAATGCCAAAATGGCTGGGTCATCTAAAAACATATCAGATAGATGCATGCTAGCTCTAAAAAGCCAAGGGCTTACGGTCTCAATGATTTCTGAAAGCAGTTCCATGGGGCTATTGTAATAGCCTAGCCCCCAAGATAGTCAGACTTACCCACCTCTACGCCGTTATGACGCAAGATGTTGTAGGTGGTCGTAATATGAAAATAGAAGTTAGGAATGATCCAGGTCAGTAGGTATTGATCGCCTACAAACTCAAAGTTCCACTCTTTAATCGAAAACTTAATTTCTTTAGTCTCGCTACCTTCCAGTTGGGCTGGGGTAATGGTCTTAGCAAAAGCAATGGTTTGCGCAATGCGCTCTTGCAACTGCTCAAAGGTACTTTCATGATCATCAAACTTAGGCGCCTCAACACCAGCTAAACGAGCCATGCCATTTTTAACTTGGTCACACGCAATTTGGATTTGCCTTGATAAGGGGAACATATCTGGCGCAAGGCGATCATTGACCAGCACTGCGCCATCAATATTCTTTTCCTTGGCGAAGGCTTCACCCTTTTTGAGGATATTAGAAAGGTTTGTCAGCATCTTCACAAATTGTGGAATCGATGCTTGATACATTGACATTGGCATATTGATTTTCACCCTCTGATTTAAACGTCACTCATAAAATCACCACCACCACTATCATCCCAAGAGCTGGCACCAGTGTCATCCCACGAACTCGCATCGTTCACACCAAAGTTCGGAGCATCTGGCGCAATTCCGCCGACTTGATTAAAGCCGTTGTTTACATTTCCGGGATTAGCGTGTTGGCCGCCACCCATTAAATGACTCGCCAATGCTTCACCTGCAACCATGCCGGCACCTAAAGCGGCGCCCGTTGCCAAGCTACCCATCAAGCCACTACCTGCGCTAGGCGCGCCAGGATAGCCAGGGGGATAAGCACCGGGAGCGCCTGGGGCACCAGGATAAGGGCCATTTGCTGTCGGTGCGTTGTATACCTCTACAGGTTGTTGACGCTTTCTCATGAAGAACATGATTCCTGCAATCAAGATCGCAATCAGAATCCAGAACATCGGGCTAGTGAAGATAGAGCCTGCGCCTGCATTTGCATTTGCATTTGTGTGAGTAGGCGCTGTGCCAGCACGCAACTCCGCTTGTAAGCGTTGAACGGATTCGGGCTGAGCGAATGGCAATCCAGGCGCTAGATTTTCTGCCTGAACAAAAGCTTGACGCGCGGCATCGATTTTGCCTTCACGCAAATAGAGTTCAGATGCAATGTAATGCGCCTTGGCGCTATTAGGATGATTTTGCAATACCTCTTTCATCATGGCATCGGCTTTAGCCAATTGACCTGATTGAATGACTTGAGAAACCTCTGGCAACGTTGCCTCGGCAAAAGCCAGCGAGCTCGTTAGCAAGAGTGCGCTTGCAAACACGGTCATAAACATCTTTATTACATTACGCATTTTCATTAAAGCTCCTTGTAGGATATTTACTACGAATTTCATTATCGCTAGTTTGGGTATTTTTGCTATTCCTTGGCTATATGAGGGCTTTTTGGTGAAATTCAAGCCTAAGAATAGAGCCTCTCAAATGGAGTAACCTTATTTTTTGTAGCTATATTAATTCATTGATGTTATGATTTTATGTAACTACAATTATTTGGATAAAATTTATCTATGATTTGGCAAAAAATAATTCAAATTTAAAAAAGCATGCCCCCCCTTTTTTTTCGGCTGCTCAGTCATTAGATTGGGATACAGCACTGAAGCGGGTTGACCGCAGAAAAGAGTATGGGGAAGAAAGGTTCGTCGCTTTAGTACCAATGAGTCAACGCTCATATTGCGTGGTTTATGTAGAGTCAAAAGCAACAATCAGAATTATTAGTCTGAGAAAAGCAAACATTCGCGAGATCGATAAATATGAAGAAGAAAATTATTAAGCCTAGCGCTAAAGAAGACATTGCAATTACGAAAGCCGCCTTGTCTGATCCAGACTCACTCCCGCTCACGGACAAAGAATGGGATGAAATTAAACACAGAGCTATTCGAGGCCGGGGTAGACCTCTTGGTAGCGGCACCAAAGAGCAGATCACCCTAAGAATTGATAAAGACACATTAGATTTCTACAAATCTAAAGGTGAAGGCTGGCAAACTTTCATCAATCAAATATTGGGTGAAGTAAAGAGAGAATCTAAAACCATCTCCACCATTGAGAAAAGGCTTAATAAAAGCGCCTTAATGTCCAACAAGTTAAAGGCAGTCGCCTAAACACCCCAGCGCATCAAGAAATCTCTTTGATCTCACCCGATGAGGAAATTAAATAAGCCTTACTAGGCTTGTCTTTGCGGATTCGAGCTAATTCATTGCGGTAGTTCTGTAACTGTTCCCGATATTGCTCGTACTTCTTGCTACCGACCTCCGGAATAGTTAGCTTGTAGTCCAAGATGGCGATATGGTCATCAAATTCTACTAAGCGATCCATGCGGTAGCTCCTACCTTCTTTACTGGCAATATCAAGTTCGTTCCATGCGGCAATCCATTGGCCTGAGGTGAGATAAGGTTTGAGCTCTGTCGCTGCTAATACTTTAGTTGCCCGCTCAATCACTCTCTTGGCATGATCTTGATCCACGCCCAACCAATTCATTACCTCTTGTTCAGTTGGCATAGGCGGCTTGATAGGGCCGCTTGAATCTGGAGTTAAGAACTCCAGCAATTTATGAAAGTTCGTACCCTCTTCCAAAATTTCAGGGTCCGGTTGCTCCTGTGCCTGCTCTTTGGATTTTTCTGCAAGCTCTTTTGCAAACTCACCACTCTCAATCTTAGAGATTAGCTCTTGGTAATCTTTTTGAGCATGCTCCCATTCAATCGCGAAGTGATCCATCTGAAATGGCATGCTACCGAGCTGCGCTTGGGCATTGCTTGCTTGCGTCGCCACCTCCGGAAGATTGAGAGCGTCCACATCTAGGGTTGCTACCCCAGCCGCCAAGGCTCTGCCATACCAAGAACGCTCTTTAATGCCCGTTTTGGATTTGGCTGCAACGCCGCTGATCCATAAACCCTGCTTCGCCCTAGTCATCGCTACGTATAGCAGGTTCCAGTTTTCTTTTTGACTTACTTCAGCTTCTTTTTGAAAGATTGCGCTACGCTCGCCCGTTAAGGTCTTGGCGGTATACAAAGATAAATGGCTTGGGCTGGTTTTTTCAGGAGACCAATCCAACAGCACGCCACGATGAGGTGCCTTCCACTCTGTATTATTCGCATCGAGCATAAAGACAAATGGAGCCTCTAAACCTTTTGCTCCATGGATCGTCATCAATCGTACGCGTCGATGCTGATCCTCTTCAGACATTTCACTATCAACGTCAGCTTCGGCAATATTGCCATCAACATCCGTTTCCGCTTCCAGCTCAACATCACCCTCATCGGGCGTCTCATCATCGTCACCGCGACGCATTGCGTTGATCTCATCAATAAAGCGACTTAAGCTTGGGTATCGACCACCATCTTGATTTAAAGCCAGCTCTAAGAAAGCATCTAGGTTTGCCAGCACTTGCGCACGCGCTAAGTTTTGTGCAGAAACCGCATAGCGAATACGTAAATCACTCTCGTGATAAATCAGATCCAATAAGTCATGAACCGGCAATACCTCACCCAGACTGCGCCAGCGCTCCAAATAGTGAGCCGCCTTCTGAATGCGAGGGCTTTGACTCAGTTGCAATGCGTCCCACCAGCTAGTGAGCCCATCGCCCACGCTCTTGGCAAGTTCTTGCATCTGCCCTTCAGAAAAACCAAATATAGGACTACGTAATACTTGCGCTAAAGGCAAATCATGTCTTGGTGAAACCAATACCGTTAGCAAGGCAATCAAATCATCAATCTCAAGGGTGTTGAGCAAGCCCCCTAAACGAGAGCTGTCATAAGCCAGACCCGCTTCACGCAGTGCTTTTTCATATTGGGGCAAAAATTCGCGGCGCTTCACTAGCAAAATAAAATCACTGCCTCTTGCAGGACGCCAAATGGATTTGCCATCTTTTTTATCCATCACTTGACGAGTAGCCAATAAATGATGAATTAAGCGACTAATAACTTTGCCCTCTTCATAGCGTTGCTGAACTGGTGTAGTTTGCCCAGCATCTTCTATCGGACCTTCCAGTGCAGTGCCAACACGTGAGGCGACAACAGGCTCTTCGCGTGGAATTAGTGGCAATAAATAGGCCTCACCCTTAGCGGCATAATCTTGCTCAGGAAGCCTTTCTAGCAAAGGCTTCCAGGCTGTAGCCTGCTTTGCGTAGCGATAACTTTCAGGCAATGATCCGGCTAGAAAAATCTGATTAACTGCATCATTAATTTCTGGCGCATTACGACGCGTCGTATTTTGATATAGAGAGATCGCTCCAAGCTTCTCTTCTAAGAAATCACGGGCGCTATCAAATAATCTAGGGTCAGCACGGCGGAAACGATAAATAGACTGCTTAGGATCGCCCACAATAAACACGCTTGGCATCAATCCATCATCGCTATACCCAGCGAGCCATGAACGCAATATCTGCCACTGCAATGGATTGGTATCCTGAAATTCATCGATCAGAATATGTTTGTATTTGGCATCTAGCCTGGCTTGTAAATAGGCGGCGTTATCTGAGCTCGCCATCAATTGACTTACGCCAATCTCTAAATCATCAAAATCGCGCACACGCATGGCCTCTTTGCTTCTTTCCATATGCGCGAGCATAGCCTCGCTCATAGCAAACCAGGCATCATTTAATTGATGTATTAAATGCTCGCTCTGCCATACAAATAGGGCTTCGTAGGCTTTTAACCAATCAGTGCGAATAGCAGTAATCTCGGCAGGATCTTGACCCAAACCTTCAAGATACTTCTTCATTGGGGCGCTAACATCCTCAATGTCTTTTAAGGGAGTTCGTTTTTGAGTAAAGAAATAACTTTCCCATTTACCGGTAATCTCCATCACAGCACCACCAGCCGCATGATGTGCGATCACATCCAGAATAAATGGAGCTTTGTCTTTTTGAGTATTGGTGCCATTACTAAAGCACCTGTACATGATTTCTAAATTGGCTTTAGTTTGTGGCTGACTCCAAAACACTTCTAATGGATTTAAGCCGCCCAAGCATGGCAGGATTTTTTCTAAACATGCAATTGGCTTAACACCTTGAGCATTGCAGGTGTCTTGAAAAAATGACCAGGCGCCTCTTTGCTTAAATAAACTGTAGATACCCATCAAGAATTTTTGCGTTTCAAACGCACCGAACTCTTCTAGCAAAACGTCATAGTGCGCTTGCAGGTCTTTTGGCAAATTACCCCACCAATCCGACATGCACTCTTCTTGTAAACGCTTGGCATCTTCTCGCAAGCGAAAGCCTGGCTGAACCTCAGCAGATACAGGAGCAGCGTCCAAGAGTCGTCCAAACCAACCATGAAAAGTATCGATTACTACCGCCTGAGGGCTTGCCAAAATATTGAGGTACAGAGCCCGAGCTTGCGGCAACAAATCTATGACTTGGCCACGAGCTACACCCCTATCAACTAGCTGCTCAGTCAAAGCAGCGTCATCCGCAGTTGAAAACTCTTCTAGCAATTGGTACAAGCGATCGCGCATTTCTTGGGCGGCCTTGCGAGTAAATGTCAGCGCAAGAATTTCCTGTGGCTTAGCCCCCGCCAAAAGCAAACGAATCATACGAGAAACTAATAGCCATGTTTTGCCGCTACCTGCACAGGCAGAAACAATCACCGATTTTGTAGGGTCGCAGGCAATCGCGTTATCAAACTGATCGCTCACCACATCCCCTTCCTACAAATACCGCGAGCATCGCAGTATTGGCATACGCTATCCGGCGCAAATGCTTGCATGGATTTACGCGCCCACAAATCATTTAAGTCTTGAACAATTTGCTCAGAAAATTGCTGCATTAGTTCGGGCATATCTTGAACTGAATGAGCCCGCACCTGCTTTTCCTCATCGTCGCTGACTTTGGCTTTAAGGCTGATCCATTCAGCCTGTTCTACAGTACGGCCCGGAAGGTGTGCGCCAACAGGATCCTCGTTTGCCCCGCGTGCGTAAATTAATAATTGCGGATCATCCAGCACGTTTTCAGCGCGGCTGGAAATCTTCTTCATGTTTTGATTTTTATAGTCAATGACAGCAGCAATGGATTTATCCGATTCATGAATATCGAAGCGATCAGCGCGCCCTGCAATGCGCATCTGCCTTTGCACCCCGTCAGAATCCTTTAAGGTGACTGTAAAGCCTACTGGCAATTCAGCATCGTGATAACGCCATCCTTCGTTTTCACGCTTGATTTGCCAATCGATAAAACTCGGAATTTGTTTTTGCCAGTCTCGCAATGTCCCAAGGACTCTTGCATCGCCAGCAATTAATCTTTCAAATTCTTTTTCAGAGAAACGCATGAGATGCTCAATCATCCATTGACGTCTTACATCATCACCATCATGAGTGGGTGAATGGGGTTTCTTCTCTTCAGTTTTGAGTGCTTGGAAAAAGTTTTTGAGTAGTGCATGCAGCGTCTGCCCTGCTAACGAGGCATCAAAGCCCTCTTCAAATTCTTTTGCCTTACGCAGACCCAATAAGCTACTGACATAGTAGCGATAAGGGCAGTCCCGCAAAGCCTTATAGGCACTAGGTGAAATAGTCGTCGGAATGGCCAAATCTGGATCTGGCTTACCGATTGCCATCTGAATGGGTTGAGACTGTCCTTCATATAGCTTCAAGTTTGGATCAGATACCTGTAACGCATTTTGATTGAGCGCTATTTGCAAACGTGCAATCCATGCCGAAGGCCTTAAGGGTTCGCCACTTTTACTTTTGCTCTGCCACAATAAGTCTACGTTCGGACAAGAAACCAAAAGCTGAGAAAGATCTCTTGCTTGCTGAACATATTGCGCAGTAATCGTTGAAGACTTGAGATAACGATTAAGCGCATCAGAAAAGAATAATGGTGGTTGTGCAAACGCAGGCAACTGTTGCTCATCACACCCCACAATCACTACAGCGTCAAACTCACGCAGCCTTGTTGAGCTGAGCGGCAAGATGCTCAATGTCGCTTGCGAATCTTTCCCTGCTTCTTCGTATGAAGCTTCTTCAATGACAGTTTTTAGAAGGCTCAGCCACTCAGGCAAACGCATCTTTAGGTCACCATAGGGTCCTGAGCCAAGATCAAAGCACTTTAAGGCTTCTAATAATTGCTTACCAGCAGCATCTTTTTCCAGTCGGCCAGCCATGCCCGTTGCCTCAAGCTGGATCTGTAGCTTCTGGTAAGCGTCTGCACAGGTAAATGAAGCGGTCTGCCACTTTCCATGCAATCCATTTGCCAATCGAATTAACTCGATGAGCTGTTGATTGGGTGAGCCACCATGACTTGTTGCATAGCTATTGGCTTTTTCAATCGCAGCCATAAAAGTTTCCCAGCCAGATTTCGCCTGACTGGCAACCAAAATATCTTCTAACTGCGCAAGCAAGCCCAGGCAAGATTCAGGGGTCTTCTCAAGACTGTGTGCAAGATCTAAATACGGGTTTTGCAAAAACTCGAGCAAGATAGTAGCGCTAGGCCCCTCTTTAGGCGCACGCATCAACTCCAAAAGACTATCCAATGCAGCAGCGGCTCTAGTGGTCGACAACTTCCATCCCGTTTCATCACGAATGCGCAAGGCATTGCCAAGACGACTCAATAATGCTCTTGCACGACGCGCCACCAAACGATCTTGTGCCACTAAAGCAATATTTTTCTTACCCGCAATCAGATAAGACTCAACGGATTTTGTAGCAGCCCATGCAAGCTCTTCAAAGCGCTTTGCAGAAATTAAACGCCATCCTTCGTGCACGCTTGAGTCAACATTATGTTGAATCTGCCGCTCTTGCTCTGCATCTAACTTGATGAGCTCACCTTTTGCATCCTGACCGGCAAAAGCTTCAGACCATAAAGCGACGCTCTTCCAATCAAGAGAAACGCCTACCACTGGCGCCCACTGGGCATATTCCGCCAGGTAATGATCGATAACTTCCTGATCAATCGGCTTTGGATCTGCAGTTTGAACCCATATGAATGGGCGCACACCATTGCTGTTATTTGTTGCGATTTCTTTTGCGCATTGCAAGTGAACCGACATGGCGAGATGCTTGCGAATAACTGGATCACCAGCGTTAGTAAGGTAACGCCAAAAAGCCAGCAAGACTGCTGCCTCTTCATCGGCAACATTTTTTGATAAGCCAACATAGGCTTTGGCTATTGCTTGATCTAAAACCTGCTCTACCCTCTTAAGCCATGCCTGAGTATCCAATGAATGTGTCTGTAGCAAATCATTGAACTCATCCTGCAGTTGCGGAACCACTAATTCTGACAAGGCATCACAGGCCTGAATCACTGCTTGCGCGAGACCCCATGCCCCCGCTTCACTCTCTGCCTTAAACCAAGCTTGTAATGTTTTGTGTTTGCGCAAATTGACGAACACCGATAACCAACGCTCTAAGTCTGTTTGCTTCTTAGGAAACTTCCACGCGCCCGGCGCTGACTCTAGCCAATCGGCAAAGCTAATCACCTGAGGCAAGAAGGCAATCTGTGGATCCAGGTCTTCGGGTCGATGCTTCTCTAGCGCAGCTCTGATCCCAATCAATGGGCCCGCGGTGCTGAGCACTACTAGTGGGCGTACTTTAGTTTGCAGTGCACAATCCCAAATCCCTTTGGCGAGTTGCTCAAGCGCAGTGGAATCAGGCGTTATCGCCCAAGCTTGCACTTGTTTTTGCTTCGAAATTGATGGAAATGGCTGCGGCATTAAGCGGGATTTTGAGTTTCAGTTTTATGGCTAATTTTGGGTTTTGAGCAGAATGTTTCGCTTATTGCTAATATAAGCGTTGTAGCGCTATAACTAAACACATAAACAAATACGCCCAAATAAGGAATTTTCATGAGTGCCGGCATTAAATATGTAACTGACGCCTCTTTCGAACAAGACGTCCTCAAGTCCGATAAACCTGTTCTGCTCGACTTCTGGGCTGAATGGTGCGGTCCTTGCAAAATGATTGGCCCTATCCTGGAAGAGCTTTCTGGCGAGTACGGCGATAAGTTGCAAATCGCCAAAATGAACGTTGATGAGAACCAAGGCGTGCCTGCCCAGTTCAATATCCGCGGCATTCCGACCTTGATCCTATTCAAAAATGGCACAGTGGCTGCTCAAAAAGTAGGCGCTTTGGCCAAATCCCAATTGACTGCATTTATCGATAGTCATCTATAAATAGTCCCATGCCACAGGTTCAGGAACTGAGCCTGTGGTTTTAGTGTAGTATTTCAGTAATAGCAGTTCAGCGCCTTTTTCAAAGCACACCGCTTCCCCAAAATTTTCCCCCATCTGTTTTTTACCATTCGCTCCTAATTCCCCCTTCTTTTAGCAAAACCACAATTCTGTTTTTCCACATCTGTGCGATATCGATCGACACAGCATGATTTCAAAATCCATTTATTTAATTCCCTTTTTTAACACCCGAGAACCACATGCAATTAACTGAACTCAAAGGCCTCCACGTATCCGCTTTGCTTGAAATGGCTGCTGGATTGGAAATTGAAAACACACAACGGATGCGCAAACAAGAATTGATGTTTGCCATTCTGAAGAAACGCGCTAAAGCCGGTGAAACTGTTTATGGTGATGGCACCTTAGAAGTTTTGCCAGATGGCTTTGGTTTCTTGCGCTCTCCAGAAGCATCCTATATGGCTTCTCCTGATGATATTTATATTTCTCCAGCGCAGATTCGCCGCTTTAACTTACACACCGGTGACAGCGTTGAAGGTGAAGTCAGAACACCAAAAGACGGTGAGCGTTACTTTGCATTGGTAAAAGTCGACAAGATCAACGGCTTGGCTCCTGAAGCCCTAAAGAACCGCATCATGTTCGAGAACTTAACACCACTCCACCCTAACCGCATTATTAGTTTAGAGCGTGACATCAAGGCCGAAGAGAATTTGACTGGTCGCATTATCGACATGATTTCTCCAATTGGTTATGGTCAACGTGGTTTGATTGTGGCTTCACCAAAGTCTGGTAAGACCGTGATGATGCAGCACATTGCACATGCGATTTCTGCAAATAATCCCGATGCCATTTTGATCGTATTGCTCGTAGATGAGCGTCCTGAAGAAGTTACTGAAATGCAGCGCTCCGTTCGCGGTGAAGTCGTTGCCTCTACCTTTGATGAGCCTGCAGTACGTCACGTGCAGGTTGCCGAGATGGTGATTGAAAAAGCAAAACGTTTAGTAGAGATGGGCAAAGATGTCATCATCTTGCTAGACTCGATTACGCGCCTTGCACGTGCATACAACACTGTAGTTCCCTCTTCCGGGAAAGTGCTCTCTGGTGGTGTGGATGCAAACGCATTGCAACGTCCTAAACGTTTCTTCGGTGCCGCACGTAATATTGAAGAAGGTGGCTCTTTAACCATCATCGCTACCGCTCTCATTGAAACTGGTAGCCGTATGGACGACCTCATCTATGAAGAGTTCAAAGGCACCGGCAATATGGAAGTTCACCTTGAGCGTCGCTTGGCTGAGCGTCGTGTTTACCCATCAATTAATCTCAACAAGTCTGGAACTCGTCGTGAAGAATTACTGGTTAAACCAGAAAACCTCCAGAAGATCTGGGTATTGCGCAAATTACTCGCCGATATGGACGATATCGAGGCAATGAACTTTATTGTTGATAAGCTCAAATCCACCAAGAACAATGGTGAGTTCTTCGACCTAATGCGTCGCGGAGGCTAATTTAGACCCCCTCTAAGGTGGTTTTAAGGCAAAAAGGGGCTTTTTAGCCCCTTTTTACTTGGCTAGACAGCGCTTTCTTATTGATTTCATGGCATAATTTCGCTTTTGCTGCACCTTAACCGCTTTTAACTTGGGTAAGTATTTAGGTTAATCACTTAAAACGTTAACTTAAACGGCTACCCGCTGATAGGACCTCACATGAAAACTGGCATCCACCCCGAATATCGCGAAATCGTCTTTTTGGACGTTTCCAATAACTTCAGCTTTAAGACTCGCTCCACAATGTCTACCAAAGAGACCATTAAGTGGGAAGATGGCAATGAATATCCATTAGCCAAGATCGAGACTTCTTCTGAATCACACCCTTTCTACACTGGCACCCAAAAAATCATGGATACCGCTGGTCGTGTTGAGAAATTCCGTCAGAAATTCGGTAGCAAAGCAGTTGCTAAAGCTTCTGGTGATGGCGCCGCTAAAACTGCAGAGAAAAAAGCTGCTGCTGCAGAAGCAAAAGCTGCTGAGAAGCCATCTAAGAAGAAGGCTTAATACACCTCCTTATCGCAGGGTATGGCAATGCCCTTCTCTGCGAGATAATCAAGGCAGCGTTTGCTGCCTTTTTTATTTTTAAGTTTCTTGCTTTACTGTTGCTTGCTTTATTAATACCGTTTCAACCAATTAGAGTTCATGGTCAAACTAACCGCTGCCGCTACCAGATCAATTCCGCGCATTATTATTTTTGCGCTGACATTGGTCTATGGTTTTGCTGGCCTATTTTTCCGCGATCCCTGGAAAAATGAAGATGCGATTGGTTTTGGTGGCATGTGGACTTTGTTTCGTGGCAACTCCATCGATTGGATTGTCCCGCATCTTGCGGGTCGCGATGTTGCCTTAGGCGCACCTTTACCCTACTGGATGGGCGCCACTCTCATCAAATTATTTAGTCAATTTATTGGCGCTGCTAATGCGGCGCGCTTGTATTCAGCAATTTGCTTTTTTGCAGCCGCTGTCGCAATTTGGTACGCCACTTACTTGCTCGGTCGTCGTCGTGAAGTGCAACCGATGGCCTTAGCCGTTGGCGGCCAACCCGACATGAAGAGCTACGGCATGACTCTAGCTGATGGCGCATTACTGATCTTCTTGGCTTGTGTTGGACTTGCACAGCGCGCTCATGAAACTACGCCGATGATGGCGCAATTAATGGGCATCAGTATTGTGCTGTATGGCACAGTACGCGGTCTTGATAAACCATGGCAAGGCGGTTTATGGACCGGTTTAGGCATTGCGATTGTGGCACTCTCCAGCAATCTCACCTTAAGTCTGATTGTTGTTACTTCCACTATCATCGCCGTGATTGCCAGCAATGCTAAATTGCGTTTTCGCTGGACGCTGACTAGCACCATATTAGGCCTCATTGGTTTTGCACTTTGGCCGATCATTTGGTATCTCGCCGATCTTCCTGCTGAGTGGCGACATATTGCGCAAGAAGGTTGGCGTAATGCTCCAGAAATGCGTGCAAGACCTTCCATTGAATCCCTAGGCTTCTTAAGCGTGAACTTCTGGGCGTATGCGTGGCCTGTATGGCCTCTCGCGGCCATCTCCCTAGCGCACTGGGGTCGCACCAAAGCAGCAGGTGCTTGGCGCGCGCCGCACCTCTGCATTCCACTCAGCTTATTTATTGGTAGCTTGATCTATGTACTGTTTCGTCTTGAGGCAAATGAACATGATCTGATGATCATGATCCCTAGCCTATCGATCATCGCCGCCTTTAGCTTGCCAATTCTGAAACGCAGTGTCATTAGCTTTATTGACTGGTTCGCATTGTTTAGTTTCACCTTAATTGCCCTAGCTATTTGGATTATTTGGCTAGCAAAGGTCACGGGTTTTCCAGAAACTACTGCTACCAACATTACACGCTTACTTCCAGGCTTTGAGGGGCAATTTAATTGGCTCGCATTTATCGTTGCCTTGGCTATTACCGGGGTTTGGCTCTCAGTGGTGCGCTGGAGAACATCGCGTGCACCTAAAGAGATCTGGCGCTGCCTGATTATTTCCGCATCTGGCACCACGCTGATGTGGGTTTTATTGATGACTTTATGGTTACCAACGATTAATTACGCAAAAACTTATCGCTTTGTTTCAGCACGCCTAGCGCAAGTTGTACCACCCGGTGGCAGCTGCATTAATACCAGCAACATTGGTCCTGCACAGCTTGCTTCTTTTGATTACTTCACCAAACTCACTTTGCGTGATGATCCAAATTGTCCATGGATGCTCACCCACAATCAATCTGAAGCACAAGCATACGCCCAGCTCAACAATAAAAAACTGCAACTCATTTGGGAAGACCGTCGCGCAGCAGACCGCGATGAGCGCCTACGCCTTTACGAAGTTATTCCGGAGTAATGGGTGTTGCACTTTAAAGTATCGCGTCTTCGCGAGGACATCCCCGCTTTACTAAAACTGGCTGGCCCACTACTCATCGGTCAATTAGCCGTCATTGCTTTTGGTGTTTTAGATACGGCAATGACTGCACGTTACTCTGCTGATGATTTAGCAGCGTTGGCTATGGCCTCGGCAATTTTTATCAGCATCTATGTAGGCTTAACAGGGGTTGTCTCCGCACTTGCACCAATTGCTGGGCAGTTATTTGGCGCTAAGCGCCATGATGAAATTGGAGAGGAAGTACGTCAAGCTACTTGGCTTGCCTTCGGTTTAACCATATTAGGTTGTTTTATTTTGCTCAACGCAGATCATTTATTGGCGATCTCCAGAGTGGCACCAGATATCGAAGCAAAAGCTAGGCTATATCTAAATATTTTGGCAATTGGTTTACCCGCCAGCATGGGCATGCGTGTCTTAATGGCCCTGCACAATGCTGTATCTCGTCCAGCTGTCATCACGGTGGTGCAATTAATTGGCTTGGCGCTAAAGCTACCACTGAACCTGCTCTTTATTTATGGTGGTTTGGGTATCGAGGGTATGGGTGGACCTGGGTGCGCAGTCGCAACGGTGATCATTAACTGGACTTGGTTATTGATGACTTTAGGGTTTGTTCTTTTTGATCGCTTCTACCGCCCTTTCCATATCTTTGCACGTTTCAGCATGCCCGACTGGCACCGTATTTGGACTCTACTAAAACTGGGCACTCCAATTGGATTTAGCTACTTAATTGAAGTCACTTCCTTCACCTTTATGTCGCTGTTTATTGCACGCTTAGGTACTACGGCATTAGCAGGACATCAAATCGTTGCCAATATGGGAACGGTGATTTATATGGTTCCGCTCTCGTTATCGATCGCGACAATGACTTTAGTCTCCCAATCGATTGGTGCTAACAAACCAGAACGTGCGGAAGAAATTGGCTGGTCATCGGTGTTCTTTACTACTAGCGCGTGTATTTTGATTGGAGTTGCCGTTTGGTTTTTCCGCCTCCAATTACTAGATTTGTATGACCCGCCGGAAGCAGTCAGAGTATTTTCTATTCCACTCTTTTTGTTTATTGCTTTTTATCAAGTCTTTGATGCATTGCAAGTGACTGCGGCATTTATCCTGCGTGCTTATCGCATCGCATTTTGGCCAATGGTGATTTATGCCGGCTCACTATGGGGTGTTGGCCTTGGCGGCGGATACCTCATGGGGTTCAATGTTTTAGGATTTACACCAGAGTTTTTACAAGGCGCAAATGGGTTTTGGGCTGGTAACAGTATCAGCCTAGGTTTAGCTGCTTGTTTACTACTATACCTATTTAGAAAAACGGCGGAGCGTTACGAAAAAACACATCCGCCTGTTGAGGTCTGAGTTAAATGTGTTTACTGGCGATACCCAGGGCCTGACATCGGCGCTGGGTAACTAGGCACTTGATTGCCCTTGGAATACATGCACTGTTGATAAGCAATGTTGTACTGAGTCTGCGCTTGATTTTGCTTACCAGCAGAATTCATGGCGCCCATAGCGGCACCGCCTAATAAACCAACGCCCGCACCGGTTCCAATATTTTGGCTACTTCCCCCTTGAATCACTGCACCTGCGGCGGCTCCGAGAGCGGCGCCAATTGCAGCGCTAGTAGCACCCTCTTTTAAGGCGGCATTACTAGTATCTTTCACGGCATTCGCTGCAAATTCACGACATACTTGATCTTCTTGCTGGAAGACTTCAAATGGCTTCCCTTCGCGCGGCATGATGGCAATTGTTGGCCCTGTTGGCGCAGATACACATGCACTTAATGCACTAGTGGCAACAGCAGCTAGTACAGCTACGCGAGTCATTCTTATCATTTGCAAATCCTAAATTGGTAATATTTTTTGTATTGATGTATTGCTATTGCTCGCAATTAATACTGCGGGCGGCCGTGAGGCGCACTACTGGTTGGCGGTGTTGCCGCTTGAGTCTGCCAACCGCTTGGGCACTCTTGTGCGTACGGATAATATTTGCCACTTGCGGCGCAGTAATACCAAACCGCAGGTTGTGGTTGCGCAGCCAGAACCATGGGCTGCGGTGGTGGTGCGTAAGTCACTACCGGCGGCGCTGCATACACAACTGGGGGAGCATAGTAGCCAGCATAAGGGCCGTAATAAGGACCGGCATAAGCCCAGTTAGCACGCCAACCTGGGCCCCAGCCATGACCCCAACCGGGACCGTATGCGGCAGGACGCCAACCGCCGTAGCCACCGCCAACCGATACATTCCAAGCGACATTACCGGCCTGCGCTTGTGCTGTTGCGCACACTAAGACGGAAGCCAAAATAAGACCTAAGATGCTGAATTTATTGACTTGTTTCATGGTTGACCCCTTATCTATTTGGTCTTCGTACAGCCTACTTCTTTATTCTAGTTTTTACTAGCCTTACTATCAATAACGCCCAATAAATATTTAAGCTGACAGGAAATTCACTTATTTCTGATGGTGAATTGTTCTAGCTTATTGCTCTAACTTATTAATCCAACTTCGCGCCTGATTGCTGCACTATCCTGCTCCATTTGGCTGACTCTTGGGCAATCAATTTAGATAGGTCTTTAGCGCTACTAGGGGCTGGATCTAAGCCACCAGCTAGCAAGCGTTTTTTCACTTCTGGATCATTTAAGGCACGATACGTTAATTGGTTTAATCGCTTCTGAATAGAGGGCGGTAAATTAGCAGGTGCCATCAATGAGAACCAAGAAACCGCCTCAAAACCAGGAAGACCTTGCTCTGCAAATGTGGGAATCTCTGGCGTAGCATGCGAGCGTTTTAAGGTGGTAACTCCTAAAGCCTGCACCTCACCTGCTTTGATCAAAGGTAAAGAAGATGATAAGTTATCAAACAACATTGAGATGCGGCTACTGACTAAATCAGGCAAAGATTGCGCACGACCTTTATAGGGAATATGCCGAATTTGAATGCCTGCCATCTCTTTAAATAACTCACCCGACATATGCAATGAGGTTCCAACACCTGATGATCCAAATGTAAGTTGATTAGGTTTGGCTTTTGCCAACTCAATTAACTCATGCAAATTATTGACACCCAGTTTTTTATTGACCACCAATACATTGGGTGTACTTGCAAGAAAACTAATGGGCGTGAAATCCTTAATCGGATCAAATGACATCTTTTCATACAATGCGCCATTGATTGCATGTATGCCCACCGTACCAATCAACAAGGTATAGCCATCAGGATCACTCTTCGCAACAATTTCTGCGCCGATGTTGCCGCCATAGCCTGGGCGATTCTCAACCAAGACTGGCACGCCAAGATTTTGCTGCATGCTCTCTGCCAAAACACGAGCCAAAATATCAGGCGCACCACCTGGGGTAAAGCTCACCACAATCCGGATGGCTTGTTTTGGCCAAGCAGTCTTCTGGGAGGACTGCGCCCAGGACGAATTTGCCCCTAACAATAAAGCGAGGCAAATCAATAGATATTTGAAAAATGGGCGTTTAGCTACTTTAGCCACTTGAGAAAATCGCATCCTTGCAAAACCTAGGGTTGCCCTAGGCAAACTTCATTAAAAACCGAATCGAGAACGTAACCAGAGCCAACCTTCATACTTGCTTGGATCATCAGCGCATGATCCAATGCCACACTCCAGGAGTGTTGAAACCAGATTGCCAAAGACCAGCAAAATAAAAGCGATGATTAAAGCATTGGCAAACCAAGAGCGCGAACGTACATCTCTATTAGGTAGCATTAATAGAATAGCTATTCCAGCCAATAAACCTAGGTAAGCAACGAAAGCCCAGGTATAAAAATGCAACTCTAAAAATGTCTTGCCGAAACCTTTATCGCCAGGAAGGATATGAAGGAACACTTGGCGCAAAGATACGGTCATCCCCACTAAGCCACCAATGATGCCCCAGCCATAGTGGGCTGAGTGCGCACCGCAACGTATATTGAGCACCAAGGCAAATCCAATAATGACAAATCCGATACGCTGCATTAAGCACAGAGGGCATGGCAACTCACCAAAATAGATCTGATCAAAAAAGGCATAGGAGAGTGTTCCAACAATAGCCAATAAAGCCAGTTGATTGCCAAGCGCTGCCAACGAAGGAAAAGAATGTTTACTCATGCCGACTTATAGGCTGATATTGAGGTGGCTGTTCGCATGAAAACGGAACCACACCATCAATATGGCGACTGTCACTGCAAGAACAGTTAGACCCGCAAGACGCTTCTCAAACCAAACTAGGATGAGGCCAATAAATGCTGTCAGAAAAGGCAGGAACATATACATAGGAGAATTCTAGCGCAGGACAGTTTGTGGTCGGGTAAATCACTAAAACAAGACCCTAAATATGGTCTTTCAGAAGAGTCATTGTTTAGAATGACTTCATGAATAACAGCATCAACAACCATACCGCACCCCCTTCTCCTTGCCTGAATCTTCAAATAGACGGAGCTATCGCTCGGATTACTTTTAATAATCCAGCCGCACGTAATGCCATGACTTGGCCTATGTATGAAGAACTCAAAACTATCTGTGATTCCTTGGCAATAAATCCATCGATTCGGGTGGCAATTTTTAGAGGCGCTGGTGATAAGGCATTTGTATCGGGCAGTGATATTCAGCAATTTGTTGATCTTAAAAAAGATGAGGCTTATGAAGTAGCCGTAGATCACATCTTCGATTCATTGCAACAATTACCAATGCCAACTATTGCACTGATTGAAGGTTTGGCAGTGGGTAGCGGCTTACTCATCGCGACTGCTTGTGATTTTCGAATTGCTACCCCAGACGCCCGTTTTGGAATTCCTGTAGCGCGGACTTTAGGGAACTGCTTATCCCCCAGCAATCTTTCCTGGATCAGTGCGCACTTGGGCGTTCCCATGGTCAAAAAAATGTTGCTGACTAGCGAATTGATTAAAGCGCCAGAGTTGCTCGCATCTGGCTATCTCTATGAAACAGTAGAGGCGGAACAGATTACTCAAGCAGCTGATGCCCTTGCTAATAAACTGGCCGCCCTAGCGCCCATTACACAAAAGGCAAGCAAGCTAACTCTAGCGCGCTTACTGCAAAGCAGTCTTCCCGAATGCACTGACCTCATGCGTGAGACCTATAACAGCCAGGACTTTAAAGAAGGTGTTACTGCTTTCTTAGAAGGCCGCCCACCGAAGTGGGCTGGCAAGTAATCTTGGCTTTAGTTCTTAGCTTGATTTAAGAACTGCACAACCGTAGTAACAAATAAGTCAGGCACTTCAACGTGCGGTACATGGCCAACATTATCGATGGGCACTAGCTTCGCATAAGGGATTGTTGCTTGGGCCTTTTTACCTAACTCAGGAAAATTACCCAAGGACTTTACTGCCTCAGGCGGGGCAAAGCGTCTGCCAAAAACTGTGCGATCTTTTTGACCAATGATCAGCAATACCGGCATTTTGAGTTCCGGTAAATCATTCACGACCGGTTTCTCGGCAATCATCTGATAAGTTAACACTGATGTCATTGCATAAGCAGGATAGTCTGGCCCCTTCTGTACACGAACATACACCTCTACAAACTTTTCATAAGCAGGTTGCCAAGTTGGAAAATAGCTTTGCAAGAAACGGCGATAACTTGTCTCTGTTTGGGCCATTTCGAGCTTTAGGAGATTATCGTTTTGCTGTGGTGGTATGTCTTTGCTGTAATCCTCTAGACCCAGTGGATTTTCAAGCACTAGTTTTTGCACTGTTTGTGGATACAAGCGTGCAAATCGAATACCAACCATGCCACCCATGGAGTTTGCAATCACAGAGACTTGATGAATCCCCAAAGATTTGAGCAAGGCTTTGGTATTGGCCGCCAAGTCATCAAAGTGATATGGAACGTTTGGCTTTGAAGATTTACCAAAGCCGATTTGGTCAGGTGCTATGACGCGATAACCTGCTTGCGTCAAGCCAGCGATAGTGGGCGCCCAGTAGTCACTGGAAAAATTCTTTCCATGAAACAGTAACACCACACCCTTATGCTTTCCCTTGGCGGCAACATCCATATACACCATACTTGCTGGCGTACCCTGCAAGCTAGTCTTGAATTCTTTAGTTGGGTAAGGATATGGCCAAGCACTCAAACGCAAATCAAGCGGGGCAGCATTAGCATAGAGTGATGCTGGGGCGCTGGCAGTTGCGTTTGATGACGATTGATTAGCGCAGGAAGCCAATAATCCTGTCAAGATAGCAACTACAGCGAGTACGTGAATTAGTTTCATACCGTTTTTAGGAGAGGGTTACACAATGGTTGTCTTGAGGCTTTTCAGTCCCTCGACACTACCTTCCAACACATCACCCTTCATCACGGGACCAACCCCTGCAGGCGTGCCAGAGAAAATCAAATCACCCGGCTCTAGCGTAAATAAAGTTGAAAGATAGGCAATCGTGTCAGGCACATTCCAAATTAGTTGATTCAAATCACCAGACTGACGCACTTCGCCATTTACCAGTAGCTGAACAGCGCCTTTACTTGGGTGGCCACATTGGGTTACGGGAGTGATTTCGCCACAAGGCGCAGATTGGTCAAATGCTTTGCCGGTATCCCAAGGGCGTCCCATTTTCTTTGCTTCACCCTGTAGATCTCGTCTTGTCATATCAAGACCTACGCCGTAGCCATACACATGATCTAAGGCTTTGTCCGCAGAAATATTAGAACCGCCTTTACCAATTGCTACCACCATCTCAATTTCATGATGAACATCGTTTGATAGATTGGGATAAGACATATTCTTACCGTCAGTCACGATGGAGTTTGCTGGCTTCATGAAAAAGAATGGTGGCTCGCGATCTGGATCATGGCCCATTTCTCTTGCATGATCGGCATAGTTTCGACCTACACAATAAATTCGGTTCACTGCGAAGCGACGAGTATCGCCTGTCACCGGCAAAGAAATCTGTACTGGAGGATCAATCACAAATGCTGAACTCATAAAAGCCTTTCTCAATATTATTTTTGTTTCTTCTGTTTTGTAGCAGTATGACGCAATTTCAGCATCAAGATACTTAAGGCCAATGCAAATGTCATGGCATTAGCCAGAATCAATGGCCATTTCTCAATAATCAAACCATACACCAGCCATAAACCTACCCCCGCCGTAAATAGAGAATACATCCCTAGCGATATTCCAGATAAGTCACGCGTTCGCCATGACCAAATGGCCTGAGGCAAAAACGCAATAGTAGTCAAGAATGCAGCGCAATAGCCAATGACGTCAATTTGGTGGGGTTCAAGACTCATGTTTTGATTGTAATTAGAGATGGCAGGCAAGGTAAATTGACGAATCTATCGCATTCAGGCTATTTTTGTAGATAATGACATCTGAAGTTCAACTATTACTAAAAAGATAAATGAGACAACAATTAATCCGTTGGTTTGGCGCAGCCCTATGCGCTACTTTTGTTACTCTACCGGCAGTCGCCCAAAGTGATTTGGCAGTCAAAAATTATCCGGATAAGCCAATCCGACTCGTCATTCCCTTTCCCCCAGGAGGCGCTACCGATGTGATCGGTCGCATCATGGCGCAAGAACTCTCCAAAACCATTGGACAGCAAGTCGTACCCGACAATCGCGCTGGAGATAGCGGCAATATTGGCGCCGATATGGTGGCCAAGTCTGCACCTGATGGATACACCTTATTGATGGGCGCTCTTACCTCGCACTCCATTAACAGCAATTTAGATAAAGATCGCATCAAGTACAACTTAGAGAAGGATTTCACACCGGCAGCAGTGGTTGGAGTGGTGCCCCTGGTCTTTGTTGTGAATCCCTCAGTTCCTGTAAAGAACATGAAAGAATTCATTGCCTATGCTAAAGCTAACCCTGGCAAGCTCACTTTTGCATCCTCTGGCGCAGGTGCGCCACAACGCCTCGCAATGGAAATGTTCCGCTATCAATTGGGATTGGATTTATTGCATGTGCCATATAAAGGTAGTGGCCCCGCCATGACCGATCTGGTTGGTGGCCAAGTTCTATCGATGTCAGAAACTGTGCCAGCTTCTTTACAGTTTATTCAGGCAGGTCAGTTGAGAGCACTAGCAGTCACCACCAATAAACGAATCAGCCAATTGCCTGATGTGCCAACCATTACAGAAGCTACTGGCTTGCCAAACTTTGATGTAGTCAGCATGTTTGGCATTGAGGCTCCAGCCGGAACCCCGAAGACCATCATCAATAAATTAAGCGCAGAAATTAAAACTATCTTGCAACGTCCAGACGTTCAAGAGCGTATGCTCGCTGCAGGCGTCTACGTAAACTATTTATCCCCTGCAGAATCTAGCAAACGCATTACCCGCGAGCTTAATATGTGGGCTAAGGTGATCAAGGATGCCAATATCAAAGCAGACTAATCATCAAATACTTTGAGTGTGATAGATGCAATAAAGGGCCTCATCGAGGCCCTTTATTTTTATGCTGAAGTATTCGTATGAACTCGATTTAAATTTACTCAGCTTCAATTTTTGCTTGTTGTGCCACTAACTCCCACTTTTTCTTTTCTGCAGCAATAAAGAGCTTGGTATTTGCTGGTGTATCACCTACTGCCCAGCCGCCAAGGTCCTTCCAGCGCTGCTTGATTTCTGGCGTTTCAAGTGATTTCTTCACAGCTACATATAGCTTATCCACAATCGGCTTCGGTGTTCCTGCTGGAACAAATAAACCGAACCAGGCGGTAACGTCAAAATTGGGATAACCCGATTGAATCATCGTTGGCACATCTGGCAATTCAGCGACGCGGTTCTTACTAGTCACTGCTAAAGCACGCAATTTGCCAGACTTAATGTATTGCATGGAGCTTGGTAGGTTATCAACCATCATGCTGGTTTGGCCGGCCAATAGATCGGCTAAAGCTGGGCCAGCGCCCTTATAGGGCACATGAATAATATCAATCCCAGCCTGAGTCTTAAATAATTCACCGGACATGTGAATCGACTGACCGCGACCAGAAGATGCAAATGAATATTTACCAGGATTTGCTTTAGCTAAAGCAACTAACTCGGCTACGGTCTTGGCAGGCACCTCAGGATTCACTACAAGTACATTTGGATTGGCAATCACAATCGTGACTGGCTCCATGTCTTCCATTTTGTAAGGAAGATTTTTATATAGGCTGTAGTTAATGGCATTTGGACCAATATTGCCCATCGCCATGGTGTAGCCATCGGCTGGGGCTGCTAGTAAAGCCTGAATACCAATAATGCCGGCACCACCTGCCTTGTTTTCTACGATGACAGGCTGACCTAATTCTTTACCCAATACATCCGATAAAGCACGTGAGGCAATATCGGTAGTTCCACCAGGTGCTGCAGTCACAATAATTTTGACCGGCTTATTTGGAAATGGTTGCGCGAATGCCGAAGCGGCTGCTAATGCAGATGCAAATATCACCGCACCCAAAGTTGCACACCTCTTACGCCAAAATACATGCTGATTCATCTTGTCTCCGTCTTTTTTATATTGATGAACTAACTCGGTAGTTAATGAGTAGTTAAAACGATTACTTCTTATTCATTCCCGCTTTACGAGCCTCAATCTCTTTATTGATTGCTGCAATAGTTTTAGCGTCTGGTGACTTCCAGTTTCCACCTGAGTTATTCACCATATAGACTAGCGCGTCTGAGAATCCTTCAATACTTAAATTGGGATTACCCCCTTTAGGTGGCATACCTCGTACCCCAAAGTACGCATGGGCAGTCAAAGTCACCTGACCCTCTGCGATGAGAGGCGCCCACTTTGCCTTGTCGCCAAACTTCGGCGCATTTAATACGCCTGCACCATGGCAATTTGCGCATACTTGTTTATAGGTATTCTCGCCAGACTGTGCATTTGCTGAGCTAGACACAGACAGCAAGGCAAATATTGTCGCGATAAGTTGTAATGGATAGTGCAATTTCATGATGTACTTAATTTCAATTTAAGGTTGTGATTTTTTAACACGTTCAGTCCAAAGCTGCCATGGCCTACCAATTGTCTTTTCAATGGTCTCTTGTGAAATCGAAGCCTCACCGGGGGTGAGGTATTGCACCTGCCCCATCTTCATAGCTTCCGACTGAATACTGGCATTTTGAATGGCGTAGATCGCTCTAAATACTGCTTTCTTAATGGAATCACCACCCGCTGCATATCCATGACCCCGCATCAATACAAAATATTGCAAGCCCATAGTTTGCGATAAGGCATTTCCTAAATCGACATTACTAATAAACATATCGGTATCAGGATTGGGTTTGGCAAAATTTCGAATCTCAAAAATGGGAGCGCCTTCGCCCAAGAAAGAGCTCATGTGATAAACCGGCTTCAGAGTAGTGCCAGTTAAGCCATAAGGCAAGATCGGCGGTGCATGGCCATGAATCACAGAATTGAGGTCTGGCCGATTCTTCAAAATGCCACTATGAATAAAACGCTCACCATAAGCAACTCTAGTATCGCCATTAAGCGCCTTGCCATTCATGTCAAACTCAATAATGTCTTCAACTTTGACGGTAGATGGCGCAACGCTTCTAGCTAAAAAGAAGGTGTTGGGATTAGCAGGGTTACGCACACTGATATGACCATAGCCATCAACAGCATTTTGGTCATACAAAATATGGTTCGCAATTACTAATTCTTCAATGGTCGCCTTCACTTTTGGATCTTGATCCATTTGCTCTTGCACAGAAGCGGCAAATACATTGGCCACACCAAACAATAAGGCTGAAAGTAGAATTTTTTTCATTACTCAACCTTTCCGATCTTCCGAACGACCTCGCCCATTTGTGCGGACTCTTTATCCCAGTAGACCTTAAACTCTGGCGCATCCATATACTGAATCGGACTTCCTGCGCCATTAATCACTGAACGTACACGCTCATCATTTGCCGCTTGCTTGGCAGCTTCGCGCAACTTATTCGTAATGTAATCAGGTGTAGCGCTTGGTACAAACAAACCTGCCCATTGTGAGAATTCAATCTTCACGCCCATCTCTTTAAAACTTGGCACTTCAGGCATACTCGCCAACCTACCATCACCCCAGTGCGCCAAAGCACGCACTTTGCCGGCTTTGATTTGCTGAACAATCGAAGATGGTCCCGTCGCAATCGCATCTACTTGCCCACCCAGAAGCCCCACAATTGCTGGGCCAGCACCGGTGTAGGGAATATGCACCATGTAAAACTTTTCAGAAGACTTGAGCATCTCCATAGGTACATGCATCGTTCCATAGTTACCTGAAGAGCCAAAGTTATATTTGCCAGGATTAGCGCGCATCGCAGCTACAAACGATTTGTAATCTTTCCATGGGCTATCTGCTCTGACCACTAACACTGTTGGATCAGCAGTAAAGCGTGCGATTGGCTTAAGTTGATTCAACTGAAAGGATTGTTCGCGCCCCACTACTTTGTCAGCCTCAGGAATAATCGAGATCGACGATAAAGCCATCAAAATGGTGTAGCCATCAGGCTTGGATTTAGCTACTGCCGCCATACCAATACCGCCACCAGCACCCGCCTTGTTTTCCACAACAACTGGTTGACCCAGAATGCGGCTTAATGCTTCCGCCACAGGTCTACCCACGGCATCAGCAACGCCACCGGGTGGAAAAGGAACAACCATGGTGATGGGTCTTGTTGGCCAGGGTTCAGGTGTTTGCGCAAATGCAGCGATAGAAATAATGGATGCCGCAAAGCAGCTTAGCGCACGGCCAAGTGGGAATATTTGTCTCATTTTTGTCTCTAAATCGTAATTTAGTTATTATTTATGCTCTTAATCCTACTACAAGAATGATCACAATAATCAAGGGTTGGCATAGACATAACCCCCACTGGAGATAGCAATCATGAAATACGCAGCATTTTCTTTAGCCAAAGAGCCTTCTAAAACTCGCGTTGGCATTGTTTCCAAAGATGAGAAAAGCATTCAAGAATTAGATTTAGGGGTAGATGTCAGCGAAGAAGGTATTGTTGCTATTCTGAAAGCGGACCTAGCAGGCAAAACACCTAAACCTGTAGCAACACACGCAATGAGTGAAATACGCTTGCTAGCCCCCGTACCCCGTCCACGTAGAAATATTTTCTGCGTTGGCAAAAATTATCATGAGCATGCTAAAGAATTTTCGAATAGTGGTTTTGATGGAAGCGCTAAGCCAGGTGAAGATATTCCATCTCATGCGATTTTCTTTACCAAGCCACCTGAAGCAGTTACAGGTCCAAACACCAATGTCATCATCCCGACAGCCGTATCAACCTGCATCGACTATGAAGCGGAATTAACTATCGTGATCGGCAAAGGCGGCAAAGGCATTAGTGAGGCAGATGCATTGAAGCACGTCTGGGGTTACACCGCGATTAATGATGTTACTGCGCGTGATTGGCAACAACGTCATAAACAATGGTTTTTAGGAAAAAGCTTTGACACCTTCTGCCCAATGGGTCCATGGGTAGTTACTGCTGATGAAGTGAAACATGATGATATCCCAGTTAAATGCTGGGTCAATGGTGAGTTGCGCCAGAACTCGAATACCAAAGACTTTATCTTTGATATCCCGAATATGATCGCCACTGTTTCAGCGGGTATCACCCTCTACCCTGGTGACTTAATTGCCACTGGTACACCGGTTGGTGTTGGCATTGGATTTAAGCCGCCAAAATATTTGGTTAATGGTGATGTTGTTGTGGTTGAAATGGGTGGCATTGGTAAGCTTGAGAATACGTTTATTGCAGAATAAATTTTTAATAAGCAGTTCGATTTCTTAATTAAGAAAACCACCCTAGGGTGGTTTTTGTTTTACTAAATAGGCATCAAGCATCCATGCTGATCCCAATCATCCCAACCCAAAATGAATAGCAACACGATAGGTAATGAAGGAGGCGATATAGGCTAGTCCGAACAAGTAACTCAACATCACAGCTGGTATTTTCCAGCCGCCGGTTTCGCGCTTAACTGCAGCAATAGTAGATAGGCACTGTGGAGCGAACACAAACCACGCCAATAAAGAAAGTGCTGTAGCCAATGACCAGTCACCAGAAATGAGCGGTATTAATGCTTCAGCCGCATCTGCGCTTGAGCTAGAT